>DATKDI010000064.1:0-53065 GCA_035512775.1 Actinomycetota bacterium | reverse complement strand
GGTCCCGATCAAGGACATCCGACGCAAGGGTGTCGTCGGCGGACTCATCAATGAGTACCGAGCGAGAGCCGCCTAATGGATCGTAAGTGTCGGACCTTAGCGATCGCGAGTTTCCGACCCCTTCAGGGTGCTGAATCTTGGAAGGGCTCGACCATCCTGCGATCATGCTCTACGCATGGCATGGAGATTGCTTGAGGGTGCCTCGCACTCACCGTATGGACGCGAGGTCTCCGAATATGCCCCTGACCTGCTGTGGGAGGTACCCTCCTTAACCTGTGGGAAGTCCTCCAGAAGTGGAGCAAACCGTGTGGTCAGGGACTTCTGCGAACACCCCACAACCGACCGTCGAACCAACCAACCAACCAACCGACCGACCGACCAAGGGGTGCTCTCAAAACTAGGGTCCCCGACATCGCAGAACTCCGCTGAAGGAGGCCCCGACCGGTGTTCCGCGCGATCGAGGGTCCGATGTGCACGTGAAGAGCTGGTCCGGGCGCCGGCGTCATCCATCTGGTGGGTGATTGAACCGCCCCAGGTTCATCGGAGGCTCGGGTTTCTGAGTGTCGCATCTTCCTCGGAGCCCTCCTTGCTCCAGTAGGCGGCCTCGAACTCTGCGGGCGGAACGTATCCGATCGGCTCCAGGAGCCTGCGATGGTTGAACCAGTCGACCCACTCGAGCGTGGCGTACTCGACGTCATCGAGCCCCTTCCACGGCCCGAGCCGGCGGATGAGCTCGGCCTTGTAGAGCCCGATGATCGTCTCGGCCAGAGCGTTGATGCAGTCCTAACCCCTAGCCTGCAAAGCGCGAATCAGGTTCTGAGGTCTTGGCGGGAGCACCGGGCGCTGCTCATCGGTCGACGTCTCGGAGCGAGCGATGGTAGAACCAGGCGTAGCCTAGAAGGATCGATCCCGTCACAAGCGCGAACGTCATCAATACGAGGATCGGGGAGCTCATGCTGTGCTCCCGAACGCCTCGCCGAGCAATTGCGCGGCGGCATCGATCGGGACCGCGAAGCCGATGTTCTCGACCCCGTCGCCGCCCGCGACGTTGATTCCTATCACCAGTCCGTCGAGCGTGACCAGTGGACCACCGGAGTTCCCACTGTTCAGGGCTGCGTCCGTCTGGAGGAGGCCGTCATACGTGCGCACGGTCGCCCCTGGGCTACCCGGATCCCGCACATCGATCGTCCTGTCGAGCGAGCTGATGATGCCGGAGGTGACGGTCGGTCCACCCGACAGGTCGAGGGCGTACCCGATCGCCACCACGGTCTCACCCGTCGCGAGTCCGTCCGAGTTCCCGAGGGTGACGGTGGGGAGGTCTTCCGCGTCGATTCTCAGGACAGCGAGGTCCTGTACTGCATCCTCCTCGACAACGCTCGCCGTGCGCTCCTCGCCCGATGCGAGCGTGACCGTGACGGCCGATGCACCGTCGATGACGTGTTGGTTCGTGAGGATGAAGCCATCCGCGCGAACGACGAAGCCGGTGCCGACGGCTTGGCCGTCCGATCGCCCGAACGGCGTGAACGTCTCCACCTGGCTCGTGATCGTGACCACGGACGGGGTGGTCGCGGCCACGACCTCAACGATCGGCTCGTCGCTGGCATCGGTGGCCGCGAGGAGGTCGGCGTCGATGGTCACTGCGGAAGCCTCCGCGGCTGGCGGCTCGTCCGGCGTGGCGCCGCACGCGACCAGGATCGTCAGAAGGACCGCGGCCGTTGAAGTCCGCACCTTGCCTATCGCTCGGGTTGTCGACATCGTGGTTCTCCGTCGCTCCGGTTGGTTTGAGGGGCGAGAACGAGGCCCGCACGAGGCGGGCCTCGTTCGCGGGGCCGAGGCCAGCTACTCATCAGGCATGATCGCCACCTCCTCCCGAGTGGGAGCCGGAGGGATCTGTGGCGCCGTGCCGTCGGACGCGTTCGCCGGCGATCGGTTCCGTCCCTCGAACATGGTCAAGGCGCCGTCGTGGATCCAAGCGGTGCGTGGCGAGCGCCTCGCGAGCTTGGAATCGTGGGTCACGACGACGACGGTCTGGCCGCGGCGCGCCCACAGTCCTTCGAGGAGCTCGAAGATCTCGTCCCGGGTCCGTTCGTCCAGGTTGCCCGTCGGTTCATCCGCGAGGATCACCCGAGGCTCACGGACGAGCGCGCGCGCGATCGCGACCCGTTGTTGCTCCCCGCCGGAGAGTTCCGATGGCAAGTGGCGCGCGCGTTCGGCCAGGCCCACATCGGCCAAGGCATGTATGGCGCGCTCGCGCCGCTCCGGGGTTGAGACCCGAAGCGGCGCGAGCGCCGTCTCGACGTTCTCCTGTGCGGACAGCGTCGAAATCAGGTTGAAGCCCTGGAACACGAAGCCGAAGCTCCTCGCCCGAAGGCCCGTCAGCTGACTTTCCCGCATCACACCAAGGTCGTTCCCCTCGAATCGGACCTCCCCGGAGGTTGGGCGGTCGAGCGCTCCCAGCAACTGCAGGAGAGTGCTCTTGCCCTGGCCGGTGGGACCTTGGATCACGAGGAAGTCGCCTTCATCGATCTCGAGATCAACGTCGCGCAAGGCCGTCACCGTGCCGCGGTCCTTGCGGAACGTCTTCGTCACCTTCCGAAGCTCGTACATGTCGCTGTTCCTCCCATCTCGTCGTGGCTTTGCGGCCGATCCATGCGGTGTCACTCCACCCTCCGCAGCGCCTCAGCCGGCTGGAGCCGGGCGGCTCGCCAGCCTCCGAACGACCCGGCAACGAGCCCTCCAAGGACGGCGAGCCCGATCGCCAATGCGGCGAGGGTGGGCGACACGCCTGCGTGCAAGGGCACGCTCACGGTGTTCGAGAGCGCGTCAGTGAGACCTCCTGGGCCATCGGGCCCCGCGAAGGCGCCGCCTGTGAGCCCACTCGTGGCCTCGAGGCTCGGGAAGAACGCTTCAACGAGCCACGAGCCCGTGAGCCCGAGCCCGATCCCGATCAGGCCTCCGATCAGACCGATCGCGAGCGACTCCCCCATCACCTGGCCAACCACGCGACGGCTTCGCCAGCCCAACGCCTTCAGGGTCCCGAACTCGCGCACGCGACGGCCGACGGCGGACATCGTGAGCAGGCTCGCGACCACGAAGGCGGCGACCAGCGCGACGACCGAGAGCCATCGCCCCAGGTCGCCCGCTAGGTTCGATGCCGCGGACAACGAGCCGGTCACCTGCGCGGCGAGGTCGTCCGCCGTCGTCACCGTGGCGTCGGGTAGCGCGTCTTGGATCGCCGCCTTGGCCGCCGAGATCTCCGACGAGCTCGTCGCCTTGACGTAGATCCGGTTCACCGCGTCGTGATCGAGGTTCGCCAGATCGCGAGCACGATCGATGGGGATCGCGACGTTCACGGCGTCCCCGCCGGCGGGCGCCTCCGAGATGCCGATCACCTCGAAGTCAGTGCCGCCTATCTCGATCGTCGACCCGATATCAAGGTCCTCTTGCTCCGCGTAGTTGGCGTCGATGATCGCGACGTCCGCGTCCGTCTCGTCGTCGGCGAAGAAGCGCCCGTCCACGATCTGGGACGACGTCACTGGTCCGACGTCGGCAGACGTGACGTCGACACCTGCGATCGAGAACGTCGAGATGTCGACGGGGGCGACCGTGGGAGCCTCCTCCGGGTCGAATGTCTCGGGTGGCTCCGCGAACGTGCCCTCCAGGCGGATCGAGGTGAGGGCCAGTCCGCCCGACACCGAGTCGACGCCCGAGATCTCCGAGACCGTCTCGACGTCATCGTCGCTCATCGTCCCCAGGCCCGGCTGCGCGAGGAGACGGTCCCTCGTGAATTCCTCTCCCTGCTGCCCTTCGTCGCCTGGGTTGAGGCCGAAGCGAGCCTCGCCGCCTTCTCCCTGCTCTGCTTCCGTGGTGATCGTGACGTCGGTCGCCACACCGTAGAGCGACCGAAGGACACTTCCCTGGGCGTCACGGACGCCGTTAGCCATCGCCGACATGGTGACCACGAGACCGATCCCGAGCCCGAGCCCGAGCGCGACCACGATCGCCTGCTTGCGTCGCCGCCGGAGCTCTCGGCGGAGGTAAGTGAAGAACATTCCCGATCCTCCTGTTCGATCCGATGACCGCATCCAATAGGGCGCGCCTGAATCACCCCTGGTGTGCGGCTGTGGATCGGCTGAGAGTTCGGATCGCGACTACGTCGCGCGATCAGGAACAGGGTCGTCGGCGCCATGCGCCGGAAGGCGGATCTCGAAGCGCGCACCAGGTCCGTCCGAAGATGATGCGTGCACGTTCCCGCCGTGTGCTTGCACGATCGCGGCCACGATCGAGAGCCCGAGGCCTGCGCCTCCGGTTGCCCGGGATCGCACCGGGTCGCCCCGGTAGAAGCGCTCGAACGCTCTGGCTTCCTCGTCCGACGTCAGGCCCGGGCCTTCGTCGTGCACGGAGAGGACGACATCGTCCCCGTCCGTGGCTACGCGAACGCGGACGGCGGTGCCTGGCGGCGTGTGGACCCTCGCGTTGTCGAGGAGGTTGTCGATCACCTGCCGCAACCGGCCCTTCTCGCCGATGACGTCGGCCGGCACCTCAGCATCGAAGTCGATCGGATGCTCGGGGTCGATCACTCGAGCGCCCTCGACGGACTCGGCGACCACGCCGGCGAGCTCGACGGGCTCACGTTCCAGCGGGCGACCTTGGTCCAGCCGTGCGAGGAGCAGAAGATCGTCCACGAGCACACCCATGCGCGAAGCTTCCGCCTCGATCCGCGCCATCGACTTCTCGAGATCCTCAGGCCGAGATTCCGCACCCCGGCGGAAGAGTTCGGCGTAGCCGCGAATCGACGTGAGTGGCGTGCGTAGCTCGTGGGACGCGTCGGCGACGAACCGTCGGAGCCGGGACTCCGAGGCGCGTCGCTCTTCGAACGCCACTTCGATCTGCGCGAGCATCGCGTTCAACGAGCGACCCAGTTGACCGACCTCGGTCCGCTCGTCGGTGGGTTCCACGCGCCGCGTGAGGTCGCCGGCCGCGATCGCACCAGCCGTCTCGCGGATACCTTCGAGCGGGCGGAGACCAATACGCACGAGATACCGAGCGGCGACAGCCACAAGCAGCAGGACCCCGCCGCCGACGAGCAGCTCGACCACCAAGAGGCGCTGCAGGGTGTCGTGGACCTCGGTCAGCGGGATCGCGACCACCAGCGTGCCCGGCGACGTGTCTAACGGTGATGCGAGCACCCGATACTCCAATGAGCCGTCCTCCGATGCGATGGTGAACGGCTCCTGCCCGATGGCTCCGGCCACTTCACGGTCGAGCGATCCGATGTCGGGACGAGAAAGGCTCGCCTGCGACGGGACCGAGGTCGACGCGACGATCGCGCGTGAGGCGTCGAGTACCGCCGCGTACGTGCCGAACGGGAGCGTTAGGTCGGCAGGGTCGGGGAGGTCCGGTCCCGCACCGGACTCACCTCGAACAAGCACGCCGATCGCGAACGGCCGTGACGACAAGAGCTGCGAATCCACTCGTTCGGTCAGGAACGTCGTGAGGTAGCCGTACGTCGTGACGCCGGCGACCACCAGCCCGATCGCGACCAGCGCGACGGACATGATCGCGAGCCGGGTCCGGAGGGACATCGCTCAGCCTCTGGGGAGTCGGATCACGTAACCGACGCCCCGCACCGTGTGGATCAGCCGAGGCTCTTCGACGTCGACCTTCTTCCGCAGGTAACTGATGTAGGTCTCGACGATCGACGCATCACCGCCGAAGTCGTATTGCCAGACGTGATCGAGGATCTGGCTCTTCGACAGCACACGCCGGGGGTTGGAGAGCAAGAGCCGGAGCAGTCCGAACTCCGTGGGCGTCAGGTCGATCTCGCGCTCACCGCGCCAGACCTCATGGGTGTCCTCGTTCATCTCGAGGTCCTCGAAACGGAGGCGCTCCGTCGCCGCGTCGATCCCGCCTGCGCGTCGCAGCACGGCCCGGATCCTCGCGACCAGCTCCTCGAGGCTGAACGGCTTCGTGACGTAGTCGTCACCGCCGATCGTGAGGCCGTGGACCTTGTCCTCGGTCGCATCGCGGGCCGTGAGGAAGAGCACGGGGGCACGTTGCCCTCGCTCGACGAGCCGGCGCTGCACCTCGAAACCGTCGAGGTCGGGGAGCATCACGTCGAGGACGATCACATGAGGTCGGAACGACTCGACCAAGGCGAGGGCGGAGCTGCCATCACCCGCGGTCGACACCTCGAAGCCTTCGTACCGCAGCGCGGTCGCCACCAGCTCGGTGATGTTCGCCTCATCGTCGACGACGAGCACACGGACGCGGTCCCCACCTGGGGTGGGGACCGCGCCCGCGCTGTTTTGGCTCACGACTCCTCCTTCAGCGCCTCATGCAGCGTCCCGCGGAGCCGGTGGCGACGGCGGAGCCGGCTCCGGTCCCTCGCCGCCCAGGTCGCGGAAGCGCTGCACGTAGTCGTCGCGATCGATATCGCCGCGAGCGTAGCGGAGCCGGAGCTCCTCTAGGGCGCCGTCGGCGGCGGGGGGCGCCGGCGTACCGACGCCCGCCGCCTGGATCCGGTCCTGGTCGGTGATCCGACGCACCGCCCAGATTCCGAAGGCGACCAATGCCACCAGGAAGAGCAGCGGGACGAGGTCGCCGACGACCGCCCACCATCCCGGCTCCATGCGTGGCCCGACCCGATCCAACATCTTCGACACCTCCTTGGGGTCTGTCATCACCGAGTGGAGCACTCGATGCTGGGAGGAGCCTGTGAGACCGCCGAGGGGGTTCTCGGAAACGCGGGACACAGGAACCTCTCAGCCTCAGCCAAGGTCGTTCGGAGCCGAGCGTGGTGAGGTGGATCCTCGAGAGCGAGACGGCGCGATGAAGGAGAGGACGATGCGGAGAAGGCGACCGATCTGGTTCGTCGCCGGGGCGATCATCCTGGCGATCGTCGGAGTGGGGGGCGTCCTCGCGCTGAGGATCTTCGGCGGTGACGCCCCCGCGGAGGCGGCGCTGACGTCGGACCAGGACACGGCCGGTTCGGGCGGGTCCGCTCAGGGGAGCTGGACAGTAGATATGACCTCCGGTTCGCTCGACGACGCGACGTCGACGTTCGCGGGTTACCGGATCCAGGAGGAGGTAGTTGGGGTCGGCGCGAACACGGCCGTGGGTCGAACCAAGGATGTGACAGGCACTCTCATGATCGACGGCACCGCGATCACGTCGCTCTCGGTGGAGGTCGATATGACCACGCTCGTAAGCGACGACGACCGGCGCGACGGCCAGCTCCGCACGCGTGGCCTCGAGACCGATACGTTCCCGACCGCGACGTTCCAGCTGACGGAGCCGATCGAGTTCGCTGAGGAGCCTGCCCAGGGCGAAACGCTCACGACCGAAGCGATCGGGGAGCTCACGGTCCACGGGGTGGCGCGGGAGGTCACTGTCCCGGTCGAGGCACGATGGACGGGTGACCAGATCGAGGTCGTCGCAAGCTTCGATATCGCCCTCGCCGACTACGAGATCGACCCCCCGACCGGGTTCCTCGTGCTGTCCGTCGCCGACCAAGGGACGATCGAGCTTCATCTGCTCTTCGCTAGGGCTTGAGCTGTTCGGACAGAGTCAAGTGATCGCGTAGACGAACGCCGCCAGCTGGCGGAGGTTCCGCGTTTCGAACACGTCATTGCAGGCGGGTAAATACGTTTCCATGATGGAATCTGTCGTGTTCCACTCCGACCGTGCCTCCGGGTTCAGCCAGAACACCTTCCGGGCTCGATCCCGGATCGAGGCGAGGATCTCCTCCCCGCTCCCTCGGTAGTTGTTCCTCGCATCGCCGGTGATGATCACCGTCGACCGTGGATCGATATCGGCGTAGCCGTAGTGATGCCAGAAGCGCTCGAACACGCTGCCGTAGTCGCTGTGGCCGTCGCCGGCGATCGCGTTGGTGCCGTAGAGGAGATTCCGGGGGGACAGCCAGGTTGCCTCGTCCTTCATCACGTCCGTGACCTCGTCGATCCCGTCGACGAATACGAAGAGACGGATCCGCGCGAACTCCTGCTTCATCGCGAACAGCAACGACATCGTGAACCGTGCGAACTCGGCGACGGAGCCGGAGATATCGCAAAGGAGGTAGAGGTCAGGTTTGGATGCCCGCGGATACCTGAACACCGGATCGAGGGGTACGCCGCCCGCCGACAACGATCGTCGCACCGTCCGGCGGATATCCAGCCGTCCGTGCCTGCGCAACTTCCGGCGGTGCGCGATCCGAGCGGCGAGCTTCTGCGCGAGGGGGCGGATCGCCTCTCTCATCCGCGCGAGCTCCACGGGTGAAGCCGACAGGAAATCGACATCCTCGATCGGGCGATCATGGAACAGCTCCGCCGCGAGCGGAGCCCCTTTCAGCTCGACGAGCTTGCGACGAACCTCCTGGCCGATCAGCCGCCGGAATTCCTCGATCCGCCGTGTCAGCTCCTCCCTCAGCAAACGGTCATCCAGGCCCGATCGCTCGTGCGTATTCTCCCGAGCCTCGGCGATCGCCTGCCGAAGCAGCTCGGCGAGCTCGAGCTGGCGCAAGATCCGGTAGACGTAGTACCGCTCCGAGGACGAGCCTTCAGCTTCCATCCGACCGTGCCGTTCGACCGCGATCGAGGCCAGCGAGCGCAGCGCCTCTTCGTCACCGGAGCGAAGGGCTTCCAGGAGTGCCTCGAGGAGCTCGGTCGGCTCTCCAGAGTGGCCGACCTCGACCTCTCCTTCCCCCGCGGGCGTGAGACGGTCAAGACTCGTGGACACGTCCGCCATCTCCCGACCCTGTTCACGCTGGATCGCGAAGTAACTGTCGAACAGCGAGGCGAACGCAACTTCATGTTCCGCGCGCTTCACCAAGGTCGCTCGGAGCGCGGACTTCAGCTGACCGCGATCCGCCAGGTCGATGTGTCGAACCGTGGCGAACGCGTCGAGCGCTTCCACCATGGAGACCGGAACCGACGCCTGCCGCAGTCCACGAACGAATCCGAGTAAGGCCGTGGAGAACGAGGCGGGGAGGGTGGTTCCATCGCGATGTTCGTTTGCGTTGTTCATCGGCTCGCCGGTAAGCTCGCGCCTGCGTTGCGCACAGGCGTGCGGATGCCGAACACGTTACCTCTATGACGACCTTCCGGCCTACTCGACCCCCGCGCGGACGCCTGACCCGGCTCGGGGTCGTGCTGGACACGAGGAACGCTCCGGGAAGGCTCCGCGAGACCGCGGCGATGTGCGACGGGGCCGGTATCGACGCGCTCTGGGTCCGCGATCATCTCTCGGCGCCCGACGGCGAACCTCGACTGGAGGCCTGGACCGCGTTGACGCTCGCGGCGACTTCGGCCGTACGCGCTCGTGTCGGTGCGACCCTTACCGCAGCGTTTCGCCCGGTGGGGTTGCTCGCAGCCATGGCGGGGACACTCGACGCGGCGCTGGGGGGTCGACTCGAGCTCGCGCTCTCTATCGAGCAGGTCGAGCGAGAGCTCGGTCGCTTCGGGTTGGATGCCCCAGGCGCCGAGGGTGCCGTGTCGCGGGTTGAACGCTATGCCCGCGACCTGAGGACGCTGCTTTCCGGGGAGCCGGCAGCACTCGGCGGCGATTCGGATGCGGAGCTCGGTGTGGCCTCTCCGCAGCCCGGCGGACCTCCCATCTCGGTCGAGGCAAGCACATCGAAGCAGATGGATGTCGCCGCAAGGGTGGCAGACGACGTGATCATCCAGGCCGGAGCGGTGTCCTCCGTCGACGATGCCGTGGCGCTTATCCGGGAGGCATGTGTTCGATCGGGGCGGGATCCTGCCACGCTCGGTATCGCGCTCGAGGTTCCGGTATCGATAGGCCGCACGCGAGCCGAGGCCGACGCGCGTGCGCGCGGCGAGGCGTTGTTCGATGCGGTCGGTGAGCCGGCGCAGGTGGGCATCTTCGGAACCCTCGAAGAGTGCCAGGACCGCGTCATCCGATTCGCACACGCGGGGGTCACGGATCTCCGCTGCGTCCTTCCAAACAACCCCGACATCCATGACGTGATCGCCCAAGTCACCGCGATCGCGATCGGAACCGTCGACGTCCTCGCCCCGGGGACGCCACGGTCGCCATACCCCGATCCTCCCGAGTCGTGGGGAGGCCGAACGAGCAGGCCGGCGGCTGGGTGAGCAGCCGGTCGGAAAGGAAGGAGACACCGTGGGAGGGATTTGACTTCACGGGCGCGGCTGGCCGATAGTTCGCTGCGTCATACGTACGTCTGTTCGCATCGCGAACAAGGGGGGTGGGGCGTCATGGTAAAGGTCGAAGTCACCCGGTTCCGTTCGGAGGTGTCCTCGAGCCGGCTGGTAACGGCACTGGTCGCGGGATTCGTGGCCACTCATATCGCGACGGTGACCGGCTACTGGTATCACGGCATCAACCTGCCGGATCTCGGCTGGCCGAACTTCAATGGCATCCTGTTGCTCGGCACGGATGCAAGCCCACTCGCTCAGTTCTGGGCAGGGTCGGTCTATCACTTATTCACCGGGATCTCGTTCGGGCTCTTCTTCGCGTTCGTCGTGCATCCGCGGATCCCGCTGCCCAATTCCCGCGGCGGGAACGTCGTCAAAGCGATCCTCTTCGGGCTGGTGCTGGCGACACTGAGCGCAGCTTGGTGGGTGCCTCAGCTCTTCAACGAGTTGTTCGGATTCGACTTCGGATGGTTCAGCCAGAACCTGGGGGGCTTCCTAGGAACCGATGCGTGGAAGGCGATCCTCGGTATCTATCTTTGGCACATCATCTGGGGCGTGAACATGGGGTTGCTCTACAGTCCTCTCCCGGAAGAGCCTCTCGCAGCGGACGTGTAGGAGCTACAGCCGATCTCGGGCGTCGCGTTAGCGACGCCCGAGATCTGCGGTCACGCGATGGGACGCCTCGAGCACGAGTGGCAGGAATTCGTTCATCACACGCTCAGGTGAGACACGGAGCGCATGGGAACAGACGGTGACCGCGGCTTCAACCCTGCCTGCGGGCGAGCGGATCGGCACCGCGAGAGAGCGAACCCCCTCTTCGACCTCTTGGTCGACGAGGGTCCATCCGTTGACCCTGGCGTCCTCGATGGTGCGGCGGAGCTTCTTCTCGCTGGTAACCGTGCGCTCGTTGAGTGGTGCGAGGGTGACCCTGCGGAAGTAGCTGTCGAGCTGGTCAGATGGCAGTTCCGCAAGCAAGATCCGGCCCATCGCAGTCGCCCACGCCGGCAACCGTGATCCGACACCGAGCGTCATGCTCATGATCCGTTTGCTCTCGACCCGAGCGACGAACACGATGTCGTCTCCGTCGAGCACGGAGGCTGACGTCGTCTCCTGGACCTTCTCCGCGAGCTCTTCGAGATGCGGCCGCGCGATCTCCCACACCGGCAGCGAGGAGAGGTACGAATAACCCAGCTCCAGTACCCGCGGTCGGAGCGTGAACTGGCGGCCATCGCTTTCGACGTAGCCGAGGTCCTTCAGCGTGAGGAGGAACCTGCGGGAGGCCGCCCGTGTGAGCCCGGTTCGATCGGCCACCTCAGAGAGGGTGAGCGATCTGGCATCGCTCGAGAAGGCGGTGATGACGGCCAATCCGCGTTCGAGCGACTGGACGAACTCTGTGCTCTTCGCCTGGCTTGACACAGGAAGAACCCCCGTCGCAGAATCGGCGCGGAGGAAAACGTACAAGAGTTCGTATCGCGAACGCAAGCGGAGTATCTGATAAATCCGCGGACACGATACGCGAGTCGTCTGAGGGGGAGGTTTCCAGTGACTGACCATCCGACGGTGTTCGGCTCGATCGACGCCTTCGAGAAGGGCACCATGGAGGTGATCGACGACGACCCGAAGCGCTACACCTATTCGAACATGTTCGAGGTCGCGTCGATATCGAAGCCGTATGAGAAGGTCGCCGTCGCCCGGAACATGGAATACGTCCTCGAAGTGCTACGAGCCGAGGGGACATCGGGCTGGCGCTCGGCGCCTCACGACGAGTTCGCGTTGGTGATGGACGGCGAGGTCGAGGTGGAGCTCGTGAAGCTCGCGGATGTGTCGATCGTTCCCGAAGACAAGGAGGGCTCGGTAGCGCTTGCCGGGGAGCCGGAGGGGACACCTATGGGGCGGGTCGTAGCGAGGAGGGGTCATATGACCCTCCTGCCGAAGGGTGCCGCCTATCGCTTCGATGCCAAGCAGCCGGGCGTGATCATGATGCAGACGATCGCGGGCGAGGACACGGTCTACAAGTGGTCAGAGATCTGCCAGACGATCACGTGAGGAGGACGTTATGGCCGTAGAGACGATGCAAGACGTGCAGGTCGATGCGAGCGAGCCGAACGAATTCGGGTATCGGTCGTTCAAGCTCGGGGAGTTCGAGTTCAGCAGGAACGAGTACTTCGTCTATGTGACGTGGCCGACGGGCCGGCACGTGGCCTCAGCGGACGCGTTCCTGAAGGCACTCCAACGAGACGTTGCGTGGGACTTCTTCTACGGGATCGTGAACTTCGACGGCGTGATCGGGACGGTCAACCACTACGGCACCGTCGACCTCTTCGCAGGCCGGTACAACGATTCCTACCGCAAATCCGAGCTCGATCACCTGGAGAACTTCGATACCCCACTGATCCGGGAGACCTTCAAGTCGATGCTCGACGACTGGACCAACGAAGGGTTCGATCCCTTCGCTAGTCCCACGGAGACGGGTTCCGCCTTCGGTCCGAAGCAGGGTGAGAACCGTCGAGCAATCACTCGACACCGCGTCGCGGCCCAGCGGATGGTTGGTGTGCCGGGAGACGAGCAGGTCCGCTCGGACGAGAGCGGATTCCCGGTTAACCGGCAGTTCGTCGATGTCCCCCAGGATGAGCCCGAGGTGTACCCGGAGCCCGGTTTCGAGCAGGACGTGGCGTCGTTCAATCTCTTCCGCTATCTGTCCCGATCCGACGTGACGTGGAACCCGTCCGTCGTCGCGGCGTGCAAGAACAGCCTGGCGTGTCCGACGACCGAGGAGTACATCCTGCCGATCATCCACGGCAACGATCGCGTCGAGTGGTTCGTGCAACTCTCGGACGAGATCTGGTGGAACGTGGAGGATCGTGACTCGGGCACCGCGCGGATCAACCTCGTGATGAAGCCCGGAGACGTCGCGTCGATGCCGGCCGACATCCGGCATCAGGGATACGCGCCGAAGCGTTCGATGCTCTTCGTCTGGGAAAACGCTGACCCGAAGCTGCCGGAGCTGCTCTCGAGCGGGAAGCTTCCGCCAGTCGCGGTGGACTTCTAGCCCGAAGCGCGAGATTCGCGCCAAGGGAAAGAACAGGCCGAGAGAACAGAAAGAGGGGCGCCGTGCAGACGAAGCTCGCCATCGGAGGCGAGTTCGTCGACGCACTGGACGGCTCGACGTTCGACGTCTTCAACCCCCACGACGGCTCGAAACTCGCCGATGTCGCGGAGGCGAAGCCTCGTGATGTCGATTGGGCCGTCGAGAGCGCCCAGGCTGCGTTCCCGGGATGGCGACGGATGGCGGCAGCTGGGCGCGGCCGCCTCCTCCTCAAGCTGGCGGATGCGGTCGAGGCACATGCCGAAGAGCTCGCTCGGTTGGAATCGACCGATACGGGCCATCCGATCCGAGACTCGTCGAGGCTGGATGTCCCGCGGACGGCGGCGACCTTCCGGTACTTCGGAGGGATGGCTGACAAGTACCAGGGAGACGTGATCCCGGTCGACGCCGGGTTCCTGAACTACCTGGTCCGCGAGCCCATCGGCGTGATCGGACAGATCGTGCCTTGGAACTTCCCGTTGATGTTCACCAGCTGGAAGATGGGGGCGGCCCTCGCGGGGGGAAACACCGTCGTGTTCAAGCCGGCGGAGCTGACGCCGCTCACGGCGCTGCGGGTCGCTGAGCTGATCGCCGACGTCGGCTTTCCGCCCGGCGTCGTGAACGTCGTGCCGGGATCAGGTGCTGTAGCCGGCGCGCACCTCGCTGCACATCCCGGAGTGCAGAAGATCAGTTTCACAGGGTCGACGGCGGTGGGGCGTTCGATCGTCGAAGCCTCCGCGGGGAACCTCAAGCGGATCCAGCTCGAACTCGGCGGCAAGGGCGCGAACATCGTTTTCGACGACGCCGATCTCGGCGCCGCCATCGCCGGGTCCGCCTTCGCCGTCTTCCACAATCAAGGGCAGGCGTGCATCGCCGGCTCTCGGCTCCTGCTGCATGAGTCCATCGCCGAGGAGTTCGTGGACCGTTTCGTGCAGCTGGCGCGCTCCATACAGATCGGTGATCCGCTGGATCCCGCGACCGAGATGGGACCCCTCACCTCGCCCGAACACCGGGATCGCGTGATGGGTTACGTCAAGATCGCCCTCGACGAGGGCGCCGAGATCCTGACCGGCGGGAAGCCTCCGGAGGATCCAGCGCTCGCGAATGGCTGTTATTTCGAGCCCACGGTGGTGATGGCGAAGCCGACGGACCGCGTCTCGCAGGAGGAGGTCTTCGGGCCGTTCGTCACCGTGATGACATTCGGCGACGACGCGGAGGCGGTCGAGCTCGCGAACTCGACCGAGTACGGCTTGGGGGCCGGCCTGTGGACGAAAGACCTCGCCCGGGCTCATCGGACGGCCCAGGCCGTGCAGTCGGGGATGGTGTGGATCAACTGCTACAAGCGTGTCAACCCGGCTTCTCCTTTCGGGGGCATCGGAAGCTCCGGGTACGGGCGCGAGATGGGCTTCGAGGCGATGCACGAGAACACGGAGGTCAAGTCGACCTGGGTCAACGTCGACGCGGACATCCCTCCGTGGTACGAGCGAACGGAGGTGTGAGCGTGGCGGCTGGGACCGGAACGATGACCGACGAAGAGCGCAAGTCTGTGGCGCTCGAGTACCTGAAGGCTTTCGACAACGCCGGGGTGACGTCGACGGGCGGGAGCATCCTGGACCTGTTCGCCGACGACGCGCAGGTGTTCTTCCCGAAGTGGGGGGTTGCGACCGGCAAGGAGCAGATCGGCGCGCTTTTCGGGGACGTCGGCGGCACGCTCAAGTCCATCCTGCATGACTACGCCGCCTTCAACTGGGTCATGACGGGGACGGACGTCTTCGCGGTTGAGGGCACAAGCGTCGGGGAGCACCAGGACGGGACATGGGAAGCAGGCGTGACTCACGCCGGCCGGTGGTGTGACGTCTTCGAGGTCCGAGACGGCCTGATCAGCCGGTGCTTCATCTATCTCGATCCCGACTACGCGGGTCGTGACACCGACCGCTACGGATGGCTCTCCGCGGGCGGACGTGACCCGTCCATCCCCATCGCATGAAGGAGTTCGTCTACGACGCGCTCCCCGGGAGGATCGTCTTCGGTGTGGGCGCACTTTCTCGTCTCCCCGACGAGGTCGACCGACTGGACGCGAAGCGGGTCTTCGTCGTGACCGATCAAGGCACGAAGGAGATCGCGGATCGGGTGATCGATGACCTGGGCGATAGGTTCGTCGGCGTCTTCACCGATATCGAGCTCCATGTACCGGCCGATGGCGTGGAGCGGGCGATCAGCTTGGCGGAGGAGGAGCGATCGGACAGCGTGGTCACGGTCGGGGGTGGCTCCACGACCGGGTACGGGAAGGTCATCGCGCTGAGGGCGGATCTGCCGTTGATCGCCGTCCCCACGACTTACGCGGGATCGGAGATGACTCCGATCTATGGGATCACGTCGGACGGCCTCAAGCGCACCGAGCGTGATCTGAGGGTCCTGCCGAAAGCAGTCATCTACGACCCCGCCCTCACGGTGTCTCTTCCTCCCTCGGTGACCGGCCCGAGCGGGATGAACGCACTCGCGCACTGCGTGGAAGCTCTCTATGCGAAAGACCGGAACCCCATCAGTTCGATCGTCGCCGAGGAAGGGATCCGCGCTCTCTCCACCGGTATCCCGGGATCGGTCCGCTCGCCGAAGGATCTGGACGCCCGATCGGACGCGATGTATGGGGCGTTCCTCGCCGGTGGGGCCTTGGCCGCGGTTGGGATGGCGATCCACCATCGCATCTGCCATGTGCTCGGGGGCACGTTCGGCCTCGCGCACGGAGAGGTGAACGCGGTCGTCCTGCCGCACGCGGCACGGTACAACCAGGAGGCTGCGCCGGAGGCTCTTTCGCGCGCGGCGACGGCACTCGGCGCCCCGGACGCGGCTGCGGCGCTTTTCGATCTGGCGGTCGAGATCGGAGCTCCGACAAGCCTGGCCCAGCTCGGGATGCGCAAGGAGGACCTCGATCGGGCTGCCCAGCTGGCGGCGGACCCTCCGTCGTGGAACCCGCGAGCGGTGACGGTCAAGGACGTGAGGGCATTGCTCGAAGACGCGTTCCTCGGGCGTCGTCCTGAGCCCGATGCCAGAGCGGTGGTGGTCGGTCACGACGAGGAACGCTTGCCACGGAACGAGGGCATGTCGACACAGGCTCCCACCGGGGCCTAGGGAAGGAGGGGTATGGAAGATCGTACGTGCTGGCCTCGACCATCTGCGGCCTTACCGGAGCCCTGATCTATCTGACCTTGCTTCGCGTGCAGCCCGCCGCGACATTCAGCGTCAATTGGACGGCGTTCATGATCTTCGCGGTCGTGATCGGAGGGATCGGGACGGTCCCCGGGCCGATCGTGGGTACGCTCGTGTCCTTCCTGTTGCAGGAGTACCTCGCGGATCTCGGCACTGTGTATCTCATCATCGTCGGCGTCATCGCCATCGTGGTGGTGCTGAGATTCCCCCGCGGGATCTGGGGGTTCGTTATGGACCGCTGGGACGTGCGGCTCTTCCCCGAGCAGATCCGCGTACGGCAGCTCGAGAGCGGAACCCCTACCACCTCCCGTAGCGATGAAGGGGATGGGTAAAGTGGCACAGATGGGCCGGTTCGACTCGCCTGCGGATGTGAAGGAGCGACTCGCGAGCGCTCAGTACCTCGCTGACGATCATGTAGCTGTCACCGTGTACCTCGCCGACAGCCTGAACAAGCCGATCCTCTGCGAGGGACCGGCTGGCGTCGGGAAGACGGAGTTGGCGAAGGCCCTCGCGCAAGCGACCGGCCAGTCGTTGCTCCGGTTGCAGTGCTACGAGGGCCTTGATGAAGCGAAGGCTCTCTATGAATGGAACTACAAGAAGCAGCTGCTGCGCATCCAGGCTGACCCGGGCGAGCATGAGTGGCAACGGGTCGAGCACGACATCTTCACGGAGGAGTTCTTGCTCTCGCGTCCGCTGCTCTCGGCGATCCGTTCACCCGAGCCGGTCGTGCTGCTGATCGACGAGGTCGACCGAGTGGAGGTCGAGACGGAGGCCTTGCTGCTCGAGGTGCTCTCAGAATGGCAGGTCTCGATCCCTGAGCTTGGGACGATCTCGGCGGAGAACCTCCCCTTGGTCGTGCTCACTTCGAACAACACCCGTGAGCTGTCGGAGGCTCTCAAGCGGCGGTGCCTCTTCCTCCATATGGACTATCCGGATATCCAGCGAGAGCGCGAGATCATCCTCACTCGGGTTCCGGACATCGATGCCGCGTTCGCGGAGCAGATCGCAGCTGTTGTCCGATCTGTACGAGGGTTCGACCTGAAGAAGGCACCCTCGATCTCGGAGACCCTGGACTGGGCACGAACCCTGTTGCTCCTCGGGGTCGATCGCCTCGATACGAAGGCCACCGTCGATACACTCTCGCTCCTGCTCAAGTACCAGCAGGACATCGAAAAGGTTCAGCGCGAGCTGGTCGTCTAGGCAAGCTTGGCGAAGGCGATCTGGTCAACACCAGGTCAAGGAGCCGACAGCAACAGGCGGTACTCGACGGTACTCCTGTTCCACGGGGAATATGCTCTGAGCTGCGAAAGTGCTGGTCAGAGGGTTACGCGGGCCTTCCTTGACACGGAAGAGGTCAGGGGTTCAATCCTCTCCGCCACGACTACGTCAGATGGGGCCTCTGACCTGCTGTGGGTACTACCCTCGTTAACCTGTGGGCATTCATCCAGCCACTTCCGATTCCCCCTGGTCAGCGAGTTCTGAGAACACCCCACAACCCGTCAAAACAAACAAACCAAGGGGTGTTCTCACAACTGAGGCCCCTGACATCTCAGAACTCCGCTGAAGAAGGCCTTGATCGGGGTTGCGCGCGATCGCGGGTCGGTTGGCGGCACAAGTGGCACCGATCTGGGCGCCGGCCACAAGATCTGGTCGGTGATCGGCCGCCTAGCTGCACGAAGGACGTCACCGAGACATGCCGGTGACGTCCTTGGTCAATAACGCCGGTACGGGAAGGAGGGGATCAGGTGGGAGGTGGCGCACGATCGGATCCCGACAGCTCGGATGCCGACCGATCAGATGATCCGAGGATCTGCGACCACGTGCCCTTGCGGCGCTTCTTCCTCTTCCCCTGCTTCTTCGCCGCCGTGACTGCCTTCGCTCACGGGAACCTGGCTTCGGCTCTTCACGCCGATCCTCCGGCTCTTCTCTCGGACTGGGTGGCCGCCCCTGTGAACTTGGAGCGCGTCGTCTTCTCGGAGAGGCAACCGCCCCAAGGACCTGCAGGCGAGGGCGCTCCTGGAAGGCTTTCATGAAGTCCGCGCTACCTTGGCTTGCAGACGACCCATCGATGAGCGACCGCATGAGCGGTGTCTCGAGCACTCAGATGTCGAGGAGAAGGTGTTGATACATGAGTCCGACTGAGATCGTCGTCACCGTGAGCGGCGCGGTGCTCAGCGCCGGTCTCGTGTGGTTCTTTTTCGGCCCGAAAGAGTCGACCAAGGCGGAGTTGAGAGATGGCGTCCAGGAAGTGGAGGTCATGGTCAAGGGCGGCTATTCACCCAGCGTCATCAAGGTCCGCGAGGGTGTACCGCTCCGTCTCACATTCGACCGTCAGGAGAGCGGGGAGTGCACCTCCGAGGTGGTCTTCCCCGACTTCCGGATCCGGCGGACCCTGCCCGCGTACGCCCGGACCACGGTGGATCTGCTGCCCGAGCGCAGCGGTGAGTTCCCGTTCGCATGCGGGATGAATATGGTCCACGGCACGCTGCTCGTGGAAGAGGCCGATGGGAATGGCCCGTCGACCGGAGTCGAGCAGCATGACGCGCCGCCGGCGTCGGTTTCCACCGTCGATGCGATGCCCTCTCACGGCCTGAACGGGCACACTCACGGGCCGAGGACCGTGTCCATCGAGTCGGACCAGGAGGGGACCGGGCGCGTCGTCCTTGCCTTCCGAGGAGGCGGCGCCGTGTGCGCTACGTGTCTGCGCAGGATCGAGAGGGTTCTAGAGCCTCTGCCGGGGGTCCGCAGCGTTCAGAGCGACGTCGTGTCGGAGCGCGCCGTCGTGGAGTTCGATCCCTCCACCGTCTCGATCGAGGACATGCAGCGATCGGTCGCTTCAGTCGGTTACCGGGTCGAGAGAGGGGCGGAGTCTTCCGGGGAGACTGAGGATGAGGAGACCGCTGAGCGTCGGCGGGAGATCGGCGACCTCACCCGTCGGGTTCTGGTCGGCGCCGTCCTCTCGGCACCTATGCTCGCCACGGTTATGGCCGCGGAGTTCTTCGGGCTCGACGTGCCGGAGTTCCTGTTGAACCGGTGGGTCCAGCTCGCGCTGATCACACCGGTCTTCATCTACACGGGGTGGCCGATCCACACCGTCGGTTGGCGGACCCTCGGGCATCGCACCGCGGAGATGAATGCCCTCATCACGGTCGGGACGACGGCGGCTTTCGCCTACAGCGTGCTCGTCACCGTCGCCCCAGGTCTGTTCCCTCCAGGAGTGCGGGACGTGTACTACGAAGCGGTCGGTGTGATCCTCACCCTGATCCTCCTCGGGCGTCTCCTGGAATCGAAGGCGAAGGCCGGGACCGGGGAAGCGATCCGGAAGCTCCTGGGTCTCCGTCCGCGCACCGCCCGGGTGATCCGGGACGGGTCCGAGAACGAGGTGCCGGTGGAGGAGGTACGGGTCGGCGACGAGATCGTGGTCCGGCCCGGTGAGCAGGTCCCTGTCGACGGCGAGATCCTCGACGGACGCTCCACCCTGGACGAGTCGATGGTCACGGGGGAGTCGATCCCCGTGGACAAGGGCCCCGGTGACGCCGTCGTCGGGGGGACCCTGAACCAGACCGGAGCCTTCCGGTACCGCGCAACGGCCGTCGGGTCAGACACGCTTCTCGCTCAGATCATCCGATTGGTCCGGGAAGCACAGGCCTCGAAAGCCCCGATCCAGCGGCTGGCCGATCGGGTGGCGGGCTTCTTCGTGCCGGTGGTCATCGTGATCGCTATCGCCGCTTTCGTGGTGTGGTTCGACCTGGGCCCGGAACCGGCGCTCACGAATGGACTCGTGAGCGCCGTGTCGGTGCTGATCATCGCTTGCCCCTGCGCCCTCGGCCTGGCGACGCCGCTGTCGATCATGGTCGGCACCGGCAGGGGAGCGGAGAACGGCGTGCTGATCCGCTCGGCTGAGGCCCTGGAGACGGCGGAGCGGACCCGAACGGTGATCCTGGACAAGACCGGCACCCTCACGAAGGGAGAACCCTCGCTCACGGATGTGGTTCCGACCGGTGATCTCGAGGAGGGGGAGCTGCTCAGGTTCGTGGCTTCGGCCGAGAGACTGTCGGAGCATCCCCTTGCCCAAGCCGTGGTCCTCGGAGCCGAGGTGCGGGGTGTTCGACTCGTCGAGCCCAGGTACTTCGAGTCGACGACCGGCATGGGGATCCGGTCGGTCGGAGGTGGTCATGATGACCGGGGACAATCGGAGGACAGCGGAGGCGATCGCCAGGCGTGTCGGCGTGGGGCGAGTGCTCGCCGAGGTGCTGCCCCAAGACAAGGTCGCCGAGGTGAGGCGTCTCCAAGCCGAGAGAGAGGTCGTCGCCATGGTCGGCGATGGGATCAACGACGCGCCGGCTCTTGCCCAGGCGGACATAGGGGTCGCGATCGGGACCGGAACCGATATCGCGATCGAGGCCGCAGACATCACACTGATCTCAGGTGACCTAAGAGGTCTTGTGACGGCACTCGACCTTAGCCGGGCCACGATGCGCAACATCCGGCAGAACCTCTTCTTCGCGTTCTTCTATAACGTGGTGGGGATCCCGGTCGCGGCGGGGCTGCTCTATCCGCTGATCGGTCTCCGGCTCGATCCGATCATCGCTGCTGCAGCGATGGCACTCAGCTCACTCTCCGTGGTGGCGAACGCGAATCGCCTGAGGACCTTCAGGGCGCAGCCGTTGCCCGATGTCTCGGACGAGAGTCACGAGGCTCCAGTGATCGTGGAAGTCAACGAGGAAAGAGAAGAGGAGGAGCCAGTGATGGCCACGGTGCACGATCCGGTGTGCGGGATGGACATAGACCCCGACACCGCGGCAGGCAACGAAGAGTTCGAGGGGACGACGTACTACTTCTGTTCATCCTCGTGTCTGGAACAGTTCAAGGCCGATCCAGGGCGTTACGCGGCGGAATCAGGACGCGAATAGATCCACGAGCAACGGTCGAGAAGGACGGGGAGCTAGCAGTCGGACAACGTCGCTCGGGCGCCGAATCCGCCCGCTCCACCCGGTTGGATGCGCCTTCCCGCATTTTGCCGTGATGACCGATCTGTGACATACAGTAGAGTGAAGCTCCGGAGAAAGGGGAGGAATCGTGGCTTGGGCGATGAAGGCCAAGTACTACGAGGCATGCAACTGTGCCTACGGCTGTCCCTGCAACATGAATGGGTTCCCCACCCACGGCTACTGCGAAGGTGCCGTCACCTTCCAGGTCCTCGAAGGCCAAAAGGATGGTATCGACCTCACCGGAGTGAAGGTGGCCAGCGCGGTGAAGTGGCCGGGGGCGATCCACGAAGGCAACGGCAAGATGGCCGTCGTCATCGACGCCAAGGAGGACCAGCGGGATGCCGTCGTCGAGATACTCACGGCGCAGGACCCCGGCCTTCCGTGGGAGATCCTCGCAGCGACCGTGTCCGAGATCGTGGGTCCCTTCTTCGAGCCCATCGAGATCGATGACAACGGTACCGATTCGCACGTGCGCGCTGGAGACAAGCTGGAAGTCAAGATGGAGACCTTCACGAACCCGGTAACCGGAGAGCCTCACGAAACCCACATGGTCCTCCCCGGCGGGTTCATATTCACCGACGGCAGGATCTGCACCACTTCGGTCAACAAGGTGAACGCGGACGGCGTCAGCTTCGACCACGCCGGCAACAACGCGTACTACGCCGATGTCGAGTGGTCGAGCGAGAACCGGATGGAAGCCGGAACCGCGGCCGGAAGGTTCTAAGCGAGTTTCCCCGATATCGTGCAGCAACGGATACGTCCTTCGCGTCCCGAGATGGCGGCGATCCCGGCCTTGCTGGGGCTGTCACTCGCCTCGTGGCTGCTGACCTCACAACTCACTGGCCAGGAGATGCGCGCCGGGATCCTGACCGGTTCGACCACGATGGATGCGATGGGGATGGAGGGCCACGCCATGGCCCTGCCGCTGTTCATGGTGACGTGGCTCGTGATGATGGTCGCGATGATGTTCCCCGCGATCATGCCGGTAGTGATGATCGTGCACCGGTGGTCCACCAGCCGGGGTCTCCGGAGCCGGATCACCGTACCGTTCGTAGCCGGCTACCTGTTGCTATGGGGTTCGGCAGGGCTCGCGGCCTATGGGCTGCTGACCTTTCTCGAGAGCAACCTCGTGCGGGGGCCGTCGTTGGTGCGTCTCGGCGGAGCATTGGTTATCGTCGCAGGGATCTACCAGCTCACCCCGCTCAAGGACGTGTGCCTGCGCCAGTGCCGTTCGCCGCTGTCCTTGCTGATGCAGCATGCCCGCACCCTCCAAAGCGGGATGACCGGCCGTCTGCGCGTGGGGGCCGCGCATGGCGCGTATTGCCTCGGATGTTGCTGGGCGCTCATGACGGTGCTGGTACTGATCGGGATGATGAACCTAGCCTGGATGGCGGCCGTAGCGGCGGTGATCCTCGCCGAGAAGGTGCTGACCTCGGGGACCGGCTTCAGTCGTGCGTTGGGCGTCGTGCTCGTGGGTACCGGGCTGGTCGTTGTGATCTCGGGCGCCCCCCTGCTCGCCTGAGTTCTCGGAACCGCCCATCCTCTGCGTGGGCTCGCACGAGCGTCGGGCAGCATCGCAGCGGAGTTCGCCCTCTCTCGGCACCCGCGTCATCGTTCGTGCCCCGGCAGAAATCGAACCTGCGACACGCGGCTTAGGACACCGTTGCGCCGCCCATCGAGCCCACCCCGGAGCGTCGCGAGAGAGAGTGGCTGAGCGCGCCGACCCCACTGAGGTGCTGGACCGCCTCGGCACGTGCCTCTCCGGGGACTTCGACATCGAGCACGGCATCCTCCAGCTCGAGCCGTCCGATCGGCGCCGGATCTGAGGAGACGGCCCATCGATAGCTGCGGGCTTGCTCCCGTTCGCTCATCGGTTCCCCTCCCTTCCGGAGGACCCGATGTGTACACGATGTCAGTCAGTTCCAGACGGTCGCGTGAGCACCGGCCCATTGCGGAGGGATCCCCATGGAGGCGACGCGCCGCCCGGGTCGATCCCGGAATCCCGGGAACCGGTCGTCGACGCGCCGGTGGGATGTGCTTGGTGACCGCGTCCTGGGAACCTGCTCGCGGCCATCCGCGATGTCCAGGGAAGGAAGTTGACGCGGAAGGATCACTCGGGCTCGTGGCTCGATGGTCCCGGCCTTAGAGGGACATGCGGCCCAGCCGTGTCGCTCACCGCGTCACTACCCTGGAGTCGGAAAGGGTGATGGCCATGATGTGGTGGAACGGGGGGGACTGGTATTGGGGCGTCGCGATGATGATCGTGTTCTGGGGAGCGATCGTCGCCATCGTCTATTTCGCGTTCCGCGGCAGGGCCAACGACGTGCGTCGGCCAAGCGCGCGCGAGGTCCTCGATGAACGCTTGGCGAAAGGAGAGCTGTCCGAGGAAGAATACGAACGCAAGCGCGCAGCTCTCGAGGGCCGGGCAGCGGCCGGGGACCTCTAGGTCCGCTGAGCTGTGGCCTCATTCCGTCTCGGCCCGGTGTCGCTGGCGAGGCTCCTCGCCAGGAGGCGACGACTTGCCGCCCGCGACGGATGGACGAGCGCTCAACTCGAAACGCATCAGCGGCGGGAGCTCGACGGACTGCGCAGGTTCGCGTACGAGCGATCTCCGTTCTATCGGGAGTTCCATTCCGGGAAGACCGAGGCTTCCTTGGACAAGCTCCCGGTGCTTTCAAAGAAGATCCTCATGGATCGATGGGACGAGATCGTCACGGATCGCTCCTTGAACCGCGATGCTGTTCTGAGCTTCCTGGAGGATCTGACCGAACCGGCCCGACTGAACGGACGCCAGTTCGTGGCCACAACCTCAGGCACGACCGGTCTCAAGGGTGTCTCTAGCCCTACTTCAGATCCTGACTCGCGATCGACCACTCAACCCCAACCGGTCCCGACGACGACACGCAAGATGATCGGGGGGCCGCGAAGATCGCCCGTGCCGTACCCCACGCTGTCGATCGTCATCGGGGGGATCTGCCCGAAGGATGCCGCGCTGGCCGCGAGGATCGCGGCGCCCGTCGGCGTGACGAGCTCACCGGGGTCCTCTTGAGGTTCGACCGACACGCCCCGCAGCAGCTCGAGCGTCGCCGGGGTCGGGACGGCGAGCCGGCCGTGCTCGGTCTCGACGGCGCCTCGACCGTACGGCACCGCTGACGCGGCCACCTCGTCGATCCCCAGCTGTTCGAGCGCGAGCGCGGTACCGACGACGCCCACGACCGATCGGAGCGATCCGACCTCGTGGAACCTCACCGCCTCCGTGCTGGAC
Organism: Actinomycetota bacterium; assembly: GCA_035512775.1. Taxonomy (GTDB): domain Bacteria; phylum Actinomycetota; class UBA4738; order UBA4738; family HRBIN12; genus JAJNBA01. The sequence continues at coordinate 28,342 of DATKDI010000064.1, read as the reverse complement.
CCGTGCACACGCGCCTCCGCCTCGGCGAGCCGGCCGTAGATGCGGAGGGCGAGATCGCGGGCGGCATCCGGGAGCCCACCGGCCGAGAGCAGCGCTTCGAGGTCGGCGGGCCGGCTTCCCACCGACGCACCTCCTCCCCCGACAGACACGCGCCGGACTCGGAACTCGCCGAGCACCACTTCTTCTGCGCTCATGATGGGGACGTCGCCGCCGAGGAACTCGAGCTCCTTCGAGAGGGAGTCGATGTCGGCGCCCGCGTCGATCAGCGCCGCGAGCGCGGCCACACCGCTGATCCCTCCGGAGCAGTCGAAGTAGGCGACCCTCATCGCCGGACGATCCTGTGGGCGGCCATGGCCGCTCCGAGTCCGTTGTCCACATTGACCGTGACCACGCCGGGCACGCACGACGAGAGCATCCCGAGGAGGGCAGCGAGCCCTCCGAACGAGGCGCCGTAGCCGACGCTCGTGGGGACGGCGACGACCGGAGCGCTGATGAGCCCGGCGACGACCGACGGAAGGGCGCCCTCCATCCCCGCGACGACGATCACGCAATCGGCTCGTTCGAGCGTGGGAACCTGTGCGAGCACCCTGTGGATCCCGGCCACGCCGACGTCGACGATCCGATCGACCCGAAGCCCGAACGCCTCTGCGACGAGCGCAGCTTCCTCCGCCACCGGCAGATCCGACGTGCCGGCCGAGACGACCGCGATCCTCCCGCCCGGATCCCGGTCCGAGGATCGGATCACGACCAGTCCGGCCTGCTCGTGGTGGACGGCTTCGGGTATCTCTTCCCGAACCCCTCGGACCTGCGTCTCGGTCGCTCGCGTCAACAAGATGGGCCGGACATCGCCGCGCATGAGCGCTCGAGCCACGGCGACGACCTGCGCGGGCGTCTTTCCAGGCCCGTAGATTACCTCGGGCTGTCCCGTTCTCGCCTCGCGCCCGATGTCGGGCTCGACATCGTCCCGGTTGAGAACCGGCACTTCGTCGAGCCATGCGGCCGCCTCGTCGGGTGTCAGCTCTCCGGACGCGACACGCCCGAGCATCTCGCGGATGCTATGAAGATCCAAGGCCCGAATCGTAGCGGGAGCGTGGTCCGCCCGAGCTAGACTCGATCGGTGGGCTTGGACCTGGGTTCGACCCGACAGAAGTTCACTCGCCTCCGCCTCATCCTGACCGACATCCCCGATGCCGTGGTCGCGTTCTCGGGCGGTGTCGACAGCTCGTTGCTCGCGGTCGCCGCGCGGGACGCGATCGGCGACGCGGTCACCGCCATCATCGCGGACTCACCTTCGATGCCGCGCCGGGAGCTGACTGAAGCGATCGCGTTCGCCGGCCGCCACGACATCCGCCTCGAGGTCGTGCGCACGAGTGAGATAAAAGATGCCCGATACCGACGCAATGGTGCGGACAGGTGTGCCTTCTGCAAGGAGGCGCTCACCGACGCGGTGTTGTCGCATCCCGTCTTCCGCGACCGAACGCTGCTGCTCGGTGTGAACGTGGACGATCTGGGCGATTACCGCCCGGGCCAGCGCGCCGCGCAACGTCGCGGCGCCCGCTTCCCTCTTGCCGAGGCCGGATTGAAGAAGGCTGAGGTGCGCGCACTCGCACGAGAGATGGACCTCGAAACGTGGGACAAACCGGCGGCGGCGTGTCTGGCATCGCGTTTGGCATACGGTGTGCCCGTGTCCGAGCAGGCGTTGAAGAGGATCGAGCAGGCGGAGGAGTCCCTTCGGCTGCTTGGTCTTGCTGGCGACGTGCGGGTGCGTGACCAGGGACAGGACCTCGCTCGGATCGAGGTCGGATCAGATCGATTCGATCACGTCATGACTCACCGGGTGGAGATCGTCGATGCCATGCGCGAGGCCGGCTTCCTGTTCGTTACCCTCGACCTCGAGGGCTTCCGCTCCGGGAGCCACAACCTCGTCATCTCGCTCGGGCGACCTGGGTCACCCTGACGCCCCTCGCGCCCCAGAGACCTCGAAGCACGACTAGGGTGGATCTGATCGGCAGGTACCGACTCCCTGACCACCGTTCCCGCGGACAGGGGTACGAGGGCGTGACGGTGCGGGATCCGATGCGACGTCGAGCTCGCCGGGCACACCGCGGTGAGCAAATGGGCTCTGACCTGCTGTGGGTACTCCCAGCCTTAACCTGTGGGTACTCTCAGGCTTAGGCATCGTGTGCCCTGGTCAAGGAGTTCTGAGAACACCCCACAAACAAACAAACAAACCGACCGACCCACCCCACCAACCGACCGACCACCGACCACCGATGTGTCCCGCGGACGGTCATCGAGTCGCCGCACTCTTCGCCCCGATCCGCGCACAAGGGCTTCTTCGGGAGCAAGCCGTTCAGCCCGGGCAAACCAGGCGCTCGTCGATGCGGGACGGAAATGGATCGATTGGCGGTGACGGACGAACGCGTGCCGGGAAGAACTTGTGCTGGATGTTCACGAAGCCACCCTTCAGCATCGAGTTCACGCCCTCGACGACCCTGGCGCCTGCCGTAGGAGATGCGCCATGCGGTCGTCCCGGGGAAGAAGCGCTGCCAGTGGCACGCGCCACGATACGGCCACGGACCGAGGTCCGACCGATCGAGCGCTGAGGTTGCACCGACGACCCGATCGGTTCGAGACTGCCCGCATGAACGACCCCGATCTCGTCGTGGTCGGCGGCGGCATCGCCGGCGGGACCTTTGCGACGGTGATGGCGTGGGCCGGTGCGAACGTCCTCGTGTTGGAGCGACAGGCCGAGTACCGGGACCGCGTGCGCGGCGAGCTGATGTGGCCGTGGGGCGTGGCCGAGGTGCAGCGGCTCGACCTCGAAGGCGTCTTCCGCCGCGCGGGCGCGAACGTCGCGGACCGGTTCGAGAGCCACGACGAGGGGACCGCTGCGGAGACCCCCGTCGTCCAGGCGGACCTCTCGGCGGAGGTCGCGAACGCGCCGGGTTCGATGAACCTGTTCCATCCCACCGCCACGCGCGCCCTCGCAGACGCCGCCACGGCGGCCGGCGCACGGGTGGTGTACGGCGCGCACGAGGCGACGATCGCGACGGCACCACCCACGGTCGCGTGGACCGACGGCGACGGGCGGCACGAGGTCCGCTGCGGCCTGATCGTCGGCGCCGACGGCCGGAGCTCGACGGTGCGCACGCAGGCCGGCATCGAGCTGCACAAGGACCCGCCCGCGCACCTCGCTGCCGGGCTGCTGGTCGAGGGCCTCGATGCCGTGGACGACCGTACCGACCTGGTCGCCCGCGGCAACGACCTGCTGTTCCTCAGCTTCCCGCAGGGCGGCGGCCGCGCGCGCGTGTACTTCTGCATGCCGACCGGACAACGCGACCGGTTCGCTGGTGCCGATGCCGCCGAGCGGTTCCTGAAGGCCGCCACACTCGTTCCGTCGCTGCCCGACCCCGAGCGATGGGCTACCGCGACGCCGGCCGGGCCGTGCGCCACCTTCACGTGCGAGGACACCTGGGTCGACCGGCCGTACGCGGACGGCGTCGTGCTGATCGGCGACGCGGGCGGCCACAACAACCCGCTGATCGGACAGGGGCTCTCGCTGGCGGTGCGCGACGCGGGGTTGCTCGCCGACCTCCTGCGGACGGAGGTTGGCGGAACGTCGGCGACCCTCGAGCGCTACGGGGAGGAACGGACCGAACGCCTCCGGCGCGCGCGCATCTCCTGCCTCGTCGACACCTGGGCGAACGACGGCTTCCACGTGCAGGATCCGCAGGAACGCAGCCGGCGGTACGAGCGGACCCAGGTCGACGAGATCCTCGCCGCCCTGATGGACGCGCAATGGAAGGGATTTGACGTCGTGCCGCGGACGCCGAGCGACGACGAGGCGCACGAGCGACTATTCGCGAACGCGTGACGCACCGGCGCGAATCAGCGAAGATGACCTGAACTTCGGGGTAGCGAACCTGCATGCGGGCAAGCACGTCGGCGAGCCAGGCGCTGCTCACGTGCTCCAGCTTTGATCATCCTCACCCCGGTCCGATCGCCGAAAGCCAACGCCTTTGCAGAGCGATGGGTTGAAACGGTGCGCTCAGAGTGCCTGGACTGGACGCTGATCTTGGGCCGTCGACATCTTGATCAAGTTCTTCGCACCTACGTCGGGCATTACAACGCTCAGCGTCCGCATCGCGGGCTCGATCTTCGGGTGCCGAACGCGCCTCAACACGACGGCCCGCCCGCTTCCCTAAGGGAGATCCGCAGACGAGACGTGCTCTGCGGACTCATCCACGAGTACTACGCGCCAGCTGCATGACAGGACTGAGTTTCCGCGGCCCCACACCCGGCGTTCCGCGTCCTAGAAGGTGACCGTCACCCCGTTTGAGCAGTTCGACGTACCGCCGGCCTCGCAGACCGTGTAGGTGTAGGATCCGCCGCCCTTGCCGAGGGACTCCGTGTAGGAACCGTCGTTCTCGGTGGTCACCACCCGGAAGCCGTTCCGCCACACGTCGACCGACAAGACCAAGGTAGCCCCTTTGCTCCACGTGAGTTCGGCCCACTTCGCCCCCTTCACCTTGGTCCCCGTCACCACCAGCCCCCAGGGATCAGAGAGGTCCGTCACCGAGACGGACCGGCTCTCCGCGTCGGTGGCGCCGTCGTCGTCGGTCACCGTCAGGGTCACCGTGTAGGTGCCACCCGAAGCGTAGGTGTGCGATGCGGTGACGCCGCTCCCGGTGGCGCCGTCTCCGAAGTCCCAGGCGTAGCTCGAGATCGTCCCGTCGGAGTCGGTCGAGGCCGAGCCGTCGAGGCTACACGCGAGGTCGGTGCAGCCGTAGGTGAAGCTCGCCGTCGGGGCGCTGTTCGCGGGCTCGCCGCCCCCGCCTCCCACGGAGCCCGCCACGGTTGCGGGCGCGAAGACGGGATCGCTCACGTCCAGCAGCGGCTCCTTGATCCCGTCCCCGGAGTCGTCGATCCAGTTGAGGTTGCCCTTGGTCACGATGGTCGAGCGGATGGCATCGACCTTGGTCTTGTTGGTGGGATCGTTCGCCCCGCTTGCGAGCAGGGCGGCGGCGCCGGCCACGTGGGGGGAGGCCATGCTCGTGCCGCTGATCGTGTTCGTTCCCCCGCCGGGCCACGTCGAGAGGATGCACACCCCGGGCGCCGCCACCTCGACCTTGTTCCCCCAGTTGCTGAAGTCCGCCAGGGTGTCGTCCTGGTCGCTTCGGCAGGTGGGCGCGGCCCCGCCCCCGGACACGCCGTTGAAATCCGCCAGGGCCGAGACCGTGATGACGTCGGGGTGGTTGGCCGGGCTGAAGGTGGACGCGTCCTTGTCGCTGTTGCCGGCCGCCACCGCGTAGACGACCCCCGCCTTCACGGAGTTGGTGATCGCCGTGTCCAGACTCGAGCTGGAGCACTCGCAGCCGAGGCTCATATTGGCGACCTCGACGGTCGAGGCGTTGGCCGTGGTCCAGTCGATGCCGGCGACGATCCAAGAGATGTAGCCGCTCCCGTTGTTGTCCAGCACCCGCACGGCCCACAGGCGGGCACCGGGAGCAACCCCTACCACCGCGGCATCGTTGTCCAGGGCCGCGATGGTCCCCGCCACGTGGGTGCCGTGCCCGTTCCCGTCGTCGTAGTTCCCCTCCTCACAGGAGTTGTTGAAGGGCCCGCCCTTCGCGCAGTTCACCCCTCCCACCACGTTCAGGTCCGGGTGGTCAACGTCGATGCCCGTGTCCAAGACGGCGACGTCCACGTCGACCCGCCAGTCGTCGTTCCCGTCGATGTCCAGATGGGAGGTGGTGGCCCCGGCCGAGTTCGGCTCGGAGATCCGGTCGACTCCGGTCGGCAGGGACTGGGCGAAGGCCTGGACCTGCTGGTCCGCCTCGACCAGGAGAACCCTTGGATCCGCCGCGACCCGCCCAGCGGCCCGGGCCGACATGGTCGCCGCGTAGCCGTTCAGCGCGGAGCGGTAGACGTGGCTCACGCTCGCCCCGTGCCGTTGGGCGTGCTCGGCGGCCGTGGCCCCGGGGTCCGCCGTGAGTCGCAGAACCACGATATAGCGTTGGGCATACCCGGGGGTCGCGGCGGCCTTACCCGGCCCGGCCAGGAGCCCCAACACCATCAGCAGTGCTGGGATCAGGGCCAGCGCGGGACGAGCAGCCGTACCTCCTCGAGCCAGGGTCTGCATTGGAACCAGAGTATGCGGCCGGGCGGGCCCCGGCGCCATAGGCCATCCGGCCAGGTTCTGTCTCCCTTGGGCGCCGGACCCGCGGTTTCGCAGCACCACGCAACACTCGGCGGGCGGCTGGCCAGACCGTGCAACACCGCTGAGCTGCGGAGACGCCCCTTTCGTAGGGAGCGGTCATCGGCGCGCTGGGGTGGGCCTGGGGGCGTACGCGTGGCTGACGGATACCCTCGACCCTGAGGAAGGCGCCGTCCGGCTCGCGGTTCTCGCCGCGATCGCGACGATGCTTCTCGTGTCGCCCGCAGCGCCGGGCGGCGCCTTCGAAGCGACGCCGGGTCTGCTCAGCATTCACCCACCGACCGACCACCCAACGGACTCACTCATTCACAAACCCACTCGCTCGCTCGACCATGAGCGATCGCGATTGTGCTTCGCCAAACCCCCAAGTAACGTCCGCCCGTGGAACCGACCATCAGCTACGCACTCAATGGGGACGTGGCGATCGCCTATGAAGTGATCGGGGACGGAACGGTCGACCTTCTCTACCTCGCGCCGATCAACAACCTCGAGATCGTGTGGGAGAACCCACACTACGCCCGGTTCCTGCGAAGGCTGACCGACTTCTCCAGGGTCATCCTGATGGATCGCCGAGGAACTGGGCTGTCCGATCGCTTCTCGCCGCACGACCTGCCACCGATCGAGGACCTCGCAGATGACATCGTCGCCGTTCTGGACGCAGTGGGATCGGAGCGGGCGGTCCTCTTCGGGTATTCCGATGCCGGTGCGCAGTGCGCGATGGTCGCGGCCACGCGCCCCGAGCGGGCGATGGGGCTGGTGCTCTTCGCGGCCGCGGCAAGCGGGAAACAGCAGGTCGACTACGAGGGGCAGTGGACGGAGGAGGAGTGGGACTCCTACCTCGATCTCGTCCGCACGAGCTACGGCACCGAGGAGTTCGCGAAGGCGACACTGGACATGTTCATCCCGTCGCACGTCGACGACGGCCGAGTGACCTCCTGGTGGACGCGCTACTGGCGCCTCTCGACGAGTAGGAACGGCAACCTCGAGATCGAGCGCATCAATCGCGAGCTCGACATCCGCGCGACGATCGAGGCGATCGACGTGCCGACACTGATCCTCCATCGCACCGACGATCAGATCGAACCGATCGGCGGTAGTCGCTCGATCGCCAGCAGGATCCCCGGGGCCGTGTTCGTCGAGCTCCCAGGGGGAGACCACCTTCCGTGGGCCGGGGACCAGGACGCGTTGACCGATCGCCTGGAGGCGTTCGTGCGTCAGGTCCGAGGCTCGATGGATGTCGCGGACAGGGTGCTCGCGACCGTGCTCTTCACCGACATCGTCGAATCGACCCAGAAGGCGGCGACTCTCGGGGACGCGGCTTGGAAGGCACTACTCGCGCGTCACGATGAGTTCGCACGTCGGGAGGTCGAGCGGTTCCGTGGTCGCTACGTCTACACGACCGGCGACGGGCTCCTCGCGACCTTCGATGGACCCGCCCGGGCGGTGCGGTGCGCGCAGGCGATAGCCGAGGCGACGAAGCCGCTCGGGCTCGAGGTCCGAGCGGGTTGTCACACGGGTGAGATCGAGCTCGAGGACGATGACATCCGGGGCCTCGCTGTGCACATCGGAGCGCGGGTGGCAGCGAAGGCCAACGCGTCAGAGATCTGGGTGTCCTCGACGGTGAAGGATCTCACGGCCGGGTCGGGCCTCGTCTTCGAGGATGCGGGCGAACACGCGCTCAAGGGCGTTCCGGACCAGTGGCACCTCTTCAAGGTTGTCGCGTAGAGGACGGCTGACAGAGGGCGACCCAAGCCCCGCGTCGCAGTCGCCCACCTCTCCTATCCGCGTCCGCGATGTACGACAGCGCGGCTCCGGGCGGAGCAGCCCCCCCGGATGCACGGCCGGCACGCGACGATCGTGACCGATGCGGAGGAGCAAGCCCGTCATCTCGGGCTCGGCACGTGGCGGCCCGGCCTCGAGGTCGCTTCGCGATCGGAGATCTCGTGAGGATCACCTCGCAAGGGCGTGGTGCTAGCATCCGGCCGAGGCAGATCCGCGCGAAGCTTCGCTCGGGACGAGTGGGGGTCGAGCCAGTGTCACACCCCAATGACGAGCTTATCCGGCGGCTCTTCGAGACGTATCGATCAGGCGACCGTGAGGCCACGGCGAGGTTCTTCGCCGAGGACGCTGTATTCCGCTACGCCGGCCCCGGACCGCTGCACGGTGACCACCGAGGACGAGCGGCGATCGTCCGCTTCTGGGCCGAGCAGGATCGGGCGTGCGGCGGCGTGTTCATGCCGGAGCTGGTGGATCTTGTAGCCGGTGACCGGAACGTCTTCCTCATGGTGCGGATCCCATCGGCGGACGGGGGACCGCCTTGGTTCCGGGTGGTCGTCTACGAGATCGCCGAGGGTGAGATCGTGGGAGCCCGGGTGTTCGAAGGCGATGTCGGGGCGGCCGAGGCGTTCTTCTCGCGTCGTGAAGCGAGCGGATGAAGCCCGGGATGACCCGGGCGGTGTCGGCTGACGGCACCGAGATCGCGTACTGGTCGAGCGGAGAGGGTCCGCCGCTCGTCCTCGTGCATGGCGCGACCGCCGACCACAATCGGTGGCGCCCGCTGCTGCCGTACCTGGAGCCGCGCCGCACGGTCCACGCCGTCGATAGGCGAGGGCGCGGCGAGAGCGGGGATGCGCCGGTTTACCACATCGCGCGCGAGTTCGAGGACGTGGCCGCTGGACCACAACCTCGACGGCTACGCCGCACGACGCGCGCGCGAGACGGCGGTCGTCGTCCTCGAGCCGCGGACGGTGGCCGGATGATCTTTCTCCGCGTCCCAACCTGAGCATGGCCCGGGCTTGACCTTGTCCACCCGGGGCCTGCAGTAGGTCTGGCTCCCAAGTCCACCACCCCCGTGGGTTTGCACAACGGGCCCCGGGGGCTTCTGACTGCTGTTGGGAGGTGCCCTCCTTCACTTGTGGGAACTCCGTAAAGAGGCATCGGCGCAGGTCAGGGAGCTCTGAGAACACCCCACCACCGACCACCAACCACCGAGCAACTGACCGGCCAACCAACTCACCGACCGTCCTTCCTGATGACTTCCGGCAAACTCGTGGTTGGGTCACCATGTGCATGATGGAGAGAGGACTTTGACCGCGGACGCTCGGGCTACGCGCCCGAAGCTCGTGCTGGCGCTCGGCGGCCTGGCCGCCGTCGGGGTCGTAGTCGGCGCCCTTCTCGCTCTTCCGGCCGCGTCGCATGTCGGCTTCGCCGAGATCTATGCGACCGACCTGATGATCGGGGCGTCCTTCACCACGATCGGCGTGCTCGTGACGCGGCGGCGCCCGGAGAACGCGATGGGATGGCTGTTCCTCGCGATCGGCGTCATCCAGGCCCTGGTGGCGGCATTGAACCACTACGCGATCGTCGGCCTCACGCAGGTCCCCGTCCTCCCGGGCGCGAGGTGGGCGGGCTGGCTCGGGTATTGGTCGGTGTCGCTCGTCGTGCCGAGCGGGCTGTTCCTGCTCCTGCTCATCTGGTTCCCCGACGGGCGGCCCATCTCCACCCGCTGGCGATGGGTGGCGAGAGCCGGCCTCGCGTTCTCGGTCCTCTTCGCCTTGACGGAGATCCTCCTGCTGCCCCGGATGGAGGTGACGACGGCGATCGAGATCGACAACCCGACGAACGTCGGATCCGCGGAGACCCCAGAAAGGGCATGGATCCTGGGGATGCTGATCCTCCTGATCGGGGTCGCGGGGGTCGTCGTCCGCTACCGGCGCTCGCGGGGCGAGGAGCGCCAACAGCTGCGGTGGTTCATGTTCGCGGTCGCCTCGGGGATCGGGACGCTCGGTCTCCTCGTGCTCATCTACTTCCTGGCCGGAGCGCCCGAGCCCGAGCCGGCGTGGTTCGGCGTGGCAGCGTCCGTCGTCCCGCTCCTGGGCATCGGGATCGGCGTCCCGGCCGCCTGCGGGGTCGCGGTGCTCCGCTACCGGCTCTGGGATCTCGACGTCGTGATCCGGAAAGCGGTCGTCGCTGCCGTCGTGGCCGCGGTGATCAGCGCCGTGTACATCGCGATCGTCGGCGGCCTCGGCGCGCTCCTCGGCTCCCGGCTCGATTCGGCGCTCGGCTTCGCCGCCGCCGCCGTCCTCGCTCTCGCGTTCCAACCGATCCGCGAGCGCGCCGGGCACGTCGCGGACCGGGTCGTATACGGGAGGCGCGCAACGCCGTACGAGGTGTTGGCGGACTTCTCCGAGCGGGTCGCGGAGTCCTACGCGACCGAAGACGTGCTGCCCCGGATGGCGCAAGTCCTGGGGGAAGGAACGGGCGCCGAAGCCGCCACGGTCTGGCTCCTGGTCTCCGGGGAGCTCCGGCCCTCGGCCTCGTGGCCACGGGAGCGGCCCCTGACGCCGGTCGCGGTCGAGCGGGACGTGCTTCCCCAGATGCGCGAGCACGCGTTCGAGGTACGACACCGAGGCGAGCTCCTCGGAGCGCTCAGCGTCTCGATGCCGGCGAACGATCCGATGGACGCGACGAAGGATCGGCTCGCCCGCGATCTGGCGGCGCAGGCTGGACTCGTCCTGCGCAACGTCCGGCTCATCGAGGAGTTGCGCGCCTCCCGCCAGCGCCTCGTCGCGGCGCAGGACGACGAGCGGCGGAAGCTGGAGCGGAACCTGCACGACGGCGCCCAGCAGCAGCTCGTCGCTCTCCAGGTGCAGCTCCGCCTGATGGAGCAACACGTGGGGAGGGACGCGGAGAAGGAGCTCGAGCTCGTGCGGGGCGTCCAGGCCGCCGCCGGCGCCGCGCTGGAGGATCTCCGAGATCTCGCCCGAGGGATCTACCCGCCGTTGCTCGCGGATCAGGGACTCGTCGCCGCTCTCAAGGCGCAGGCGAGCCGATCGGTGGTGAGGGTCACGGTGGACGGCGATGGGATCGACCGGTACCCGCGCGACGTCGAGGCGGCCGTGTACTTCTGCACCCTGGAGGCGCTGAACAACGTCGCGAAGTATGCCGACGCCACGTCCGCACGGGTCGATCTGGACGAGGTCGACGGACTCCTCCGCTTCCGCGTCCAGGACGACGGCCGAGGCTTCGACACGCGGCAGACGCGCCACGGGACCGGCGTGCAGGGCATGATCGATCGCCTCGACGCGATCGGAGGCACCCTCGAGGTCTCGAGTGAGTCGGGTCGCGGGACGACCGTGGAAGGGACCGTTCCGATCCACGGATCAACGTGATCGACCCCTCGAAGGCGGGATCGATGTCAGTAGCCGGCGGTGCTGCCGAAGTCGATCGGGATGCACGCGCCGGTGATGGGGGCCGCCTCCTCCGACGCGAGGTAGAAGATCAGCGCCGCGATCTCCTCGGGTCGGATGAATCGAGAGCGCGCCTTCTGCGGGTAGTTCGCGAGCAGCGCAGCGAGGTATCCCTCGGGATCGTCGCCGCCATAGTCGCGCGCCTGGCCCGCGAGCATCGGCGTGTCGACGTCGTTCGGGCAGACGGCGTTCACGCGGACGCCCCTCGGCGCCAGCTCGAGGGCGAGCGACTTCGTGAGGAGGGAGACGCCACCCTTCGAGGCGTTGTAGATCGCGGTCTCGGCCGTGCCGACCAGGCCGGCGTCGGACGAGAGGTTCACGATGCAGCCTTGTACCCGCTCGAGATGCGGGATCGCGAAGCGGCAGGCGAAGAACGTGCCTTTCAGGTTCACGTCGATCGTGCGGTCCCACTCCTCCTCGGTCATCTCGGCGGTGGCACCCTCGACCCAGACGCCGGCGCAGTTGACGAGGACGTCCAGCCGGCCGTGCCGCTCGACGGTCTCGGCGATCATCCGCCCGCAGTCCGCCACCACCGAGACGTCGGTCACCACGATGTCGGCCGCCGATCCGAGCTCGGCCAAGGTCTCGGCGGATCGGTCGGCGAGGACGACCGTGTCGCCGACCGCGGCGAACCGCTCGCCGGTAGCGCGGCCGATCCCGCCCGCTCCGCCAGTGATCAGCACGACCCTCGGCTCGGTGTTCGCCGATCGCATCACTCTTCCCCCGTGTCAGTTCGAGAGTCGAGACGATATCCGTTGCGTTGAGGCCCGGAGGGAAGAACGCTCGGGCCCTCGACGCAGGCTTTGACCTTCGGAGCGAGCCGGGTCTCGCTGAGACTCAGAATTTCCCGTAGAGATCGCTCTCGGGGTCGAAGAAGCCACCGGCAGGGCGCGCGTGCGCGTGCCAGTGGTCCGGGATCCTTCGACGCTCCGGGTCGACCCAGTAGCCGTCCTTCCCGTACCGATCCCCGGCGATGCGTTCGAGACGACTCAGCAGCGTCGACTCGAGATCGTCATCGGGAAGCCCGTGCGTGCGCCACACGACCATCGGCGTCCGGCAGACGAGGCACTCCGCGACCCAGCACTCGTCGTCCTCGTGGAGCCAGGGTGTGACCCGATCGGCGGAGCAGAGCTGGCAGTCATCCATACGCACTCACCCGCAGCTCGGCCTGGTCGCCTGCCCCGATCCCATGGTCATCGAACCAGCCGAGGTTCGCCTCGATCGCGAGCAAATACGGCTCATCGACCCCGTAGCTCGGACACGGATCGGCTTCGCACGGCTGCATGTCGCGCACGCCGATCACCCGATCGTCCTCGCCCACGAAGGCGATGGAGAGCGGGATGAGCGTGTCCTTCATCCAGAACGTGGACCCCACCGGCTCATCCCACACGAAGGCCATCCCCTGGTCGGTCGGCATGCTGTCCACGCCCATCAGCCCTCGACTCCGCTCGTCAGGCTCGTCCGCGACGTCGACATAGAGGAGCGCATCCGTCCCGTCGAATGCCACCGTCGAACGCGGGCGATCTGGGTGCGAGTCGGTCTCACTGCACGCGACCAGGGCCGCGACAGCAAGCGAAACGGCGACGATCTTCACCTCTCCATGGTGCCACGGGTTGCGACGAGTCCATTGTTATCATCGCCTTCTGTCGCCGGAGTAGCTCAGTCGGCAGAGCGCCTCCATGGTAAGGAGGAGGTCAGGGGTTCGATTCCCCTCTCCGGCTCTCGACCTTCCCACGACGCAGGCGCGATGGCCGCCCCAGCGAACGTGATCCCGGGAGCGGCCATCGGTCTTGCAGCCAGGTTCAGCGCGACGCGATTACAGGCGCCGGCACTGGTCCTCCTTGTTGCCCTGCACGATGTTGCCTCCGCCGATCGGAGCCGGCCGGTTCTCCTTGCATTGGAGGTTGCCGTCTATCCGGTTCTTGCGGATCTCGAGGCCACCGGTGTTCTGGAAGGCCTGGAGGTTGCCGCCGATCACGTTCCTGTTGGCCGTGAGGGCTCGTCGCTGGTCGTCGAAGAGGATGTCTCCGTTGATGCGGCTGCCGAGGATCCGTGCCGCACCGCCCTGCACGATCTGCACACTTCCCCCGACCCTCGACGCCTGGCGGACGACGACGTTGCGTGCGTTCTCCACCTGCACGTTCCCGACCACCCGGATGCCGAACGCTCTCAGCGTGGCTCCGCGCTCGACCTTGACGGTTCCCTTCACGAACGTTCCGTTCAGCGTGCACGTCGCCCCTTGCGGGACACGGAGGTTGTCGACGGTGGCCGCGCCGATCGTGCCGCGACAGACGCGCTCCTCCGCGGACGCCTGACCGGCGGGCACGACCATCGCGACGGCCATCGCCACCACCGCCGCACACATGGACACTGCTCTCATATCCGTCTCCATTCATCCGAGGTCTGGGTCCGACCGTATGCGCGCGGTGTGAGACACAGCTAAGAGGAGGATGAGGAACCTCACACGTCGTTCAACCGATACCCCATGCCCCTCACGGTGGCGATCCGCTCCTCGCCGATCTTCTTCCGCAGGTATCCGACGTAGACGTCCACCACGTTCGAGCCCGGGTCGTGGTCGTAGCCCCAGACGTTGGAGAGCAGCTGCTCCCGCGAGAGCACCTGCCCGGCATGGCGGAAGAACGTTTCCGCCAACGCGAATTCCCTCGCCGTCAGCTCCACGGAGCGCCCTTCGACCTCCAGGCGCCGGGTCTTCAGATCCAAGGAACAGCTCCCCACGCGGAGCACCGTCGTCTCCGGCGCATGCTCGTCTCGGAGGCGAACCCGCACCCGGGCGAGCAGCTCCTCGAACCTGAACGGCTTGGTCACGTAGTCGTCGGCGCCGGCCTCGAGTCCCTCCACCTTGTCGATCAGGCTGTCCCGGGCGCTCAAGATCAGCACCGGCGTGCGTCGGTCCCGCTCGCGGAGCTCGCGGAGCACCTCGGACCCGTCCCTCCCGGGCAGTCCGAGGTCGAGGATCAGCAGGTCGAACTCGCCCGACCGGGCCAGCCCGATCGCCTGGTCCCCGTCCGCGGCGACCGTGGTCGTGAACCCGTTGGCGCGGAGGCCCTTCTCGATGAACGAGGCGATCCGCTCCTCGTCTTCGACGATCAGGATGCGATTCATGGTGCGGCCGCCTCCTCCGACACCGGGACGTCGGGGGCGGCCGCATCCGGCACTTCCGTGATCGGCTGGTCCACGGGGATCTCGAGCGTGAAGGTGGAGCCTTCACCGGGACTGCTCCTCACGTCCACGGTCCCATGATGCGCCTCCGCGATCGCGCGGACGATCGCCAGCCCGAGACCGGCGCCCAGTGAGCCCCGCCGCCCGTCGCCCGAGCGTGCGAACCTGCGGAAGATGCGCTGCTGATCCTCCAGCGGGATCCCCCGACCGCTGTCCCGCACCCAGAGCTTCGCCCGACCTCCCGCGACCGAGGAGCCGATCTCGATCTCGTCGCCATCGACCGTATGGGTCGTCGCGTTCTGTGCGAGCTGCATCATCGCCTGCGTGAGTCGCTGCCGGTCGGCCACGATCAAGCCGTTGCCGACCTGCTGCAGTGACCAGGTCCTGGGCGCGAGCGCCGTCGCCTTCGCGTGGAGGTCCTCGGTCAGCCCGCGCACATCCACCGTGTCGAGGTCGAGGAAGTCCGGCTGCTTCGCCTTCGCGAGCACCAGGAGGTCGCTCACGATGCGATTCATCCGATCGAGCTCGTCGAGCACCAGCGCGATCGTGCGCCGGCGCTCCTCGGGATCGTCCTCCAGCACCTCGAGGTGCCCCCGGATGATGGTGATCGGCGTGCGCAGCTCGTGGCCGGCATCGTCGACGAACTGCCTCTGAGCGCGGAACGCCTCCTCGAGACGGTCGAGCATCTGGTTGAACGTCGCGGCCAGTCGCGAGATCTCGTCGTGACCCTCGACCTGGATCCGCCGGGTGAGCTCGGTGGTCGAGATCGCCGCGGCGGTGTCCGTGACGATCGCCACGGGCCGGAGGACGCGCTCCGCCACCCGCCAGGCGAGCACGGAGCCGACCAGCAGGGTCGCGACCCCCACACCGGCGGCACCCCACAGGGCCGGGGCGACGTCGGCGAGCTCCTCTCGCCGGAAGATCGCCGCGACGAAGACCCCTCGGACCTCACCGTCCGCCCTCACGGGCACGGCCACATACTCCACCTCTCCCGCGGGCGTCGAGACCCGGTCGCGATCCGTGTCCGTCACCGAGCCGAACCGCTCGATCAGATCGATGTTCCGCTCCAACGGATAGACAGGCCGTCCCACGCTGGTCTTGAACGGCTCGCCGTCCAGGAACGTCAGGAACATCTCGTTGCGGACCGGCAGGTTGCGCTGGAGGAAGACCTCGAAGATCCGATGGACCTGGTTGCGGAAGGGCTCGCCCGTCACCGGGTCGCGCCCGCGGGCGAGACGACGGAGCTCCTCGGCTTCCTGCACGAGCGATTCGTCGACCCGGGCGTCGACCCCGGCGATCAGGAGCTGTCGCGTGACGAGGACCGCGGCGATCGTCGCCGCGGACAGGATCGCGATGAACCACAGGAGGATCCGCCCTCGGATGCCCCAGAGCACCCTCGGCTGCGCCTCGTCTGCGTGCTCCTCCGGTTCGTGCATCCTCTGGCGCTCCCTCCAGAAGGTGAGGACGCGATGGGTCGGCGATGGGACCTCCATGAGAATCTTCCCATCGGGGATGTGTCCCTGCTCGGGAGGGGTCGTGTGACTGATACGGCGTGGGGCTTCGAAGAAGGAGACGAGATCGCGCCCGGGCTGTTCGTCACCACGTTGCTGGGCGGCGGCAGCAAGCACGAAGCGTATCTGGCGTGGGACGACCGCCTGTTCGCGTTGGTCGTCGTCAAGGTCCTCCGTCCGCACGTCGCGAACGACGCCTCGGCCCGTCGCCAGATCGCCGGCGAAGCGAGGGCCCTGGCGGCGCTCCAGCACCCTGTCCTTCCTCGGTGCTTCGGTGCGTCCGCGGACGGCGACCCCCCCCATGTGGTCCTCGAGTTCCTCGAAGGCCCCCGGCTCTCCACGCTGATCCGCAAACAGGGCGCGCTCGCGATGGAGCAGGCTCTGCCGCTCGCGATCCAACTCTGCTCGGCGCTCCACTACATGGCGCACGAAGGCTGGGTGCATCTCGACGTGAAGCCGAAGAACGTGGTGATGGGTGCGCCACCCCAGCTGATCGACCTGAGCATCGCGGTACCGGTGGACCGGGCGGGCGATCTCCACGGCCCGATCGGGACGGACGCGTACATGGCGCCAGAGCAGTGTGGGGTACCCGATGCGGGCAGGATCACGCCCGCGACGGATATCTGGGGCCTCGGAGTGACCGTCTACGAGGGCATCGCTGGCCGCCTTCCGTACCCGCGAGGGCAGGCGGGGACGTCCGGACCGGATCGATTCCCGCAGTTGGTCCACGACCCCGAGCCGCTCTCCATGGATATCCCGGAAAGCCTCGCGGACCCCATCATGTGGTGCCTTGCCCGGCGACCCGAGGAGCGACCGACCGCCGCGGCGCTCGCAGAGAGACTGGAACCGCTCGTCGCGGTGCTCCCGAAGCCGGCGATCATTCCTCGGATCCGTCCCCGCAGGCGCTCTCATCGATGAGACGTCTCTCACGCCCGTCTTAGGGCCCTCTCACCGGGCTTGCCTACGTTGGAGTCGCAGGCAGAAGACCCGAGAGAGAGGAGCAGACGATGCGATCGATGTGGAGCAAGATCCTCGTCGGCGCGATGGTGCTGGCGCTGGGCATCGGTGTGGCGTTGGCGACGGGTCCGGGGAGCGACCGGCCCGACGTTCCCGCGGTGGACCTCGACGACGAGGCCATCCGTAGGCTCGATGCAGTCGAGGACGACGACGACGATGACGACGGTGACGGCGACGACACCCCGGGCAACGACGGGACGAACGGTGGGAACAACACCGGCGACGGTGACAACACCCCGGGCAACGACGGGACCAGCGGTGGGAACAACACCGGCGACGGTGACAACACCTTCGGCAACGACGGGACGAGCGGTGGCGACAACACCGGCGACGGTGACTTCACCTTCGGCAACGACGGGACCGGCGGCGACGACTCCGGCGGCGACGACTCCGGCGGCGACGACACCTAGACCATACGACCGGCGAGATCGAAGGGGGGCCGCCCTCAGGGGTAGCCCCCTCTTCGTTGCCATCGCGAGCGCCAGCGCCGGCGTCTCCGGCGGCGATGGCCTGGGCGGTCGGTACGATGCTTCCCGGAACTGCTCGTCAGAGCTGATCCCGATGCGAATGCGGTCTCTCAGGAGCGATCGTGATCCCGATCCGCGACATCAATCCGACCACCCGGACGGCGTGGCTCACGCTCGTGCTCATCGCCGCCAACGTGGCCGTGTTCTTGCTCTGGGAACCGACGTTCGAAGGCCAGGCGGAACAGCAGGAGTTCTTCTTCTGCAACGCGCAGATCGCCTTCGAGCTCACGAACCAGACGACGTTGGCGGACGGGGGTGCGGAGGCGCGGCTGGCGATCGCGGAGTCGTTCGGCGCCGGGGAGAGCGAGGCGGCCAGCCTCCAGAACTTCCTCGAGCAGACCTGCCCTGACAAGAGCTGGCTGGCGTCGCTGTTCGTGTCGATGTTCCTCCACGGAGGATGGCTCCACCTCGCCGGCAACATGCTGTTCCTCTGGGTCTTCGGGAACAACGTGGAGGATCGGCTCGGACGGATCACCTTCCTGCTGCTCTACGTCTTGGGCGGACTGGCCGCAACCGGTCTCCAGGTCGCGTTCGACCCGAACTCGGCCGTTCCCAACGTGGGTGCCTCGGGAGCGATCGCGGCGGTCCTGGGTTCCTACCTCGTCATGTTCCCCAGGGCGCGGATCCATACGCTCGTGTTCTTCATCTTCATCACGTCCCTCGAGCTGCCCGCCGTGGTGGTCCTCGTCGGCTGGTTCGTCCTCCAGCTCTTCAGCGGGGTCGGCGGGATGGGGAACCAGATCGGAGGTGGTGTCGCCTACTGGGCACACGTGGGGGGGTTCGTCTTCGGCCTGGCGGTCACCTGGCTCTTCTTCCGATCGAGAGGACGACCGGACCCGTACGCGTTGCCGCCGCCCCCACCGTCGTATCCGTACTGAACGGCCCCGCGACACGCCAGGGCCGGCGTTCATGCCGCATCGTCGGCCTCGCAGGTAGACTGGGCGACCGCCGGGCGGGGTAGCTCAGTGGTAGAGCAAGCGGCTCATAATCGCTGTGTCGGCGGTTCGATCCCGCCCCCCGCTACGAGCCAGTAGACGCGAGAGCCAAGGATCCTCGAGGAGACCAAGAGACATGGGCAAGAAGAAGTTCGAGCGCACGAAGCCGCACGTGAACATCGGCACGATCGGTCACATCGACCATGGGAAGACGACGCTGACGGCCGCGATCACGAAGCGCCAGGCAGAGAAAGGCATGGCCGACTTCACCCCCTTCGACCAGATCGACAAGGCCCCGGAGGAGCGCGAGCGCGGCATCACGATCGCGATTGCCCACGTCGAATACGAGACCGACAACCGCCACTACGCCCACGTCGACTGTCCCGGCCACGCCGACTACGTGAAGAACATGATCACGGGCGCCGCCCAGATGGACGGCGCGATCCTCGTGGTCTCCGCGGCCGACGGCCCCATGCCCCAGACCCGCGAGCACGTGCTGCTCGCCCGCCAGGTCGGGGTCCCCTCGATCGTCGTCGCGCTCAACAAGTGCGACATGGTCGATGACCCCGAACTCCTCGACCTGGTCGAGCTCGAGGTCCGTGAGCTGCTCACGTCCTACGAGTTCCCCGGCGACGACGTCCCGGTCATCCAGATCTCCGCGCTCAAGGCCCTGGAGGGTGACGACACCTGGGGCGACAAGATCGACGAGCTGATGGCGGCGTGCGACGCCTACATCCCGGAGCCCGTCCGTGACGTCGAGAAGCCGTTCCTGATGCCGATCGAGGACGTCTTCTCGATCACCGGCCGGGGCACGGTCGTCACGGGCCGCGTCGAGCGCGGGACGTTGAACAAGATGAGTGAGATCGAGATCGTCGGGATCACCGACACTCGCAAGACGATCGCGACCGACCTCGAGATGTTCCGGAAGCTCCTGGATGAGATCCGTGCCGGCGACAACGTCGGCGTGCTCCTCCGCGGCATCGATAAGGAGGACGTGGAGAGGGGTCAGGTCCTCGCCAAGCCGGGCTCGATCACCCCGCACACCGAGTTCGAGGCGCAGGTCTACATCCTGTCCAAGGAAGAGGGTGGTCGACACACGCCGTTCTTCGACGGGTACCGGCCGCAGTTCTACTTCCGGACGACCGACGTGACCGGCCAGGCCCACCTGCCCGAAGGCGTCGAGATGGTGATGCCGGGCGACAACGTCGAGATGAAGGTCGATCTGATCGCCCCCATCGCCATGGAAGAGGGCCTCCGCTTCGCGATCCGCGAGGGCGGTCGCACCGTGGGTGCGGGCAGGGTCATCAAGGTCGTGAAGTAGGGGCCATGGCGAAGAAGGAAGGCAACAGGCCGAAGATCATCCTCGCGTGCTCCAACTGCAAGCGACGGAACTACAACACGGTCAAGAACCGGGTGAACGATCGAGACCGGATCGAGCTGAAGAAATACTGCCGCTGGTGCCGGGGGCACACGCTGCACCGGGAGACCCGCTAGCGCTCAAGCAGCGACGCGATGGCGCAACCCCGAAGCGCTCAAGTAGCGAAGCGATAGCGCAACCCGGAAGCGCGAGTTCAGGACGCGTCAACGTCGGTCTGCGCGAGCATCTCGCTCGTCTTGACCTTCCCGAATCGGATCGCGGCCACGACCGCATCCGTCTTCGAGTGCACGCCGAGCTTGGTGAGGACGTTCTGGATGTGGGTTCGGAGCGTGTGGCGGCTCATCCCGAGCTCGTTCGCGATGTCGACGGATGCCTCTCCGGCCGCGACGCGCTGGAGGATCTCGAGCTCCCGAGGGGTCAGGCGCTCCACGCGCTGGGCGAGGTCGCCGTCGGTCCGACGCTGCATGCGGAAGCGAGCAAGCGACAGCTCGACCTCGCTGACCGCGTGGAGGGGTTCTCCTCGGAAGGCGCGCCGGATGGCATCCGCCAGGTCGGAGACGGCCTGCGTCTTGGCCATGAACCCGCGGGCGCCGGCCTCGACCGCCCGGGCGAGGACCACGTCGTCGTCATGGCCGGAAAGCAGGATCACCTTGGTGCCCGTGGCCTCGCGTTGGATCCGCCGGGTCGCCTCGAGGCCGTCGACCCCGGGCATCTGGACGTCCATCAGGAGGACGTCCGGGTGCCGCGCCTGCGCGGACTCGACGGCGGATTCGCCGTCGGTCACGACCTCGATCACGGTGAGGTCGTCCTCGTTATCGAGCGCGATCTGCAGCGCCTCGCCGAAGGATCGATGGTCGTCGGCGATGACGACACGGATGTCGTTTTCATGCGCCCCAGAAGCCTTGCGGTCCTTGGGTCTCACCCGGGCAGCGGTCACTGCGGCATCGTAGGCACGCCTGGCACCGGATTCGAGTACCCCCACAGGTGGATTTTCTCATGTCCCCCGACAGAGGGACACCAGATGCGGGGTGAGGGTTAGGATGCCGCCCCGTATGGATGTTGCCGCCGCCGGGAAGGTCTATCCGGATGTGCCGTTCACGGTGGACCCGGAGCGCGTCCGGGCGTTCCGTGCCGTCTTCGACGAGCCGAGCGGGGTGCCGGCGACGTTCGCGACCGCCGCCGAGTTCTCGGTCATCCCGAGCGTCGCCGCCGACCCTGACCTGGGTCTCGACTTCTCCCGCGTGCTCCACGGGAACCAGGAGTACGAGTTCCGCCGGCCGCTCGAGGAGGGGGAGACGCTCGTGATCCGGAGCCGGATCGACTCGATCCGCGAGATGAAAGGGAACGGTTTCCTGGTGCTCGTGACCGACCTGGTCGATCCGGATGGGGAGGTCGTCTGCACCGCGCGGTCGACGCTGATCGAGCGGGCGGAAGGCTGATGCCGTCGATCCGCGATCTCACGGTTGGGTCCGAGGTCCCCGCGCTCTCGCGCGTGGTGACGGCCGAGGCGGTGAAGGCGTACGCCGACGCCGGGGGAGACCAGAACCCGCTGCACCAGGACGACGCCGTCGCGCGGGCAGCCGGGTTCCCCGGGATCATCGCGCACGGGATGTTCACGATGGGACACCTCGGCGCCTTCGTCTCGCGATGGGCCGGGGGTCCGGAGCGCATCCGCCGCCTCACGGCGCAGTTCCGCGCGTCCGTCTACATGGGCGAGGAGATCGTGGCGGGTGGACGAGTGAAAGCGGTCGACGTCGAACGCGGCCTAGCGGTGCTCGAATGCTGGGTCACGGTCGAGCGGAACGGTGAGACGGAATGGCCGATCAAGCGCGGCGAGGCCGAGGTGCTGCTCGAGGCTTAACCTCGGGGGCTGCGCTCGCTCCTCGTCGCTCGCTCCTTGAGCCCCCGAACCCCTGACCTCGGGGAGCTACGCTCCGATCTGTCCTTGCGAGTCGCGGCGCTGCGCCCGTCCCGACATGGCCTGGATCGCCTCGCTCATCCGATCCACCACGATCTGGACGTCGTTGCCGTAGCCTTCGTCCACGATGACGGAGACGCGGTCGATCTTGTCGCTCAGCCGCTCGGCGACGTTCAGCATCGCCTCGGCCGTCGACTGCGACTCCTTATGGAGCTGATCGGACATCGATTGGAATCGCCGGTCCACCGAGCTGAGCACGTCGTTGGCGAGGCCTGCGTGCAGCTCCTTCAGCGACCGCAGGGTCTGGCGCAAGAGCTCCGCGTCGTCGTTGGCGGACCCACCTGAGGCGAACCGGGTGGCGAGCGCCTGATTGTCCGAACGAACGAGCTTGGCGATCGCCGTCACGCGATCGTCCACGTGGTTTCGAATCCGTTCCTCGAACGCCTGTTGCTGCTCGGCCAGCATCGTGTCGATCCCTTCGATGGAGCCGACCGAGGCGCTCATCCGCTCGACGGTCTCCCCGAGCGACGAGGCGATCGCGGCCTGGGCGGCCTCGGCCGTCTTGTCGACCAACGCCTCACCGACCAGGATCATCCGCTCTTCCACGGTCTCCCGGAGCACCTGTTCCTGCTCCGCGGTCTTGTCTTCGATCATCTGGCGAAGGGCCTGGGAGTCGCTGCGGATCAGCTCCGCCAGGCCACGGACGCGCGCGTCGATGAACCGCTCCATCGCGGCCTTGATCGCGACCTCGTCCCTCGTGTGGATGCCCATGCCCTCGGACATCAGCTCGAGCTGCTGTCCGACGGCCCGGACCTCTTCGCGCACCGTCGCGCCGACGTTCGCGGTCAGATCCCCGTCTTGGGTCGCGAACGACTCGGCGTGCTCCTCGACCCGCTGGGCGAGGCGGCCGACGGCCTCGGCGCCGCCCTGGACGTAGCCCTGCATCGCCTCGACGACGCGGGAGGTCTCGCGCGCCACCATCTCGCCGTGCTCCTGCACCTGCTTCAGGATGGCTTCGGTCAGGGTGCGATCACGCTCGTCGAGGTTCTTGAACGTCTCGGCGATGTGGTGCTCGACCTGCTCGAGCTGATTCCGGACGCCCTCGACGCCATGGAGGGTGGGGGAGTCGGCGATCTCCCGGATGGACGCGACGGAGGATTCCATCGCCTCCCTGGTCGCGCGGCCCGTCTCGGCCAGATCGTTGAGGGAATCCTCCACGCGCCCCGCTCGAGTGGACAGCGCCTGGAAGCGCTCGTCGCTCGATGCGATCAGGCTCCTGATGGCCTGGTCGCGTGAGAGGAGGCTCACGATCCGCTCCTGCTCGGGGCGTACGTCTTTCGCGGACGAACGCCAGAGCTCCGTGGCGACCTCGCGCATCAGGAGCGTCGCCTGATCCTCGAGCGCCTGCAGCCCTTCCTCGATGCGCTCGTCGACCGCGTTCGTCAATGCGTTCGCGATCTCTTCTTCCACAGGGGAGAGCACCGTCGGCTTCGGCTCAGGCTGCCGACCGAACACGGGGGAACGCCGACGAGAACCGGCTCCCGCCGGCCGTGCGGTGCGTGGTTCGTTCATCTGATGTGCCTCGCGATCCGGGGCCGCTGCGGCACGTCTTGTGACCGAAGGATAGGGCAGGTGTGCTCCCGCTCACGTATCTGCCGAGGAAATCCCCCATGGTCCCGGCCGCCGGCTCGGTCGCTCCGGGGGACCGAGGAAGATGCTGGTCGGCGCCGTCACTTCTTTGCCGGGCCCAGAAGGCGACCATATACTGAGGTCTCCGACGTCCCGCCTACGCCGGGAGCCCGGAGCCCAGGGGCGTAGCTCAATTGGTAGAGCACCGGTCTCCAAAACCGGCGGTTGGGGGTTCGAGTCCCTCCGCCCCTGCAAGGGAGCACGCATGAACCGGCAGATGAAACGGATGCAGGAACGCCAAGAGCGCGCGCAGAAGCGCGCGGGCGCGACGCGTCCCGCCACGCCATCCGCCGCGACCAAGAGAACCGCCGTGCAGGAGAAGCGCAAGCGGACCGGGGCCCGCCAGTTCCTGAAGGAGGTCCGCCAAGAGCTCACCAAGGTCGACTGGCCGACCCGCCGGGAGCTCGTTTCGTACTCGATCGTGGTGCTCGTGACCGTGACCGTCGTCACCGCCTACGTGTTCGGGCTCGACTCCCTGTTCACGAGGTTCGTGTTCGACGTGCTCGGTAACTGATGAGGACCGGCGAATTGAACGAGACCGAGCCCACCTCCGGATCCGATGAGCGCGAGTCCGAACAGCCCAAGGATGAAGCGATGCCGATGACAGAGACCGAGACCGAGACCGAGACCGAGACCGAGACCGAGACCGAGACCGAGACCGAGACCGAGACCGAGACGACGCCTTCGGAGGCGACGGATGAGTCGACGGAGCCCGTCGTCGAGCCGGAAGTGGCCCAACCCGAGGGGGAGACGGTCGAGCCAGACCCTGAGCCGGTCGATCCCGATCCCGTCGAGCCCGATCCCGAGCCGGTCGAACCGGACCCCGAGCCCGTTGAGCCGAAGCTCCAAGTAGTCGAGGCCGAAGTAGTCGAGGCCGAAGTAGTCGAGGCCGAAGCTCTCGAGCCCGAGACGGTCGAAGTCGAGGAGGTCGCTCCCGCCGCGGAAGATCCGTTCCGGGGCCAGGGTGACTGGTACGTCGTGCACACCTACTCGGGCTACGAGAACAAGGTGAAGGCGAACCTCGAGTCGAGGATCCACACGATGCAGATGGAGGGCAAGATCTTCGGCGTCCACATCCCGATGGAAGACGTGATGGAGATCAAGTCCGGGAAGAAGCAGGTCGTCAAGAGGAAGCAGTTCCCCGGCTACCTCCTCGTGCGCATGGTCTACGACAACGACTCCTGGTACGTGGTCCGCAATACGCCGGGCGTGACCGGGTTCGTCTCGGCGGGGACGGGTACCAAGCCGACGCCGCTTTCCAAGCACGAGGTCGACAAGATCCTCGCGGTGAAGAAGGAGGAGGTCCGGCCGCAGGTTCGCCTCGGCTTCGAAGAGGGCGACATCGTGCGGATCACGTCGGGACCGTTCTCGGACTTCAACGGCACGATCAGCGAGATCAACGCCGACCAGGCCAAGCTCAAGGTGCTGGTCAACATCTTCGACCGGGAGACGCCGGTCGAGCTGTCCTTCGACCAGGTGTCGAAGGTCTGATCCCTTAGACGCGGGAGGCCGGAAGGCCGCTGGGACCGCAGGAGGTGCGAACAGGATGGCTCCGAAGAAGAAGGTGCTCGCCACCGCGAAGCTCCAGATCGTCGCCGCGCAGGCGACCCCGGCTCCTCCGGTCGGTACTGCGCTGGGTCAGCACGGCGTCAACATCATGGAGTTCTGCAAGCAGTACAACGATGCGACCCAGCAGTTCGCGGGTCAGGTGATCCCGGTGGAGCTGACGATCTACGAGGACCGTTCGTTCTCGTTCGTGCTGAAGCAGCCACCGGCCGCCGAGCTGATCCGCAAGGCCGCCGGCATCGAGAAGGGCTCCGGCGAGCCCAACCGGGAGAAGGTCGCACGGCTCTCTCGGGATCAGGTCCGTCAGATCGCCGAGCGCAAGATGGTCGACCTGAACGCCAACGACATCGACAACGCGATGCGGATCATCGAAGGAACGGCCCGGAGCATGGGTGTGGAGGTGGCATCGTGAGCCCGAAGCCCGGCAAGCGATACCGCCAGGCCGCCGAGACCTTCGATCGGGAGCAGGAGTACCTGCCGGCGGAGGCCATCAAGATCCTGAAGTCCCTTCCGGACGCGAAGTTCGACGAGACCGTGGAGATCGCCTTCCGGCTCGGCATCGACACCCGGAAGAACGATCAGGCTCTCCGCGGCACCGTCGCTTTGCCGCACGGCTCCGGGAAGTCGGTTCGCGTCGGTGTCTTCGCGGCGGGAGACAAAGCCCGCGAGGCACGCGAGGCAGGAGCCGATGTCGTGGGCGGCGATGAGCTCGTCGAGGAGGTCATGAAGGGCGTGATCGACTTCGACGCGACGGTCGCGACCCCCGACATGATGGCGTCGGTGGGGAAGGCGGGTCGCGTCCTCGGTCCCCGCGGATTGATGCCGAACCCCAAGACCGGCACCGTCACGAACGACATCGCCAAGGCCGTGGCCGACATCAAGGGCGGAAAGGTCGAGTACCGGGCCGACCGCACGGGCAACGTGCACCTGATCATCGGGAAGAAGTCCTTCGAGGAGCGCAACCTCCTCGAGAACTACATGGTGGTGGTGGACGAGCTCCTGAAGGCGAAGCCCGCGTCGGCGAAGGGGCGATACATCAAGTCGCTGGCCGTCTCCTCCACGATGGGGCCGAGCGTCCGGATCGACCCGGCGAAGCCTCGGGGAGTCCAGGCGGTGGTCCGGACGTAGGAGTTCCGACTCGTTCCTCGGTGTCCGCGAACGCCTGCTATCCTCGGGCTGCCGCAGACAGCAGGGGTGCGTGAGCGCGTAATCCCGATCGGGTACCTGCCGAGGCGACGGCCATGCGTGGCGACACGTCTGATCGCCGGGGAATGTCGCGCCACCGCGCGTCTCCGCTGTCTGCGGGGACGCGTTCGTCATACAGGAGGCGCGATGCCGAGTACCCAGAAGATCGAACGGGTCGCGGAGCTCAAGGAGCAGATCGAGGGCTCCGCGGCGCTGCTACTCACCGAATACCGCGGCCTGACGGTGTCCGAGATCACCGAGCTGCGGAAGTCCCTGCGGGACGGGGGCGCCAGGTTCGCCGTCATCAAGAACACCTTGATGCGACGCGCCCTGGAACAGACCGACGCGGCCGAGCTCGGGTCCTTGTTCGACGGCCCCAGCGCGGTGGCGTTCGTCCTGGAGGATCCCGTCGCCGCCGCGAAGAGCGTGACGGCGGCAGCCAAGAAGTTCCCCGCGCTCGTGCTGAAGGGCGGGTTCGTGGAAGGCCGTGTGCTCTCTGCGGACGAAGCGAAATCACTCGCGGACCTCGAATCCCGCGAGGTGATGCTCTCGAAGGTGGCCGGGCTGATGAAGGGCGAGATGTCGCGCGCGGCCGCCGTGTTCCAGGCGACACAGGCACGATTCCTCTCGCTCCTCGAAGCGTTCAAGGCGAAGCTCCCGGACGAGCCCGCTGCCGAAGGGGTTGCTTCGGAGGAAACCGCGACGGAGGCCCAGGCGGCACCCGCGGGGGAAGCGGAAGCGGAGGCGTTGGCGACGGATGAGGCGCCGGCGGCCCCCGAGACGGCGGCAGACACGAGCCAGGCCGAAACGGTCCCGGAAGCTTCAGAAGAAGGATCGACCTCAGAAGAAGCAACGGAAGAAGAAGGAGAGGAGTGACCGTGGCGAAGACGAAGATCGGGACCGAGGACCTGTTGGAGCAGTTCAAGGAGATGACGCTTCTCGAGCTCTCCGAGTTCATCAAGGCATTCGAGGAGGCTTTCGACGTCCAGGCCGCGGCGGCCGCCCCGATGATGGTGGCCGGTGCCCCGGCCGCGGGAGGTGGCGCCGAAGCCGAGGAGGAGCAGTCGGAGTTCGACGTGATCCTCACGGCCGCCGGCGACAAGAAGATCCAGGCCATCAAGGAGGTCCGCGCGCTCACGAGCCTCGGCCTCAAGGAAGCGAAGGATCTGGTGGACGGCGCGCCGAAGGCCGTGCTCGAGAAGGTAACCAAGGAAGCGGCCGAGAAGGCCAAGGAGCAGCTCGAAGCGGCCGGCGCGACGGCCGAGATCAAGTAGCGGACAGGCGATCTGGGGCGCCGGCGTGGCCGGCGCCCCGAGTTCCGTCAACGGGTCTTTCCGGGTAGAAGCCCCGGTTCCCTTCACCGCAACCGTGTGCTAGCGTGCCCGCACATCCGCAAGCGAGGGGGAGAGATCGGTTATGCGGCAAAGCGACGGGAAGCACTTCGGCCAGCGACTCCGTGAATCGCGGGTCAATGCCGGTCTCAGTCAGTCGGAGCTCGAAGACATCTCCGGCATCCCGAAGGCACGCCTCTCTCGCTACGAGAACGGTCATGTCGAGCCCTCGATCCAGACGCTCGCTCGACTGTCACGCGCGCTGAACGTCTCCGAGGCATCTCTCCTCGGCGACCAGCGAGCGACACTCGAAGACTTCTTCCAGGTCCTCAACAACCGCGGCGTGCGGATCTCGACCACCGAGCGGGGGGCGGCCGTCGCCAACGCGATCGCCGACCTCCTGGAGGCCGTGAACGTCGAGCCGATCGCCGTGGAAGAGGTCTCCGTGACCCAGATGTCCGACGGGGAAGCCCAGACCCTCGCCGAGCGGGTCCTCGGCTAGCTGTAGTTCCCACCTACGTTGTCTGCACCCGCGAGATCGGCGGGAGCCCACCCAGCGCGGTGTGAGGTCTGCGCCGATTGTAGGTGTCGATCCAGGACGACAGGGTGGCGAGCCTGGCTCCGTTGGAGCGGTAG
>DATKDI010000063.1:0-17925 GCA_035512775.1 Actinomycetota bacterium | reverse complement strand
CGGCACCGCAGGTGACGGATCGTCGCCTCCGTGAGCACCTTGCCGGTCGCGCACGGCGAGAACACGTCGCACTCCGTCCCGACCACGTCGTGGGCGGCGACCACCTTGGCGCCGAGCTCGTCCGCGAGGGTGGATGCCCGTGCGGCGTCGAGGTCGGCGAGCAGGAGCGCGGCTCCCGCCTCATGGAGGTGCTCGGCGAGCCGGCTCCCGACCGAACCCAGCCCCTGGACGAGCACCGACCGCCCTTCGAGATCGTCGGTCCCGAACGCCTGTCGCACGCTCGCCCGGATCCCGTGGAACACGCCGAGCGCGGTCGCCGCACCGGGGTCGCCGGAGCCTCCGTTGGCCTTGGAGCGACCGAGGACGTGGGACGTCCGCTCGCCGATCGTGTCCATGTCGGTCTCGCCTGTGTTCATGTCGGCGGCCGTCTCGTAGGTCCCGTGGAGCGACTCCACCAGATCCGCGTAGCGCAGGAGGAGGGTCCGACGTGCAGGGCTATCGCGTGAAGGGACCTCGGGGACCGCGATCACGGCCTTCCCACCCCCGAAAGGGATGTCGGCCGCCGCGTGCTTCAGGGTCATCGCCCCGGAGAGCCGCAGGACATCGTCGAGCGCGTCGGCGGGGGTGAGGTACGACGTCAGCCGCGTCCCGCCCATCGCCGGGCCGAGGACCGTGCTGTGCACGCCGACGAACATCCAGGAAGGCGTCGCCCGGTCGTGGTGGATGGTGACGTGTTCGCCGTCCCAGCCGCGGATCAGGTCCTCGAACGTCACACGTCCGAGTTTAGACGGCCCTCAAGAAGTCATCCGTCGGACCGGATGTGGTGCAGCGGTGGCGGGCGCTCACGCGCCCGCCACCCCGCGCGGATCCGGTTCCTTAGGCCTTCACGTGGACGCTGGCGGTGGCGATCCCCCAGCAGGCGTAGGAGTCATCGCTCGACCCCGAAGCCTCCGGGTTCCCGTCACCATCATCCTGCCAGGCGCCGGCCACTCCCATGATCGTGTAGTTCTCGCCCGGGTCGACAGCGGCCGCCTTCGCCTTCAGCACGACGTCGATGACGGACTTCTTTTCGACCTTGCCCCCGTCGTTCTTGTTCACCGGCGTCGCGAACGCCTTCCACAGGACTCCGGTGATATCGGCGAAGTTGAGTCCGCTCGACGAGCAATCCGTTCCCAACGCGGTCACCAGATTGTTCTCGACCCCCATCGGGATCGGTCCGCCGAACTGCCCGTTGACGCCCCAGCGGGCCTTGCTCACGCCGATGTCGGTGTTCTGCCCGCTCGCCAGCGTACCGACGCCGATGATCACGAACTGTCGAGCCCCGGTGAACACGCTCGCGTAGTCCGAACCCATGGGTCGCAACGTGAACTTCGCCTTCGTGGCCTGCCCCGGCGTCAGCGTGTAGTCGACGATCACGAAGCTTTGGAGCGCCCAACACGAGCTCAACACGAACGTGAGCGCCATCGCGCCCACGACGAAACCAAGCTTCTTCCTCATCCTGATTCCTCCCCCAGACCCATCCTCGGACCCCTCGGGTCCCTGCGTCGGGGCATCCTGCCATCACGCAACCGCCCGCGCAAGAGGAGAGGCGGGCCGAACGGCCCGCCTCTCGGATCTTCCCGCTTCGGACGACCGCTAGTGCATGTGGCCGTGACCGGCCGCCGTCTCCTCGTCCTCCTCGGGCTTCTCGACCACGGCGCTCTCGGTCGTCAGCACCAGGGCGGCGATCGAGGCGGCGTTCTGCAGGGCCGAC
Organism: Actinomycetota bacterium; assembly: GCA_035512775.1. Classification (GTDB taxonomy): domain Bacteria; phylum Actinomycetota; class UBA4738; order UBA4738; family HRBIN12; genus JAJNBA01. The sequence continues at coordinate 16,172 of DATKDI010000063.1, read as the reverse complement.
CGAGTCACCTTCGCGGGGTCGACGATCCCGGCCTTGACCATGTCGGTCCACTCGCCGGTGGCGGCGTCGAAGCCCCGAGCGTCGCTCTCCTCTCGGATGTGCGACACGATCACGGAGCCTTCGTAGCCGGCGTTCTGGGCGATCCGACGAGCGGGCTCGGCGAGCGCGTCACGCACGATCGTCGCTCCCGTGGCCTCATCGCCTTCCAGGTCGAGCTTCTCGAGGGCCGATTCCGCGCGGATCAGGGTGACCCCGCCGCCGGGCACGATGCCCTCCTCGACCGCCGCCCGAGTCGCCGACACGGCGTCCTCGATCCGGTGCTTCTTCTCCTTGAGCTCGACCTCGGTGGCCGCGCCGACCTTGATCACCGCGACACCGCCGGCGAGCTTGGCCAACCGCTCCTGCAGCTTCTCCTTGTCCCAGTCCGAGTCCGTGTTCTCGATCTCGGCCTTGATCTGGTTGATCCTGCCCACGACGTCGTCCTTCGAACCGCCACCCTCGACGATCGTGGTGGTGTCCTTCGAGACCACGACCTTGCGAGCCTGACCGAGCAGGTCGAGCGTCACGTTCTCGAGCTTCAGGCCGACCTCCTCGGAGATCACCTGCGCGCCGGTGAGGATCGCGATGTCCTGGAGCATCGCCTTGCGGCGATCGCCGAACCCAGGCGCCTTCACCGCCACGGACGAGAAGGTGCCGCGGATCTTGTTCACGACGATCGTGGCGAGCGCCTCGCCCTCCACGTCCTCCGCGATGATCACGAGCGGCTTTCCGGCCTGCATCACCTTCTCGAGAGCCGGTACCAACTCCTGGACGCTCGAGATCTTCTTGTTGACCACCAAGAGATACGGATCTTCGAGCACCGTCTCCTGACTGTCGGGGTCGGTGATGAAGTACGGCGAGATGTAGCCCTTATCGAACTGCATCCCCTCGGTGAACTCGAGCTCGATGCCGAACGTGTTCGATTCCTCGACGGTGATCACGCCGTCCTTGCCCACCTTGTCCAACGCATCGGCGATCGTCCCGCCGATCTCGGGATCCCCGGCGGAGATGGACGCGACGCTCGCGATCTCCTCCTTGGCCTCCACGTCACGCGCCTGGGCCTTGATCGCCTCGACGGCGGCCTCGACGGCGCGCTCGATACCGCGCTTGAGCGCCATCGGGTTCGCGCCGGCCGCGACGTTCCGCATGCCGCCCTTCACCATGGCGCGCGCGAGCACGGTCGCGGTCGTCGTACCGTCACCCGCCACGTCGTTGGTCTTGGTGGCGACCTCCTTGGCGAGCTGGGCGCCCATGTTCTCCCACGGGTCCTCGAGCTCGACCTCCTTGGCGATCGTCACGCCGTCGTTGGTGATGGTCGGCGCACCCCACTTCTTATCGAGCACCACGTTCTGGCCCTTCGGACCGAGCGTGATCGCGACGGTATCGGCGAGCTTGTCGACGCCGGCCTCCAGGCCGCGCCTCGCCTCTTCGCCGAACTTCAGCAGCTTCGAAGCCACCGGGTCCTCCTTCAGTTGATGGAAGATCCGGGCGGGGCTCGCGTCCCGCGATCCCCGCCCGCTACAAGGTCTGTGTTACTTCCCGACGACGGCGAGGACGTCGCGAGCCGAGAGGATCTGATACTCGATCCCGTCGCTGCCCTTCCACTCCGTACCGCCGTACTTCGAATAGATGACGGTGTCGCCGACGGATACATCGACCGGGACGCGTGCGTCCCCGCCCTCGTTGAACTTCCCGGGGCCCACCGCGACGACGGTGCCCATGACGGGCTTCTCCTTCGCCGTGTCGGGGATCACGAGCCCGGAGGCCGTCGTCTCCTCGGCCTCGGCCGGCTGCACGATGATGCGGTCCTCGAGCGGCTTGAGCTTGAAGTCCTTCGCCATCCTGGATCTCCTCCCTGGTTCTTCTTGGCCATCTCTCCTGGCCGGTTCTTGGCCTGTCCTTCGGCCTCTCCTGGGGCGGGAGTGCGGTTAGCACTCGCCCTGCCTGAGTGCTAGCAGGATAGCCGCGGGAGCGCCGAAGGGTCAACGAGCCGCGTGGAGTGTGTTCACATCCCCAGCATCCCGACGCTCTGTAGAGGTGTGGGTGGACGAGGAACAGGCGTTCGATGAGCTCTACCGCAAGGCCGGACCACGGCTCTGGCAGGCGGTGCTCGCCTATACCGGTGGCCGCCGGGAGCTCACCGACGACGTGGTCGCGGAAGCCTTCGCCCGGACGCTCGAGCGGGCGTCGAGCATCCGCGCCTTCGAGCCGTACCTCTACCGCGTCGCGTTCCGCCTCGCGGCGAGCGAGCTCCGTCGAGCACCGTCGGTGGCCCACGTCCCGGACTCGATCTCGAACCTCGATCACGAGCTGTTCGAGCTCTTCGACGCCCTGCGGTCGCTCTCCCCGGGACAGCGTGCCGCCGTGTTCCTGCGGTACCAGGCCGATCTCCCCGTCGCCGAGGTGGCACGGTTGATGGGGACCTCGTCCGCCGTGGTCCGTGTCCACCTGATGCGTGGACGCCGCAAGCTCGCCGAGCTCCTGGGCGGGGACGATGACTGAGCGTTGGCGAAGATCCCTGGACGCCCTCGGGCGTTCGGAGCCTGAGGTCGGCGACCTCCGTGTGCGTGCGCTCCGAGGCCCTCGCCTCCCCGACCCGCCTCGGCGGAAAGCGTCGGCCTTCGTCGCTGGGGCTCTTTCACTATCACTCGCGTTGGCATCGTTCAGCGTGCTTCGGAGCTCATTCCGAGAAGAACCCGACCGTCCTCTCGGCCAGACACCTTCGCAGGCGGACACGAGCCGGCTGGACCCCGAGGAGATCTGCGACATCCCCACGTACGACCCGAGCGTCGCGCTCCTCGGGGACGACTCCTCGAGCGTGTTCGGCGCGACGGCCTCACGCGAGGTGCCGTTGGAACTACTCGAGGCCCCCGGTGCACCGGCCTCGTCGATCGCCGGGCCCGCGACGGATGCGCTCCGTTCGTTCCTGGTGGATCCGCAGGCCGTCCATGCGCCGTCCGACGGCTGGCGTGCGATCGTCGACACTCCGGACGAGGTCATCTTCGCGGCACCCCCGGACGGTGGGTCGGACTGGTGGATCACGCGGTTCACGTTGGCCGATGGTGCGTGGACAGCTCGAGAGAGTGAGCTCGTCGACCAACACCAGACGGCGGCCCAGCTCGGGCGGGACCTCAGCCTCATGTGGGGAGAGACAACGGTCGTAGACGACGGCGTCTGGGGGTCGACACTGCATCTCAACAACGATCGCAGGGCCTCGTGGTCCTCGGGTGAAGGCGGGTATGAGCTCTGGGGGGTGGCCCACGTGTTCGATCCCGAGACCGGCGGGGAGGTCGGGCACGCTGCGCGCAGCGTCGGCGGCTGGGGGGTCGAGAGCGTGCTGCCTCCAGACGAGGCCGTGAGGCTGCCGCTCTCGCTCGGCGGGGCACTCTTGGCGCTCAGATCGGGACACGAGTACGACGTCGTTGCGTGCGTCCCTGAGCTGGGTCTCGCCTCACCGGTCGGCATGTTGCGGGTTGCTGAGCACCCGATGGCGTCCGCCAGGGTCCTCACCTACCCGTTCGAAGGGACCTCGATGCTGGCGCTGGGGGGAGGGAGACTGGTGATCCACGATGGGTGTCTCGCCGTCGCGGGTCGGTCTCCCAGACCGATCTACGTCCTGTGGCCGGATGGCTACTCGTTGGTGTACCGGCAGCAGGAAGAACCGGTGCTGATCGACCCCGTGGGGCGTGAGGTGGCCCGCCTCGGCGACGAAGTGTCGTTGGGCGGTGGGTACGTCCCCCGCGCGTACGCCGACGAGGCCACCATCGGCGGGCTTCCCGACGCGTGCCGGACGGGAGGGGAGGGTTACTTCATGACCGGCGGGCTCGCTCCAGGGTGATAGTCCTCAGATGCCCTTGAGGTAGGCCACCGTCTCCGCCAGGCCGTCTTCCAGGTGCGTCCACGGCTTCCAGGCGATCGCGGACGCCGCTGCCGAGATGTCGAGCGCCATCCGCCGAAGCTCCGCGGGAGTCTGCGGGCCGTGCTCCGGCTCACCGGCGAACCCGGTGAGCTCGGCGAGCACCTTGTAGATGTGATTCACGCTCGTCTCCAGCCCGGTGCCGATGTTCACGAGCTTGCCGGATCCCCGATCGATCGCCTGGACGAAGGCGTGCACCGTGTCGTCGATGAAGACGAAGTCGCGGGTCTGGTTGCCGTCGCCGAAGATCGTAGGCGCCTCGCCCGTCAGCATCTTCGCCGTGAAGATGGCGACGACACCCGCTTCGCCGGTGGGATCCTGCCGGGGCCCGTAGACGTTCGCGAGGGCGACGGCCGTGTAGTCCAGGCCTCGGTAGCGCTGGTAGTACGAGAGGTAGTCGAGACCCACCTTCTTCGACACACCGTAGGGAGAGAGCGGCCGGGAGCCCTGCGCGGCAGTCTCTTTGGTAGGAAGCCGGCGGGGCTCCCCGTACATCGTGCCGCCGCTCGCCGCGTAGATCACCTTGCGGGCGCCGACGTGCACGGAGGCATCGAGCACGTTCAGCAGGCCCATGATGTTGACGCTCGCGTCGTGGACCGGATCGTCCAGCGATGGCCGAACACCCGCCTGCGCCGCGAGATGGAACACGACCTCGGGCCGGTGACGTTCGAACAGCGACGCGAGACCGTCGGCCCGCACGTCCATGTTGAAGAACGAGAACTCCTTGCCGTAGCCGCGCGCCTCGACGAGGTTCGCGATCTTCCCGGTCGTCAGATCGTCGACGGACACGACACGGTGACCTTCGGCGAGCAAGCGCTCACCGAGCTGCGAGCCGATGAACCCGGCGCCCCCGGTCACCAGGACGGACGTCACGACACCAACCTTAGGTTGGGGTCTGCGGCGATGTCCAGCGAGGACCGTTCCCCCCGAGCGAGCCTGGCCGCTCCGACCGTGGCGATCATCGCCGCGTTGTCCGTGCACAGCTCGAGCGACGGATAGAGGACCCGCAACCCCTCTGACGTTCCCGCCTCGCTCATCCGGTCGCGCAGTCGCGTGTTCGCCACGACACCGCCACCGAGGAGGACCGTGTCCACTCCGCGACCTTTCGCCGCCGCGATGGTCTTCGACACCTGCACGTCCACGATCGCTTCCTGGAACGACGCCGCAACGTCGGGCAGGGAGACGTCGTGGCCGGCCGCCTGCTCGGCTCGCAGGTATCGAAGGACCGACGTCTTGAGCCCGCTCATCGAGAAGTCGAGATCGCCCGAGCCCTCCATCGCCCTCGGGAACCGGATGGCGGTGGGATCGCCCTCGGCCGCCATCGCGTCGAGGGCGGGACCGCCGGGGAATCCAAGACCGAGGAGTCTCGCGACCTTGTCGAATGCCTCCCCGGCCGCGTCGTCGAGGGTCTGCCCGAGCAGCTCGTAGCGATGCACCGCCGGCATGTGCACGAGCATCGTGTGCCCTCCCGAGACCACGAGGGCCACGTAGGGGGGGTCCGGCTTCCCGTGCACGAGGAAATTCGCCCAGATGTGGCCCTCCAGATGGTTCACGCCGATCAGGGGGATCCGGGCAGCCAGGGAAACAGCCTTCGCCGCGGCCATCCCGACCAGGAGGGCACCGACGAGCCCCGGGCCCACGGTGACGGCGACCCCGTCGATGGTGCGGAACGAGACGTCGGCTTCGCGCAGGGCCTGCTCCAGCAGGGGGTTCAACGACTCCACGTGCGCCCTCGCAGCGACCTCGGGAACGACGCCCCCGTAGCGTTCGTGCAGGTGCTCCTGGCGAGCGATCAGGTTCGCCCTGACGTGGAACGTATCCTCCACGACCGCCACGGCGGTCTCGTCGCACGACGTCTCGATGCCGAGGGTGATCACGCGGAGCGCACGCCCTGGGGAAGGGTCTCCTCGATCTCGTCCAGGCGTGCCCGGTACGCCGCGGTCCTCACGTCGTCGGTCCACATGATGAGCGCGTCCTCGCTCACCTCTTGGTAGTAGTTCCGCCGGATCCCGACCGGCCGGAAGCCGAAGCGTGCGTAGATCCGCTGGGCCCCCCAGTTCGTCACCCGGACCTCGAGGGACACGGCCCGGGCGCCCATCTCGATCGCCTGCGGGATCAGTTCCGCCATCAGGCGTGTCGCGATCCCGTGACCCTGATGCATCGGATCCACGGCGACGTTGGTGATGTGGGCCTCGTCGCCGTAACAGATCAGGCCGCCGTACCCGACGACCTCCTTGTGGACGCGAGCCACGAGGTAGCTACGGTTGTTCGGGTCGGTGATCTCCGCGGCGAAGAGGTTGGGACTCCACGGACGCGCGTACACCTGCCGCTCGATCGCCATGATGCCGCGTAGGTGACGCCGGCGCATGCGCGTGACCTCAAGCGCCGGCGCTTCGCTCCCTGTTGTCCCACGCGATCTCCGCATCCGATCTCCTCAGGTACATCGGCACCACGTCGTGCAGCCGGTCGTGCTCCTCTCGGAGGAACCGCGGAACCGCGAGCTCCACCAGCGACGCTGCCTCCGGATGCGCCCGGATCGTGGAGGCGAACTCGACCCGACTCCCCAGCTCCTCGAGCTGGCTCCGGTACAGGATGGCACCGTCTCCGACCGCAAGCATCTCCCCCGGCAGGGTTTCGAGCTCGGCGCCGAGGTGGTCGGGCGTCCCCACCGAGTACTCGCTCCCCCTCACCACGCCTCCGGGGAGCGCTCGGTAGATGGCGGAGAAGACCTCGCCCCGTCGGCCGTCGATCACCGCGACGATCAGCTTGTGCGTGTGGCGGACCGAGAAGGCGAGCGCGTCGAGGCTCGTGATCCCGACGATCGGCACGGCCAGCACCTGCGCCAGGGTCTTCGCGGTCTCGATGCCCACGCGGAGTCCGGTGAACAGGCCTGGCCCGATGCCGACCGCGATCCCGCCGACCTGGGACAGCTCGATCTCCGTCCAGCGACACAGCTGTTCCAGGGCAGGTGTCACCGATTCCTGCCGAGCTTTCCCGGCCACGGAGACCGCCCCGAGCATCTCCCGCTCAGTCCCGATCGCGACGGAGGTCTGCGGCGTCGAGGTCTCGATACCGACGACGATCATCGGCCTGCTCCGCCGGGAGCGCCATCACCGTCGCGTCGGAACGGCTCGAGCGCGTGCTCCAGGCGCTCCCAGCGACCCGCCCAGGACCCTCCCTGCGGCGTCACCACGATCCGGCGGGTGTCGGCATCGGCTCGCGACGTCGTCAGCTCCACGCGGAGCCTGTCCTCGGGGAGGAGGTCCGACACGGCATCCCCCCACTCGACCAGGAGCACCCGGTCCGGGCCGCCCAGCTCGTCCAACGCCAGATCGACGACGTCTTGGACCCGCTCCAGGCGGTAGACGTCGACGTGCGCCACGTCGAGGCGACCCGAGTATTCGCGAACGAGCGTGAACGTCGGGGAAGCGACGTGATCCTCCACGCCGAGGCCGCTTCCGATCCCTTGGACCAGCGTGGTCTTGCCGGCGCCGAGGTCCCCCGTCAGCACCACCGTGTCCCGCGGCTGAAGCAGCGATGCGAGCGCCTGGCCCACCTCGCGTGTCCGCTCCGCGTTCTCCGTCTCGATCTCGATGTCCATGGTCAGAACAGCTCGAGCTGCTCCTCGGGAACCGGTTCCGCCTCCGGCACGGTCACGGCTGCGAGCTGAGGAGCAGCCGCCTCGGCCATCGGCCCGGGGTCGGGCTCATGCGGGCGATCGAGTGTGGCGAGGGTCCCCCGGACGAGTTCGAAGTCATCCCTGAGCTCGAGGAACTGGCGCGAGGACTCTCCGCCGCTCCGCAGGATCGCGGCCGGGTGGAACGTGGGGATCACGGTGCGACCGTGCCACGGGTAGGTACGCCCGCGCATCCGCGTGATCCCCTGCGCGGTCTGGAGGACGAACTTCGTCGCGAAGTTGCCGAGCGTGACGATGACCTTGGGCTGGATCAGGGAGACCTGCTCCACGAGCCACGGCGTGCAGGACTCGATCTCGTCCTCCTGCGGGTCGCGGTTGCCGGGGGGCCGGCATTTGAGGACGTTGCAGATGTAGACATCCCCGCGGTCGAGGGCGAGCACCTCGTTCAGCATGCGCGTTAGCAGCTGGCCGGCGGCCCCCACGAACGGCTCGCCCTGTTTGTCCTCGTGGAAGCCCGGCGCCTCCCCGATGAACATCAGGTCGGCGTCCGCGTTCCCCACGCCGAAAACCACCTGTGTTCGACCGTTCGCCAGCCGGCACTTGGTGCAGTCGGCCGCCTCGAGGGCGACGGCGGCCAGTGTTCGGGTCACGCCGCCCCTTCCTTCTTGCGGACATGCGGCTTCCCGAGCGCCAACGCCCGCCGGGCGAAGGTCCGAAGCTCCGGGTTGAGCCGCTCGGGCCTCTCCAGCATGGCGATATGCCCGGCTCCCTCGACGATGAACAGCCTTCCCTCCGGGAGCGCCGCGGCGAGCTCGACGGCGGCGGCGGGGGGCGTGACGCGGTCTTGATCTCCCACCGCGACGAGTGCGGGCACCGTGATCCGCGGCAGGGCGTGTCGGAAGTCCATCCCGATCAGCTCCGAGAGGCCGTCGGTCCAGACGACGGACGACGTGCGCTCCGCCAGGTGCAGCACATGATGCACCACGTCGTCTGGCGCCTCCGGGGCGAACTGCGTCACGCGGGCGACGATCGCAGACACGTCTCCGGGGCCCGCGAGGATCGCCTTGCGGAGGCGATCCACGCGGCGGGCTGCCGTGGCGAGGGACCCCAGCCGCGGCCGCAGGATGTCGGTCACCCCGCCCAGCGCGCCTCGCAGCAGGTCCGACGCCGACGCGCCGAGGAGCACCACCCCGGCGATCCGGTCACCGAAGAGATCCGGGCGCTGCTCGGCGAGCGCGAGGATGGCCATCGCGCCCATCGAGTGACCCACGAGGACGGCGCGCCGACCCGGTGCGACCGTGTCCAGCACCGTCGCCAGATCTCGGCCCATCGACCGCAGCGTCACGTCGCCGCTCGCAGGCACCTCGGTCCGGCCGTGCGCGCGGTGATCGAGCGCGACGCAGCGGAACTCGTCCCCGAGATCGGACCACTGCTCGCGCCACGTGGTCATGTCGAGGCTGAACCCGTGTGAGAACAGTAGGAGCGGACCATCGGGTGGTCCGGCCGCGCGCACGGCGAGCTCGGTCCCGTCGAACGCCTCGATCGGCCCGAGGTCCTCCGGCGGCGGAGCCCACGTGCCGCTGCCGTCGGCCGGACGTCGCCGGCGCCAGAGCGCCCGCCCCGCGACGCCGACGGCGACAGCTCCGGCTGCGGCGACGGCGCCTACCGCCACTTTGGTGGGCGTGGTCGCCATCCGCTTGGTCATGAGTATCGCCTCGGGACGCGTTCGCCGATCCTGCTCACGATCTCGTATCCGATCGTCCCGAACAGCCGGCCGAGCGCATCGGCGCCGATCGTCTCACTCCCCTGTTCCCCGATCAGCACGACGTCATCGCCGAACCGAACCTCCCCGTCACCGCAGTCCACGACGAGCTGATCCATCGTGACCGTTCCCGCCACCCGGCATCGGCGCCCGCCGATCAGGACCTCTCCCACGTTCGTCAACTGCCGAGGGTAGCCGTCCGCGTAGCCGACCGGCACCGTGGCCACCCAGGCGTCTCGCTCGAGCCGGTACCGCTGGCCGTAGGAGATCGCTTCACCGGCGGCCAGCCGTTTCACGGCGCTCACCTGGCTCCGCCAGGTGAGCGCCGGCCGCAGACCGAGATGGGAGCCGATGCCGGGCGCCGGTTCGATCCCGTACAACGCGATCCCGGGCCGGACGAGGTCGAGGTGGGAATCGGGGTGCAGGATCGTCGCGCCCGAGTTGGCCGCGTGCAGGAGTCGTGGCGTGACGCCTTCGGACCTGATCGCCTCGGCCGACTCGAGGAAGAGCCCGAGCTGCTCCTTCGTCGTCACTTCGTCCTCCTCGGAGCGCGCGAAGTGGGTGAAGAGGCCCTCGACCTCGAGCCCCGCCTCCTGCACGCGAAGGGCGAACGCGGGCGCCTCCTCGGGCGGCCATACCCCGACGCGATGCATCCCCGTGTCGATCTTGATGTGGACCGGCACGGAGCCCCGCGCCGCTGCCGAGAGACGCTCGAGACCCTCCCCGGAATACAACGTGGGCGTGAGGCGATGGGCCAGGGCAACAGCTTCAGAACCGGCGGGGAGCTCCGACAGCACCAGGATCGGTGCTTCGATGCCCGCGGCGCGGAGCTCCAGTCCTTCCTCGACGAGGGCCACGCCCATCCACGTCGCACCCGCTTCGATCGCGGCTCGGGCCACCTCGACGTCGCCGTGGCCGTAGCCATCCGCCTTCACGACCGCCATCAGCTCGGCGTTCTCGGGCTTCAGGATCCGGGCGTTGTCGCGGATCGCCTCCAGGTCCACCTCGACCCACGTGGGTCGATACGACTCGTTCACCCGCCCTCCACCTGCGCGAGCGCTTCGGGGATCCGCTCCAGCACGTCGCCCGCGAGCGCCCCCTCGGCCAGATCCCTCCCCGCGAACACTCCTGCCAGCCCGTGGAGGTACGCGGCAGCGGCGGCCGACTCGAGCGGAGGGACTCCACGCGCGAGCAGTCCGCCGATCATCCCCGTGAGAACGTCACCGGTCCCCGCGGTCGCGAGAGCGGGCGATCCGGTCACGTTGACGAAAAGCCGCCCGCCCGGCTGGGCGATCACGGTTCGACTCCCTTTCAGCAAGGTGACGGCGCCGGTCTGCTCCGCCAAGGCACGAACATGCGTGGGGCGGTCGGCGTCGAGGTCGCGGGGCTTCACGCCCGTGAGGCGCGCGAACTCACCGACGTGGGGAGTGAGGACGGCATCGGCCTGACGATCCTGCAACGCGGCCACGTCGCCGGAGAAAGCGTTCAGGCCGTCCGCATCGAGGATCAAGGGGACGGGCGAGCGCCGCATCGTTCCTCGCACGAATGCCACCGTATGGTCGTTGGTCGTCAGACCCGGGCCGATCGCGAGGGCATCGGCGGCCTCCAGCCGCTCGAGGAGCGGCGCAACCGCGTCCGCCGCCACGGTTCCCTCGGCCGTCTCCGGCAACGAGAGGAAGGTGGGCTCGGTGAGGCCGGCCTGGATCTGGGGCAACGCGCCCTCGGGAGCCGCCACCGTGATCAGTCCCGTGCCGACCCGACCCGCCGCCATCGCGATCAATCGCGCCGCGCCTGTCATCTCGCGTGACGCCGCCACCACGACGAGGACGCCCGAGGCGCGCTTGTGCGTATCCGGATCGCGCGCCGGGAGCCACGCGGCCACGTCCGACGGCTCCGTCAGCCACGCGCGGGCACGCACGAGATCGTCGGGGAAGCCGATGTCGACCACCCGGACGACGCCCGCGTGCTCCGCGCCCGGCATCAGGACCGCACCGAGCTTGACCGCGCCGAACGTCACGGTGAGCCGCGCCCGAACCGCCTCGCCCTCGACGACGCCGGTCGTCCCGTTCACGCCGGAGGGGATGTCGACGGCCACGATCGGTGCGCCCGCCTCGTTGAGACTCGCGATCGCGGCCGCCCAGTCGTCTTCGGGCATGCCGCGGAACCCCGTGCCGAAGATCGCGTCCACGGCGACATCCGCGCGAGCGAGCTCGCGCTGGAGGCTTCCCGCGTGGAAGGTCCGCAGGCGGATGCCGGGCACCTCCTCGAGACGCCGCGCGTTCGTGCCTGCCGGGTCCCGGAGCTCTCGCGGGTCCTCCAGGAGGACCACGGTCGTTCGCACACCCGCTCGGCCCAGGTGCCGTGCGGCGACCAGCCCATCCCCGCCGTTGTTCCCCTTCCCGCAGACGACGACCGCCCGGCGGCCGTAGGATCCACCGGCGAGGTCGCGCGCCGCCCGCGCCACGGCGCGGCCCGCTCGCTCCATCAGGACCTCCGCCTCGACGCCCCGCTCCTGCGTCTCGCGATCGAGCGTCGACGCTTCCGCAGGGGTGAGGACGGGCTTCATCGGACCGCGATCGCGAACGCCACGGCGCTCGTCCTCTCGTGGGTGAACGAGATCAGCACGTCGGTGACGCCGAGCGCATCCGCGCGGCGCTTCGCGTTGCCGTCGAGCCGGATCGACGGGGCCCCCGACGGATGGCGGGTGACGCTGATGTCCTGCCACCGGCGTCCGCGGTAGCCGCCGAGCGCCTTGATGGTCGCTTCGCGGGCCGCGAAGCGGCCCGCGTACGACTCCGCCGGCTTCGCCTTCGAGTCGCAATACGCGATCTCTTCGGGGGTGAAGACGCGGTCACGGAACGTGGGGTGACGCGAGATCGCGCGCTCCATGCGCGCGATCTCGCAGATGTCGACGCCGAGCCCCACGATGTCCACGGGAGGAAGGCTACGCCACGGCGTTGCGATGGGCTACGGAGCCACGAGCCGACTGGTTCACCGGCCGGATCATGCGCGGGACGCTACTCGACCGTGACGCTCTTCGCGAGGTTCCGGGGTTGATCGACGTCGCAGTCCCGGAGCCTCGCCACGTGGTACGCCAACAGCTGCAACGGGACCGTCACCACCACGGGCGACAACAGCTCCGGCGTCTCCGGCACCTCGATCACGTGCTGCGCGACCTCGCGGATCTGCTCGTCACCCTCCGTGGCCACCGCGATCACCTCGGCACCGCGCGCCCGTACCTCCTGGATGTTCGACAGCATCTTCGGATACACGTGGCACTTGGTCGCGACCGCGACGACGGGCACGCCCTCCTCGACCAGCGCGATGGGTCCATGCTTCAGCTCGCCGGCCGGATAGCCCTCGGCGTGCACGTAGCTGATCTCCTTCAGCTTGAGCGCCCCCTCGAGGGCGGCGGGGAAACCCGTGTGACGTCCGATGAAGAGCCAGTCGCGGGAGTCCTGGAACCGCCGGGCGAGCTCCCGGACCTGGGCGTCCAACCCGATCGCCAGCTGGACCTGACCCGGCAGCTCACCCATGCGCGTCAAGACCTCGGCGATCTCCTCGGGGAACATCGACCCTCGGACCTGCGCGAGATACATCGCGAGGATGTACTGCGACACCATCTGGGTCGCGAAGGTCTTGGTCGCGGCCACGCTGATCTCCGGTCCCGCGTGCATGTAGATCACGCCGTCCGCCTCTCGAGCCAACGACGAACCGACCGTGTTCGTCACCGCGAGGAGTCTGGAGCTCTGCCGACGCGCGTGTCGGGCGGCCTCCAGCGTGTCGATCGTCTCGCCGGACTGCGAGACCGCCAGCGTCAGGGTGTCGGAACCGAGCACGGGGTCGCGGTAGCGGAACTCGCTCGCGATGTCGATCTCGACCGGCAGCCGGGTCCAGTGTTCGATGGCGTACTTCGCGACGAGGCCCGAATGATAGGCGGTGCCGCAGGCGACCACGAACACCTTGTCGACCTCACGCAGCACGTCGTCGGCGATCCGGAGGTCGTCCAGGACGAGTCGACCGTGCTCGTCGACGCGCCCGACCAGCGTGTCCCGGATCGCCGCCGGCTGCTCGTGGATCTCCTTCAACATGAAGGTGTCGAAGCCACCCTTCTCCGCCTTCGCGGCGTCCCAGTCGACCGTGATCGACTCCGGGTTCGCCGGGCTACCGTCGAAGTCCGTGAACGTGGCTCCCCCGGCCCGGACCTCGACGATGCGACCTTCGTCGACCGGGATCACGGTGGACGTCCGTCCCAGGATGGCCGGGATGTCCGAGGCGAGGATCATCTCGCCATCCCCGACCCCGACCACCAACGGGGAAGCCACCTTCACCCCGACCAGCAGCCCGGGGTCATCCGAGGAAAGGACGACGAGCGAATAGGCGCCTTCGAGCTCCCTCACGGTGCTCCGGACGCCCTCCACCAGCGACTCGCCCTCACGGAGGCGTTCCTCGATGAGATGGGCCACGAGCTCGGTGTCGGTCTCGGAGGCGAGCGTGTGACCGTCCTTCTCGAGTCGCGCCCGGAGCTGCGAGAAGTTCTCGATGATCCCGTTGTGGATGACGGCCACGGTGCCCGAGCAGTCCAGGTGAGGATGGGCGTTGCGGTCCGTGGGCGCGCCGTGTGTCGCCCAACGCGTATGCCCCATGGCGACCGTGCCGGCCGGGTGTCCGTCCAGGTCCAACGCCGTCTCGAGCTCCGCGAGCTTCCCTGCCCGCTTGACGACGGTCAGGCTGCCGTCGAGCACGGCGACGCCCGCCGAGTCGTATCCGCGGTACTCCAGACGCCGGAGTCCTTCGAGGACGATCGGGAGGGCTTCCTCGGGGCCTACGTAGCCCACGATGCCGCACATAGGGCAACGAGCGTAGCAGCGCCTCGGACGTTCCCGGGGAAAGGGGAAGCGGGGCTCAGGCCCCGAGGTGCGTGCGCACCTCACCGGCGATGGCGCCCGCGTGGCGCCGAGCGACCGCCTCGGTCTCCGCCTCGACCATGACACGGACGAGAGGCTCGGTGCCCGAAGCTCGCACCAGCACGCGTCCCGAATCGGCGAGCTCCTCCTCCGCGACCCTGACCGCGTCCCAGACCGGAGCAGCATCGTCGAGCTCCCCGATGCTCCTCACGCGGACGTTCTCCATCACCTGGGGGTAGTGCTCCATCACCGCGGCCAGATCGGCCACCGTCCGACCGGTCCCGGCCGCGAGCGAGAGGAAGCGGATGGCGGTCAAGAGCCCGTCGCCGGTCGTCGCGTGGTCCCGGAAGATCAGATGGCCGGACTGCTCGCCTCCGAGCATCACATCCTCCTCGAGCATCTCCTCGAGGACGTACCGGTCGCCCACCTTGGTGGCCGACACCGTGATCCCGGCACCCCTCATGGCCCGATGGAAGCCGAGGTTCGCCATGACGGTCGTGACCACGGCGTCGTGGGGCAGTCTGCCCGCTTCCTTCATCGCGATCGCGCAAGCGGCCAGGACCTGGTCGCCGTCGATCACCCGGCCACGATGATCCGCGAACAGGGCTCGGTCGGCGTCGCCGTCGTGCGACACGCCGGCGTCTGCGCCGAGCTCCACGACCGCGGCGCCGGCCACCTCCGGGTGCAAGGCCCCGCAACCGACGTTGATGTTCCGCCCGTCGGGCGAGGCATGGATCGCATGGACGGTGGCTCCGAGCCGCTCGTAGAGCGACGGGGCGAGCTTCGAAGCGGCGCCGTTCGCGCAATCGACGACGATCGTCATCCCGTCGAGGCGAGCTCCCGCCGCTTCCACGAGGTGCGCCAGGTACCGCTCACGGCCACCTTTGAGAACCCGGATCGAGCCTTCGACCACGGTCACCGGGACCGGATCTCGGAGGGCCGCCTCGATCTTGTCCTCGACGCCGTCGGGCAGCTTCATCCCGTCGCGCCCGAAGAACTTGATCCCGTTGTACTCGGGTGGGTTGTGGGAGGCGGAGATCACCACGCCCGCATCGGCACCGGCATCGATGGTCAGGAACGCAACCGCCGGCGTGGGCTCGACGCCGGCAAGGAGCACGTCCCCCCCGGCCTCGTGGATGCCGCTCACGAGCGCGTCCTCCAGCCACGTGCCCGACTCACGGGGATCGCGACCCAGCAGGAAGACAGGACGATGCCCGGCCTCGACAGCCAGCACTGTCACGGCTGCCCGGCCGAGCCCGCGCGCCAGCTCCGCAGAAAGCTCGGAGCCCGCGACACCTCGGACGCCGTCGGTCCCGAAGAGACGTCCCATGGGCAGGTGATGCTACCTGCGGGCGGCGGGACGCGGGGCCTCAGGCCCCGCGTCCCGCCCGCCCTGATGATCTCAGCAGCAACCCGGCGGGCAACGGTCGGGCGGGCAGCAAGGGTCGTTCATGTGGGCTCACCTCCTGTCCGGATCGTCGGGAGTCGTATCGATAGCGGTCGATATGTTGCTTTACGTATCGACGTATGTGGGAACTATAAACTTGACACAAGTACGTGCTTGGGCTTAGAATCGGGTCATGACCAAGCGCAACGATCCCAAGCGAGCCAAGTCCTCGGAATCCCGGTACTCGATGATGGAGTTCGACCGGGAGTTCCCCGACGACTCGGCGTGCATGGACTTCCTCGTGGCCAAGCTCTACCCCGAGGGCATCTGGTGCCCAACTTGCGAGCGCGTCACCAAGCACCACCGGGTGAAGGCCCGGACCTGCTACGCCTGCCAGTTCTGCGGCCACCAGGAGTACCCACTCGTCGGGACGATCTTCGAGCGGTCCTCGACCTCCCTCCGCTTGTGGTTCCGGGGGATGTACCTCATGGCCAGCACTCGATGCGGGATCTCCGCGAAGCAGT
>DATKDI010000062.1:0-3619 GCA_035512775.1 Actinomycetota bacterium | reverse complement strand
CTCGCCGACGGAGAGATCGTCCGGGAGCTCGGCAGCTCGAGCGCCCATGAGGTTCTCGAGGCGATGGAGGAGGTGAGCCGGACATGATCGCCGTTGCGCTCAGAGGCCTCGCCGGCCGCAAACTCCGCGCCGCCCTGACCGCGTTCGCGATTGTTCTCGGCGTCGCGATGGTAAGCGGCACCTACGTCCTCACCGACACGATCGACAAGGCCTTCTCGAATCTCATCGGCGAGACGTACGCCGAGACGGATGCCCGCATCACCGGCAAGCCCGTCGACATCAGCTTCCAGGGCGACACGGCCGCGACGCCAGGGATTCCGGAGAAACTGCTCCGCGACGTGCGCGGGCTACCTAGCGTCGCGGTCGCGGGCGGAACCATCGTCGACGAGGAGGCGATGCTGCTCGACAAGGAGGAGAAGGCGATCAGTGGGGATGCGACCTTCGCGCTCGGCCTGGACACCAGCCCCGAGCTCGACCGCTTCAACCCCACAAACCTCGTGGCGGGTCGCTGGCCGTCGGGGCCGGACGACACGGTGATCGACGCCGGCACTGCCGAGCGCGAGGGCTATCGCGTCGGCGACACGATCGGCGTCTCCGCCGTTGGGCCAGTCCGCTACTTCGAGATCGTCGGCATCGCGCAGTACGGCGGGGTCGACTCGATCGGGAGTGCGACGTTCGCCGTCTTCGACGTGCCGACGGCGCAAGCCCTGGTCGGGAAGATAGGCAAACTCGACGAGATCTTCGTCGCCGCAAAGGAAGGCGTCTCGCCCGGGCAACTCGTCGACGAGATCAGCGCATCCCTGCCGACCTCGGTCGAGGTGATGACCGGCACCGAGTCGGCCCAGGAGGAAACCGACGAGATCTCGGCGTTCACGGACATCATCCGATACTTCTTGCTCGCATTCGCCGGCATCGCACTCTTCGTCGGCTCCTTCGTCATCTTCAACACGCTCTCGATCACTGTCGCCCAGCGAACGCGCGAGTTCGCCACGCTGCGCACGATCGGGGCCTCCCGACGGCAGGTGCTCGGGTCGGTGGTGCTCGAGGCGCTCGTGATCGGCTTCGTCGCGGCAGTGATCGGGCTCGGGCTTGGAATCGGGCTGGCCTACGGCCTGAAGGTGCTCTTCGCCGCCTTCGGAGCCGAGCTGCCGGAGGTCGGGCTCGTCCTCGCGCTTCGGACGGTGATCGTCTCGCTGTTGATCGGCGTCGTCGTGACGCTCCTCGCAGCGCTGATGCCGGCGATCCGGGCGACGCGGGTACCGCCGATCGCAGCCGTCCGGGAGGGAGCGGCGCTGCCGACGTCGCGGCTCGCGTTCCTGACGCCGTACGCCGGCGCGGCCATCGTCGCGCTCGCGGTCGCACTCCTCGGCTACTCGCTTTTCGTCGACGACCTGGGCACGGCGGAGCGGCTGCTCTCGCTGGCCGGTGGGTGCATCGCGCTCTTCGTCGGCGTCGCGCTTCTTTCGACCCGGCTCGTGCGGCCGCTCGCGACCATGCTCGGCTGGCCAGCCCGCAGGTTGGGCGGAGCGGCGGGAAAGCTCGCACAGTCGAACTCGCGGCGCAACCCCGGTCGCACGGCCGCGACCGCGGCGGCGCTCATGATCGGCATCGCGCTCGTCACGTTCGTCGCGGTACTCGCGAGCGGGATGAAGGCCTCGAACGGGGAGGCAATCGAGCGGCAGGTGGTCGCCGACTACGTCGTCACCTCCCAGGACGGCTTCTCACCCTTCGCCGCCGCCGCCGGAGACGCCGTCGGTACCGCACCGCAGGCGCGACTCGTCTCGAGTGTCCGCTCCGAGCTCGGCAAGGTCGCAGGCTCTGGCAACTACGTGACCGGAATCGAGCCGAGCACGATCGCACACGCATACAACTTCCAGTGGAAGGGCGGTTCCAACGCCGTGCTCCCGAAACTCGGGCGGAACGGCGCGCTCATCGACGACGACTTCGCCGAGCGGAAGGGCCTCAGCGTCGGAGAGATCTTTCCCCTGCTGACGCCGTCCGGAAAACGTCTCGAGCTGGAAGTGAAGGCGATCTACGAGCCTCCGCCCTTCTATCCGCTTCTCGGGAGCGTCAGCATCGCCCAGGCAACCTTCGACTCACTCTTCGAGCGTTCGCGCAACCTGTTCACCTTCGTGAACGTGCAAGGCGACCCGAGCGACGGGATGCGGACGTCCATCGAGGCAGCGCTCGCCGGATTTCCCGACACGAAGGTGCAGACGCGCGGGGAGTGGATCGCAGCACAGGATCAGGGCTTCGACGACTTCCTCGCCATCCTCTACGTTCTGCTCGCCCTCTCGGTCGTCGTCAGCCTCTTCGGCATGGTGAACACGCTCGTCCTCTCGGTCCACGAGCGGACGCGCGAGCTCGGGATGTTGCGCGCGGTCGGGATGACCCGCCGGCAGACCCGCCGCATGGTGCGGCACGAGAGCGTGATCACCGCCCTCATCGGGGCTGCTGTCGGGCTCCCGCTCGGCATCTCCCTCGCTGCCCTGGTGACCGCGGCACTCTCGCAGTTCGAGGTGCAGTTCTCCGTCCCGTTCGCCCAGCTCGCCATCTTCACGGTCGTGGCCGCGGTCGCCGGCATCCTCGCGGCGATCATGCCCGCCCGGCGGGCGGCGCGCCTCAACGTCCTCGACGCGCTCCAGTACGAGTGATGTCCCAAGGAGGTATTGCGATGGAAACTTCGCCGCGCTTGCTCGCCTGCTTCCGCGTCCGCTGAGAGCTATGGTCGGGATCATCACCAGACGGTGGATTCTCTACGGGCTAGGCGCGATGGTCGCTCTGCTCCTCGTGGGGACGACTATCGGCCTCATCTGGGCGGACACCAGCAACGTGGCCGGCGCTTTGGCCGGGGTGACGAATGTCATCAGTGTTGTTGGAATCGTGATTCTTCTGATCGCCCTCGCCGTCAAACGTCGCCGTCGGCTGAACTAGCCGTTGACCGGCGATCCGGTGACGAACTTCTACCGGAGCACGAAGCTCTACAAACTCGCGATGTCCTACAACCGCGGCCTCGATCGCGACAAGGACGGAGTCGCCTGCGAGAAGGCATAGGCGCGCGATTGCGTCTTTGCGGCCGGCCGCGTGGCGCCGCGGTCACGCTTCCGCCTGCTTCCGTGACTGATCCGCAGGGGTCCAGGGTGGCGGTCAGTTACCGACCCAGGCACCAGGAAAGCTGCCTAGGCCGCGACCGATTCGCGATGCGGAGCCGAACGACACCCGCCTCGGATGGCGCCGGTCGGGGGGAAGGGCGGTTCTCGCCGTTCTGGGTCGCGCGCCCGCACCCCTGAGGTGAGGTTGAGCGAGAGAGCGATCACACATCGAGCGCGGGAAGAGACGATGTTGCCCGTTCAGACACAGATTTTCTCCCCAACTCTCTCCCTAAACAGTCTGATTCAGCCTCATCTAACCTCATCTAGCCGCAGCTATCTGGCTCAACCATGCGGCAAACGAGTCAGAATCCACGCCAGTGGACGGGTTGCCATGCAGAAGGTCGAGGGTTCGAGTCCCTTCATCCGCTCTAAATGGCCCCGGAAACGGGGCCTTTCTGTTGCCCAGAAGGCGACGTGTGTCCCCGATGTGTCCCGGGTCCATCGGCGAGCAGCGCCTCCGTTTGGCT
>DATKDI010000061.1:0-27875 GCA_035512775.1 Actinomycetota bacterium | reverse complement strand
ACAGCGCCGGGATGCAGGGTGCCGAACGCTCGATGCTCGTCGGCGGTGCCGATCACCTCACCGGTGTCGCGGTTCACGATCGTGTACACCCTTCCCGCTCCGGCGCGGACGTCGACCTGCCGGTGCGGTGACTCGCGGCCGGCGTCGTGCCACGCGTCCCGGCGGCGTGCGAGCTCACCGCGCCCGCCCATCCGCTCCAGAGCTGCGGTGGCCCCGGGACCGAAGTACGCGTGGTCCTCGTCCGCGATCGGCAGCTCCCGCGCCGCGCACCGCAGGTGCGGCTCCAAGACGTACGGGTTCTCGGGGTCGATCACCGCGTCCTCGGCCGGCTTGTCGAAGAGGTCCTCGGGGTGGTGCACGAGGTACTGGTCGAGGGGGTCGTCCTGCGCGACGAGCATCGCGAGCGACCCCTCGGTCCGGCGCCCGGATCTTCCCGCCTGCTGCCACATCGAGGCACGGGTGCCCGGGTAGCCCGTCAGCACGGCGGCATCGAGCGAACCGATGTCGATCCCGAGCTCCAGGGCGGAGGTCGCGGCGACCGCGAGCAACTCGCCGTCGGCGAGGCGGCGCTCGATCTTCCGGCGGTCCTCGGCGAGGTAACCAGCGCGGTAGGAGACGATCCGGTCGCGGCGGGCCGCGTCGCCTACCTCGCGTCGTGTGAACGCCGCCAGCAGCTCCGCGGCCCGCCGCGACCGTGTGAACCCGATCGTGCGGACGTCCCTCGCCACGAGCTTCCCCATCAACCACGATGCTTCGGCGAGCGCGCTCCGTCGCCGGCCGGTTTCCTCGTCGACGATCGGGGGATTCCACAGGGCGAACACCTTGTCGCCCGTCGGTCCGCCGTCTGCCTCGACGACCTCGACGTCGAGGCCGGTCAGGCGGGACGCGAGCTCGCCGGGATTGCCGACGGTGGCGCTCGCGAGGCACCAGCGTGGGCTGCCGCCGTAGTGCTCGATCAGCCGCCGGAGACGCCGAAGCACCATCGCCACATGCGATCCGAACACCCCTCGGCACACGTGCGCTTCGTCGATCACGATCAACGAGAGACGGAAGAGGAAGTCGGCCCATCTCGCGTGATCGGGAAGGATCGAGAGGTGGAGCATGTCGGGGTTCGTCAACACCAGGTTCGCGTTCTTCCGGACGAGCGGTCGCTCCGCCTTCGGCGTGTCGCCGTCGTAGGCGGAGGCCCGGATCTGCGTGAGCTTCAGCGTTCTCACCGCGCGGAGCTGGTCGCGCGCGAGCGCCTTGGTCGGGAACAGGTACAGGGCGGTGGCCTTGGGAACGCTGACGGCCGCTTCGGCGAACGCGACGTCGTACACGAGGGTCTTGCCGCTCGCCGTTCCTGTCGCGAGGATCACGTCCCGGCCGGATCGGAGCGCTTCGAGCCCACGCGACTGGTGCGGGTACAGCCCTTCGATGCCGAGGAGCTCGAGTCGGGAGCGGACGATCTCGGGCAGGTCCTCGGGGAAGGGATCCAGGCGAGCCTCGCGCGCCTTCAGCTCTCGCAGGCCGACCAGGCAGGCGGCGGTGTCCGGGTCGTCCGCGGTCAGGTCTTCGAGGAAGACGCGTGCATCCACCGACGCGCTACCCGTCGGAGCGCGGCGAGGGATCCTCGTCGTCGTGCGGGGGCGAGGGGTGCTTCTCCTCGGCTTCCCCGAGGGCGTCCTGCAGCCGCTCCTCACCGAGCTCCGCGTAGGAAGCGATGAACGCGTCCCGGACGAGCTGGGGTACGCGTCGCCGATCCTTCAGGATGTACCCGACGCCGAGGACCAGATACAGGATGCCGACCCCGATCCGCTCGGCCGCGTGCAGCGACTCGGGCACCAGCGCTCCCACGATGAACTGCGCCCAGAAGAGGCCGAACAGATACCAGGCTTCGCGGAGCGACAGACTGAGGTTCGACAGGATCGCGACCGCGAAGAATGACTGCGCTGCCGTGATGAACAGCTCCTCTCGCTGGACGGCGCTGATCGGGAGCCCGTGCGTGGACGCGCTCGAGATCGCGAACACGATCGGGAGCGTGCCCACGAGCAAGGTCCACTGGTTCACCTTCGAGGAGACGAGCGTGCCGAGAGCTGAGTTGGTGTTCAGGCGCCAGGCGAACAGGCCGGCCACCAGGAGCTCGGGCGACTCCGAGGCGAGCGGCGCGAGCCACTGAACGAGCAGGAACTCGCTGATGCCGATGTCGGCCCCGGACTCGACGAGCGCGTGCGCGAACGGCTCCGCGAACAGCAGGATCACGACGCCCGATGCGAGGAACAGCCCGATCACCGATGTGCGGCGCGCGACGACCGTGAACGTGCCGAGGTAGCGCGCGGGCCCGACGAGGTGAGGCTCTTCCGCCGGGGCGCGCGACACCCGCCAGGTGTAGCCGGCGAACAGGCCGACGAGGATCACCGTGTCGATCAGAGTGATCGACGACTTCAGCGGCAGAGTGAGCGAGTAGAGCGTCGCCACCCACAGGAATCCCAGCTCGATCGAGTGATCGCGGGTGAGCTGGATGCCCTCCCACCGGCCCGGCGGAATCGTGTTCGTCCGACGGAGCCGGTACCAGGCGATGAAGACCACCATCGACCACCCCAGGCCGATGAGGAGCCGGTTCGCGCCGGTCATGTTCGCCAGAGCCAGGTCGCACGGGCTCTCGGTTCCTTCGCCCAGCGGTGGGCAGGTCGGGTCGATCCGGAACGATCTGCCTCCTTCCGAGGTGAACACGAAGTCGACCGCGTACTCGGGCAGCACCGCGATCAGCGCGAGGATCGCGATCGCGAGGCCCGCGGAGATGTCGAGCTGTGCCGTCTCCGCCGCCCATGAGATCGCGAACGCGGCGCCGACGATGGCGAAGCCGAACAGCAGCGCCTCGACGGGAGGTGAGGCGTGGATGTTGGCGTACCGGAGCAGGAACGCCGGGACGGTGACGAGCGCGGCGGCCGCCAGCGCGATGCGCTGGCGGCCGGGGTGTACGTCGATGAGATCGTCTTGCACGGTCACCGGGTGCGGGTCGTCGGGATGGGGACCCGGTCGAGCGTATCACCGGCTCTGCGAAGCTCCGACTGAGTCGTGGGCTCGACGCTCACCCCGTGCCGGTCGGGCTCCGGGGGACGTTGCCCGGCCGGAGCGTACCGTCCGCCTTCGCGTCGCGGAAGATCGCCCGCGCCGTCCCCATCGACAGCGTCACCACCGACAGTCCGCCGACGGATCCGGTACCGCCGGGGAGGACCACGTTGAGGACGTCGTTCGGGCGGATCCCGCTGGCAGTGAACGCGAGATCGACGAGCTCGCCCAGAGGGAGATCGGTATCCATGTTCCGCGCGCCGGCCGCGATCCATGCCAGGAGGCGGCTCGGGTTCTTCCGGTATTCCTGCCGGAACTGGGTCAGCGCCGCCACGAGGACCCGCCCGCCATTCTCCTGCCGTCCGAAGTCCCCGCTGGCCAAACTCTTGCGGTCGCGGGCGAACGCGAGGACCTGCTTCCCGTCGAGCCGCCGGAAGCCGGGGTGGAAGTTCGAGCCGGAGAACGGATCCTGCATCCGGAACGGGATCCGGACCCGCAGCCCACCGACCTGGTCGACCATGCGAGCGATGCCCCAGAACGACGTGACGGCCCAGTAGTCGATCCGAGCGCCGAAGTTGCGTTCGACCGTTTCCACCATCCTCGCCGGCCCGCCGCTCGCCATCGCGGCGTTGATCTTGTTGGTGCCGAGCCCCGGGATCGACACCCATGAGTCTCGAGGGATCCCCACGATGACGGCCCTCTCCTTCCGTGGGTGGAGGAAGATCACGTGGATCGAGTCCGCGCGGGAGCGGAGCGGGTTCTGCCCCGGCCGTGCGTCAGAGCCGATCGCGAGGATCGTGATGGTTCGTCGCCCCGAGGGCTCGGGTGTGTAGCCGTAGTGGGCACGACCGAACGAGAGGCCGGCCGTCCGCGCGCCGGCCTCGGGGATCCCCGTGATCGAGCCGAGCGTAGAGCCGGCCAGCCACGCGAGGACGATGGTCATCGCGATGAGGGCTCGACGCGTCACGCCGGCTCCCGAGGTGCATCGGCGCGCGTGACGTGGAAGGACACGATCTTCCACGACCCGCGGACGCGTTCGAAGAAGAACTGGCCCCTCGAACGGAACGTGACGGGCTCGGGTCCCGTAGCGACCGCCGAGAACCGAACGAAGCTCAGGACCAGCGTCGGTCTGCCCCCGCGAGCGACGAGGACACGCGTGTCGATGCGGCCGGCCACCGGCAGGATCTCCTCGTAGCGATCACCGGCCCGAGCGCCGGCGGTGAGCAGGCCGGGGTGTGCCACTGCCCGCATCCTGGCCCCTTTCGCGAATCCGCGGAACGCGCTCGCGTACTCCCCTTGGGTCCAATTCGTGGGATCGAGGAATCCCTCGGTGTACAGGCCGTCGAGGATGGTTCGGGCGGCGACCTCGGCGTGCTCGGCGGCCTCCCGTTGACGCCGCTTGATGCGTCCCCCCGAGGTGGGGACCACCTTCCGCGTTGCCTTCGTGAACCGGAACGCGGGCGTCGATGCGACGCCGTCGTCGCTGTCCGTGGGCACGTCCACGTCCCGACGGAGACCCCTCACGGGCGCGTCGCCCTCCTGCGTGAGAAGCACGACCGCGCCGACCGCCAGCAGGCCGACGAGCGCGGCTCCGATGAGCGTCGTCCGGCGGCGGAACCGAGGGGGGATGCGTTCCTCCTTCAACGCTAGCCGGAGGGCGCGTTGGCGGGCAGGATGTCCTGCGGCAGCACGTAGCCGTCGGCCGCGACGTCGTCGAACACCGGGTTCGGGGAGGGAAGGTTGACGATGCTGGCCCCTCCCGCCGTCCCGATGCTCCCCACGACCACGAGGTTCGTGACCCGCTTGGGGCTGACCTCGGACGATGCCAAGCTGAGGGTCAGCAACTCGCTCAGCGGGATGTCGGTGGTGACGTTGCGCATGCCCACCGCGATCCAGTGGAACAGGGCCGTCGGGTCCTTCAGGAACTCGGTGCGGAACTGCGTGAACGCCGCCTGCAGGACCCGCCCCTGGTTCATCGAGCGGTCGAAGTCGCCCTGGGAGAGGCTCTTGCGCGTGCGCGTGTACTCGAGCGCCTGTGGGCCGGTCAGCGTCTGCCGTCCCTCCTCGAAGGGCGTGAACTCGTGGCCTTCGAACGAGTACGGGATGTCGATCTTGAGGCCGCCGAGCGAGTCGAAGATCCTCTTGAGCCCGTCGAAACCGGTGAGCATGTAGTAGTCGAGGGTGACGCCCGTCAGGTCCTCGACCGTGTCGATCATCCCTTTCACACCCACCCGCGGGAGGGCGGTGTTGATCTTGTCGCTGCCGCCGCCCGCGATCGGCACGTAGGAGTCACGAGGGATCCCGACGAGCGTGGCTCGTCTCGCCTTGGGGTTGATCCCGAGGACATGGATCGAGTCGCAGAGACCGCGCTCCAACGGTGTGCCGGGGCGCGCGTCGCTCCCCAGGATCAGGATGAAGATCGGCTTGTTCCCGCGGAGAGAGGGGGCGAACTCGGCGTGCGCGTCGCCGATCTGCAGGAGGGGGGTGCTCGCGGCGGGCGTCGCCTGGAGCGTCGCGGCGCCGAGTCCCGCGACGCCCGCCGCGAGCGAGGCGATGGTCGCGACCAGCCGGCGGCGCATCACGACGGCGACCCCGTGGGGCTCGGTTCCTCGGATGCCTGGTCGTCGCGATCGACCCGGTACGCGAAGACCTTCCACTCCCCTTCGACCGGGCGGAGGAAGAACGTCCCGCTGCTTGAGACCTGCGAGGACGAGCCGTCTTGCCGCTGGGCGTCCGCTTGGAACCGCACTTGGGCGATCGCCGATGCTGGGGCATCCTTCCGGTCGGTCAGGATCGTGATCGAGAGCGTCTCGGTGGTGGGTGTCAGCGCGTCGTACACGTCGTTCGCATCCGCCCCGAGGGTCAGGACGTCTCCGTCCGCCTCTGCACGGGCGGCCGCAGTACCGTCGAACACCACGAAGGCGGCCTCGTAGTCGCCCCAGGAGTTCGTGTCGACGAACGCATGGAGGTAGAGCTCGTCCATCGTCGCCTTCACGCCGGTCCCGGCCTCCCGGATCGTGTCCCGGAGCTCGGCGGGCGGGGTCCGGCTGGTCGTGGAGGCCCGCAGGCCCTTCATCTCGAAGCTGAACTCACCCGGCCCGTCCGGTTCGTCGAGCAACGGTACGTCCCCGCCGAACAGCAAGAAACCGCCGATCGCGAGCAGCGCGACCACGGCGACCGCGATCGCGATCCGCCAGCGGGTGGCCGCCCGGCGGCGCGTGGCTTCCTCGACTCGGCTGCTCGGGGATCGCCGCGTCGGCTCGGCGGCAGGGGATTGTTCTGTCAAAGCGGGGCCGACGCTACACGCCGCCCGGGTGTCTTCCAAGGACCGTATCGGACTCGGGTCCTCTCCCGAAGGGTCGGATAGGATGGTCCGCTCCATCTATGGCGTGCCGGGAAGACTGGTCGGCGAGCGAGGGTTCCGTGAGCGAACGACCCGCAGGCGCGCCGCACTCGGAGATCAGACCGTCGTGGTCCACATCCGATCGGCCCGTGCCCCGTCGCGTGCTCCGGCCGCTCCAGGAGTTCCTGTCCACCTCGACCGCGAGCGGCATCATGCTTCTCTTCGCGGCACTCATGGCACTTGCCTGGGCGAATTCCCCGTGGGGAGACGCCTACGAGCGACTTTGGCGTACGCCCGCCGAGCTTCAGCTGGGCTCGTGGGTGATAGGGCACGACCTCCGGCACTGGGTGAACGACGGGCTCATGACCTTGTTCTTCCTCGTAGTCGGCCTCGAGATCAAGCGGGAGTTCCAGACTGGCGAGCTGCAGGATCGGCGGGCCGCGGCGCTGCCAGTGGTGGCCGCCATCGGCGGGATGATCGTGCCCGCGCTGATCTACCTCGCCCTGAACGCGGGCGGCGAGGGAACGGCCGGGTGGGGGATCCCGATGGCGACCGACATCGCTTTCGCTCTCGGTGTCCTCGTCCTCGCGGCCCGTCATGCGCCGTCCGGGCTGAAGCCCTTCATCCTCACGCTGGCGATCGTGGACGACATCGGCGCCATCATCGTGATCGCGCTCTTCTACGCGAGCGGCGTGTCGATCCTCTCCCTCGCCGCCGCCGCCGCCCTCTGCCTGTTGATGCTCGCGCTCAGGCGCGTCGGGGTCAAGGCGACGCCCGTCTTCCTCGGCCTGGGAGCCCTCGTGTGGCTCGCGACGTACGAGTCAGGAGTGCATCCCGCGATCGCGGGAGTCGTGCTTGGCCTCATGGCACCTGCCGAGTCGTACCAGCGGCCTCACGCGGTGAGTGCTGAGGCCAGACGCACCGCCGACCTCACGATGGACGACCCGGAGCCTCCGGACGCGGACGCTGCCCAGTGGCTCCGGCTCGCGTCGCTCTCCCGGGAAGCGGTCTCCCCACTGACCCGGACCGAGCACGCCTTGCTCCCCTGGACGAGCTTCGTGATCATCCCTCTCTTCGCGTTCGCGAACGCGGGCGTCCGGCTGAGCGGCGAGCAGCTCGCCGACGCCTGGGCGAGCCGCGTCACGCTCGGGGTGGTGCTCGGGCTGGTGATCGGCAAGGTCGTGGGGATCTCGGGCGCCGCGGCGATCGCGGTGGCCACGCGGGTCGCTCGGCTCCCCGCCGGTGTTCGCATGATCCACATCGTCGGCGCGGCCGCGGTCGCCGGCATCGGGTTCACGGTCAGCCTGTTCATAACCGAGCTGGCCTTCGACGACGGGTCGTTGATCGCCGAAGCCAAGGTCGGGGTCCTGGCCGCGTCCATCCTGGCCGGGTTGCTCGGGTGGTTCGTGTTCCGCCTTTCGCCCTCCGTGGACGAGGAGACACTTGCCGACGTCGAGGAACAGGGAGCGACCGACGCCGGATCGGGTCACTGACCTGGCACGTTGCCTATACTGCCCGCCGTTTCCACGTCCTTCGCAACGTCCTTTCGATCCCACCACATGGAGGTTCAATTGCACGGCATCCTGGCTCAAGAGGGCGGGCCGCTCGAGGTCATCTTCACATCGACGGAGACCACCTATCTCTGGGTGATCTTCGGGATCTCGCTCCTCGCACTCGCATTCGCGTACTACCTGGTCCGAGAGGTCCTCGCTGCACCGGAGGGGACCGAGAAGATGAAGGAGATCGCTCGCGCGATCCAGGAGGGCGCCAAGGCGTACCTCTCGCGACAGTTCCGGACGCTCGGCATCTTCCTCGCGCTCCTCACGGTCCTGCTCTTCTTCATCCTGCCGGCGCCGGAGAACGCGGCGCACTCGGAGCTCTCGATCAAGCTCGGACGATCGGTCGCGTTCATCCTCGGCGCCGGGTTCAGCGCGCTCACCGGGTACGTCGGGATGTGGCTCGCGGTCCGGGCGAACGTCCGGACCGC
The DNA here is from genome assembly GCA_035512775.1 of Actinomycetota bacterium. Lineage (GTDB taxonomy): Bacteria > Actinomycetota > UBA4738 > UBA4738 > HRBIN12 > JAJNBA01. The sequence continues at coordinate 19,494 of DATKDI010000061.1, read as the reverse complement.
AAACGCGGCTCGTGAATCCGGTCTCCGACGCGCCCTGAAGATCGCGTTCCGAGCGGGCGGCGTGGCCGGCATGTTCACGGTCGGTCTCGGCCTGCTGGGCGCCACCGTGATCCTCCTGATCTACAAGGGCGACGCGACATCCGTCCTGGTCGGCTTCGGGTTCGGTGGCGCGCTCCTCGCCATGTTCATGCGGGTGGGTGGCGGCATCTTCACGAAGGCCGCCGACGTGGGTGCGGACCTGGTCGGCAAGATCGAGCAGGGGATCCCGGAGGACGACCCGCGCAACGCCGCCGTGATCGCCGACAACGTCGGCGACAACGTCGGCGATTGCGCGGGGATGGCCGCCGACCTGTTCGAGTCATACGAGGTGACGCTCGTCGCCTCGTTGATCCTCGGGGCCGCAGCGTTCACGGGCTCCGAAGGCGGCGCGATCGTCGGCGTGATGTTCCCGCTGTTCGTGCGCGCGGTCGGTGTGATCACGTCGATCATCGGGATCCTCGCGGTCACGCCACGGAGCGAGACCGAGCACGGCATGAAGGCGATCAACCGGGGGTTCTTCCTGTCGGCGGCCATCTCCGCCGCGGCCGCTTTCGTGATCTCTCAGATCTACCTCGACGACTGGAAGCCGGCCGCGGCGGTCGTGATCGGGCTCGTGCTCGCGAGCGTGATCCAGATCCTCACGCAGTACTTCACCGACACCAAGTACAAGCCGGTGCAGGAGATCGCGGAGGCAACGAACACGGGGCCGGCGACGACGATCCTGTCCGGGTTCTCGATCGGCCTCGAGTCGACGGTCTGGTCGGTGCTGATCATCGCCGGAGCGGTGATGGGATCCTTCTACCTGGGGGACACCCTCGCGGAGCGGCTGTACTTCATCTCCCTCACCGGGATGGGGATGCTGACGACGGTGGGCGTCGTGGTGTCGATGGACACCTACGGCCCGATCTCGGACAACGCCCAAGGCATCGCGGAGATGTCCGGGGAGTTCGAGGGCCGGCCGGCCGCGATCCTCGGCGGGCTCGATGCGGTCGGCAACTCGACCAAGGCGATCACCAAGGGGATGGCGATCGCGACGGCGGTCCTGGCCGCCACGTCGCTGTTCGGTTCGTTCGCCGAGGCGGTGCTCGAAGCCCTGGGGAGCAACGCCGAGGAGTTCCCCATCCGGATCGACAATCCCGACGTGCTCGTCGGCCTCCTCCTCGGGGGCTCGGTCGCGTTCCTGTTCTCCTCGCTCGCGATCCGGGCGGTCGGCCGCGCCGCGATGCAGGTGGTCGTGGAGGTCCGCAACCAGTTCCGCGACCACCCCGGGATCATGAACTACACCGAGAAGCCGGACTACGGCCGGGTCGTCGACATCTGCACGCGGACCTCGCTCCGCGAACTGCTGACCCCCGGGCTCCTCGCGGTGCTGAGCCCGGTGATCGCGGGGTTCTTCCTCGGCGTCGAGGCGCTCGGGGCGTTCCTCGCCGGCTCGATCCTGACCGGCCAGCTGCTCGCCGTGATGCTCTCCAACTCGGGCGGCGCGTGGGACAACGCGAAGAAGTACATCGAAGAGGGCCACTACGGAGGCAAGGGCAGTGAGGCGCACAAGGCCGCGGTGATCGGCGACACCGTGGGTGACCCGTTCAAGGACACGGCCGGCCCGGCCCTCAATCCGTTGATCAAGGTGATGAACCTGGTGGCGCTGCTCATCGCCCCGATCGTGGTCGCGCACGCGGATGACACCGCGCTACGGGTGGCCGTCGTGGCCATCTCCGCGGTCGTGCTCGCGTCGATGATCTGGGTCTCGAAGTCGAGGAAGTCGGACCTCGAGTCCGAGATCAAGCAGATGGACGCGGCGGGAGCGTCTTCGTAGTTCGCCGTGGGATTCGTCCATCGACTCCTCGAGCGCCTGAACGAGAGCGACGAGACACGCCTCGCCGAGGAGACGCGCGCCTGGGCCGACACGATCGAAGGTTCCGTCCGGATCTCCGATGCGCCGTTGCGACAGCCGGTGAAGATCGCCGGCGTGGTCCGTCGCATGACCGTCCTGCCGATGGAGGGGAAAGAGGCGCTCCAGGCGTTGATGTCCGACGGCACGGGTGAGGTGACCGCCGTGTTCATGGGGCGGCGAGGGATCGGCGGCCTCTCGTTGGGCAAACGGGTCGTGGTGGAGGGCGTTCTCGGGGAGCATCGAGGCGAGATCCGGATCGTGAATCCCCGGCTCGAATTCGCGGGCTGAGCCGGTCCTCAGGGCCCGGATGTCAGGGCCCGGATGTCAGGGCCCGGACGTCAGGGGCCGGTGGAGGGGCCGGGCTCCGGGGACGTGGGGGTCTCCCACTCGTCGTCGGTCGTCGTACCCATCACCGTGTCGCGGAGCGCTCGCTCGGAGTCGACGCTCGACAGGGCCACGACCTCGTCGCCTGCCGCGAGGGCCGTCTCCGGCTGCGGGATCATCACGTGTCCCTCTCGCAGGATCGCGACCAGCGTCGTGTCGGGCGGCAGGCGGAGCTCGTAGAGGGCTCTCCCGGCGTTGGGTGAATCCTCCGGCAGGCGCATCTCGACCAACGCGACCTTCCCGCCTTCGAGTTTGAGGAGGCGGACGAGGTCGCCGACCGTGACCGCCTCTTCCACCATCGCCGTCAAGATGTGCGGGGGCGACACCGACGCGTCCACGCCCCACTGCTCGTCGAAGAGCCATTCGTTCTTGGGGTGGTTGACGCGCGCGAGCACCCTCGGGACGCCGAACTCCTGCTTGGCGAGCAGGGACGTCACCAGGTTGTCCTCGTCGTCGCCCGTCGCGGCGACGACCACGTCGGCGGATCGCACGTCGGCCTTCTCCAAGATGCGAGGTTCGCAGGCGTCGCCGTACACCACGTGGGTGTCGGGCGCCCAGTTCTCGAGCTTCTCCGCGAGGTCGCGTCGCTGCTCGACGAGCGTGACGTCGTGACCCCGCTCGGTCAGGTCCTGGGCGAGGTGCCGTCCCACCGCCCCACCGCCGGTGACGACGACCTTCATGCGTGCGGGTCCTTCGCCCCGATGAGCTCGTCCACGAGGTCGAGCCCTTCCTTGGCGATCATGAGGATCAGGTAGTCGCCCGCCTGGAGCGTCGAGGACGCCGTCGGGATGAACCCGCCTCCGCCGCGTGAGATCCCGGCCACGCGGACCTTGCCGTCGATCTCGACGGACGAAACCGGTTCCCCTGCGAGATGCGCCGGCACCGGGACGCGGAGGCGCAGAAGGTCGCCGCCTCCGAGGGTCTCGCGGATCTCATCACGGTCGTGGAAGAGCATCAGCTGGATCTGCTTCACGCCCCATCGCGTGGTCGCGACGGTCGGGATGTTGAGGCGCTCGTAGATCTCCGCCCGCCTCGAGTCGTAGATCCGGGCGATGACGCGAAGCACGTGGTAGTACTCGAGCGCCACGCGGGCCGAGACGATGTTCGAGTTGTCCCCGCTCGAGACGGCGACGAACCCGTCCGCGTCCTTGATCCCCGCGTCCTCCAAGACGTCGCGGTCGAAGCCGAGGCCGACGATCTGGCGTGCCTTCTCCCCGGGGGGATAGGCATGGAATGCCTCCGGATTCTTGTCGATGATGGAGACCTCGTGCTCCTCGACGAGGGCGTTCGACAGCTCGGAGCCCACACGACCGCAACCCATGATGATCACGTGCATACGGTGCGGAAGCCTACCCGGGGTAGGACTCCCCACCAAGACGTCCGTCGGGAGGCCTTCGGAGTCGGGCCCGTCCTATCGGGGCTACGTTCGCTCCTTCGTCGCTCACTGCTTGAGCCCCGAACGATCCCGGAAAAGAATTCGGACCCGCGGAGGGCGGGCCCGAATGATGAGGACGGATCCGAAGGTCCGACGACTGGAGGGAGCCGTCGGCCCACCGGATTTGACTCGGAGGATGGGTTCCTCTTGTTGCATCTTCCAGAGCGAGGCGTGAGGGATGCGTGAAGGTTCCCTCTCGAGGCGTGAAGATGTCGTGAAAGGGGCTAGCTTGTCGTGGTCGTGAGCCAGGAACCGGAGCACGAGGGCACCGCGAATATCACGGCCAGAGGGGTCCTGATCGGGCTCCTCACGCCAGCGATCGCGACGGTCGTGGCGTACCCCATCGCGCCGACCCGGCCCGAGATCCCCATCGCCGTCTTCATGCTGGCCGTCGTGATCGCGGCGGTGGCGGGAGGGCTGTGGAGCGGCCTCATCGCGGGCATCCTCGCGTCGACGCTCCGCCCGCTGGTCGTGGAGGATCCCCAGCTGACCTTCCGTTTCGACGACGTGGAGGATGTCGCGACCGGCGTCGTGTTCCTGTCGGTGGCGCTGGTCGTCGGCCTGCTCGTCGGGCAGGCGAGCGAGGACCGGGCGCGCGCCTCGCGCCGAGAACGCGAGGCGCGCTTCCTCGGCACGCTCTCGTCCACGCTGCACACGAGAGAGGTTCCCGATCGCGTCCTCGACGAGTTCGCAGAGGTGCTGATGGAACCGTTCGGCCTCTCGAGGGTCGAGATCGAGGCCAGCCTCGACGGCACGGATGTGCGCGCCGTCGCGACGAGCAACGGGGTGGTGGTTCCCGGCGGGCCCCGCACGTCGGTCAGGCTGCTGGCGGGCGACGCGTCCATCGGCACGCTCGTCGCGGAACGGCCGCCGGGCGGGCGGCCGTTCTCCCGGGACGATCAGCTCCTGCTCGAGACGGCCGCGCGTCAGGCCACGGCCGCGTTGGACCGCGCGCGCCTGGACGCGCGCGCGCGGAATGCCCAGCTCGATGCCGAGACCAACCAGCTTCGCGCCGCGATGTTCTCTTCGGTCACGCACGACCTTCGAACCCCCTTGGCATCCATCAAGGCCGGCGTGACCAGCCTCCTGGACACCGCGGTGCAGCACGACCCGGCACAGGAGCGGGAGCTGCTCACGACGATCCTGGAGGAAACGGATCGGTTGAACCGGCTGGTCGGCAACCTGCTCGACCTAGCACGGATCCGAGCCGGTGCACTGACGCCGACACGCCAGCAGTCGGCGATGGACGAGATCGTCGAGATCGTTCTCGCCAGGATGCGGTCCCGACTGGCCGGACACGTCGTGACCGCGGATCTTCCCGCGTCGTTGCCCGACGTCTGGGTCGATCCCGTCCAGCTCGACCAGGTCCTGACGAACCTGCTGGAGAACGCCGGCAGGCACGCGCCCGAGGGAAGCGAGATCCAGGTGAGCGTCCTGTGGATGCACGGCGCCGTCCAGGTCCGGGTCGCCGACGAGGGTCCGGGGATCCCTCTCGACGAGAGGGATCGGGTCTTCGAGGCCTTCTATCGTGGCTCCTCGATCCCCGACACGTCGGGGAGCGGGCTCGGCCTCGCGATCGCGAAGGCCGTGGTCGTCGCGCACGGCGGGCGGATCTGGATCGAGGAAGCGCCTCAAGGGGGCTGCGTGGTCGCCTTCGAGATCCACGGTGGGGACCCGCACGCATGAACCGGGTCCTCGTGGTCGACGACGAGCCCCAGATCCGCCGTGCTCTGCGCACGAGCCTCGAAGCCCACGGCTACGAAGTTCAGACCGTGGGGACCGGCGAAGAGGCGGTGATCGGCGCCGCCGAGATGGCTCCGGAGCTCATGCTCCTGGACCTCGGGCTCCCGGACCTGGACGGCACCGAGGTGATCCGACGTGTCCGGGGATTCACGGAGCTCCCGATCATCGTTCTGTCCGTGCGGGACGGCCAGCACGACAAGGTCGCGGCGCTCGATGCGGGCGCGGACGACTACGTCACGAAGCCGTTCGCGATGGAGGAGCTGCTGGCTCGTGCCCGGGCGGCGATGCGCCGGGCGCAACCGGGCGAGCCCACCCCGCCCTCGATGCGCTACGGCGGGCTGGAGATCGACCTCGGCAGACGGCTCGTGACGCTCGACGGCGACCCATTGCGACTCACGCCGACGGAGTACCTGCTCCTGGAGGCCCTCGCGACGAACCCCGGGAAGCTCCTGACCCACCAGTGGCTGCTGCGGAAGGTGTGGGGCCAGGGCTACGGCACCGAAACCACCTACCTGCGCACCTATGTCAGGGCGCTCCGCAAGAAGCTCGGCGACGACGCCCAGGCGCCACAGCTGATCGTCACGGAACCCGGCGTCGGCTACCGCTGGATCGCGGAAACTTCGGGCGCCGAGTCGTAGCATCCGTCGGATGTCGACCAAGACCCAGGGGGTAGGTGTCGGCGGTGCCGTGAAGCGCCTGCTGCTCGGCCGTGCCCTGTCGACGGCCTCGCAGGAGCATCAGCTCCTCCCGAAGGTATTGGCGCTGCCGGTGTTCGCGTCGGACCAGCTCTCCTCGGTCGCCTACGCGACGGAGGAGATGATGCTCGTTCTGGCCCTGGCGGGGGCATCCGCGCTCAACCTGCTTTCCCCGCTCGGACTCGCCGTCGCCGCCCTGCTCGTCGTCGTGATCGTGTCGTACCGGCAGACGGTCCGCGCGTATCCGCGAGGTGGCGGTTCCTACATCGTCGCGAGGGAGAACCTGGGCACCGTCCCAGGGCTCACCGCGGCCGCGGGGATCCTCGCCTCCTACGTGCTCACCGTGTCCGTGAGCGTCACCGCCGGCGCGATCGCCGTGACGTCTGCCGCTCCGGGTCTCGCCGAACACAAGGTGGGCCTCGCGACGTCGTTCGTCGTGTTCATCACGATCGCGAACCTCCGGGGCGTCAAGGAGGCGGGCAGGCTCTTCGCCATCCCCACCTACGGCTTCGTCGGCGTGGTGGGCATCACGCTCCTGTGGGGGATGTACCGATGCGTGTCGGACGTCTGCCCCCAGGCCTCCACGGCGTCGATCCCCCTCGAGGCCGAGGCGACCCTCACGCTGTTCCTGGTGCTCCGCGCCTTCTCTTCGGGAGCGACCGCCCTCACGGGGGTGGAGGCGATCGCCGACGGCGTGCAGGCGTTCCGCCGGCCTCAGGCGAAGAACGCCGCCGCCACCTTGTTCCTGATGGGCGCGATGAGCATCCCGATGTTCCTCGGGATCACGATCTTCGCTCGCCTCCTCGAGGTCCGGGTCACGCACGAGGTCGCGTCGTCGAAATCGGTACTCGCACAGATAGGGGACACGATCTTCGCCGGCGGGCCCATGTTCATCGTGTTGCAGGTCTTCACCGCGGCGATCCTGATCCTTGCCGCGAACACGGCCTATCAGGACTTCCCGCGCCTGTCGTCGATCCTGGCTCGCGATCGATTCATGCCGTCGCAGTTCCGCAACCGCGGCGATCGCCTCGTGTTCTCCAACGGGATCGTGGTGCTCTCGCTGCTCGCCGTGGCGCTCGTCTGGGCCTTCGACGCGAACCTCAGCGCGCTGATCCAGCTCTATGTCGTCGGCGTCTTCATCGCGCTGACCCTCTCCCAGGCAGGGATGGTGCGTCGACAGCTGACGCTCCGACAGCCGGGGTGGCGGGGGCGGGTCGCGACGAACGGCATCGGGGCGGGGACGACCGGGCTGGTCCTGCTGATCGTGGCGATCACGCGGTTCAGGCTCGGCGCGTGGATGGTCATCGCCGCCGTGCCGGTCATCATCGTGCTCTTCCTCGCCGTCCGTCATCACTATCAGCGGATCGGGAAGGTGCTCGCCGCCGGCCGGCTCACGGGGGACGCCGTCGCGACGAACTCGTTCGTGCTCCTCGTCGGTGATTTCGGTTCGGCAACGACCGACGCCGTTTCGTACCTGTTCACGATCAGGAGCCAAGACGTCGTCGCGCTCTGGGTGGGGGCGGAGGACCGGCTCGAGGAGGCGCGCGAGACCTGGCGACGGTTCGCGCCCCGATACGACGAGCTCGAGCTGCTTCCTGGCGCGCGGGAGCATCCGGTCCGGGCCGTCCATCGATTCCTGAAAGGGCGGCGGTTCGGAACGGACTTCATCACGATCGTGATCCCCGAGGTGGTGTCGTCCGGGTCGCTCTGGCAACTCGTCAGCCAGCGGTCGGTGTTCCTGCTGAAGACCTCGCTCCTCTTCCAGCCGGGCATCGTCGTGACGAACGTGCCGCTCGTGCCGGGGGAGCCGCATGCCGCCGCCGGCGGTCGGCCGATCGAGCGTCCTCGGAGCGAGGTCATCGTTCCCGTTTCGAGTGTGCACGACGCCACCGTCCGGGCGGTCGTCTACGCGAAGTCGCTCCAGCCCTCCTCGGTCGAGGCCATCCACATGGCCGCCGACCCCGAGGAGGTTCCGGGTGTCGTCGAGGCCTGGCACGACCACCGGATGGACGTCCCGCTCGTCCTCGTCGAGGCCCCGTTCCGCGACCTCGGCCCGCCGCTGCTGGAGGAGATCAGGAGCCGAACGGGGCGCGGCGACACGGTCGTGACGGTGGTCCTCCCCGAGCTCGTCCCCGAGCATTGGTGGCAGACATTGCTGCACAACCAGTCGGCGCTGTTCTTCAAGCGGATCCTTCTCTTCGAGCCGGACGTCGTCGTGACGAGCGTGCCGTTCCACCTGGCGGCGCCCGAAACGCTTCATGGTGCCGAGGACCGCGAGGCGCCGTCGAGCCCCAAGGCACCTTCGAGCCCCGAGGTACGCTAGCCCCGTGAACATCCGGCCCGCTACCAAGGACGACGCCGACTTCATCGGGACGATGCTCTACGAGGCCGCTCGATGGAATCCCGACTGGCCGCGTGAGTCGATCGAGGAGTTCCTGGACGAGCTCAGCCTGCGTCGCTACCACGTGGACTGGGGACGTGAGGGCGACGGCGGCGTGATCGCGGAGGTCGACGGGGAGCCGGTCGGGGCCGCGTGGTACCGCGTGTTCACCGAAGAGGTGCCCGGCCTCGGGTTCGTGAACGAGAAGACACCCGAGCTGAGCATCGCCGTGGCGCCGCTCCACCGGCGGAAGGGGATCGGTCAGGCGCTCCTGCGCTCCTGCATGGTCCAGGCACGCGAAGAAGGGTTCCAGGCGTTGTCGCTCTCCGTCGCCGTGCACAACCGCTCGCGCATGCTCTACCAGCGGGCCGGCTTCGAGAAGCTCGGGGAATCCGGCGAATCCTGGACCATGCTCGCCAACCTGTAGTGGCGTCCCGCTCGCTGGTCGCGATCGTCGACGCCGTCGATCGGGGGTTCCCCGATCTCCGGCCCGATCTCAGGGAGGCAGCCGAGATCGCTCGACTCGTGCAGGTCCCCGGCGTCCAGGAGCTGGAACCCCATCTTCCCGACCTCGAGGCGGTGTTCGCGTGGAACTTCGATCGCTCCACGCTGCGGGACCTCGTGCCACGTGCCCCACAGCTCCGGTGGATCCAGTCGATCTCCGCGGGCGTAGAAGATCTCGTCTCGCCGGCGCTGGCGGCTCACGGCGTCACGCTCACGAACGCGGCCGGCGTCTACGACCCGGCTCTCGCCGAATCCGTGCTCGGGTTCCTGCTCGCGTTCTCGACGCGCATCCTCGAGGACGCGCGACTCGAGCCGGGCGCGTGGCCGCATGAGGGGACGCGTCTCCTCCGTGGGACGACCGTGTTGGTCGTCGGCGCGGGCTCGATCGGGTCCGAGGTGGGCCGGTTGCTCAGATCGGCGGGACTCCGCGTGCGAGGCGTCGCGCGCTCGGCCCGCCCGCCGGACGGCGTGTTCGAATCGATCGCGGCCCCGGAGGCTCTCCTCGGGGAGCTGTCCGCCGCCGACCACGTCGTGAACGTGTTGCCGATCACGCCGGCCACGCGCGGGATATTCGATGCGAAGGCGTTCGCGGCGATGAGATCGAGCGCGGTCTTCGTGAACATCGGTCGCGGGGCGACGGTGGACGAGTCCGCGCTGGAGAAGGCGTTGCGGGGCGGCGTGATCGCCGGCGCGGCGCTCGACGTCTTCGAGGTGGAGCCGTTGCCGGCCGAGAGCCCGCTGTGGCGCATGCCGAACGTGCTCGTGTCGCCGCACCGTGCCGGCGATCACGAGGGGTGGGAGGCCGACGTGGTGGCGTTGTTCGTGGAGAACCTGCGTCGGTTCGTCGCGGGCGAACCGCTTCGCAACGTGGTCGACGTCGAGCTCGGCTATGCGCCGGGGGGACGATCGTAGGCAGCCCCAGGGGATCGATTCACGCAGGCGGAGCCAGCAGCTGTTCGGCCTCCCGGATGGATGCGGTCGCGCCCATCCCCCGGTAGAGCTCGAGCGCGCGGGAGAGGAACGGTCCGGCCTCGGCACGTCGTCCGGCCTCGATCAGTCGCTCCGCTTCCTTCACTCGCGCGTAGGCCTCGTCGGGCGCGGAGCCGATCTCCTCGAATCGATCCGCGGCTCCCGAGAGATCACCCGAGGCCCAGAGCCGACCGGCCTGGATCCAACGCGAGGGGAGATCCTCGCCTCCCAACGAGAGGATCTCTTCGGCCCGCCCCACCTCCGTGAACACGATGGCCGCGGGGACGATCCACCAAGCCCAATCCATCGCCGGCTTCGGATCCACCGAGTCGAGGATCTCCTGGATCGAGGCCACCGCGTCCTCCGTGCGACCGATGAGGAACAGGGCGCGGCTGCGTTCCGCGAGCGCCGGGAGAAGCGCCTGCGGGTCTCGAGCTGCCCGCCCGACCTCCACGCCGCGGTCGGCATCTGCGAGCGCACCGTCCGGGTCCCCTCTGCCCAGCCTGATCCTCGCCCGGCTCTGGCGGTGTTGGACCTCCAGGTAGTGCTCCACGCCCGCCTCCATGCGCGCGATCTCCGCGTCGAGGATCACGAGAGACTCGTCCCAGCGCCCGACCAGAGAGAGGTCGAAGGCCACTTCCGCCTTGTTCCACGTGATGCCTCCCTGGATCCCGTACCGCTGCGCGTACCCGACATTGCGGGTGTGCACTTCGAGGGCACGCACCATCTCGCCCGCGTAGAAGAGGGACACCCCCATGTTGATGTGCCCTCGGGACACGTGCCACGGCAGGTTCGCTGCCTCCGCGACCTGGATGCTCTCCTCGATCTCGTCGAGCCCTCCGAGATCACCCAGGTTCACCCGCGCCGTCCCGACCGTGTTCAGCGCGAAAGTACGGATGTCCTCCTCCCCCAATGCGTTCGCCGCCGCGAGGGCCTCGCGGCCCACGCGGATCGCGTCGATCGAGCGGCCCGTTACCATCAAGTATCGGGCGAGGTGAGCCTTGGCCTGCGCGACCTCGGTCGAGGCCGGTCTTCCCTCGATAAGGGATTCGGCTCGGTCGAAGTGGCTCTGTGCATCTATCCCCTTGCCTTGCCGCCAGACCGTGTCGCCGATCAGGAGCTCCGCCAGCGCTGCCATCTCCACGTCACCCGCCGCCAGGAGCCCATCCCTCGCCTCGCCGAGGACGTCCGCGCCGGTGTCCCTGTACAGCCAGAGCGAGCGGCCGTATTGGTACAGGAGCAACGGCCGCTCCGGGTCGTCCACGGGCCAGAGCTCGACGGCAGCCTCGTACGCGCGGTCGGCCGCTCCGAACGCGGCGAGTCCGAGCGCCCGGTCACCGGCGGCACGCAGGGCCAGCCTGGCCGGGCGTTCCATGTCGGTCGTGTCCTGTCCCGCCGCCCTGGCCAGTTCGAGCGCCGACAAGTAGTGGTGCGCCAGGAGCTCCGCTCGGTCCTCCAGACGCTCCCCGCCGAGGGAGTCGATCCACGCCGCCGCCGCCCGATGCTTGTTCGCGCGGGCTCCGCGCGGGATCTGCCCGTATGCCACGTCGCGGACCAGGAGATGTAGGAACGCGTACTCCGTCTCCGCTCCCACCGACGAGCGCCGGGCGCGCCGGACGAACCGCCCCCGCTCGAGCTCGTGCAGCCGCCGTTCGAGGTCGGTGGGATCTTGCCCTCCGATCGCGGCGACCGCGCCGAGCCAGAACGTCTTACCGACGACCGAGGCGTCCTGCAGGAGGGACTTCGCCTCAGGGCCCAGCCCGTCGAGGCGGGCGGCGATGATCCCCTGCACCGAGCCGGGGAGCTCGACGGTGGCCAGGTCTGCCGTGGAGCGGTTCGCCGCCATCCGCGCGAACTCCTCCGCGTAAAGAGGGTTGCCCCCGGCGCGGGCGAGCAGCGTCGCCTGGAGCTCAGCGGGCAGCAGGGTTCGGTCGAGGAGACCCGCGAGCAGGCGCGCCGTCTCCTCGTCGGAGAGTGGCGCGAGAGAGATCGTCGCGGTGTTCAGCTTTCCGCCACCCCAGTCCGGTTTCCGGGCCAGGAGCTCGGGTCTCGCCGTGCAGAGCACGAGCAAGGGAACGTCTCGCGTCCAATCGATCAGGTAGTCGAGGAAGTCGAGGAGTCCGTCGTCGGCCCAGTGGAGGTCCTCGAAGATCAGTACCGTCGGCCGCCGCTCCGCGAGCGATTCCAGGAAGCGCCGCCACGCCGCCGCCGCCTCCTCGGAGCCTTCCTGGCTCGATCCCCGCTCCTGTGCGAGCCCGACGAGCGGCCCGAGATGCCGAGCGACCCAACCCCGTTCGTCGGCATCGGGGATCAGCTCGGCGACCGTCCGATGGAGCTTCGCAGCCGCCTCGCCGTCCGGGTCCGTTTCGAGGATCCCTGCCTCGGCCTTCACCATCTCGCCCAGGGCCCAGTAACTCACGCCCTCGCCGTAGGGCAGGCATCTCCCCTGGCGCCATGCGATCAGCTCCGGCATCCCTTCGATATGCACGAACAGCTCGTGCACCAGCCGGCTCTTCCCGATACCCGGCTCGCCGACCAGGGTGACGAGCTGCGGCTCGTCCTGGTGACGCGCCCGGTCGAGCGCGTCTCGCAGGAGCGTCAACTCGTGATCACGCCCGACGAGCGAGGTGTCGACGCGCCTGGTGATGTCGATGCCATAGCGCGACCGAGCCTCCACCGCCTCCCACGCGAGCACGGGCTCCGCCTTGCCCTTCGCCTCGATCGCCGCTGCGTCTCTGTACTCGATCGCGCGCTCCGTCGCGCGGTAGGCCGTCTCGCCCACGAGGATCCCGTCGACCGGCGCAGCGGTTTGCAGCCTGGCCGCCGTGTTCACCACGTCGCCCGCCGCCATGCCTTCGCCTTGCTGGGGACGGACACCGAGCGAGACGAGCGCTTCACCCGTGTTGACGCCGACGCGCACATGGAGGTCGAAGTCGGGATCCTGCTCGTTCATCTCGGCCATCGCGTCGCGGATCGCGAGCGCGGCCCGCACCGCTCGCTCCGGGTCGTCTTCATGTGCGGCCGGAGCACCGAAGACAGCCATCACCGCGTCACCGATGAACTTCTCGACCGTGCCGCCACGCCGCTCGAGCTCCTCGCGGAGACGGGCGAAGTACGGCGTCAGCGTCGCACGGACGTCTTCAGGATCGAGCCGTTCGCTCCTGCTCGTGAATCCGACCAGATCGGCGAACAACACGGTGACGACCTTCCGCTCCTCGCGGGCCGATCCCGCCGCGTTTCCAAGAGGCGATCCGCAATGGCCGCAGAAGCTCGCGTCCTCCGGGTTCTCACGCCCGCAGTTGGTGCAGGTCAACACGGCGGGAGCCTACTCCGCCACCTCTTCCTCGGCGGTTCGGTCGAGATCGGCGTAGGCGGCGCGGACCTTCCGGTACCTGCGAGCCACCCACCACACCCCGACGGCCACGACGACCGCCGCGATCGCCCACGCCACGGGCTGCAGGACATCCTCGACCTTCGTCCAGTTCTCCCCGAGGGCGTATCCGAGCCACGCCAGCGCGAACGTCCACGGCAGGCATCCCAGCACCGTGTAGACGGTGAATCGCCAGAACGGCATCCGGGCGACCCCGGCAGGGAGGGAGATGAAGGTGCGGATCACCGGCAGGAGCCGGGAGACGAACACCGCCAACTCACCCCGCCGCTCGAACCACTCGTGCGCGCGGTCGACCTCGTGGGGGAGTACCAAGACGTAGCGGCCGAACCGGTCGATCAACGGCCGGCCCCCGACAGCGCCCGCCCAGTAGGCCAGCCACGAGCCGACGAGGTTCCCTGCCGTCCCCAGAAGCCCGACCGCCACGAAGTCCAACTCCTGGCCCGCGCCCGCGAACGCCGTGCTGGCGAGCGCGCCGCCGAACAGCATCGTCACCTCCGAGGGCACGGGGATGCAGGCCGACTCCAGCACCATGAGGAAGAACACGGCCAGGTAGCCGTAGTCGCCGATCAGGTTCGTGATGAAGTCGTTGAGTATCGCGAGCACGCTCGGAGGGCCTCCGGTGCGGGAATATCGGCAGCGTACCAGTGTGTTCCCAGGGATCCGAGGCCGCCGGGATCGGCGCTCATGGTGCTCCGAGTCTCGGCCGATGCTCCGTGAGGCTCCGAGAGCCGGTGGTACCGTCCGAGCGAGGCTCGCAATGACAGTACCCGCCAACATCCCCTGAGAGGAAGCTCGCTTCGATATGCCAGGAACCCTCGTCGTCGTCGAATCGCCGGCAAAGGCGAAGACCATCGAGAAGTACCTGGGCGCCGATTACGCCGTCCGGGCTTCCTTCGGGCACGTCCGGGATCTGCCCAAGAGCCAGCTGGGCGTCGACGTCGAGGACGGCTTCGAGCCCGTCTACGAGGTCCCCGAGGATTCGAAGCGCCACGTCGCCGACCTGAAGAGAGCGCTCAAGGGCGCGGACGAGCTCGTCCTCGCCACCGACTACGACCGCGAGGGCGAAGCGATCGCGTATCACGTGGCGACCCTGCTGGGCGTGCGGCCGGACGAGGCGAAGAGGATCACGTTCACGGAGATCACACGCGATGCCATCCTCGAGTCCGTCCGTCACCCTCGCGCGATCGACCTGAAGCTCGTCGATGCCCAGGAGGCTCGCCGGATCCTCGACCGGCTCGTGGGGTACCGGATCAGCCCGATCCTGTGGAAGAAGGTGCGCCCCGGCCTGTCCGCCGGCCGGGTGCAATCCGTCGCCGTCCGGCTGATCGTGGAGCGGGAGCGCGAGATCCGGGCTTTCAACCCCGTGGAGTACTGGAGCATCGACGTCCGGCTCTCCCCTGATGGCCCAGGAGAAGACAAGGACCTGCCCTTCGTGGCTCGTCTCACCGAGATCCCTGAGGGGAAGCTCGCGACCGCGCCGGACAAGAAGGGGATCCTGCTCGGAGCCGAGAACGACGCCACGCCGCACGTCGAGCGGCTCGGCCGGGCCGCGTATCAGGTCACCGACGTCCAGAAGAAGGAACGGAAGCGATCTCCCGCACCTCCGTTCACGACGTCCACATTGCAGCAGGAGGCCGCGCGGAAGCTCGGTTACTCCGCGCGCAAGGCGATGTCGATCGCACAACGCCTCTACGAAGGGGTTTCGCTCCCCGGTGAGGGATCCGTCGGGCTGATCACCTACATGAGGACCGACTCGGTGAACATCGCCGACTCGGCCCTCCGGGAGATCGCCGAGCTCGTGAAGACCGAGTACGGCGTCTCGTACGCGCTGCCGGAGCACCGCCGGTACAAGACGCGTTTGCGGAACGCCCAGGAGGCGCACGAAGCGGTCAGGCCCACCTCCGTGCTGCGCTCCCCCGAGCGCGTGGCAGCGGCGCTCGACCGTGACCAGCTTCGACTGTACGACCTCATCTGGAAGCGGACCGTCGCCACGCAGATGGCGGAGGCCCGGTTCGACCAGGTGGGTGTCGACATCCAGGCGGTCGATAGAGACGCGAGATACGGCTTGCGGGCAACCGGTCAGACGCTCGTGTTCGACGGGTTCATCCGCGTCTACACCGAGGGTCGCGACGAGGGGCCGGACGAGGACGCGGAGTCGCGTCTTCCCGAGCTCACGGCCGAGCAGCTCCTGCGCTTGCTCGAGCTGCTCCCGGAGCAGCATTTCACCCAACCGCCCCCGAGGTACTCGGAGGCCTCGCTCGTCAAGACGCTCGAGGAGCTCGGCATCGGCCGGCCCTCGACCTACGCCTCGATCATCCAGACGATCCAGGCGCGCGGCTACGTGCGCCTCGATCAGAAGCGGTTCATCCCCGAAGACGTCGCCGAGGTCGTGACCGACAAGCTGATCCAGCACTTCCCCGACATCGTGGACGTGCACTTCACCGCGCGGATGGAAGACGAGCTCGACGACATCGCGGAGGGCAAGGCCACCCGGGTCGCCGTCCTCCAGGACTTCTACGTCCCGTTCTCGGAGGAGTTGATGCTCGCCGAGGAGAAGTTCGAGCGCTACCTCGAGGAGCTCGAGGAGCTCTGCCCGAAGTGCCCGACCGAGGGACGGGAGCCCGGGCGGCTGCAGGTGCGGCTGGGTCGGTTCGGGAAGTTCATCGGCTGTGAGAACTTCCCCGACTGCGACTACATCCGCAACCTCGACGGGAGCGAGCGGCCGGAGCCGGAGCTGCTCGACGAGAAGTGCCCGGAGTGCGGGAAGCAGCTCGTGAAGAAAGTGGGTCGCTTCGGCCCGTTCGTCGGCTGTACCGGGTACCCGGACTGCCGCTACATCAAGAAGGAGCCGCCCAAGAGCACCGGCGTCACCTGCCCCCAGTGCGGGAAGGGGGAGCTGGTCGAGAAGCGCACCCGCTTCGGGCTGATGTACGGATGCGAGCGCTACCCCGAGTGCGACTGCGCGGTGAACAACCCACCCGAGAAGGACACCCCCTGTCCGGATTGCGGTGGGCTGCTCCTGCGACGCCCGAAGAGCTTCCGCTGCTGGCATTGCGGCGCTGAGGCCGACTTCGATCTGAAGGTCACCAAGCCGGGGGACCGGGAGGCCGAGGCGGCGGCGCGCGCGGCCAAGTCCGAGGCGAGGAAAGCACGAGCGGCGGCGCGCGCCGCCAAGAAGCCGAAGAGCAAGCCGACCAAGAAGAAGGCGCCGGCCAAGAAGAAGACGGCCGCCACGAGGACGACCGCGGCGAAGAAGACGACCGCCAAAGACAAGCGGAAGCCCGCAGCCACGCGGGAGACAGCGCCGGAGCCGGTCACGGCGGGCGAGGAAAGCTAGGCGTGACGAGCGTCGCCGATGAGGTTGCCGCGCTCCGCGGCACCCGGTCGGCGACCCTCGGCGATCTGATCACCCACCGCCCTTTCGCCCGGCTGCTCGCGGCGATGTCGGTGTCGTCGCTGGGCGACTGGGTCGGGTTCCTGGCCGTGACGTCGTTGGTCGCGACCCTCGCCGGGGGGCCTGGGGGCGCGGCCTTCGCGGTCTCCGGGCTGATGCTCGCGCGCACCCTTCCCGCCGTCCTCTTCGGCCCGATCGCGGGCACCCTCGTCGACCGGCTCGATCGCAAGCAGATCATGATCGCGGCGGACATCGCTCGGGGAGCGATGTACGCCGCGATGGTGTTCATCGGCCAACTCTGGGCGATCTATGCCCTCTCGTTCCTGATCGAATGTTTCTCGCTCGTGTGGGGGCCGGCGAGGGACGCGTCATTGCCCAATCTCGTGCCTCGCCGCCAGCTCGCCAACGCGAACTCCATCGCGCTCGCATCCACGTACGGCACCCTTCCGCTCGGGGGGATCGTGTTCACCGTGCTCGTCGGCCTGAACACGCTGCTCAGTCACGCGCTCCCCGTCCTCGAAGGCCGCGACCACGCGGTCCCCTTGTTCCTCGACGCCGCGACCTTCCTGTTCTCGGCGGCGATGATCAGCCGGGTCGCGATCCCTCCTTCTCCCGCGAGGCTCACCGGGGGCCTGGACTTCTCCCGCATCTGGCGCGACGTGGTCGACGGGCTCCACTTCCTCCGCGAGGACTCCATGGCGTCGGCGATGACCGCCGGGATCGTCGTCGCGTTCTCGGCCGTGGGCGCCGTGCTCGCACTGGCCCCGATCTTCGTCGTCGACACGCTC
Organism: Actinomycetota bacterium; assembly: GCA_035512775.1. Taxonomy (GTDB): domain Bacteria; phylum Actinomycetota; class UBA4738; order UBA4738; family HRBIN12; genus JAJNBA01. The sequence goes on along the minus strand of DATKDI010000061.1, from coordinate 1,878 downwards.
GGCGCCGACAACGCGGGGTGGGGGTTCATGGTCACCTCGTTCGGCGTCGGGATCGCACTCGGGATGGCGAGCGCGAACCAGGCATCCCGCCTGCTCGAACGTGTCTCGCTCTTCCCGTGGTCGATCGTCGTGACCGCGGCCACGCTGTTCGTGCTCGCGGCCATGCCGAACCTTGCCCTCGCCGCCGTCGTCACCGTGTGGCTCGGGGCGTTCTGCGGCCTCGCTTGGGTGACCGGCTACACCCTGTTGCAAGAGAACGTCCGTGACGAGTTCCGGGGGAGGACGTTCGCCTCCCTCACGGTCCTGTCGCGGATGGGGTTGTTCCTCTCCCTTGCCACGTTCCCTACGCTGGCGGGTGTCTATGGCACGTTGGGCGCCGGCTCCGAGCTCGGGATCCGACTCGCTCTCGCGAGCGCGGGCCTCGCGGTGGCCGTTGCCGGGCTCAACACGCGGCGCCTCTTCAAGCGCTACCGCCTCTCCCATCCCCAACCCCTCACCCTCGTGCCGAAGCTGAAGCGGCCGCCGGCGACCGGGTTCTTCATCGCCTTCGAGGGCGTGGAGGGGTCCGGCAAGGGGACGCAGGTGCGGATGGCGGAGGAGTTCATGCGCTCGGAGGGATACGACGTGCTGGTCACGCGAGAGCCCGGCGGCACCGCCGTGGGTGAAGGCGTGCGGGACCTGCTCCTCGACCCGGAAACCGGGAAGCTCGACGCACGGACCGAGGCGCTCCTGTTCGCGGCGTCTCGGGCGCAGATGGTCCACTCGGTGATCCGGCCCGCGTTGGCGGACGGCAAAGTGGTGATCTGCGACCGATACGTCGACTCGTCCCTCGCGTATCAGGGGTGGGGCCGAGGGTTGGGCGAACAAGACATCTTGACCCTCAACGTGTGGGGCACCCAGGGCCTCTTCCCCGACCTGGTGATCCTGCTGCACCTCGAACCCGAACGGGGCTTGCTCCGGTCGACAGACCCGCCTGATCGGATGGAGCTCGAGGGCCAGGACTTCCACGCGAAGGTGGCCGACGCCTACCTGAAGATCGCCGAAGAGCACCCGGAGCGCACCGTCGTCATCGATGCGGACAAGCCCCCAGCCGAGGTCTTCGATGCCGTGCGAGTTGCGATCGGCAAGGCGCTCGGCGAGCGCGAGGAGGGGGGCGGCGCCGGATCCCTGAAGTCATCGGATGACCCGGCGGCGGCGGATGGCGCGGCTTCGAACGACGATGCCCCCGGATCCGACGCGCTGCCGGCCGACTGACGTCGTCGGCGGCCCGCGATAGCGTGCGGCCGTGAGCGTCCCCGTCCTCGATCGAGTCCCCGGCCAGGTGGCAGCGATCGCGTTCCTGACAGGCGCCACCGAGCGTCCCCATCACGCGTACGTGTTCGCGGGTCCTGAGGGCAGCGGGAAGTCGCTCGCCGCCCGAGCGTTCGCCGCCGCGCTGCTCTGTATGAACGGAGGATGCGGTGCGTGCCGCGACTGCCGTCTCGCGGAGGAGGACCATCACCCGAACCAGTTCCTCATCGAGCCGGAGGGTCGTGACATCCACGTCGACACCATCCGGGCCGAGGTCTGGCAGCCCGCCTACCGCACGGCGCCGGAGCCGGGGAGGAAGCTGTTCATCGTCCGAGAGGCCGACCGCCTCTCGCCGCAAGCCGCCGACACGTTGCTGAAGGTGCTGGAGGAGCCCCCCGCCGACGCCGTGCTCCTGCTGCTCTCGGCGCGGGCCCACGAACTGCCGGAGACCGTGCTCTCGCGCTGCCACGTCGTCACGTTCACCGCGCTGCCGGAGGCGTTCGTCGTGGAGGAGCTGATCCGAGGGGGCTCGGACGAAGTCCGCGCGCGGCTGGCCGCGCGTCTCGCGGGAGGCAATCTCGGCCGTGC
>DATKDI010000060.1:0-16292 GCA_035512775.1 Actinomycetota bacterium | reverse complement strand
CGCGCGGCGCGCACGCGCCGCCGGCGCCGACGCCGATGCCGATGCCGAGGCGCTCAAGCGGGCGGCCACCCGACTCCGCCGTCCCGGCCGCGAGGCGGCCGAGCTCGCCCTCTCCCGGGAGCTGAACGCCCTGATGATCGGGCACCCGGACAGGCGCCGTGGCGCGGCCGCGTCCGACGAGTTCGAGCTCGTGGCGGCGCGGGAGCGGGCGCGTCACGGCGCCTGGTACGAGCTGTTCCCTCGCTCGGCCTCCCCCGATCCCGATCGACACGGAACGCTCCGCGACGTCGCGGCACTCGTGCCGGACATCGCGGAGCTCGGCTTCGACGTCCTCTACCTCCCGCCCATCCATCCGATCGGCCGGACCAGCCGCAAGGGCTCGAACAACACGACCACCGCCGGCCCGGACGACCCCGGGAGCCCCTGGGCGATCGGGTCGGAGACGGGAGGCCACACCGCGATCCATCCGGACCTCGGTACCTTCGATGATCTGCAACACCTGCTGGCCGAGCTGAAGCGCCAGGACATGGAGCTTGCCCTCGACCTCGCGTTCCAATGCTCACCCGACCATCCCTGGGTGAAGGAGCATCCCGAGTGGTTCCTGCACCGCGCCGACGGCACGATCCGGTTCGCCGAGAACCCGCCGAAGAAGTACGAGGACATCTACCCTTTCGACTTCGAGACGAAGGACCGCGACGGGCTCTGGGGAGCCCTGCGGGACGTGGTCCTGTTCTGGGTGGAGAAGGGAGTGCCGATCTTCCGCGTGGACAACCCGCATACGAAGCCGTTCTCCTTCTGGGAGTGGTTGCTCGCTGATGTGAAGCGCGACCATCCCGACGTCCTGTTCCTGTCGGAGGCGTTCACGCGCCCCCGCGTCATGGAACGGCTGGCCAAGATCGGCTTCGACCAGTCCTACACGTACTTCACGTGGCGACGATCGAAGGACGAGCTGACGGAGTACCTCACCGAGCTCACGCAGCCCCCCGTGCGCGACTTCCTTCGGCCCAACCTCTGGCCGAACACGCCCGACATCCTCACCGACCAGCTCCAGGAGGGTGGCCCTCCGGCATTCCGGCTGCGCTATCTGCTGGCGGCGACGCTCGGTGCGAACTACGGGATCTTCGGGCCGGCGTTCGAGCACATGGAGCACGCGCCGAGGGATCCCGGCTCGGAGGAGTACCGCGATTCCGAGAAGTATCAGCGCCGCTTCCGGAACGTCGCGGCCACCGGCATGCGGGAGTTGATCGCCCGCGTGAACCTGATCCGCAGGGAGCACCCGGCACTCCAGCACGACCGAACGCTGCGCTTCCATCCGGTCGAGAACGATCGGATGATCGCCTACAGCAAGACGCTGCCCGACGGGAGCGACCCCGTCGTCGTCATCCTCAACCTCGATCCGGAGCAGCCTCGGTCGGGGTGGGTGGACTTGCGCATGCCCGAGCTCGGGATGGCCTGGGACGCGGCCTTCGTCGCGCGCGATCTCCTGACGGGTCAGTCCTTCGCGTGGTCGGGTGCTCGGAACTTCGTGGAACTGCATCCCGGGCATCAGCCGGGGCACGTGCTCGCGATCGAGGCCGGGAGTCCCGCTCCGTGACGGCCCGTTCGCGGACCCGCGCCGAGACGGCGCCTGCTGAGACGCCGCAGGCCCTGAGCGTGGCGGCGCTCGGAGCACCCGCCTCCCGCTGGTACCAGGACGCCGTGATCTACGAGCTCCACGTACGAGCGTTCCAGGACAGCAACGCCGACGGGGTCGGCGACCTGGCCGGTCTCGTGAAACGACTGGATCACATCCGAGACCTCGGCGCGACGGCCGTCTGGCTCCTCCCCTTCTACCCGTCGCCCCTCCGCGACGACGGCTACGACATCGCCGCGTACAAGGCGATCCATCCGGCCTACGGGACGATGCGAGATTTCCGGACCCTGTTGCGCGAGGCACACCGGCGGGATCTGCGGGTGATCACGGAGGTGGTCATGAACCACACCTCGGAGGAGCACCCCTGGTTCCGGCGCGCCCGCGCGGCCAAACCCGGCTCGTGGCAGCGCGACTTCTACGTGTGGGCGGACACACCGGACGGCTATCCCGACGCCCGCGTCATCTTCGGCGATTTCGAGTCGTCGAACTGGGCGTGGGATCCCGTGGCAGGGCAGTACTACTGGCACCGCTTCTATTCCCACCAGCCGGACCTCAACTTCGACCAGGCGCGGGTCCGAGCGGCGATGTTCGACGTCGTCGACTTCTGGCTCGCCCTCGGCGTCGACGGGCTTCGCCTCGATGCCGTGCCGTATCTGTTCGAACGAGAGGGAACGAACTGCGAGAACCTCCCGGAGACGCTCGGGTTCCTGACCGATCTGCGCCATCACATCGACGCGAAGTTCGAGAACCGGATGCTCCTGGCCGAAGCCAACCAGTGGCCGGAGGACGCGGTCGCCTACTTCGGGAACGGCGACCGGTGCCACATGGCGTTCCACTTCCCGTTGATGCCGCGGATGTTCATGGCGAACCGGATGGAGGACCGCTTCCCGCTCATCGACATCTTGAACCAGACGCCCCCGATCCCCGAGAGCGGGCAATGGGCGACGTTCCTGCGCAACCACGACGAGCTGACCCTCGAGATGGTCACCGACGAGGAGCGGGACTACATGTATCGGGTCTACGCCGAGGACCCCCAGGCACGGGTGAACCTCGGGATCCGGCGGCGCCTGGCTCCGCTGCTCGGCAACGACCGTCGCCGGATCGAGCTGATGAACGCCCTCCTGTTCTCTCTCCCCGGCACGCCGGTCATCTACTACGGCGACGAGATCGGCATGGGCGACAACATCTACCTGGGTGATCGGAACGGCGTACGGACGCCGATGCAATGGAACCAGGACCGCAACGCGGGATTCTCGGCGGCCAACCCCCAGCGTCTCTACCTGCCTCTCGTCGCCGACCCCGAGCACCACCCCTCGGCGGTGAACGTGGAGGCCCAGCAGAACAACCCGTCGTCGCTGCTGTGGTGGATGCGGCGACTCATCGGGGCGGCCCGACGGTCGCCGTCGCTCTCACGCGGTGACATCGAGTTCCTCTACCCCGAGAACCGCAAGGTCGTGGCGTTCCTCCGCACGTTCGGCGAGGACCGCACGCTGGTGGTCGCCAACCTCTCGCGGAGCGCGCAGTTCGTGGAGCTGGACCTCTCGCGCTTCGACGGCCAGACCCCCGTCGAGCTGTTCGGGCCGACCCACTTCCCCCGGATCGGGCAGTTCCCGTACTTCATCACGCTCGGGCCGTACGGCTACTTCTGGTTCCGGCTGCAGGCCGACGAGCGGGAGGAAGAGATCGCGACATCGCCCGTGCCCACGCTCAGGTCGATGGGCTCGTGGGACTCCGTGCTGGAGGGACCCGAGCGGAGCGCCCTGGAGCGATCGCTGCCTCGCTTCCTCGTCCGGCAGCGATGGTTCGGCGCGAAGGGCCGGAAGATCTCGACCGTCACGATCGCCGATACCATCCGCGTCCAGGGCACCGACCGCGTCGGCCTGCGCGGTCTGATCGCCCTCGTCGACGTAACGTTCACCGAGGGTGAACCGGCCACCTACGCGCTCCCGCTCGCGGGCAAGCGCGAAGGCGAAGACATCGGCCCCGAGTTCGTCGTGGCGAGGGTCGAGACGCCCGACGGGCCATGGGTGCTCGTGGACGGCCTCCGGGACTCCGCGCTGGCCGGCGCGCTCCTGGAGATGATCGGACGCAGGCGGGTCGCACGCGGCCAGCGCCGCCGCCTCGTCGGTACCCGGGCCGAGGGGTTCGCGCGGCTCCGCGGACATGAACCGCTCGAGCCGCAGTTCAGCTGGGGCGATCAGAGCAATACCTCGGTGACCTTCGGCGACCGGCTGATCCTGAAGCTGTTCCGGCGACTCGAGGAGGGGATCAACCCGGAGCTGGAAGTGGGTCGCTTCCTGACCGATCGCACGATCTTCCGCCATTCCGCGCCCACGGCCGGGGCGATCGAGGTACCCGACGGAGGAGGTGGATCGACGGTCGCGATCCTCCAGGGATACGTGCAGAACGAGGGCGATGCCTGGGCGTACTCCCTCGACGCGATCCAGGAGTCCTTCGAGAGGGCGCTGGCGAGACCCGCCGATCAGCCGATCCCGCGCGTGGAGCGCCCGGTGATGGACATGGTCGGCGAGCTCCCGTCGCTCCTCACCTACGATCTGATCGGGCCGTTCCTCGGTTCGGCCTGGCTGCTCGGTCGCCGCACGGCGCAGCTCCACCTCGCGCTCGGCTCGCGCCCGGACGATCCGGTGTTCACGCCCGAGCCGATGACGCGCATGTACCAACGCTCGCTGTACCAATCGATGCGCTCGCAGGCGGTGACGACCCTCCGGCGGCTAGGCGTGCACGAGGTGGGGCCCGAGGTCGAGGAGCTGCTCGCTCGACAGGACGAGCTCTTCGCTCGCTACTCCATCGTCACCGGCGATCGGATCAGCGGGCAACGGATCCGGGTCCACGGCGACTACCACCTCGGCCAGGTCCTGTGGACGGGCCGCGACTTCATCATCATCGACTTCGAAGGCGAACCATCGAGACCGCTCAGCGAGCGGAGGATCAAGCGCTCTCCGCTCCGGGACGTCGCCGGGATACTCAGGTCGTTCGACTACGCCACCAAGACCGCGATGCGGTCGCCGTGGGTCGAGGATCTCTCTCCGGAGGAACGGGGATCCGTGGCGGACTGGGCGCAATCCTGGAGCCACTGGGTCTCGGCGACGTTCCTGGATCACTACTTCGAGGTCGTCGGTGACAGTCCCCTGATGCCGGAGACGGAGGAGGAGACGCGCCGGATCCTGCACGCGCTGTTGCTCGACAAAGCCGTCTACGAGATCGCCTATGAGCTCGACAATCGGCCGGACTGGCTCCCGGTACCGGTCCGCGGCGTGCTCGACCTGCTGGACGAGGGCCCGTGAGGGACGACCGGCGAGCGCTTCGAGAGCTTGCGCGACTGTACGGCGTGCAGGAAAGCTACACGAGCGTCTTCGGCAAGCGCGTACAGGCGGGCATCGACAGCACGATCGCCGTGCTCCGCGCGATGGGTGCGCCGATCACGTCGCTCGGAGACGCGGCCGAGGCGTTGCGGGCTCGCAAGGAGGAGCTCGCTCGACGTCGCGTCGAGCCCGTGATCGTCGCGTGGGACGGGCGGCTGTCCGGCGTCGAGATGCGGGCGCCCACATCGGAACGCGGCCGGGAGACACGTTTCGCGCTCACCTCCGTAGGCGAGGACCCGAGCCACTGGGAAGTGAGCACGCCGGCCGCGACAGGTTCGTCGGAGGCCGGGTTCGAACCGGTGCGGCTGCCGATCCGCCACCGCCTTCCGGCGGGGAGACACCAACTCTGGGTCGACACACTCGAGGGCGACCCGGTCCGCGCCCTCGTCCTCTCGGCGCCACGGAGGTGCCCGCAGCCCGGCGGGCGATGGTGGGGTGTGTTCGCGCCTCTCTACGCGCTTCGCGCGGAGCACGACTGGGGGGTCGGGAGCTTCTCCGAGCTGGCGGCGTTCCGAGGGTGGATCGATGAGCGAGGCGGGTCGGTGACGGCGACGCTCCCCCTGTTCGCACAGTTCCTCGACGAGCCGATGGTCGAGCCGAGTCCGTACTCGCCGGCCAGCCGTCTCTTCTGGAACGAGACGTACATCGACGTGGCCCGGGCGCCCGGTCTGGACGCGAGCGAGGAAGCCCGCGAGGCGCTGGATGACCCGTCGTTCCGCGAGCAGATCGCCAGGCTCCGCAAGAACGAGCTCACCGATCACCCGGCCGTCGCCGCCGCGAAGCGGCGGGTGCTCGACCCTCTGGCCCAGCAAGCCTTCCGGGGGAACCCCCCGGAAGGCCTGACCGAGTTCGCCGCGAACCCGCGCGCCGCCGACTACGCGCGGTTCCGCGCGGAGGTCGAGCGGCGCGGCGCCTGGTGGGGCGCGTGGCCGCGGATCGAACGCGAAGGCGCGCTCGCCGGATCGGCCCTCGACGACGACCGGGCGCGCTACCACCTCTTCGTCCAGTGGGTGGCTTCCCAGCAGCTGTCGGAGGCCGCCGGGCGAGCGGGCGCGGCCGGCGGCCTGATGCTCGACCTCCCGATCGGGGTGAACGGCGCCGGCTACGACGTCTGGCGCGAACGTGACTCGTTCGCGCCGGACGTCGCGGCCGGCGCCCCTCCGGACGCGTTCTGGTCCCAGGGCCAGGACTGGGGAGCGCCGCCGCCGCATCCGCACGGCGCCCGTGCGGCCGGCTACCGCTACCACGACGAGGTGTTCCGCACGCTGTTGCGGTACGCGGCGGTCGCCCGCATCGATCACGTGATCGGGCTGCACCGGCTCTATTGGGTGCCGCGGGGCGCGTCGGCCCAAGACGGCGTGTACGTCCGCTATCGGGCGCAGGAGTGGTACGCGCTGCTCTCGATCGCCGCGAACGAGACCGGAGCGGTCGTCGTGGGCGAAGACCTCGGCACCGTCCCGGGTTACGTCCGTCCCGCGATGAAGGCACACCGGCTCCTGCGGACCTACGTCGCGCAGCGGGAGGCCGGCGGCGCCGGCCTCCCCGAGCCACCGGCCGAGTCCGTCGCCGCCCTGAACACCCACGACATGCCCACGTGGGCAGGCTTCTGGCGCGGGACCGACGTCCCGCTCCGAGAGGAGCTCGGCCTGATCGATCACACGCAGGCGCAGCGGATCCTGGAGGCGCGACGCGAGGTGCGCGGAGCATTGCCCGCGTCGCTCCCCGGGCTCCTCGCCGACCCCGACGGCGAGGACCCGCGCGCATCATTGGAAGCATCGCTCGAGCGGCTGGCCGCGAGCCGCGCCGCGATCGTGATGGCCTCGCTCGGCGACCTGTTGCTCGAGGCCGACCCGCAGAACGTGCCGGGCACCGGACCGGAACGGCTGAACTGGCGTCGCCGGTATCCGTGGACGCTCGAGGAGATCCGACGTCGTCCGGAGATCGCCTCGACACTCGAACGCATACACCGGGCACGACGAAGCGGAGGAACCGGCGGAAGCGGAGACACCGGAGAGACCGGCGTGCCTGGAAGAGCCAGGGAGTCGTGAGGGAGGTCACGATGAACCCGGATCTGACCGCGGACGACCTGTACCTCTTCGCGGAGGGAACGCACGGCCGCCTCGCCGAGAAGCTGGGAGCCCACGTCGGTCCCGACGGCACGTCGTTCTCCGTCTGGGCTCCGAACGCGCAACAGGTCTCGGTGATCGGCGACTTCAACGGCTGGAACTCGGAGTCACATCCGTTCGAGCCGGTTGGCTCCTCCGGCATCTGGTCCGGGCTCGTCGAAGGAGCGCTCACCGGGCAGACCTACAAGTTCCACATCCGCTCGCGCCACGCCGGCTACCGCGTCGACAAGGCCGACCCGTTCGCGTTCCGCTCGGAGACACCGCCGAAGACGGGCTCCGTCGTATGGGATCTCTCCTACGACTGGGCCGACGACGGATGGCTCGCCGGCCGCGAGAAGCGGAACGAGCTGTCGGCACCCATGTCGATCTACGAGGTGCACCTCGGCTCGTGGCGGCGCGGGAAGGACGGTGGCTGGCTCGACTATCGGGACGTCGCGCCTCCTCTCGCCGAGCACGCGCTCGACCTCGGCTTCACGCACGTCGAGCTGCTGCCGATCATGGAGCATCCGTTCTACGGCTCGTGGGGATACCAGACGACCGGCTACTTCGCGCCCACGAGCAGGTTCGGTACGCCCCAAGACCTGATGTTCCTGATCGACCATCTGCACCAGCGAGGTCTGGGCGTGATCCTCGACTGGGTGCCATCCCATTTCCCCGCGGACGAGCACGGCCTGGCGTACTTCGACGGGACACACCTGTACGAGCATGCGGACCCCCGCCGCGGGTACCACCCGGATTGGCACACGCTGATCTTCAACTACGGACGCAACGAGGTCAGGAGCTTCCTGCTCTCCAGCGCCGACCACTGGCTCCGCGCGTATCACGCGGACGGGCTGCGCGTAGATGCCGTCGCCTCGATGCTCTACCTCGACTACTCGCGGAAGGAAGGTGAGTGGCTGCCGAACGTCCACGGCAGTCGTGAGAACCTCGAGGCGGTCTCGTTCCTCCGCCGGCTGAACGAGGACGTGTACCGGGAGCACCCGGGCATCCAGACCTACGCGGAGGAATCCACCGCCTGGCCGATGGTGTCGCGTCCGACCGACGTGGGCGGGCTCGGCTTCGGGTTCAAATGGGACATGGGCTGGATGCACGACACACTGCAGCACTTGCGCCGCGAGCCGATCCACCGGCGCTACCACCACCACGAGCTCACCTTCCGACAGGTGTACGCGTACTCGGAGAACTTCGTGCTGCCGCTGTCTCACGACGAGGTCGTCCATGGGAAGGGCTCCCTCCTCGGCAAGATGCCGGGCGATGACTGGCAGCGGTTCGCCAACCTCCGGCTGCTGTTCGGCTACCAGTGGGCGCAGACCGGCAAGAAGCTCCTCTTCATGGGCGATGAGCTCGGTCAGCCGAGCGAATGGGATCACGATGCGAGCGTCGAATGGCCCCTCCTCGACGATCCCCCGCACGCCGGGATCGCCCGCTGGGTGGGCGACCTCAACGCGTTGCATCGCGCCGAGCCGGCGCTGCACGCGTTCGACGCGGAACCCCGCGGATCCGAATGGATCGACGCCTCGGACGCCGAAGGGGGCACGCTGTGCTTCCTCCGACGCGGTCCGTCCGTGCGCGACGTGATCGTGGTCGCGCTGAACCTCACCCCGATGCCGCACGAGCGCTTCCGCATCGGGCTGCCGGATGGAGGCGTGTGGCTCGAAGCGTTGAACAGCGATGCCGAGATCTACGGGGGCTCGGGCATGGGGAACCTCGGTCGAGTGATGGCGGAGCCGACGCCGTGGCACGGCCGACCGCACAGCACGGAGATCGTGCTTCCCCCACTTTCCTGCCTGTTCTTCCGGCCCGGAGCCGACCGGCGTGGAGGGGTTCCGGCCTCGTGACGATCCGGGTGTGGCCGGGGACCCCGTACCCGCAGGGCGCGACGTGGGATGGCGAGGGCGTGAACTTCTCGCTCTTCTCCGAGCACGCCACGGGCGTCGACCTCTGTCTCTACGACCGGCCGGACGACGCGGTCGAGGCCGAGCGGATCCCGCTCACCAACCGAACCGACCTGCTCTGGCACGCCTACCTGCCCGACGTGCGGCCGGGGCGCCTCTACGGCTACCGCGTCCACGGCCCCTACGAGCCTCGTGAGGGTCACCGATTCAACGCGAACAAGTTGCTCCTCGATCCGTACGCGCGGGCGATGAGCGGGCCGGTCCGATGGAACGACTCCGTGTACGGATACGAGATCGGGCATCCCGATGAAGACCTCTCCTTCGACGAGCGGGACAGCGCCGGCGCGATGCCGAAGTGCATCGTGATCGATCCGGCCTTCACCTGGGGAGAGGATCGGCGCCCCGAGACGCCATGGAACCGCACGGTGGTCTACGAGACGCACGTGAAGGGATTCACGAAGCTCCACCCGTCGATCCCGCCCGAGATCAGGGGCACGTACCTCGCGCTCGCGCACGATCCGGTCCTCGAACATCTGCGATCGCTCGGAGTCACCGCGGTGGAGCTCATGCCCGTGCACCAGTTCGTCGACGACCGGGTCCTCGTCGAGCGCGGGCTGTCCAACTACTGGGGATACAACTCCATCGGGTTCTTCGCCCCGCATCATGGCTACGCGACGCACACGGTCGGCCAGCAGGTCTACGAGTTCAAGTCGATGGTGAAGACCTTGCACCGCGCCGGCATCGAGGTGATCCTCGATGTGGTCTACAACCACACGGCCGAGGGGAGCCACCTCGGGCCGACCCTGTCCCTCCGAGGCATCGACAACAAGGCCTTCTATCGCCTGTCACCCGAGGATGCCCGTTACTTCATCGACTTCTCGGGGACCGGGAACAGCCTCAACATGCTGCACCCGCGCGCGATCCAGCTGATCATGGACAGCCTCCGACACTGGGTGCTCGAGATGCACGTCGACGGCTTCCGGTTCGACCTCGCGCCGGTCCTGGCCCGGGGGCTGTACGAGGTGAATCGCCTCGGGACATTCTTCGACATCATCCAGCAGGACCCGGTGCTCTCGCAGGTGAAGCTGATCGCCGAGCCGTGGGACGTCGGACCGGGCGGGTACCAGGTCGGCAACTTCCCGGTGGGCTGGGCCGAGTGGAACGGGAAGTACCGCGACTGCGTACGGAGGTTCTGGCGAGGCGATCCGGGACAGCTTCCGGAGCTCGCGTTCCGGCTGTCCGGCTCCAGCGACCTGTACGAGGCGAGCGGCCGCAACACCTACGCCTCGGTGAACTTCGTGACGGCGCACGACGGCTTCACGCAGCAGGACCTGGTCATGTACGCGGAGAAGCACAACGAGCCGAACGGTGACGGCAACAAGGACGGGACGGACGAGAACTACTCGTCCAACTGGGGCGTCGAGGGTCCGACCGACCAGCCTGAGGTCGTCGAGATCCGCCAGCGGATGAAGCGCAACCTGATGGCCACGCTCGTCTTCTCCCAGGGCGTGCGGATGCTCCTCGGCGGTGACGAGATCGGCCGCTCCCAGGGCGGGAACAACAACGCGTACTGCCAGGACAACGAGCTGAGCTGGTTCGACTGGGAGCGCCGAGACCTGGACATGCTGAGGTTCACTCGGGAAACGCTGAAGATCTTCCGGTCGAATCCCGTGTTGCGACGGCGCTCGTTCTTCAGCGGGATGCTCGACGGCGGTCGCCAGAAGGACGTGATGTGGGTTCGCGCGGACGGCGCCGAGATGACCGACGCGGATTGGTCGGATCCGGAGAACCGTGTCCTGGGGATGCTGATCCCGGGGCGGGCGACGGACGAACGTGACGAACGCGGGCGTCTGATCCGGGGTGACACGGTGCTGCTGCTCCTGAACGGCGGCTCCCGCTCCAGGAAGGTCACGTTGCCGCGCCTCGAGGGGAACGGCCTCTGGCACGAGGTCCTCAACACCGCCCGGCCAGGTCACGCGCGGGTGGTGCGCCGCGAAGCGCTGAACCTCGTCGCGCACTCGCTGATGCTGCTGCGGTTCGAGGGCGCGGAGCGCTCGTCCGAGCGCTCCGGGGGCGGCTCCTGATCCGAACGGCTCAGGCGCCGCCCCGGATCTGCTCCTACGCTCGCAGCGCCTCTCGGGCCTTCTCGTTGTCGCTCGTCACGAGCACCGCTCGATCGCCGGTCGCGAGGTACGCGGTCGAGACGTTGATCCCGGCGGTCGCAACCCTGCCGGCAACCCGTCCGAGCGCGCCCGGCTTGCCGGCATCTTGACCCGTGAGGTCGATGACGACGGCGTCGGCCTCGCCCTCCACCTTGATGTCGGCGAGGATCAACGCGTTCTGCGCGACCATCGCGTTCTCCACCAGGACGTGCACGACGCCGACGCCGTCGTCGGTCGTTGCGCAGAACCCCTCGATGTTGACCCCTGCGTCGCCCAACGCCTCGCCCATGTGGGCGAGCTGGCCCGCGCGGTCGTCGAGCACAACCGTCAGATCCGTGGCCATCTGATCACCCTCTCCTACATCCCGAGCGCAGCCAGCGCTTCGTCGTTGTCGTCGGTCACGGCGACGGCTCGGTTGTTCGTCGCCAGGTACACGGCCTGCATGTTGACTCCGGCGTCTGCCACCGCGCGCGCCATCTTGCCCATCGTACCCGGCGTTCCCGCGCCCTCCGATATCTCGCTCACGATCGCCGGGGACTCGCTCTCGACGGTCAAACCGGCGCCTTCGAGCGCGGCTCGGGCGGCGGCGCCGTCCTCCACCAGCAGATGGATCACGCCTCGATCGCCCAGACCGACACCGCAGAGCCCTTCGATGTTGATGCCCGCGTTGCCCAGCGCCTCGCCGATGTCCGCCAGCCCTCCGGGACGATCCTCGACGGTGACACCAAGATCGGTCGGCAACGGTTTTCCCCTTCGATCGCTTGCGCTCGGTCTACGCCCCGAGCGCCAACCCGTCAAATCTCCGGCGGCCCGACCGGCCGACCCCTGAGCGCTATCAGCCGACCCCTTCCGGCGGCGGCTCCTCGTCGGGGCTGGGAGCCGGGACCTCCCGGGGCGGGTTCTCGACCTGGGTGCGCGGCGCCGCGATCTCGACGTCGAGGACCAGCGCGGCCGGCGCGTCGACACCGAGCCCGTCGACCGCGAACAGATCCATTGCTGCGCCGCAGCCTCCGGCAGCGACCAGGAGGGTCGTTCGATCGAGCCACCCGAGCGCCTCGGTAGGTCGCGCCTCGTCCGGCATGGCGGTCCTCGACTCCCCTCGGTTCAGGACCAAGGCCGCGCGCTCCTCGCAGGCGGTGCCTTCGGTGACCGCCTGGAGGGTCCCCGACGGGGCGAGCCGGAGACCGTTCACGACACTCCCCTCCGTGCCGCGCCACGCGGTTCCGAATCCGGTCCGAGTATCGAGCTTCATGAAATGGAGCTCCGGGTAGCCCTCCTCGTGCTGGGCCGCCCACCACAAGGTTCGGCCGTGCGGCGAGAACGCGAGCGAGGTGAACTCGGTCCCGCGCTCGGAGAAGATCAACCGCTGCGGATCCTTCCCTTCGTTCGTCGACAGCCAGATCTCCTGACCCTCTGTCGTCTCCACCACGAACGCCAGCGCGAGACCGCTGGGGTGATAGGCGACGTGGAGATACTTCCCCGGAGGAAGCGACACGAGCCGGATCAGGCGGCCGTCATCGACGAAGCGCTTCCTCGGGATGCCCTTCGCGTCGGCGAACACGACCGCGAGACCGAGCGGATGCCCCCAGTCGAACGCGCCCAGCCACGTGTCGATCGCCGGGAGATCCGGGGCGTCGCCACCGACGCCGCGGATCTCGAACCGGTTCAGCAGCACACGATCGCCCTGCGGGCCCCAGGCGAACGGACCGGCGTCTTCCACCGGGAACAGGCAGGCGAGATCGCCCTCGTCGGCGTCGAGCGCCCACGCTCGGCCGTCGGCGACGAAGGCGACGGTTTGGGTTGCACCGGCGCCGCCGGTGCAACCCGTGGGCAGCGGTGTGCCGTCCGGCATCCGAGCGCCGGTTGCCGCGACGGACGGGGACTCCGAGGTGCTCACCGACGGCGTGGGGGTGTCGGCGTCTGCCGTCGGCTGCGTGCACGCGCCGGCGAAGAGCGCCGCCGCGAGCACGAACCGGGTCCATCGCATGTTCCCGGACGCTACACCGAGGCAGACCTCGGGGCGAAGGACCGATCAGAGATCGCCGCGGAGCCCCCAGAGCTCGGGGAAGAACCGCTTGTCCAGTGTGGTGCGGAGGTATCCGACGCCCGAAGAGCCGCCCGTCCCTCGCTTCGCTCCGATCTCGCGTTCCACCATCAGAACGTGGAGCGAACGCCACCGGGCGACGTTCTCGTCGTGATCGAGCAATGCCTCCGAGACGGCGAACAGTTCCTGTTGTTCCCGTGCCATCGCGACGAGAGAGGCAGACCGCTGCTCGTCGTCGTCCGCCGGCATCGGCAGGCCACTGGACTCCAGGAGCGCACAGAAGCCGTCCCAGAGTGTCGGCTCGGCGAGCCGGCGCTGGAGGCGATCGCGCTCCTCGGGCGAGGCGGCGAGATCCTGGAGGAGCCGCTCGTCCTTCAGCCCGCTGATGCATTCGAGCTCCCGGAACTGCGCAGATTGGAATCCGGACGCCGGCGCGAGGTGGTCACGGAACGCGAGGAAGTCCTGCGGCGACATCGTCTCGAGCACCTCGATGTGTTCGATCAAGACCCGCTCGATCGCGTGCACGCGCTTCAGGTAGTGCCGGGCGCGCTCCGTGTCCCCTGCGAACAGGCGATCGCGAACAGACTCGAGCTCGAACAGGATCTGCTTGAACCACAGCTCGTACGCCTGGTGGACCACGATGAACAGGAGCTCATCGTGGACGGGGGGCTCCGACAAGAGCTGCTGGAGCGAGCTCAGCTCGGGAAGCTTCAGATAGTCGCTGTAGGTGAGGAGGTCTACGTCGGTCTCGCTCGTCCGGCCGAACCGCCGTTGTCTCCCCTCTTCCATCACCGAAGCCTAGCGAAGGCGCGCTGCAGCTATCAGTGCAACTCGCCGAGGCCATATCCTGTGGTTGCCTTACCGGAGGGAGGCACCCATGGCCGACATCGAACGGTTCCTCGCCGTGAAGGCAACAAGCTGACCGCGCCTACGGTTGCCAGGCGCCGACCGCGGTGCGGAACGGGTGCACCTCGATGTTCTGCCACACCCCGTCCGTGACGTAGGGGTCCCCGGAGAGCCAGGCGTCGACGCCCTCCCTGTCGGGGAACTCGACGAGCAGCATCGACCCGATCATGTCGCCGCCCTCGTCCAGTATCGCGCCGCCGACCAACACGTTCCCCTTCTCGACGAGTGGGCCGATCGAGTCGAGATGGGTCGGCCGTGTTCTCTGCCGTCGCTCGAGCGCGCCCGCGTCCGTTCCATCTTTCGCGACCACCAGGAACTGCATGCCGATCCTCCTCGTTCCTTCGTCGAGGGGAACCTATCCGTCGACGTCGACCTCCGCGCACTGGACGTCGCGGATACGGATGAAGATGAGGCCCGATCGCGAGCACGATCGCCGTGTAGCAAAGGATCACGAAGATCGCTCGTCCTGGAGAGAGGACGAATGACCCATCCGGGAACCCGTATCCAGCTGTCCGCCACCGAGGAACGTCACCAGGTTGTCGCCGAGGAGCCACGGTGCCCTGAGGAGGTCGCAGCCCTCGCACCAGGCCTTCGAGCACCGCGGTCCACGCGAACACGACACCGAGCGCCCGATGGAGAGTCGGGCACGGAGCACCGCTCAGTTGCTACCGTCCCGCGGAACGAAGGGGGCATGGTGGACCCGAGCCACGAGATCCTGTTCGAACCGGTCACGATCGGCCCAAAAACGCTCCGGAACCGCTTCTATCAGGTGCCCCATTGCTCGGGATTCGGCACGGACAAGCCGTGGACGCAGGCGGCACATCGCGGCGTGAAGGCCGAGGGTGGATGGGCCGCGGTCTGCACGGAATACGCACCCTTCTCCCCCGACTCCGACGAGGCGCCCTTGATCGCCGCGCGGTTCTGGGACGAGGACGACATGAGGGCGTTGCGTCTCATGACGGACGCCGCGCACGAACACGGCGCGCTCGCCGGGTTGGAGCTGTACCACGGAGGTGCGCACAGCGCGAACAACCAGACGAGGCTTCCCTCGGTCGCGCCCAGTCAGCTCGCGAGCGATCTCGAGCCCTTCGTGGTCCCCAAGGAGATGGAGCTCGCGGACATCGAGAGGGTGCAACGCCAATGGGCGGAGGGGGCGACCCGTGGACGGGACTGCGGGTTCGACATCGTCTACGTGTACGGCGCGCACGCCTACCTTCCGATGCAGTTCCTCTCGCCCTTCTACAACAAGAGGTCGGACGGGTACGGAGGAGCGCTGAAGGATCGCGCCCGCTTCTGGCTCGAGACGCTCGAAGGGGTACGCGATGCGGTCGGCGCGGAGTGCGCGGTGGTCACGCGCATCGCGGTGGACGCGCTCGGGCCGGCGGGGATCCACGTCGAGGAGGCGTTGGAGTTCGTCAATCTGGCTGACGACCTCGTCGATCTCTGGGACGTGAACGTCGGCTCGATCGCGTACTGGAGCAAGGACTCGGGCACGTCGCGCTACTTCGAGGAGGGCTACCAACTCGAGTGGACCGGCGGGGTCCGCCAGGCGACGGTCAAGCCGATCGTCGGGGTCGGGCGGCTCACGAGCCCCGACAAGATGGCGTCGATCGTGCGCAGCGGCGTCTGGGACCTGATCGGGGCCGCGCGGCCGTCCATCGCGGACCCGTTCCTTCCGCAGAAGATCGCCGAAGGCCGCACCGACGAGATCCGAGAGTGCACCGGCTCGAACGTCTGCATCATGAAGGTCGACGGGTTCGGGCACCTCGGCTGCATCCAGAACGCGACGGCGGGCGAAGAACACCGTCGGGGCTGGCACCCGGAGCGGTTCTCGGTGGCATCGAACGCCGACAAAGGGGTTCTGGTCGTGGGCGCTGGCCCGTCGGGGATGGAATGCGCGGTCACGCTCGGTCGGAGAGGTTTCGAGGCCGTGCATCTGGTGGAGGCTTCGGACGACATCGGCGGACGGATGCGATGGGTGCGTCGGCTCCCGACACTCGGTGACTGGGGACGGATCGTCGACCACCGGAAGGTGGTGCTGTCGAAGCTCCGCAACGTCGAGGTGGTGACCGGGCGGCGGCTGACGGCCGAGGACGTGCGCGACTACGGCGCGCAGATCGTCGTCGTGGCAACCGGCTCGCAC
>DATKDI010000059.1:0-3386 GCA_035512775.1 Actinomycetota bacterium | reverse complement strand
GGTCCCGGTCGAGGGGGACGCGGCCGAGGGCGTCGCGCCGCTCAAGTCAGGAGACGGGCCGGAGCTGCAGGTGCACGGCAGCGGCAACCTCGCCCAGACGCTGATCCGCCACGGCCTCGTCGACGAGTACCGCCTGTGGGTCTTCCCCCTCGTGCTCGGGCAGGGCAAGCGCCTGTTCGCGGACGGCACGATCTCCGCCGCGCTGCAGCTCGTCGACTCGAAGGTCTCCACGACCGATGTGTTCAGAGGCACCTGCGAACCGGCCGGCGAGGTCGTCACCGGATCCTTCTAGACACTGGACTGACCGGCGCGCTCGAGATCGCCGTTCCACTCCGCCCGGATCGCCTCGCGAGGGCGCTATCCGGATCGGCCGGTCCACGACGCTTCGCACCTGCGCTCACCCCGCTGACCGACGCCGCTGCCCCACGACGAGTGGGAGGCAACTGCGGTCGGCTTCCCACCGTTTCGCAGGAGCACTACACTCCGAGCTTCACGAGGGAGCGCGATGACCGCTTCGGGTAAGGACCGCACGGGACCGGCGAACGTGCACGCGCCCGGGGCGGTCGCGGATGAGGACGTCGTCTCCGTCCCCGAGCGTCCAGACACCGCTTCCATCGCGGTTCACGATCGGGAGCTCGAAGTCCGTCCTAGTGCGTTCCCGCGCATCGACGACTATGCGTTCCTATCGGATCTCGAGGTGACGGCGCTCCTCGCTCCGAACGGGAGCGTCGAATGGATGTGCCTACCGCGGTCGGACGGCCCGAGCATCTTCGCGGCGATCCTCGACCGCACGGCCGGATCCTTCCGGATCGGGCCGGCGGACGTCATGGTCCCCCTCGCCCGTCGCTACCTGCCAGGAACGATGGTGCTCGAGACGACGTGGCAGACGCGCACGGGGTGGCTGGTCGTCCGAGACACACTCGCGGTGATCCCCTGGTACAGCACCGATCGGCTGGAGCACTACCGGCGGCCTCCCGGCGACGCGGAAGCGGAGCAGTGCCTCGTGCGAACCGTTGAGTGCGTCGAGGGAAAGGTGGACGTCACACTGAGCTGCGAGCCGGTCTTCGACTACGGTCGCCTCGCGGCCGGATGGGAGTACGACGTTTCCGGCTACGGGTCGGCAGTGACCCATGGGCCGGACGGATCACCCTCCATGCACTTGATCACCAACATGCGCCTGGACTTCGAAGGTGCCGGCGCTCTCGCCTACAGGACGATGCAGAAGGGTGACACGGCCTTCGCCGCGCTCTCCTGGTCCGACGACCCGCCGCCGCCAAAGACCTTCCAGGAAGCCGACGATCGCATCACTCGCACCGGCGAGTACTGGCGAACGTGGCTCGATCACGGCGACTTCCCGGACCATCCCTGGAGGAGCTATCTCGAACGGAGCGCGCTGACCCTCAAGGGACTCACCTATGCGCCGACCGGCGCGCTCCTCGCGGCCTGCACCACCTCGCTTCCGGAGACGCCCCAGGGACAGCGCAATTGGGACTACCGGTACAGTTGGATCCGAGATGCGACGTTCGCCCTCTGGGCGCTCTACACGTTGGGATTCGACCACGAGGCGAACGATTTCTTCAACTTCATGGCCGACGTGGCGGAGGCCGGAGAGCTCCAGCCGATGTACGGGCTCGGTGGAGAGCGTGATCTCGAGGAGTCGACGCTCGATCATCTTTCGGGCTATGAAGGCGCGAAGCCGATCCGCATCGGGAACCACGCGTATCAGCAGAACCAGCACGACGTGTGGGGCACGATCTTGGATTCGGTCTACGTTCACGCGAAGTCGCGAGACCAGCTTCCCAAGCGTGTCTGGTCCCTCCTGGCGAAGTCCGTCGATCGGGCGATCGAGAAGTGGCAAGAGCCGGATCGTGGGATATGGGAGATCCGCGGAGAGCCGAAGCACTTCACGTCGTCGAAGCTGATGTGCTGGGTTGCATGTGACCGCGGAGCCCATCTCGCGGTGATGCACGAGGACTACGACCTGGCCGCGCGCTGGCAAGGGGCCGGCGAGGAGATCCACGCCGACATATGCGCGAACGGCTTAGACGAGCGCGGCGTGTTCGTCCAGCACTACGACACGACGGCGCTCGATGCCTCTCTCCTGCTGATGCCGTTGGTGCGGTTCCTGCCCCCCGACGACCCCCGGATCCGGGCGACGGTCCTCGCGATCGCCGACGAGCTCACCGAGAAGGACCTCGTGCTGCGCTACAAGGTCCACGAGACCGACGACGGCCTCTCGGGAGAAGAAGGCAGCTTCACGATCTGCTCGTTCTGGCTCGTGTCGGCCCTCGTCCAGATCGGCGAGGTCGGCCGGGCCCGCCGATTGTGCGAGAACCTCCTCTCCTTCGCGAGTCCACTCCTCCTCTATGCCGAGGAGATCGATCCCCGCAGCGGACGACACCTGGGCAACTTCCCTCAGGCGTTCACGCATCTGGCCTTGATCAACGCCGTGATGCACGTCATCGACGCGGAGGGCTGACGTTCCGCCGACGGTACGTCTGAGCCCATATCCCCCGAAGAGTGCGCGATCAGGAAGAACGGCAGGATCCCCTCGAGAGTCATCGCGGTCCCGGCCAAGCCGCTGAACGACGTCACGAAGTACGTCTGCTCGCGGAGCCGTCCGTCGCTGGGCTGGGGACCGGCGGTCCGCATCGAGGGGGATGCGGCCAGGGCGTCGCGAAGCAAGGAGTCAGACGGGCCGGAGCTCCAGGTGCACGGCAGCGGGAACCTCGCCCAGACGCTGATCCGCCACGGGGTCGTCGACGAGTACCGCCTGTGGGTCTTCCCCCTTGTGCTGGGCTCGGGCAAGCGCCTGTTCGCGGACGGCACGATCCCCGCCGCGCTGCGGCTTGTCGACTCGAAGGTCTCCACCACGGGGGGTCGTGATGGGCACCTACGAGCCGGCCGGCGAAGTCGTCACGGGCCCGTTCTAGCGGGTCGCACCTCCCACATCCCTACCGGCCCGCTATCAACACAGCGAGCGTCTCCTCCACGTCCGATCCGGCTCCCTCCGACCATGCGCTCGTGAGCTCGCTCTCGCCGATCTCGGTCCGGATCTTCGCGAGGGTGTCTTGACGCAGGGCTCTCTCCGCCGGTTGCAACGGGTACCCGATCACCTCACGCAATGCCTCGGATGTGCCGAGGATCCGGGCAGCCGATCGGTGTGCCCCGCGTTCGACCTCGACCGCTGCCAGCACCTCGAGGCAATCGGCTTGGAGGAGGCGATCGGAGACGTCGACCGCGACGGCGATCGCATCCATCACCTGGTCGGCAGCGAGGTCGATCCTGCCCAGGCGGAACGAGGCCTCCGCGAGGTTGCACCTCGCGACGCCATCGCTCCACGGGTCACCGTGCTCCCGCGTGACCGAGATCGCTTCTTCCGAGTA
>DATKDI010000058.1:0-3359 GCA_035512775.1 Actinomycetota bacterium | reverse complement strand
GCGGTCGATATCGGCCAGCGAGGCGGAGATCGACCGCGCCTGCGCCGTCGTCGCGATCCGCTCGACCGCTTCCGTCGTCCCGTCCCCGATCCGCTTCCCGAACGACACCGCCGACCCCGCCTCGGGCGGCTCGGTCAGCCGCTCCAGCTCCGCCACGAGCTCCTCCCGCCTGGCTCGCAGCCTCGTCTCGACCTCGCTCACCCCAGCGCGCTACGCGCCGCACCCAGGTCGTCGGCTCCGATCACGATCCGCTCGCCCGACGCCACGTAGACCAGGTCGACGTTGACCCCCGCGTCCGCGATCTTCCGGGCTATCTCTCCGAGCCCGCCGGCCCGGTTCTCGATGTCGAGGACCAGCACGTCCCGCTCGGCCTCGATCCTCGCGCCCGCGTTTTCGAGAGCCTCTCTCGCCGCGTCGCCGTCCTCGACGAGCACGTGCAGGATCCCCGCGTTCCCCGCGCGGAACCCGGCGATCCCCTCGATGTTCACGCCGGCCGCGCCCATCGACTCACCGAGGTCCGCGAGCGTGCCCGGGCGGTCCTCGAGCTCCACCATGATGTCCTTCATCGCGCCTCCTCCGTCGGCTTCCGCCCAGTCTCGTTCGCCTCGGCGATCTCGACAACTCGGGGGCTACGGGAGGTCGACCTGCTCCGGGATGAGCACCCCGTCGATCACGTGGATCATCCCGTTCGAGGCCTCGACGTCGGGCTCGATCACCGTCGCGCCGTCGATCATGACCCGGTCGCCCTCGACGCTGATCTGGAGCGGTCCGGCGATGGAGGTCTCCTCCCCGGGTCCGAAGTCGTCGATCGCCCGCACGTCGTCCACGACGTGGTGCTGGATCACTCGCGACAGGTCGAACTCGGCCTGCGGGTCATCGCCGAACAGGTAGTCGAGGGCTCCGTCGGGAAGCTCTTCGAAGGCCTCGTCGATGGGGGCGAGGAGCGTGTTGTTCCACGCCCCGGATCGGAGGAAACCCGCGACCCGCTCCGGTCCCTCCACGAGGAGGATCCGCAGGAAGATGGTGAACCGCCCATCCTCATCGAGGATCGCGAGGACGCCGTCATCCGGTCCCGGGATCTCGGTCGGCGTCGGCGTCGGTCCCGTCGGGCTGGGGCTCGAGGGGCTCGTCGGGGTGACCGTCTCGACCTCAGCGTCGCACGCTGCAAGGGACGCTGCGACGATCAGCAGGGCCGCGATCAAGCGCAACGATCCGCCCTCAGGGCGAGCCCGGCCGTCGGAGCGCGCCATACGCATCATTCCGCGAGAAGGTCGCTGCACTGCGGGTCGCCCACGCCGATCTGCCGGCAGAGCACGGTGAGGACACCGTCGATCGCGTGGATGATCCCGTTCGACGCGACCACATCGGCCTCGACGATACTCACGCCGTCGATGGTCACGGGGTCGCCGCCGGGGTCGACCTCGTGCACGCCCTGGATCGTCTGCAGGTCTCCCGCCTCCATCTCCTCGGTCGGCACCAGCTCGAAGGCGATGTGGTTGTCGACCAGCTGCCGCAGCCGGTCCTCGTCCCCGAGGAGCGAGGCCAGCCGTCGGGCGGGGAGCCGCTCGAACGCCTCGTCGGTCGGGGCGAACACCGTGTGGTTCCACGCGGGACCGCTCATGCGCTCCAGGAAGAGCGGATCATCGAGGAGCGCCTGGAACAGCGTCTCGAACCGCTCGTCCGTCGCCAGCACGCCCGCCACCGTGAGCGCCGGAGACTCGGTGGGGGAGGCCGGTGTGGGAGACGGCTCCAGCGGGCTCGCCTCCTCGGCCCCTCCGCACGAGGCGGTGAGCGCCAGCAGGGCCATGACCGCCGCGAGGCGACGCAGGACGCGGGCCGGGCGCTTGCGCGTGTCTGCCTGCTTCCCCATCAGAGCGATCACGGCATCTTCCACCTCCCGGCCGAGGCCCCGCAACGGCGGCCGTCCGCTATCCTGACCCCCACGCCAGCGGCCGCAGCCAGCGACCGGGAAAGGAGGCCCCGATGGCCGACCTCATGAGCACCATCACCTCCATGGCTAAGCGCCGTGGGATCGTCTTCCAGTCCTCGGAGATCTACGGTGGGCTCCGCTCGTTCTGGGACTACGGGCCCCTCGGGGTCGAGCTGAAGCGCAACGTCCGCGCGGCCTGGTGGAAGAGCATGGTCCAGGAGCGCGACAACGTCGTGGGCCTCGAGTCCTCGATCATGATGTCGCCCAAGGTGTGGGAGGCCAGCGGGCACCTCGAGTCGTTCACCGACCCCCTCGTCGAGTGCATGAGCTGCCACCAGCGGTTCCGCGCCGACGAGATCGCAAATCTCGACGAGATTCCCGAAGGTGAGTGGCCACCCCTGCTTGGTTTTGTTTGTCCGAACTGTGGGACGAAGAACTCGCAGCAGCCGCGCAACTTCAACCTGATGTTCAAGTCGTTCATGGGGCCGGTAGAGTCCGAGGAGAACGTCGTCTACCTCCGCCCCGAGACCGCGCAGGGGATGTTCGTCGACTTCGTCACCGTCCAGCAGGCCTCGCGGAAGAAGCTTCCGTTCGGTATCGCCCAGGTCGGCAAGTCGTTCCGCAACGAGATCACGCCCGGCAACTTCATCTACCGGACGCGCGAGTTCGAGCAGATGGAGATGGAGTTCTTCGTCGTGCCCGGCACCGACGAGGAGTGGCACGACTACTGGATCGAGGAGCGGATGCGCTGGTACACGGACCTGGGGATCCGCGAGGAGAACCTCCGCGTGCGCGAGCACGAGAAGGACGAGCTGTCGCACTACTCGAAGCGGACGGTGGACGTCGAGTACGCGTTCCCGTTCACCGACTGGGGCGAGCTCGAGGGGATCGCCAACCGGACCGACTTCGACCTCAAGGCGCACGAGAAGATGTCGGGCCAGGACCTGACCTACTTCGACCAGGAGAAGGACGAGCGCTACCACCCGTACGTGATCGAGCCGGCCGCGGGGGTGGACCGGGCCGCGCTCGCTTTCCTCGTGGACGCGTACCGCGAGGAGGAGGCCCCGTCGGCCAAGGGCGGGACCGAGAAGCGGGTCGTGCTGAAGCTGCACAGGGACCTCGCGCCGATCAAGGTCGCGGTCCTGCCGCTGTCACGGAACGAGAAGCTGGTCCCGAAGGCGCGCGAGGTGTTCGATCTGCTGAAGAGCGAGTGGATGTGCGACTACGACGATGCCGGCTCGATCGGGCGGCGGTACCGGAGGCAGGACGAGGTCGGCACGCCCTTCTGCGTCACGGTCGATTTCGACAGCCTCGAAGACAACGCGGTGACCGTCCGCGACCGCGACTCCATGCAACAGGATCGAGTTCGGCTCGCCGCTCTGAAGGGTTACATCACCGAGCGCCTGTAGAGCCTGATCGTTCCCAGGGC
>DATKDI010000057.1:0-95771 GCA_035512775.1 Actinomycetota bacterium | reverse complement strand
CGAAGGCAACCGCCGGGAGATCGAGCTCGCGTGCGAGCGCACGCGCGAGCACGCGAGCCTGGTCGAAGCCGCGCTCGGCCCGCCGCCGGGAAGCGAGCGGCACCCACGTTACGGCGTCGGCCGGCGGCGGGCCGAGCGCGGCCACCGCGGCGGCGAGCGCACCCCCCACTCCGCGCCAGCCCGAGAACTTCAGCCGATGGACGGCGGCCTTGGCGGGTCCCCGGTACGCGAACGCCGCGCGCGCGGACGCGATCGGCGCCGGAGGACAGTCGCGACATCGATCCACACTCACGTGTGACGGCCGGCCGCAGCGACGACACCACGGCGGCTCCAGCGGGACGAGCTCCCCCGCACAGGTCGCGCAGAACGGCCACGGGCCTGCGCCGCATCCGGCGCAGGCCCGGGGGAAGAGCACATCGACCGCCCGATCGAGCGCCCTTTCGAGCATGGGGGCACGCTACGGGGCGCCGCCGACAGGGATCAGGGAAGCGCAACGTCGATCGGCCCGCCGGCACCCTTCACCGCGATCGTGAGGACGCGCTGGGTCTTCAACAGCGGGTACGCGGTCACCGAGCCGGAGCCGGTCTCCGGGTCGAAGGTCGTCTCCAGCACGGGGATCCGGGCGCCGTCGGCGCCGAGCGTGATCTGCGCCTCCGCCCCCTCGAAGCGCAGCTCCGTCGTGTCGATCCGGCATTCGAGCTGGTCGAGCTGCACCTTCTCTCCGCCGACCACCACGGACTCCCCGAGGCGCACCTGGTCGCGTCTCGTCGCTCCTCTCGGCCACGGGACGGCGAACCGCGCGCCGGGTCGCGCCGTCTCCGGCTCCGCGTCGATCGCCACGTCACACTCGATCGCGTACCAGCCGGAGGAGAGCTCGGCCACCGGGAACTCGAACGGCACGAAGAGATCGCGGTTGGGCGCGACCTCGAGCGTCGCGGGCTGGACGCCCATCGATACGGAGCCGTGGCCCGCGAGCTCGACGGCGCGAGCGTCGTCGAGCCGGACCTGATGCGGGTTGCCGTCGGCCCCCCGCATCACGAACGAACCCTTGAGCGACGCCGGGAAGCGCTCGAAATGCGCGCGGATGCTGACGGCGTCCTGCAGGGTTACGTGCCCTCCTCCCAGCTGCGGAGATACGCGTCCTGCTCGGGCGTGAGGGTGTCGATCTCCACACCCATCCCCCGGAGCTTGAGCCGGGCGACCTCCTCGTCGATCTCGGTCGGGACCGGATACACCTTCGCCTCGAGCTCACCGTGGTTCTTCACGAGCCATTCGGCGCACAGGGCTTGGTCCGCGAACGACATGTCCATCACGGCGGCCGGGTGGCCCTCGGCAGCCGACAGGTTCACCAGCCGTCCCTCGCCGAGCAGGTTCAGCCGACGGCCGTCGGAGAGCGTGTGCTCGTCGACGAACTCGCGGATACGACGGACCCTCCCCTCGGAGAGCGCCGCCAGGGCGCCCTTGTCGATCTCCACGTCGAAGTGCCCGGAGTTGGCGAGGATCGCGCCGTCCTTCATGCGTTCCATGTGCTCGGTGCGGATCACGCCTTTGTCGCCCGTCACCGTCACGAACACGTCGCCCACCCGGGCGGCCTCGAGCAACGGCATGACGCGGAAGCCCTCCATCACGGCCTCGAGCGCGGCCGTCGGGTCCACTTCCACGACGATGACGTGCGCGCCCATGCCGCGAGCGCGGGACGCCACGCCACGCCCGCACATCCCGTAGCCGCAGACGACGAACGTCCGGCCGGCGAGGAGCCGGTTGGTCGCCCGCATGATCGCGTCGATCGTCGACTGGCCGGTGCCGAATCGATTGTCGAACAGGTGCTTGGTGTTCGCGTCGTTCACGCTGACGATCGGATACTTCAGGGCTCCATCCGATGCCATGGCACGGAGGCGGATGACTCCGGTCGTCGTCTCCTCCGTGCCCCCCATGATCTCGGTGATCTGATCCACGCGCTGCTTGTGCAGCACGCTCACCATGTCGGCGCCGTCGTCCATCGTGATATGTGGGCGGATGTCCAGGACCGCGTTGATGTGCTTGAAGAACATGTCGGTGTCTTCGCCCTTGATCGCATACACGTCGATCCCGCTCTGCTCGACGAGCGCGGCCGCCACGTCGTCCTGCGTCGAGAGCGGGTTGGAGGCGCAGAGCGCGACCTCGGCGCCGCCGGCCGCCAGCGTCTCCATGAGATTGGCCGTCTCCGTCGTCACGTGCAGACAGGCCGCGATGCGAACGCCCTCCAGCGGCTTCTCCTTCTCGAACCGCTCTCGGATCTGCGCGATCACCGGCATCTCGCCGGCGGCCCAGTCGATCCGCCCCCGTCCCGGGTCGGCGAGCCCGTTGTCCCTGATGTCGTATCCCACTCGGTTCCTCTCGCTCAGAAGGCGTCGGCGAGCCCGGCCACCACTCGGCCGATCGCCTCCGCCGCGGTCTTGGATGCGAGCAGGACCTCCTCGTGAGAGACGGCGCCACCCGCGACGTTCGTGACGAAGCTTAGTCCGAGCACGCGCATGCCCAACGCCCGGGCGGCGACCGCCTCCGGCACCGTCGACATCCCGACGACCGTGGCTCCCATCCGGCGGAGCATCTCCGTCTCGGCGGGGGTCTCGTACGCGGGGCCCGCCACCGCGGCGTACACGCCCTCCGTCACGGCAGTCCCGTGCTCCTGCAGGATCCCGAGCGAAGCGGAGGAGAGATCGGCGTCGTAGACCCCCGACACGCCGACGAACGCCGGGGAGCCGTCGGGATAGCGCCATCCCGCCAGCGGGTTGGTCCCCATCAGGTTGAGGTGATCGCGGAGGACCACCATCGAGCCAACCGGGAGCGACGGATCGAGACCGCCGACCGCCGCCGACAGCACCATCGTCCGCGCCCCGAGGGTATGCGCCACCCGTGTCGTGATCGACACCAACGGCATCGGGTGGCCCTCGTAGAAGTGGATGCGGCCCTGGAAGATCGCGACGGGACGGTCGGCGATCGTCCCCAGCCAGAGTTTGCCGGCGTGCCCCGGCACCGTCGGAGGAGGGAAGCCCGGCAGCACCCCGTAGGGGATCTCGAGTGGTTCGCCCGAGCCGGCGCGCTCCCATGCGACGGCGATCGCGTCGCCGAGACCGGAGCCGAGAACGACGCCGGCCACCGGCTGGATGTCTGTGCGCTCGCGGATCGCCCGGGAGATCCCCTCCTCGACCCCGTCTCCGGGCGACGGGAGGTGCTGCTGGGTCACGAGACGAGGGCGGCCTTGAGCCGCTCGATCACGACGACGGGCGTGGGATCGACACCCTTGCGGATCGCGAGGTAGGCGCTCGCGTAGTCCCCGAGCGCGACCAGCGAGATCAACCGAGCGAGCACGCTCCGTCCGGTCGCCCACACCTCATGGGTGTCGGCACCCGCGTCCGCCGCGATCCGGAGCGAGAGCGGGAAGCGCGCCGCGATCTCGGGATCCTCGGCCTCGTGACGAAGGGCGACCACGCTATGCGCGCGTCCGAACGGCTCGGTCCATCCGACCACCTCGTTGTGATCCAGCTCGGACATCGAGGCCCACCATGCGGGCACCTTCCCGTTCTCGTTGCACTGGGTCTTCCAGCGGGCCGCGGCGACGGCCCCGATGCCCTCGGCGCCCCAGATCACGGGGATCCGTTCCCCGATCTTCTCGGCCAGGCGCTTCGCGGGGTTCTCGCTCGCAGGCGTGTCGGGGCCGCACGAGGCGGCCCGCGCGTCCGCCTCTCCCGCCGCCTCGGCCACGTCTTCGGCCAACGGCGGGAGGAGCCCGGCGGCTTCCAGCGCGCCGAGCTCGGTCGAAGCCAACCAGCCCAGCGCGGCGCGCGGCTGGAAGCCGCTCGGCACGCGCACGACGGGCACTCCCGCCTCGCCCGCCTCGTCCACGATCGTCCCACCGGAGCTCACCACGATCGCCCGGCATCCGCGCTTGGTGGCTTCACGGAACGCGGCGAGCGTCTCCGACGTGTTCCCCGAATAGGACGAGGCGATCACGAGGGAGTGGGGCCCCGCGTGCTCCGGGAGCTCCGGCGACCGATTCACCTCGACCGGAACGCCGAGGCGGTCGCGGAACACCGACCGCAGGACGTCGCCGGCAACCGCGGACCCTCCCATGCCACAGACGACCACGCTGCGGATGTCGGCGAGGTCCGGAAGCCCACTCGCCGCCGCCCCGTTCGAATACCCCTCGCGGAAGTGTGTTCCCAGCGCCGCCACGGCCGCCAGCATGTCGCCGGGGTCCCGGCCACGAACCGCCCGGGCGTCGTCGAGGTCGACCGTCACTTCTTGTCTCTCGACTTGGGCGCGGGCTTCGCACCCGCTCCGCCACCCGGCTTCTCGGCCTCGTCGATCAGCATCACGGGGATCCCGTCACGGACCGGATACCGATAGCCACAGTTGCGGCACACGATCACCTGTTCGTCCTCGTGATAGTCCACGTCACCGCGATCGTTGGGACACACCAGGATCTCCAGCAGCTCAGCGTCGAGCGTCACGACCCGTCCCTCTCTTCCTCTGTCTCGGCCTCTCCCCGGATCAACGCGAGGAGCTCCTCGGTCTCGGCGGCGAGGACCTCCGCCCTCTTCGCCTCCACGTTCAGACGGAGCAACGGCTCGGTGTTGGAAGGCCGCACGTTGCACCACCAGTCGTCGAACTCTACCGTCAGGCCGTCGAGCCGATCCTGACGGCCGTCGCGGAGCGCGGCGGCGATCTCTTCGATCCTGGCTCGCGGATCGTCGACGCGGGAGTTGATCTCCCCGGAGGAGAAGTACCGGCGGTACGGCTGCAGGACCTGCGACAAGCTCCGCCCCGACGTCGACAGCTCACCCAGGGCGATCACGGCCGCGATCAGGCCCGAGTCGGCGCCGTAGTTGTCCCGGAAGTAGTAGTGGCCCGAATGCTCGCCACCGAAGATCGCCCCGGTCTCGGCCATCACCTGCTTGATGAACGAATGGCCGACGCGGGCTCGGATCGGCTCGCCGCCGTGTTCACGGATGACCTCCGGGACGGTCCACGAGCAGATCACGTTGTGCACCACCTTCCCTCCCAGCTCTCGGTCCAGCATCGAGGCCGCGATGAGCGCCGTGAGGATGGATCCGCTCACGTCCTCCGCGCGCTCGTCCACGAGGAACACCCGATCCGCGTCACCGTCGAATGCCATGCCTGCGTCCGCCCGCTGCTCGAGGACCACCTTCTTCAGGTCTCGCTGATTGGCGGGGTCGATGGGATCCGCGGGGTGGTTCGGGAACGTGCCGTCGAGCTCGGCGTAGAGGTGGTGGAGTGTGATGGGGAGCCGCTCCATGACCGGCGGCACCACGAGACCGCCCATGCCGTTCGCGGTATCGACCGCGACCGTCAGCGGCCGCATCCGCTCCACGTCGGTGAACGACAAGACGTGGTCCACGTAGTTGTCCAAGACGGCCTTCTTGCGGACCGACCCGTGTCCGGTCCCGAGGATCTCCTCACCCTTCTCCGTGAGGGCCCGGATCTCGCCGAGACCCGAGTCCTCCCCGACGGGCTTCGCGCCCGCCAGGCAGAACTTCAGCCCGTTGTATTCCTTCGGGTTGTGACTGGCCGTGATCATGACTCCCGGCCGATCGAGGGATCCGGACGCGAAGTACAGGAGGTCGGTCGACGCGAGGCCGAGGTCGACCACGTCGACGCCGAGCGACGTGACCCCTTCGGTCAACGCGGCGGCGAGCTCCGGGGAGGAGAGGCGGCAGTCTCGCCCGACGAGGATCTCGGGTGCGCCGCTCCACGTCGCGAACGCGGCGCCGATCAGGCGGACGAGGTGTGCATCCAGCTCGTCGGGGACGACGCCGCGAACGTCATAGGCTTTGAACACGCGGGAAAGGTCCACCGCCGCCATCCTACGGAGGGGCCGCGGAGGACGTCAGGCTACGTTCGAACGACGGTGTCGATGACCTCTGCCAGGACGACCTGCTCGCCGTCGCGGTGCCACCATTTCGCCTCACAGGCGTGGCACGTCGAGAAGGAGAGGTCGCGGCCGCTCACGTTCATCGAGATCGAGATCACGTCGCCCTGATGGCACTCGGGGCAGTTGTTCGACTTAGGCATCTCTCACGCTCCGTTCGGTTGATCGACCGTAACAGGGCGACACGCTGGGCTTCAGACACCCGGGAGTCATTCTTCACTCCCCCACGCCAGCGCCAGAGGACGCCGAACGCCATGGGAACTGGCCCCAAATAGCTAGTTAGTGGCGGTCGGCGATGAAGTCTGCCAGACGGGCATCATCCACCAGAAATCCCACCGGCGGGGTCATCGCCGCCAGGTGCCGGGGGCACAGATCGAGCAGGCGGGGATCCCGTACGGGCGGCAGCTCGCTGATCAGGATCCGGCGATCTGCATAGCGCAGGGAGATCGTGGCAACGGGCTCGTCGGGACAGCTCATGCGGGCGCAATGTCGCATGCCCCGAAGGCTATGCCCGGTCCGGCCCGATGCAAGCACCTGCGGGGGAGTTCGAACGCCGAGATCAGGCGCCGAAGTTCATGCGCCAGAGTTCATGCGCCAGAGTCATGCGATGGTGTCGGATCCGTCGGGCGTGTCCGGGAAATCTCCTTCCGCAGCCCACGACGGACGCGACCCGATGATGATGACCTTCGCCCCGACCGGCACAAGGTCGTACAGCTCCTCGACCTGTTCGTTGTGCATCCGGATGCAGCCATGCGAGGCGTATCGCCCGATCGAGTCCGGGGACGTCGTGCCGTGGATCCTGATCAAGCCGGGCGCCGTGATGTAGAGGGCTCGCGTGCCCATCGGGTTGCCGGGCCCGCCCGGAACCACCGCCGGCATGCTCGCACCCCAGCTGTCGAGCGCCGGGTTGTACCAGGTGGGGTTCTCTCGCTTCTGATAGAGCGACCATTCGCCCCCTGGTGTGATCCACCCCGGTTTCGCCGTCGCGACGTCCCAGCTGCGCGTCACATGGAACCCCTCGTACAGATCCAGTCGGTTCGTGTCCACGTGCACGACGATCGTGGGCAGCATCGTCTCTTCACGGACCTTCGCGGCCACCGGATGCACGGACAGCCGGACGATCGAGGAGCCGACGCTGAGCGCCTTCGAGACGAGGCGCTCGGCACGGCGGACGTCGAGCGCCGACCCCGCTCTGGACTCGCGGAACGCCAACCGTCCGTCATCGCCGATGCCGATGGATGCGTTGCGAGGCTCCACAACAACCTTCCGCGCCGCTCGGCGAACGAACCGCTGCACGCCACTGTCTCCACCGAGTGACAGCTCGATGTCGACGTCGAGCGGATCGTCTTGGAATCTCCGCCAGGCCCGTTCGACCCATGCCACGCCGTCCGACGCTTTCATCGCTTCGTTCACGGCTCGGCCGACCGAGGCACGCCGGCCGAGGTGTCTCGGAGTTGTCGTGAAGCGCTCGCCTTTCACGAAGACGACGATCTCGCGATCGAGATCCTCCTTGGCGCGAGCCCGCACCGCGTCGATCGCCTCGGCCCGCGTCATCTCTGACACATCGACGCCGGCGATCGTGATGCCGGGAAGGATCTGCGCGGCGTTCGCTTGCTCGTATCGGTAGGCGGCGAACGCCACCCCACCCAGGGCGAGCATGAGCACGCCGGCGGCAAGTCCGACGATCAGCGGCCATCGTCTGCGGACCGCGCGCCCTGTGTGACGTCCTTTGGCCATGGGGTGAGGGTTCAGTCGGGAGAAGTGTCCCGGACGGAGATGATACGCCAAGGCGCAACCCCCTCCCCTCTCCCTTGGGGCACCCCTCCCCTACTCCTCGCGCGGGGGCACCACGCCCATGCTCAGTGCGAACGCCTGCGTGTCTCCTTCCCCCCGCGACGTGGAGGCGGCGAGCGCCACCACGGCACCTCCGTCGGTCCGGATCAGCAGAGCCGCGTCGGGTGCCAACACCCAGAGCTCGGGCGGCACGGCGACCGCCGAGTGAGCGGGAACCTGCACCGTCACGGGGGCGGCCGCCGTGCCGCCGACCGGTGGGAGGAGCTCGACCGTCGCCCACACGTCCGCGTCGCCGCCGTTCACCACGACGGCGCCGGGCGTGGGCGAGACGCCGGATGTCGCCGGGAACACCAGCCACGAATCCGACGCCGTGACGGCCCCGGCGGTCGCGCCGAAGTCTTCGCCGGGTCCGAGCGCCCGAAGAGCGCCCACCACCGGGGCATCCTCCAACGTGAAGAGCTGGATCGCCCCCGGCCCGGAGTCCACGGGGATCGCGTATGCGCCCGCAGAGGCAGGCCCATGCTCCTGCTCGGTGAGCCCACCCGCCGGGCGCGGCTGCTGTTCGCTCAACACCGTGGCACCGAACCGGATCGATCGCTGCGCGGCGGAGAGCAGGAGGAGCTCCGTCTGACCCGATCCCTGCATCAGGGGAAACGTCGCGCCCGTCGTCGGCTCGGTCCAGCCCAGGGTGCTCCGGACCTGGGCCCCATCACCGATACCCAGTGCCGCCGCGGCGACACGGCCCACGGACACCTCGAGCACAACCGCGACCACGGTCTCTCCTTTGATCCTCGAATCGAGACGCAACGGGATGCTTCGGCGAGCGGGGACGATGAGGTCGGTCCACGCGGAGTCTCGGATCGGAGCCTCGTCGGCCGTGTAGATGACGACGTCCATCACGGCCGCCGCGGCGAACGGGTTGGCGACGATCACGTACGCCTCCTCGTCGAGCTGCGTCGTCCCGTCAGCCAGGTACCAGTTCCGTGCCGCGTCCGGCGTACAGGGTTCGGCGGCGACGCCCGACCCGGTGGAGGAGACCCATCCGGCCCCGATCCAACCCCCGAAGTACTCGACATAGGTCGCCGCTCCCCGGTCCGGGGGCACCTGGTCGATCCGCAGGGTGCTCCCCGGCTCGATCTCGTAGCCCTCCGGAGGGGCGGCCGGCTCCGGACCCAGCCGGGTGATCCTTGCCGTCACGGTCTCGGGGCCGGGGTTCGCCAGATACAGCTGGATGGACAGATCGGTCGCACCACCGTGGGGGCAGAGCCATGCTCCCGACGGCTCCCCGCCTCGCGCGAGCGGTGCGGGCGCTCGCGCGCCCGCCCGATCGAGCAACACCATCGCCGCGACGAGGATCACGACCGAGGCCACTGCGAACGCGACCTGCCCCCGGGCCGGCAGCTCGCGGGAACCGCTCACCGAGCCACCGGCTTCCTCGTGGCCCAGAGCGCGGCGAGCCATAGCAGCGTGAGGAGGACGACCTGGATCCGAGCCGGCAGCTGACCCTCGTGCCGGATCCGCACGGGGTCGCCGGCGGCCTCGAACCTCGTTGCCCAGCCGAAGGCGACTTCCGGTCGAACGGAGTCTCCCTGGAACGCCTGAGCGTCGTACTCGGTGGACAGGAAGATCGTCCCCTCGAGCGCCGGTCCATTCCAGCCGCCGGACACCCGTTCCAGTGGAACGGCGGGCACGGGCCTCCACATCGCGATCGTGGTGGGGTCACCCGCGCCGATGATCTCTTCGTCGGCAGACCCGGTCGTGAGGATCGCCGCGGGTGGGACCGCCGACGCGTTCCGATAGATCGTGAAGCCGGTCGCGGGCAGGAGATCCACATCCAACTGCGCATCGAGGGCCTCTTCGGCAGATGCTGGCAACACCCCTCTTTCCGCCACCACGAATCGGATCCCGAAGGGCGAGAGGAGGGCACCGCCGTGCCGTGTGATCCCTCCGAGGATCTCACCGATCGCGCGCTCGAGATGATCCGGACCGGGACCGGAAAGGGGACGTCCGGTGTCGAGCACGCTCGCGCCGCCCCGATCGGTGAGCGCGTACCGGATCGTCGCGTCGCCTGCCTCGAGACGGCGCTGTGGGTCTCCCGCTGGCGGCGGGAGGCCGTCGCCACGATCGCCGGTCACCCACAGGACGCGGAACGAACCCGGGGCCGACCCGCTGACGACCGCCCACGCGGGTGGGATCCGTTCCTGCGGCGGACCGACGCCCCACGTGCCCGCCATGGCGGCCATCGACTGGAGCAGGAGTCCCCCACCCAGGACGAGCGCGAGCGCTGCTCCGCTGACCTGTCGGAGCCCGAAGGACTCGAACCGGAGGGATCCCGTGAACGAGGTGAGACCGAATCCGATCAGGCTCGCCATCGAGACGGCGGCCAGCGCGGCGTAGGCGGCAGGGTTCGCGACGCCGAGGGGGAGGTGGTTCGCCGCGGCGAGCCATGAAAAGATGAGACCCGCCCCCCCGGCGACGGCGGCGCGCGCCGCGGGGCCACGCAGCTCGCCGCGGACGAGGCCGAGACTCAGCGCGGCCGCGACCGGAAGGAAGCCCGCGACCGACCACGTCCCCGGCCCCGGTCCGAGCGACAGCCGTGCCAGGCGCACCGGCTCGGTCGTACCGACCAACGAGGAGAGCGCGCGTCCGCCGTCCGCGAGCAGTGTCGGGACGAA
Source organism: Actinomycetota bacterium (assembly GCA_035512775.1). Classification (GTDB taxonomy): domain Bacteria; phylum Actinomycetota; class UBA4738; order UBA4738; family HRBIN12; genus JAJNBA01. The sequence goes on along the minus strand of DATKDI010000057.1, from coordinate 85,370 downwards.
TGGGAAGAGGAGTACGGCGGCGCCCACGGCTCCGGCCCCCGTCAGAAGGAGGCCCCTGCCCCGAGCGGGACCTGAGAGCACGCGGAGGGCGATCAAGACGGCGATCGCGAGCAGGATCCCCGGGTAGGAGGCGGCACCCACCGCGAACGTGACGGCCGACCCGGCGACGAATCGCGGTCTCCCCCCGAGCGGCTCCTCGTGCGCGAAGGCGGCCTCGATCCGTTCCGCCGCCGCGGGCAACACGGCGAGCGCGATGAGCAGCCCCAGCCGGCCCTCCGAGAACGCCCAGAGCGTGAGCGCTCCGAGCCCGTAGGCGGCCGCGGCGAGGACCGCAGGTCCCGGGCGAACAGACAACCGGATCGTCGCGCGGTACATCAGGATCGCAGCCAGGGGCGGTCCCGCGAGCAGGATCGCCTTCTGCGCGAGTTGCGGATCTCCGAGCGATGCGAAGGAGGCCGCTCCGAGGGCCCCCACGAAGGGACTCGGTGCGAGCGGCCCTCCCAGGGGCGTCGACCGTACGGCCGAGGCCAGTTCGGCGAACAGGTCCCCCACCCGAGCGGGGAACGCCGGGAGCGCCCCGCCCACCAGCGCCTCCGATCCGATCAGCTCGCGAACCGCGACGGCACCCACGATCACCGCCAGGAACGACCCGACGATCACCGGGTGGGAGCCCACCAACGATGCGGTCCGGTCACGGAGTCGTCGCTGGATCGGTTCGCCTTCGTCGGCCTGTTCGATCGCACGCTGCTCTTCCAGGATCCGTTCGGCCGTCGCGAACCATCGCGGCGAGCGCAGACCTGCGGACTCCATGAAGCGCCGCAGCACTCGATCGCGGACCCTCCGCGCCTTCTGCGCATGGCGCCGCCGGGACAAGGTGCCGGGGAGATGGGCGACGTTCCAACCCCACGCCGCCGCGATGTCGAGCGCCTCCTCGAACCGCCGGCTGAGGGTGAGATAGACGAAGCGAAGAACCCCCAACACGAACGCGGCCGGCACGACCCAGAGAAGGGAGATCAGCGAGTAGTTCTTGAGCATCGCCGCGATCGCCGCACGATCCTCCTCGTACCGGGGGCTGCGTCGCGAAGCCGCTGCCCCGGACCTCTCCTCCTCCACTCCTCCGCCGAGGCGCACACGGGCGAGCGGCGTCATCAGGATCCGGTAGCCGGCCACGCGTGTTCGCCAGCAGAAGTCCAGCTCCCGATGTGCGGGAGCGAGCCGTTCATCGAACAGGTCCGACCGCTCCAGGGCCTCGCGAGAGATCAACATCGCAGCGGACGACACGCACAAGACCTCGAGCACCCGATCGAACTGTCCCTGGTCGATCTCGCCGGCTTGCAGTGACGACGAGGGGTGACCGAATCGGTCCGACGAACGACCGATGTCCCGAAGCGATCGGGGATCATCGCGGTCAACGATCTTGGCACCGACGATCCCGACGTCCTCGACGCCGATCCCGACGGCTGCCTCCACCAGCCTGGCGACGGCATCCTTGTCGAGAGATGCGCGAGGATCGACGATCAACACGAAGTCCGCGCCCTTGGCGACGGGACGACCGAGCGCGGCGCGGACCGAACGAGCGGATCCCAGGCGCTCTTCGTTCGTCAGCACCCGACGAGACCCGAGCGAGCCGAGCAGCATCTCCCGAGAAGCGTCGTCGGCACCGTCATCCACGGCGAGTACGCCGACGCGCGGGTACGACTGGTTCGCGAGCGACAGCAGGCAATCCCGCAGCCAGGGCGACGCTCCCGGGCCGACGACGAGCAACGCGAGCACGCTCGGAGTAGACGTGCCGGTCGACGCGACGGCTGCGGTAGCGGGCGAGGTCATCCGGTAGGGCGCCTGGGCGCTGCGGGAGCCTAGCAGTGGGTGCTGGCAAGATCGAAGGGGGGCGTCTCCGCCCCCCTTCGTGATGCGACGAACCCGGAGCTCAGCGCTTCTTGGCTGTGCTCTTCCTGCGGGCCGGCTTGCGAGCCGCCGTCTTCTTGCGCGCGGTCGCCTTCTTGCGCGTGGTCGCGGCCTTGCGGGTTCCGCGCTTCCTGGTCGCAGCGGCCTTCTTGCCCGCGGCGACCCGCTTGGTCGACTTCCTCCGTGCCGGCTTGCGAGCCGCCGTCTTCTTGCGGGCGGTCGCCTTCTTGCGGGCCGGCTTGCGGGCGGTCGCCTTCTTGCGCCCCGTCGTCCGCTTCCTGGTCGCCGCAGCCTTCCTGCCGGCGGTCTTCCTGCGTGCCGTCGTCCTCTTCCGCGTGGCGGCGGCCTTCTTGCCGGCGGCGGACCGCTTCGCGGTCTTCCGCTTCCGGGTCGCCGCCGACTTCCTCGCGGCCGCGGACCGCTTGGCCGCGGGCCTCTTCCGTGCGGCTGTCTTCCGTGCTGCCATCCCGTCCCCCTTTCCTTCGTGGACTACGAAGGATCCTGAGTTACGACGCCATCCGTTTGAGGCGTCGCCGTTCCCGTTCGCTCATCCCGCCCCACACGCCGTACCGCTCGTCGCGGCGAAGCGCGTAGTTGAGGCACTCGATCCGAACAGGACATTCCGAGCAGATCCGTTTGGCCTCCCTCGACGATCCCCCCTTCTCGGGGAAGAAGACCTCAGGGTCGTGGTCCCGACACCTCGCTCGCTCCTGCCATGGGATGTAGTGATGCATGCACCTCTCCCCCCCAAATCACATACTTGTGATTCTGAGGGAAGAACCGCCTCCCTGGCAAGAGGGAATTTCAGGTGATTCTCTGCCTCGACCCTCATCGGATGTAATCGTCCCCAAGCGGAAGCACGAGTGCAACCCTTTCAGCGAAGAAACTCTGTCGTCAGCCGAGATGACCATTACCGTCAGGTGGCCTGACCGTTTCGCCTCAGGACGCGGCTTTGGTCTCGATCCGATCGTACGTCGTGGTTCGCACAGCGGGTGTTCTTCCGATCGCGCGGATCGCGTCATCGAACTGTTCCGGCGCCATCCGGATCCCCCACCCGGCGCCCGCCATCCGACTGATCGTCTCCTCCATCAACGTGCCACCGAAGTCGTTCGCCCCGGATCGGAGGATCTCCGACGCCGCCTCCACGCCGAGTTTCACCCACGACACCTGCACGTTGTGGATAACTCCGTCGAGGAGGATCCGCGCGACCGCATGCATGCGAACGCTGTCGTCGAAGGACGGACCCGGCCGCGCGTGACCCGCCAGGTAGATCGGTGCGTTCCGGTGGATGAACGGCAGCGGCACGAACTCCGTGAAGCCGCCGGTGTCCTGCTGGATCCGGGCGAGCCGCCGCAGGTGGCCCACCCAATGGGGTGGGGCGTCCACGTGCCCGAACATGATCGTGGAGGAGCTCCGGAGTCCGATGTCGTGAGCCGTTCGGACGACCTCCTCCCAGGTGTCGGCAGGGAGCTTGCCCTTCGTCAGCAGCCATCGGACGCCGTCGTCCAGGATCTCGGCGGCCGTTCCCGGGATCGTCCCCAGACCGTGCTCCTTGCAGACGGTGAGGAACTCACGGAAGGACACACCCATCTTCGTCGCCCCGTTCAAGATCTCCATCGGGCTGAACGCATGGACGTGGATCCCCGGCACGCGGGCCTTCACCGCGTCGAGGAGATCCAGATAGAAGGAGCCCGGGAGGTCGGGGTGGATGCCGCCCTGCATACACACCTCGCTCGCCCCATCCGCCCACGCGGCCTCCGCCCGGTCGGCGACCTCATCGAGCGTGAGCGTGTAGGCCTCCGGATCGACCTCCCGCTGCGCGAACGCGCAGAAGCGACAGCCGACGTAGCAGACGTTCGTGAAGTTGATGTTCCGGTTGATCACGTAGGTGACGACATCGCCGACGGCCTCCTGCCGGAGGCCATCGGCGACCTCGCGGAGGGCGTCGAGATCGACGCCCTCCGCCTGGAACAGCGCCAGCGCCTGCTCGTCCGAGAGAGGACGGTGCCGCTCGGCCCGCCGCAGCGCCGCTCGGATCTCCGAGGTGAGGCGTTCGGGGACGACCTCTCGGGACGCCCAGGCGCGCGTGACCGCGTCCTCGGCGGGGATCTCCCCGTACACGGCGCCGGCGTCGGAACGCAAGCCTGCCTCCGGTCCCTTCGCGAACGTGAGGTCGATGGTCCGTGGTTTCCAGGTGACATCCGGGTCCTGCCATCCCATCGGCTCAGGCTTCGTTCCCTCCACCGCGAGGCCGTCCTCACCGAGGAGGGCCTCGACGGGGGCACGCATCTTGCCCGCGAGGTACGGATCCGGACTGCCCGCGAACCGCGGGTAGATCGTCAGTCGTTCACGCAGGGTCTTCCCGCGCGAGGCTGTCGTCGCGGCGAGCGAATCGATCGCTGGCCACGGCCGCTCGGGGTTCACGTGATCGGGCGTGAGCGGTGACACGCCGCCCCAATCGCTGATGCCGGCATCGAGCAGTCGCCGTTGTTGCGTCGCGTCGGACAGATTGGGGGGAGCCTGGACGCTCATGTGTGGCCCCATCACGACGCGCGTCGTGGCGACGGCGGCGAGGAACTCCTCGTCGTCCGGCTCGGGCGCTCTCGCCATCACCGTGCCGGGCTTCGCGCGGAAGTTCTGCACGATCACCTCCTGGATGTGACCGTAGCGACGGTGAAGCTCCCGGATCGCGAAGACCGAGGCGGCGCGCTCGCGCGCGTCTTCGCCGATGCCCACGAGGATGCCCGTGGTGAACGGGATCGCGAGCCTGCCCGCGTCCGCGATCGTCCGCAGTCTCACGGCAGGGTGCTTGTCCGGAGAGCCGAAGTGCGGCCCGCCCTTCGACGAGAGCCGATCGGAAGCGGTCTCCAACATCAATCCCATCGATGCGCTCACCTGCTTCAACCGCGCGAGCTCCTCGTAGCTCATCACGCCGGGATTCAGGTGCGGGAGCAGTCCGGTCTCCTCGATCACGCTGATGGCTGACGCGCGCACGTAGTCGAGCGTCGAGGCGAACCCCCGCGAGCGCAACCAATCGCGTGCCACGTCGTAGCGGTCCTCCGGCCGATCGCCCAGGGTGAAGAGCGCCTCCTTGCACGCGCGAGCTCGTCCGCCCCCGGCGATCGCGAGCACCTCCTCCGGCGCGAGGAACGGCGCCACGAGCTTCGCGGCGGGCTTCGCGAAGGTGCAGTAGTGGCAGTGGTCGCGGCACAGCATCGTCAGCGGGATGAAGACCTTGCGCGAGTAGGTGATGCGGTCGCCCGAGCCGAGGTCCCGGAGCTGCGCGGCCACCGACTGCAACCGCGCGAGATCCTCACCCGACGCCGTCATGAGCGCGGTCGCCTCGTCTTCGGACAGAGCCTTGCCTTGCTCGGCGCGCGCGAGCGCCCGCCGCAGGGCGTGAGTCGTCACGGCCGCCACGAGCGGAGGCTACTACGCTCTGCCTCTGTGAAGGTCGTCGCACTCGCCGGTGGGGTCGGCGCGGGGAAGTTCCTGCGTGGTCTGGTTCGGGCCGTCTCCCCCGCCGATGTCACCGCGGTCGTGAACACCGGCGACGACCTCGACGTCCACGGTCTCCGTGTGTGCCCCGACCTCGACTCGGTCACGTACTGGCTCGGCGACGCGTTCGACCGCGATCGCGGATGGGGGCGACGCGACGAGACGTTCCGCGCCACCGAGGAGCTCCGCGCTTTCGACCCCGGCGCCGCGTGGTTCGGACTCGGCGACCTGGACCTGGCGACCCACCTGTTCCGGACGCGGTCCCTGGGGGAGGGACTCGGGCTCTCGGAGGTCACCGCGCGGGTCGCGGCGCGATTCGACATCGGGTCCACGATCCTGCCGATGAGCGAACAGCCGGTGGAAACCCGGCTCGACGTGGTCTCTCGCGGACGGGAGATGGACCTGCATTTCCAGGAGTACTGGGTGCTCCGGGGTGCCCGGGACGACGTCAAAGCCATCCGCTTCGAAGGGGCGGACGTAGCCACGCCGGCGCCCGGAGTGCGAGCCGCGATCGAGCAGGCGGACGCCGTCGTGATCTGCCCGTCCAACCCCGTCGTCTCGATCGGTCCGATCCTCGCGGTGGGCGGGCTGCAGGAAGCCGTGGCCCAGAGGCCCGTGGTCGGGATCTCGCCGATCGTCGGAGGGCGGCCGCTGGCGGGCATGGCGGACCGGCTCATGCCCGTCGTGGGCCTCGAGGTCTCCGCCGCGGGCGCGGCGCGAGCCTACGACGGCCTCCTCGACGCATGGGTGATCGACGACGCGGACGCGCGCCTGGCGGATCGCGTGCACGAGGAGACCGGTGCACGGGTGGCCGTTACCGACACCGTGATGCGGGACGACGAGGTCGCCGAGCGGCTGGCTCATATCGCGCTCGACGCGCTGCGATGACGATCGAGCTGATCCCCCTCGAGGGGCTCCCGGAGATCGAGCCGGGCGACGATCTGGCCGCGCTCCTGGAGCCGTCCCTCGCGGCGAAGGCCGCGAGGGACGGCGACGTCGTGGCGATCACGCAGAAGGTCGTCTCCAAGGCCGAGGGGCGCATCGTCCCCGCGGAGGACCGCGCCGCGTGGATCGAACGGGAGTCCGTGGGGGTCGTGGCTCGACGAGGCGATCTCGTCATCACGCGCACCCGACACGGTTTCGTCTGTGCCAACGCGGGCGTCGACGCATCCAACGTGCGCAAGGGGTTCCTCACGCTCCTCCCGGAAGATCCCGACGCGAGCGCCGAGCGATTGCAGAAAGAGCTGTCGGCGCGCCTGGGGCTCGCACGCTTCGGGATCGTGATCACCGACACCTTCGGTCGTCCGTGGCGCGAAGGGGTCGTCGACGTGGCGATCGGCTGCGCGGGCCTGCCGGCGCTGCGGGATCTTCGAGGAACCGTCGACGATCGCGGGCAGGCACTGGAGACCACGGTGGTGGCGTTCGCCGACGCCGTGGCGGCGGCGAGCGGCCTCGTGATGACGAAGACCGCGCGGGTCCCGGCGGCGCTGGTGCGGGGGGTGGACGCATCGGCGGGCGACGCGCCGCCGGGACCCGCGCGCGCGCTCGTGCGCCGACCCGAGGACGACCTGTTCCGGGAGTCGGCGCTCATCGCGATCTCGGTCGCGCAGCCGAGCCACGTGTTCGGGCCCGGGGAGGTCTCGCCCGACATCGTCGAGGAGGCCGTCCGCGCCGCGGCCGCCGCCCACACGTCCGCGGAGTGGTCCTTCGTCGTCGTGAGCTCTCCCGTGGCGCGGCGGCGTCTCGCCGTCGCCGCCACGGGCACCGAAGGCGAGCTTCACGGGGCGAGCATCCTGATCGTGCCCTGCATCCGGATGAGGGAAGGCGAGACGTCGCGACCACGGACCGAGGAGGCCGTCTTGCTCTCCGCCGGTGCGGTGATCCGCACGCTGGTCGTCGCCTTGCACACGCAGCACGTCGGATGGTCGTGGGACCCGGGCCTGCCCTTCGACACGGACGGGGCGCGGACGTCGCTCGCGCTCGGCGAGGACTGGCGGCCGTTAGGCGTCGTGGCCGTGGGCCCGATGCCGGAGGGCGGGGCCTCGCGGCCCCGCCCCCCGATCGATCCGATGGGTGCGCTCGACGGTCGCGATCAGGCGAGCACACCCCGCAGGAAGTAGAAGAGGAAGCCCGCGGTCACGACGTACATCAGCGGATGCACGTCGCGGAACTTGCCCTGCATCACCCTGATCGCCGTGTAGGCGATGAAGCCGGCCCCGACCCCGTTCGTGATCGAGTACGTGAACGGCATCAGTCCGATCGTCAAGAGCGCCGGGATCCCGATCGCGGGATCGCGCCAATCGATCTCCCCGATGCCGCGCATCATGAAGTAGCCCACGACCACGAGGACGGGGGCCGTCGCCTCCGGCGGGATCACGCCGGCGAGCGGGGACAGGAACACGCAGAGCAGGAAGAGCACACCCGTGATCACCGACGCGAGGCCGGTCCGACCTCCCTCGCTGATCCCGGCGGCGGATTCGATGAAGGTCGTGTTCGACGACGCGCTCGCCGCGCCGCCCGCGGCGGCCGCGACCGAGTCGACCAGAAGGACGCGGTTCATGTGGGGGAGCTTTCCCTCTTCATCGAGCAGCCCGGCCTCGTCGCCGAGCGCCACGGCCGTGCCCATCGTGTCGAAGAAGTCCGACAGCATCACCGCGAAGACCGGCACGATCGCCGCCCAGAAGCCGAGGGTGGAGAAGAACCCGAACGAGAAGTCCCCCAGCAAGCTGAAGTCCGGCGTGGCCGTGATGGAATCGGGCACCTGCGCGATGCCGGGCCCGATCGGATCCCAGATCGCGTTGTCGCCCCAGACCCCGTTCACGATCGCCGCGATCACGGTCGTGGCGACGATCCCGATCAGCAAGCCCCCCTTCATGTTCCTGACGACGAGGATCGAGCAGAGCGCGAGGCCGATCGCGAACGTCAGCATGCGGAGGGTCGTGAAGTCCGTCGTGAGTCCCAGCGGCGGGTTGCCCGGGCCCTGGACGACGACGCCGGCGTTCACGAGCCCGATGATCATCAGGAACAGGCCGATCCCGATCGCGATCGCCCGCTTCAGGTCCATCGGGATCGCGTTCAGGACGGCGTTGCGGAACCCCGTGAGCACGAGGAGAGTGATCAGGAGTCCTTCGACGACGATGACGCCCATCGCCTCGGGATAGGAGAGCCCCTGGCCCGCGACGAGCGTGAAGGCCACGAAGGCGTTCAGCCCCAGCCCCGATGCGATGGCGAACGGGTAGTTCGCCCACACGCCCATCGCGATCGTGGCGACGCCTGCGACCAGGGCGGTCACGGTCAGGACCGCGCCGAACGGGAGTCCCAGCGGCTGGAGGTCGGGCACTGCCTGGAATCCGAGGATCGCCGGGTTCAGGAACAGGATGTAGGCCATCGTGAGCCAGGTGGTGATGCCGGCCACGACCTCGGTGCGAACGCTGGAGCCACGCTCGGAGATCTTGAAGAACCGGTCGAGCCCGCCGCTCGCCTCCGCCGCAGGCAGCCTCACCAGCCGGTCGTGCTTGGTGTCAGACACGCGCCCCCTCCCCTCGGCCGAGTGGCCGTTCGTGCACCGGGGGAAGGCGTGAGCAGGATAGGCCGCGATCACACACCCTCGCAAGACGAGGTCGATGTCCTCCGTACGGCGGAACGGCCGGTAAGCTTCCGCGACCCATGAGTGAGGAGCGCAGTTGAGCGACGACGACCCTGGCAGGCCCGACCAGGGCCGGAGGCTGACGAAGACGGAGCGGAAGGAGCAGGCACGCCGCGAGCGTGAAGAGCTCCAGCGACGGCTGGCCTCGAAGCGGCGTGCTCGCACGCTCGGCATCGCGGTGGGCGCCGTGGTGATCGCGGGGATCGTTGCCGCCGCCACGCTGCTCCCGTCGGGAGGGAGCGATCTGCCGAGCCCGAACCAGCTCCTCCAGCGGGCGACGAGCGCAGCCGACGCCGCCGGGTGCGGCGAGGCGACCACGACCCCGCCGGTCGACCCCCCCGACGAGGATCGAACGCACATCGGCGGCGGGGACATCGCCGGCCCGCCTCTCTCCGCGTACCCGACGACGCCGCCTGCCTCCGGTCCGCACGCCGACGTGACGCTCCCCGCAGGCGTCTACGACACCATGACCATGTCGGACCTCTATCGGTCGATCCACTCCTTCGAGCACGGTGCCTCGGTGATCTGGTACGACCCGACCGCACCTGCGGAGAAGGTGGCGCGGGTGATCGAGTTCTACGACCGCCGCCTCCGAGACGCCGAGGTCGGTCAGGATCGCGTGATCGTCGCCCCGTACGACTTCCCCGGAGACGCGGCGGGGATCCTGCCGGACGGCACCGAGATGGCTCTCGTGGCCTGGCACCGCCTTCAGACGTGCGCGAGCGTGGACCTCGCCGTCGCGTTCGACTTCACGTCGCAGTACAGCTTCCCCACGACGGCCGGCCGCGACTACCAGGGCGAGGCCCCCGAGCCGGGAGCCGCGATCTGATGGCCAAGAAGAAGAAGCGGGTCCGACCACGCCCAGGACCCACCGCGCCCACGCCCGCCGATGGCGACGCGGCGCGAAGGCCCGCGGCACGTCCGGGTGTCGCGCGTGGGGGTGCGAACATCGAGCGACGCGAGCGCAAGGATGAGGCTCGGCGGCTGCGCGAGGCGGAGCGACGCCGCGCCCGGCGCGCGGCGTCGCTCCGCCGCACCGTCACGTCCATCGGGATCGCCGCCGCCGCCGTGGCGGCGATCATCCTGTTCCGGAGCTTCGGGGGCCCCAACGACATCCCCCAGGCGGCGATCCGGGCGGCAGAGGAGGCCGGATGCACCGAGGTCGATCAACCGGCGAGCAGCGCCCCCTCGGGGCAGCACCTGCAGCCCGGCCAAGATCCCGGGTACACCGATACGCCGGCCACGTCGGGGTTCCACGACCCGGCACCGCTCGCCGACGAACCCAAGGTCTACGACAGCCAGCCGAACGAGACCAACGCGGTGCACTCGCTCGAGCATGGGGCCGTCTTCGTCTACTACCTGCCCGCGGCCGACGGCGGGCTCTCCCAGGAGCTCATCGATCGGCTGGCGCCGATCGCGGAGGGGAGCGACGCGACGTTCCTCGCGCCCTATCCCTCACTCACCGCAGAGACCGCGCTCACGCTCACCGCGTGGAACCGTCGCCAGTCATGCCCGGCGGGCGACACACTCACGCCTCAGGCGGCGTCGACGATCGTCAACGGGTTCGTGACGGGGTTCGAGTGCACCGGGAACGCACCGGAGAGCAGCTCCCCCTGTTGAGAGCTCAGCTGACCTGACAGGTCCCACCGGAGCAGGAGATCGTCCCGTGCTCGAACGTCGCGCGTGATACGCCGTCTACGACGCGCACCCGCGTCGTGGGATACCCGAGCGCTCCCTGCGCCCCACCGCGTCCGAGGTATGCCTTGAGCACCGAACCCCACAAGGCGTGGGCGCCGACCGCAGGCTTGAAGTAGATCCTGCCCCCTTCGAGCGTGATGCGGCGGCACGATGTGCAGGTCGTCGAGGCGTGGGTGAGCATCGGGTGCACGGCGTCGGAGACCGGGAGGCCCAAACGGCCGCGCGCCCCACCCGCCCCGACGTACTCGGCGTGGATAGCGCCCTTCAACCACACGGTGAGATCGACCCGGCCGTTGCGATAGATGCCACCTCGGTCGAAGAGCTGCCGGGAGCCATGATCGAGGACGAGCAGCGGCGACCGAGGGAGACCGGGCCGGCACATGACCGCGTCGTACTTCGCCCGGACGATGCCCACGATGTTGCGGTCGCTGTTGATCCAGACGCGGCCGTCGGGCAACCCCAGCGCGGCCTTGATCTCGCTGCCGGCGACCGAGGCAGACCCACTGCTTCCCCGGGCGACCGCGCTCACGATCCGACCCGAGACGCCTCGCCGCACGTCGGTGAACCGTCGGATCGTGCCGATGCCGCCGGTGTAGGGAGCGAGGCGAGCAGACACGTTCGAGGCCGTGAAGCTCCTGGTCCAATCCGTCCACGGGTTGGCCGACGTGTACTCGCCGGGATCGCAGACCCCGCGAAGGTATGGGATCGCGTACGCCGGGTTGCCGCCGTGCCAGACATCCTCGACGTCCTCGGAGTAGCCGCCGTCCGAGGCCGCGTAGAAGGACTGGATCGGTGAACCGTTGTAGGTCACGATCTCACCCGCGGTGTTCGTCACGGCCGCCACCCAGCGATCTCCGTCGACCCCGATCTCCTTGCTCCATCCCACGTAGACCTGGTCCCCTGCACCGTCGACGAGGTGACAGTCGCAATCGGCCCTCAGCCCGTATCGCCGGATCTTGTAGGTCGCGAACGTCCGGGCCCCGACCGCCTGTGCACGAAGTGCCGCCGCCGGCCAGCTGCTCGGCATCTCGCCAAGCCCTCGCAGGTACTCCTCGAACGGCAGCTCGATCGTGAGTCGCTCCACGCACCGGCTCGCACAGTTGAGGAGGTCGAACTCGAGGAACCCGTACGCGTACGTGTAGCCGGCGTGCCAGATCTCGTCCGCCTCGGGGACGAAGACCCGACCGCCGGTGTCGGAGTAGGTGACGAACAGCGGGCGCGCCGGACCTCCCCATCGACGATCCCCGACGAGCTCACCGGTCGCGTCGCGGATCGCGTACTTGCGCAGGGCGGGGGCGGCGGACACCGTCCAGGTCTTCCCACCGGGGATCTTCGCGACGAACGTGCCGCCGGGACCGTCGAGCCACAGGCGGGCCGGACCGTTCTTCGCTGTCAGATGGATCGTCGAGCGCCCGCTGGTGAGACCCACGCGGAGCTTCTTCGGGAGCGTCGTCGACGTCACCACTCTGGTCTTCGAATAGAAGTGAGTGAGGATCCGACGGTGGGACCAGCCCTTGTTCGCCAGTCCGTACGCTCCCCACTGCGACATCCCGATCCCGTGGCCGTAGCCGGAGCCGTGGAACCGGAAGCTGTCGGCGGCCTGCGCAACGGCCCCTGAAGCGAGCACGGTGGTCATCACGATCGCGGTCACGAGCAGACGAACACGTCGAACCATCAAGGGCCCCTGGGTCGAGTCGGACACCCTACACAATCGGTCCACGAGGCCCGACGGTTGAGGTCGGAGCCGCGGATCCTCAGGAAAGCTGTTCGCCGGAGCCCACCCGTGCTCCTTCGAGCCTCACGCCGGGAGACACCTGGTCACCTTCGCCGATCACGGAGTCGACCAGCGTGGCTCCCCTGCCGACGGTCCCGCGTGCGCCGACGATCGAGCGCATCACCGACGCGTCCTCGCCCACCTGAGCGCCCGCCATCAGGACGGCCTCGTCCAGCTCGGCCCCGGGCCCCACCCTCGCTCCCTCGCCGATCGCCACCGACCTTCCGACGCGCGCGGTGGGGTCGACGGAGGCATCCGCCGCGACCCAGGGAGCGTCGTACGAGACGCCTCGAACCTCTCCTGCCAGCAGATCCACGTGCGCGCGGAGGTACTGCTCGGGCGTGCCGAGATCGAGCCAGTAGGCGTCGGCGTCGAACCCGTGGACGGCCGCCCCGTCCCGGATCAGCGCCGGGAAGACCTCCCCCTCCATCCAGACGTAGGTACCTGAGGGCCAGGCGCGAAGGACCGAGGGCTGGAGGACATAGGTGCCCGCGTTGATATCGCCGGGGACCGGATCGGGAGGCTTCTCGCGGAACTCCGTGATGCGTCCGTCTCGATCCGTCGCCACGAGACCGAAGGCTCGGGCGTCCTCCACGCGGTGCAACGCGATCGTCGCCACCGCGCCTCGCTCGCGATGGCTCCCGAGCATCGCGGTCAGATCCAGATCGGTGAGGATGTCCCCGTTCAGCGCGAAGAATGGCTCGTCGCCGAGATGATCGAGCGCGCTCACGATCGCCCCGCCCGTCCCGAGCGGCTCCGGTTCCGTGACCCAGGTGATCGCGGGATCGCCGCCCCTCGTCTCGATGAATGGGTGGAACGTGTCCTCGAGGTACGGCGAGGACATGATCACCTCGCGGACGCCGTGGAGGACCAGGTGGTCGAGGACGTGATCCAGGATCGGCCGGTCGACGAGAGGCAGCAGCGGTTTCGGGACGGTCTCCGTGAGCGGACGCAGCCGCGTTCCTTCGCCTCCCACGAGAACGACCGCCTTCATGAACTGCCCCGTCGTCCGCCGGCGAGGGATCCGGCCCGGCTCATGCGTGGCGCGTCTGCGCCACCAGGACGATCCCGACGACGATGAACGCCACCCCCGCGTAGCGCAGCGCCGGCACATCCTGGTCCAGGACGAACCGGTCGGCCATCAGGATCAGGACGTAGGTCAGCGACGCGAATGGGTACGCGAACGAGAGCGACGTCCGCGAAAGGACCACGATCCACACGACCGCCGACAGCCCGAACACGAGAACGCCGGCCCAGATGGTGGGGGTCGTCACGATGGCTCGGAGAGACTCGGCACCGAGCTGCAGCGGTCCCGAGCGGGCCGTCACCTGGTCGGTCCCGTGTTTCAGGGTCAGCTGGGCGAGGGCGGCGAGCGTGACGGAGAACAGGATGAGGGCGATCAGCATGGCGTGACTCGTCTCCTGAAGAGGGGGGCCTGGACGACCGTCGTCGGTCGCATCGGGCCCGTCGGTGGTCACAGGTCTTCGACCTCGACGGTGGGCTCGACCGCGAGGGCGTGCGGGACGTCGTCGACGTCGGGGACCGTCAACGGATAGTGCTGCGTCTGCACGTGGAACAGCCGTCCATCGGGCGAGTCCAGGCCGACGCTCACGAAGTACGTGCCGCTCGCCCAGGGCGCCGGCGGGATCCGGAACCGGACCCGCTTCTTCCCGTCGATGTGTCCCAGGCTCACCCCGAGACGCGACGTCTTGCCTTCGAGGACATGCAGATTCGACGAGGCGGACACCACCGCGAACGATACCGCCGCGTCCGGGACCGCGACGTCCGCCCGCAGGTCCACCGTGATCGTCATCCCCTCGCCGGGGTGCACGGTGTCCCGCAGGCCGCCGTCCGACTCGAGCACGACCCCGGAGATCTCCACTTCCCGACTCCCCTCTTCGGGAACGAAGGTCGGGTCGTCGCTCAGCATCCGGTGCCGGAGCGTGCGAACGACGTCGTCCGGCGCGCCGATCGCCTGCACCCTGCCGTGGTCGAGCATCACCGCTTCGTCGCAGACCTGCCGGACGACGTCGAGGGCGTGGGTCACGAGCACGATCGTGCGCCCTTCTGACTGGAACCGCCGGATGCGATCGAGGCAACGCCGTTGGAACGACTCGTCGCCGACGGCGAGCACCTCGTCGATCAGGAGCACCTCGGGGTCCACGTGTACGGCGACGGCGAAGCCGAGCCGGACGAGCATCCCGGAGGAGTAGAACTTCACCTGGTTGTCCATGAAATCATCGAGCTCGGCGAACGCCACGACGTCGTCGTAGATTCGATCCGTCTGCCGGCGAGACAGCCCCAGGAAGGAGGCGTTGAGATACACGTTCTCCCGTCCCGTGAGGTCGGGGTGGAAGCCGGCGCCGAGCTCGAGGAGGGCTGCGAGCCGTCCCCGATACCGGATCGTGCCGGCGGTCGGCCTGAGGATCCCGGCGATGCACTTCAACAGCGTGGTCTTCCCGGAGCCGTTGTGACCGACCAGTCCCATCGAGGATCCCTCGGCGATATCGAACGAGACGTCGCGGAGCGCCCAGAACTCCTCCGAGCGGGAGCGTGAGACCAACAGACGCTGCTTGAGGGATGTCGGACGTTCCCGATAGAGCCGGAACATCTTCGAGATGCCGTCGATCGCGATGGCGGTCGTCACAGCTCCTCCGCGAAATCGCCGGAGCGGTGGAAGAAGGAGCGCCACGCGAGGAAGAGCAACAGGACCGAGACCGCGAGGACGGCGAACAACAGGCCGGCCAGGGTCCCGAGGCTCATGGGTGGCAGGATCGGTTCCTCCCCGGGAGCGGGCACCACGATCGAGTAGAGCGCCCGCTGGAACCCAAGCACGATCACCGCGACCGGGTTCAGGAGGTAGAGCGTCCACAGGTCGAGGCCGAGGAACCGGACCGTCTGGAGCTTCTCCTGCACGAGCCACCCCTGGTAGACGATCGGCGTCGCCCAGAACCACACGAGCAACGCGAGGTTCAGGAGATGACCGACGTCCCGGTATCGGACGTTGAGTGAGGCGGCCCAGAACGTGAGCGCGGTGGCGAACACCAGCATGGTGACGATCGCGACCGGGTAGAGGGCGAGCTCGGGCAGCTGGAACCCGTGTCCCGGGTAGACCGCGATGAACACGAGCAGGACGACGGACTGGAGCACGAAGTCGAACAGGGCGACCCCCACCGCGGACAGCGGGAGGATCTCGCGCGGGAACGCCATCTTCTTCACGAGGTTCGCGTTGTCGATCACGGACCGTGACCCGGCCTGCAAAGCGTTGGAGAGGAAGTTCCACGCGAGCAACCCCGACAGCAGGAACACCGGGAAGTCGGGGACGTTGTTATCGAGGACGAAGACGACCAGGGAAAACACGGCCAGGAACATCACCGGGTTCAGCAGCGACCAGACCGCGCCGAGGACCGACGCCGTGTACTTGACCTTCAGCTCCTTGCGGACGAGGTTGACCAAGACCTCGCGGTGGGCGATCAGCTCTCGGAGCCGCGCGCCCACGTGCAGTCGGGGCGGCTCCGAGGTTCGCTCCACGGCAGGAACCGACGTGATGAGCTGACTCCTTTTCGATAGGCGCGTCGACGGGCGCGCGTCCCGGCCGGATCGCCCCCCGGCCCGGAAACACCCTGGTCAGAGGGACGGGGGCGAGTCTAGCAACCGCCTCGCGCGATACGGTCCCGCGATCATGGCGATCGTTGGAAGCTTTCGAGCGCCCGTGCGTAGGAAACACCGAAGCCCTCGTTGACCAAGGCGTCGTCCACGCCGACCGCCGCGATATTCTGCGCCCATCTGGCGAGCACCGCGCGGGACGGATCGAGGACGAGGTCGCGCGTCTCGAGGATCGCGCGTTCGTACCCTCTGGCCGTCGCCTCCGATCCCCTGAGCGCCGTCATGTGGGCGCGCGCGGCATCTCCGATCCGCGCTCGCCGCAAGGGATCGTCTCGCAGCTCGCCGATCCTCGCGGCGAGCTCCGCGGGATCAGCAGGACCCGGAGCGACGCGGACCACGAGCCCCTGGGGGATGTCGAGATAGGTGCCCGTGGCCGAGACGAGCGTCGGCACCCCCGCCACCATCGCCATCGCGAGAGACCCGCTCACCTCCCCGCGATGCGGGAAGCGGAGATCCACCGCGATGTCGGCCGCCACCAGCCACGCTCGGAAGTCGTCGTCAGAGACATCGTGATGCACCGTGACGCGATCGCCGACCGCACGGTCGGCGATCACGACCTCGATGTCGGTGCCGGGGATGCGACGCCCGACGAGCACCGCGTGGACGTCATCTGGCAGCGTCGCGATGGCCTCGATCAGCGCCGGGAGGCACTTGGCCTCGTTGATGTCGCCCGGCGCGACCACGATCGTGCGCGCGCCACGAGCCTCGAGCGGCACGCGGAGTTCCCGCGCGCGCGGCTCCGCACGACGCATCGAGGCTTCGTCCTCCACGACGGGATGGGGCACGGTGAAGATCGGCGTTCGTACGCCGACCGACTCGAGGTATCGCTTGCAGAATCCCGAGTGGACGACGATGCCTCGAGCGGCGCGGGCGACGGCCGCAGCCCACACGATCCGAAGCGGCTCGTGGCGGGCCACATCGGGATCGGTCACTCTGCCACGCAGGGCGGCGGCCTCACGCGTCGCATCGAGACCGTGGGGATCACCCGCCATCTCGAGTTGCCGAACGAGCCCGTCCAGCGCGAGGTCGTGGAGCACCACGAGCCCGGGCGAGGCGACGGAGAGTCGATAGATGAGCCGGTGGAACGCGGCGTTGTTCCCGAGCTGGTAGATGCCCAGGTCGTATCTTCCGATCGACCGCTGGTGGTGGGCCTTCACGGGCCACAAGACGTCGGTGCGATTCCGTTCCAGGAACCCGATCCGACCCAAGCCGTCGAGCACCGCTCGGTCGTAGGACGCGATCCCGGTGGCGGCCGGCGGCATGGGGCCGACGAACGCCAGCCTGCCGTTGGTCGGATGCCGGCCGGGCAGCGGCGGTCGCAGGCCGACGCGGCGAGCGACCTTCCCCGCGATCCTGCGAAGCCGCGGATTCATCCGAGGAGTCGTTCGACGACTTGGGGCCATGCGGGCACGGTCTGGCGGACGAGACGATTCCCCTCCAGGCCCCATGCCTGAGCCGACTGCCGATCGGCCCACAGTCGGTCGAACGCTTCCGCGATCGCCTTCGGCCTCGGTTCCGCGACGAGTCCGGATCCCGCGTCGCGGACGAACTCGAGCGGTCCCCCGCTGTCCGTGAGCGTCACGACCGGCCGGGACGCGGCGAACGCTTCGATCGTCACGTACCCGTAGTCCTCGTCGTACGGACCGAAGAAGACACCGAGGGCCCCCCGATAGAGCTCGTGCAGCCGATCGTCCGACACGCCGACCTCGAGCCGGATCTTGTCCTCGAGCCCGTGCGCACGGATCTGCCATCGGAGCGATCGCTCGTCGGGGCCACGACCGACGAGGACGAGCTTGACCGGCGTCTTCACGTGCCGCATCGCGTCGATCGCGAGGGACTGCCGTTTCAAGATCTCGAGGCGGCTCGGATAGAAGAGGTAGTCGCCCAGCTCGTCGGGGTCGAGCATGAGGAGCGCGTCCGTCGCCGGCGAGCGGTGATACAGCACCTCGCCTTGCAGGCGAAGAGACCCCCACAGGCGGTCGGCGACGTTCTTCGAGTTCGTGAAGATCCGCTTCGCCTCGCCGAGCCCGAGGCGGTCGGAGTTCCAGACCAGCTTCCGGACCGTCGGACCTTCCTCCTGCCTCGAGAGGTCCGCGAAGTCGGGATGATCCCAAAGCTCGTACGCGGAACGGTGCTGGTGGATCAGCCACACGATCTTGCGCTCGTGCGGTGCCAGGTACGCGGGGAACTTCAACGCGATGACCGCGTCGACCTTCAGGCCGTTTGACTCGGAGATGTCGAAGCTCCTCCACACCGCCATCTGGTGCGCGAGCTCGGTCGCCGGGTACCACTTGCCTGCGATCGTCACGAGCTCGGCCTCGTGGCCGGACTCACGGAGTGCCCGCACGAGTGACTCCGCGTGGAGCTCGGCGCCTCCACGGCTGAAGGCGGTCTGGGGATGGAGGACCGCGACCCTCACGGCCGACCGCCTCCGCGGCCTTCCAGCTCCTCCCGCAGCCGTGCGACCTCCTCCTCGGTCTCGCGGAGCCGCTCGGCGAGCTCGCCGTTCATCTCGGCCAGATCGGCGATCAGTCGGTCGTAACGCATCGTCGAGAACCGCGTGAGTCGCCACACCATGAGCTTCGTCGTGCGCTTCCAGCCCGCCGCCGCCCCGAGCACCGTTTCGCCGACCGGTACCCGCTGCCGCTGTTGAACGCGCATCTGGTGCGTGAACGCGTCCAGCCGCTCGCGCAACGAGCCGGCGTCGCTCGCGGGCGCTGAGAGGCCGTCACCGGCCCAGTACACCTCCCGAGCCAGTGCCTGCGCGGACGCGTCTGATGCCGGCTCGCTCTTCCGGGCGGTCGGCGTCGGACCCGCGTCGTTCGGCGTCGCGCCGGCGCGATCCTTCCCCTCAGCCGTCTCGCCCTTCACGATGCCGCCTTGACCGCCCAGATCGCCACGTCCTGAGCACGGCCGCGGTGGTCTTCGTGGAGGAAGCGGATCTCGACATCCGCGAACCCCGCATGCTCTGCCATCAGCTTCAGCGTCTCGGGGTGCCCCGGCCACGTGTGGGTCACGTCGGCGACGAAGTAGTCGGCGACGGCTTCCGGGTTCTGGCCGTTGATCGTCTCGAGCAGGAGCGCTCCTCCGGGACCTAGGGCCCGGTGGATCTCCTCGAAGAGATGAACCCAGGCACGCCGCGGGAGATGCTCGATCAGCTGGATCGCGCTGACGCCACCGACCGGGTCCTCGGGCCTCGTCTCGAGGTACGCGAGCACGTCTCCGAGCGTCACCTCGATGCCCCGGGCCCGGCACGCCTCGACGGCGGCCGGCGAGCCGTCGACGCCCTCGGCGTCCCACCCCCACTCGTTCAGGACGTCGCAGAATTCGCCCTTGCCGCATCCGAGATCGAGCCAGCGGGGACGATCGCCCTCGTCGCCGGTCAGTCCCTCCCGCAGCGGCACCACGAGATCCTCGTACCCACGGAGGCGGTCCTCCACGGATGCGGAGTTTCCGCGCATCCGCTGTTCGAACGCCCAGTAGTACTCGTCGGGGATGGCGGACCACTCCGCGCTCTGCGTCGAGGTGGATCCCGTCGGCGTGAGCGCCCGAAGAGCCAGCTCCAGCCGCTCGGACTCGGCCCGCGCCTTCTTCGTCTCCTCCTCGGCTTCCGCGAGGCGGGTCGCGAGGTCAGCCGCCACGGTCGCGAGGTCGGCCGTCACGCGGTCGTACCTGCGCGTCGCGGGCCTGGTCGACCGGAAGATGATCGACTTGAGACGACGCTTCAGCGACGACGGCGAACCGAGGAACGGCTCACCCTCCGGCACCCGTTGGTCCTGATCGGTCCGAAGGCGCGCGGCGAGTTCCTGCACGGCACTCGCGAGCTCACGGGTGCTTCCTTCCCACGGTCCGGCACCCGCCGCACGCTCGGGCGGTCGATGCTCCTCCATGGCGGGACAGGCTACACGGGAGGGGTTCGGGGAAGTCCCGCTGATCGGGGGATCGACACCGCGCGGGGGCTGCTCCGACGGAAGAAGCGTGCTCATCGGGAACACAGGAACGCCACAGGGCCGTGACGGTACGAGCAGGGGCACCGGCTAGTCTGGAGATGACCCATGGCAGAACGCATCTCCGGACACGGCACCCTGGCGCGGGCCCTCGTGGGGGTGACCGCCTCCCTCGCCCTGCTCGTCGGACTCGTCACGGCTGGACTGACCGTCCAGTGGGTCGGGCTGCGGGGAAAAGGCACGCAGATCTTTCACCCAGTCGGCCCTTCCGGTTCGCCCACACCGGCCCAGACCGGGCCCTGCGCCGACCAGGCGTGCAACTACTTGCTGCTCGGCTCCGACTCACGGGCCGGTCTGTCGCCCGAGCAGCAGGAGCAGTTCGGGACCGACGAGTCGATCGGCGGTGCGAGCCGAGCGGACACGATCATGCTGGTCCACACCGATCCTCGCCTCCAGAAAGCGATCGTCCTGTCCTTCCCTCGGGATCTCTGGGTCGCGATCCCGGGTCACGGTCACGACCGGATCAATACCGCGTTCGAGGGAGGGCTCCGTCGAGGGGGCGCGCAGTTGGTAGCCCAGACCGTCGCGAACCTAACCGGCCTGAAGATCGACCACTTCCTCTACGTCGACCTCGAAGGCTTCCGCCGGACCGTGACCACGCTGGGCGGCGTGGACATGTGCATCCCGGCCTACAACGTGAACACCCCCGGGGACCTGACGGGGACCGGCCCCGACGGCGAGCCGATCCTCGTCCACTACGACGAAGTCGGCCACATCGCGGACCCCAACTCGGGGCTGAACATCGAGCCCGGGTGCCAGCGACTC
Source organism: Actinomycetota bacterium (assembly GCA_035512775.1). GTDB lineage: Bacteria > Actinomycetota > UBA4738 > UBA4738 > HRBIN12 > JAJNBA01. The sequence goes on along the minus strand of DATKDI010000057.1, from coordinate 64,411 downwards.
GACGGTGACCAGGCGCTCGCCTACGTGCGTGCGCGACACCTGCCCTGCGATCACATCCCCGACTTCGCACGGATCGGCCGCCAGCAGCAGTTCCTCCGTGCCGTCGTGAACCAGATGCTGCAACCCAGCATGGTGGTCAGGGCCCCCGCCCTGGTGGGTCCGATCTTGGAGAACCTGCGGCGCGACGCGGACCTGCTGCCGAGCGACCTCGTGTACCTCGTCGGCCAGCTCCGCGGTCTGTCGACGGGCGCCGTCGAGTTCCGGACGGTGCCGGGCGTGGCCGCGCTCGAGGGAACGAAGGCCGTGCTGAGGATGGACCCGTCGGCGCAGCAGATCTTCCGGGCCATCAGACAGGGCCGTCCGATCGGCAACGTCGGAACGCAGCTGGTCAACACGCCGCCGTCCGAGGCGAACACGAGGGTTGCCGTGGTCGACGCGGACTCGGAGGGCACGGCCTCCGCCGTCGAGAGCGTGCTCTCGGACGCCGGCTTCGACATCACGCCGGGCATCTGGTCGACGTCGGAGACATCCATCGACGTCGGCGAACCGGCCATCCTGTTCCGCCCCGAGGCGAGCGCGGAGGCGCAGGTCGTCGCCGCCTATTTCCCCGGCCTCGCACTCGTCGCGTCCGAGGATCTGCGCGGCGCCCAGGTGGCGATCGTCGTCGACTCGACGTTTTCCCTGGTGCGCCCCGGCGAGGGTGGCGGCGATGGCGGCACCGGGAAGTGCCCGGACATCGCGTAGGCGGTCAGGGGGCGGCGCGGCGGCGCGGCGTCTCCAGCGCGAGGCGGTAGGCGGCGATCTGCCGCCGTGCCGCCTCCTCGGGCGAGAACGTCCGAGCTCGTTCTCTCCCGGCTGCGCGCAGCTCGGCGCGCAGGGTCCCGTCATCGAGGAGACGAAGCATGGCCTCGGCCCATCCGTCCACGTCGTCGGCGCCCACCAAGATCCCGGCGCCCCCCAGTACCTCCGGCAGCGCGGTCCGATCGGACGCGATCACAGGACACCCCAGAGTCATCGCCTCGGCGAGCGGGAGACCGAATCCTTCATAGGTCGACGGGTAGACGATCGCCGCCGACTCCCGGAACAACGCCTCGAGCTTCTCCGGGGGCACGCGCCCCAGCCGCCGGACGTTCGCGCTCAGGCCCAGCTCCTCGATCATCCTCGTCACGCCGGTATCGGCGGAACCGGGGGCGCCGGTCAGCACGAGGACGGCGTCGTCTCGCGCGGCGACCACCTTCGCGAACGCCGTCAGGAGCGTTCGGTGGTTCTTGTGGGGGTTGGTGATCGCCGGATAGAGGAATGAGCGGCCGTCCCCCGACGATCCTGCCGAGCCGCTCTGGGCAGGGGTGAACAGCGGCGCGCTGACGACGTGGACGCGGTCGGGGTCCGCGCCGAGGAGCTCGATCACCGTTTCGCGGACGAAGGCGGAAGGTGTCGTGATGACGGACGCCCCCCGGACGGAAGGACGGAACCGGGCTCGGAGGTAGGCGCCCTGAGCCCGGCCGAGCGTCTCGGGCAACTCGATCGGACGGAGGTCGTGGATCGTCAGGACGCTCGGCCGGTTGCGCAGCCACGGCACGACGTTGTTGAGGTGATGGACGAGATGGAGGCGCTCCCTCGCTGCCTCGCGGGGGAGCCACGTCGACTCGGCGGCGATCCTCGCGGCGCGGGACCCCCCGTCGATCGGCGCGATCGCCGTGCGGAACCGTTCGGCGAGCTCCGGGTGGGCCTTGGGAAGCGTCCGGTTGCCAAGCAACGTGATGTCCACCACGTCGCGGGACCGTTCGTCGAGCGCCCGCAGGAGTCGGATCGCGTACTCCTCGGCGCCCCCTGCGGCTTCGGGGCGCAGCCACATCAGGTTGATGCCGATCCGAGGCTTCGTCACGTGCCCGCCTCCGCCGCCTCAGCGTAGACAGCCGCGACGAGCTCGGCCGAGCGATCCCAGGAGAACGACGCGGCCCGCACCTTCCCCGCCGCGCCCAGCGACTCGGCGAGGTCGGGGTCGTTCAGGACGCGCTCGATCGCGCCGGCGATGGCGTCGGTATCGATCGGGTCAACCAACAGGGCCGCGTCGCCCGCCACTTCCTCGGTCGCCGTGCCGGCCGACGTCACGACCGGCACGCCGTGCGCCATCGCCTCCAGGACCGGCAATCCGAACCCCTCCCCGAGGCTCGGGTAGGCCACCACCGAGGCACCGGCATAGAGGGCGCCGAGGTCGTCCGGAGGAACGAAGCCCAGGGGACGAACGAGCCCTTCGAGTGACGCCATGCCGTCCGAGAGGTCCTCCTTCCATCCCGGCGGCCCTGCCAGCACGAGCTCGAGATCAGAGTGGGCGACGCGTCGGAACGCCTCGAGGACGCGCGGGAGGTTCTTCCGCGGTTCCTGCGTGCCGCAGAACAACACGTAGGGCCGTTCGATCCCGTACCGGCTTCGAACCTCCGCTGCCTCGAGCCCCCCAGAGGTGCGCACCCGCACGCCCCATGGGACCACGCGGAGCCGTTCGGGATCGATCCCCGCTGCCCGGCAGGCATCCATCGTCGCCCTCGACGGGCAGATCACGAACCTCGCGTGGCGCCGCGCGAGGTCGAGGCCCCGCCGCAGGACGGCGCGCGAGTGCCACGTGTAGTGGTCCGGATAGTCGAGGAAGAACAGATCGTGCATGGTCGCGACCAACGGGGCGTTCGACGGCGGGACAACGTATCCGGCGTCGTGGACCACGTCCACCGGTCCCGTGGCGCGCTCGACCACGGGATGGCGGAGCCATTGCCAAGCGTCGTACAGCACGCGTCGCGGCAGGGGTAGCTGTCGCACGGGGACGGGAGGCCGGAATGCGTCCGGCGGAGGCTCCCGATGACGGGCGGAGACGCCGACGAGGTCAAGATCGCCACGTCGGCCGAGCGCCCGGAGCAACTCCACCGTCGATGTCGCGATCCCGCCCGGGACAACGTGCCATGACTGTTCAACCGTTACCGCGACGCGCATCCGGGATGACCTGCGGCAGACGACGGATGGCTTCCGGAGGGCACAGACATGGCTGGTACTCTAGCCAGCCCCGGGCTCCAGGTTCGTCGGATCCCCGCTTCTACTGGTCCGGAGGGCCCAGGTGCGCGTCACGATCGTCAACCTCTTCTATCCACCCAACCTGGCGCCCTCCGCGCACCTGGCCGCCTCCCTCGCCGACCACCGGGCCGCCCTCGGCGACGAGGTGACGGTGGTCTGCGGGATCGGCGACTATCTCGGCGGGTCGGAGCGAGGCACGCGTTCCGCGCACGACGGTGGCGGCGCGTCCGGCGCCCCGAGGGTGATCAAGCTCTGGACACCCGCCCTCGGGAAAGCGAGCACCGCGCGGCGACTCGGTGACTACGTCAGCTTCCTCGTCGCCGCGATCGACAGGCTCCTCACCCTGCCGAGACAGGATGTCGTGATCGCGCTCACGACCCCGCCCTTCATCCTCGTGGCCGCGGTCGCACATCGACTCCTGCATCCCCGCACCCGGGTCGTCCTGTGGTCACACGACGTGTACCCCGACGCTGCCGAGACGTTCGGCACGATCCGTCCTGGCGGCATCCTGTCCCGAGCCCTGCGGTCGATCTCGAGATGGCTGCTCCGTCACGTGGACCACGTCGTGGCCGTCGATCAGGCGATGCTGCAACGGGTGCGTACCGGCTACGCGCGAGACGGCAAGCCCGAGGGATCGGTCATCCCCACCTGGGAGCCACTCGCCCTGTTCCCTGGTGGAAACCGGCCCGCACGGTGGGAGGCCTATGAGGATCCGGACCTCGCGGGACGATTCATCGTCCTGCACCTCGGCAACCTCGGCTTCGGCCACCGCACCGACACGATCGCGGAGGCCGCGGCCGAGGTGGCCGAGGAGGGCGTGACCTTCCTGTTCGTGGGCGGTGGGGAGCGATTCCCGGAACTCGCGGACGAAGCCGCGCGCCGGCATGTCGAGAGCATCCGGTTCCGGGGCTACGTCCCGAAGGAGCAGACCCCGGCGGTCCTCGCGGGCGCCGACTGCGCCCTCATCTCACTCGACGACCGCTCGATCGGCATCATGAGCCCCAGCAAGATGAACGCCGGCCTGGCGATGGGGCTCCCCGTGCTCTACGCCGGACCGACGGGCACCAACGTCGACCAGGCGATCACGGAGTACGACTGCGGGTTCTCGCTGCGTCAGGGCGACGTCGCGGGACTCGCCGATGCGATCCGCCGACTCCGATCCGATCCGGATCTCGCGGGGGAGCTGTCCAAGAACGCCCGGCGGGCCTTCGAGGAGACCTACTCCGACCGGAGCGGCCTCGCCAGATTCGACTCGCTGCTCGAACAGCTCACCGGCTCCGGGTCGCGACCCCTCGCGGGATAGGATGACCGCCCCGAGAGGAGTGAGCGTGGAACGCGACGAGATCCGCGTGCTGTTGGTCGGTACCGGCGACGATTTCGGGAAGGAGCTCGAAGGCGAAGGGTTCGAGGTCGCGCGGATCCCGGACCTCGCGTCCCTCGGACCGGGATCGGACCAAGACGCGGTGATCGTCGCCCTCGACGACCCGGGGCCCCTCGAGGCGCTCGAGACGCTCCGGCTCAAGACGCCCGCGGCCGCCATCCTGGTGCTCACGACATCGGAACGAGAGGCCGACGGCGCCGTCGCGCTGCACGCCGGGGCGGAGGATCACCTCGTGCACGGCTCGATCGCACACGGTCTGCTCCCCCGGGCGATCCGCTACGCCGTCGAGCGACGGCGGATGCGCCGCGAGCTCGCGACGGTCGATGAGCTGACGCGCTTGCCCAACATCCGGGGCTTCTTCGCGATCGCCGAGCACCAATTGCGGATGGCCGATCGGGCAGGCACCCCGGTCGTGCTGCTCTTCGTCCGCTTCGACGATCACCAGTCGGCGAGCGAGGGGGACTCTGCCGCTGCGGACGAGGTCGCCCTCGAAGCCGCCGAAGTGCTCCTCAGCGCGATCCGGGACGCGGATCTCCCTGCGCGCATCGCCGACGACACCTTCTGCGTCCTCCTGTCCGGTGACGCGCGGGGGTCCGAGGTCGCCGTGCTCTCGAGGCTCGTGGAGGCGATCGCCGTGCACGATGCGAGCAAGCCCGAGCCGCGCCCCCTCGCCTTGTCGGTCGGCAGCGCGATCTACGATCCGGGCCGTCCCGTCCCCCTCGAGGTCCTGCTTCGAACCGCCGAAGCGGAGATGCGACCGCACTCATCCGAGACCGGATGAGCTGCGAACACCTCCTGCGATCATCCGATCTCCAGGAGGGCGGCGAACACGAGCGTATCGATGACCATCGGAAGGCCGCCGAGGGCACTCATGGGCTCCGCCGAGCCGGCCGTGGCGCGAGACGAAGACCTCGTCGTGCGGTCGCCGCCGGCGACGAGCTCCTGGCCGTCCGGGCACTCGACGGCCTCGACCAGGACGACGCCGATCGCCTCGAACGAGTGCTGGCCGCCCACGGCGACTGCGCCGAGTGTCGTCGGCTCGAAGCCGGACACCTCGAGGTCGCCGGCTGACCACCCGAGCTTCGACCCGAGCCTCCACGGTGCCTCCGACCTAGAGCAGGTGGCCCCAGCCAACGACCCGCGCAGCGGCTCGTTCAGCGGGTCGCGAGCGCTTCCCGAAGCACCTTCGGCAAGATGCCGCCGTGGCCGAAGATCGCGACCTCCGCCGCCTGATCGATCCGGACCGTCACCGGGAACGTGTCCGACGAGCCGTCCTCCTTGGTGACCTGCACGGTGGCGTCGCGTCCGGACACGATCCCGATCTCCAAGCCGAGGACCGAGAAGGTCTCCCTGCCCGTCAGGCCGTGACTCTCCGCCGACTCCCCGGCCTTGTACTGCAGGGGAAGGACGCCCATCCCTACGAGGTTCTGACGGTGGATCCGTTCGAACGACTCCGCGAGCACGAACCTCACCCCGAGGAGCGCCGGGCCCTTGGCCGCCCAGTCCCGCGACGAGCCGCTCCCGTACTCCTTCCCTGCCAGGACGCCGAGCGGCGTCTCCTCGTCGCGGTACCGCATCGCGGCGTCGAAGACGCTGGTCACCTCACCGCTCGGGAGGTGCGTCGTCCACCATCCCTCCGTCCCCGGTGCGAGCTCGTTCCGGAGCCGGACGTTCGCGAAGGTGCCCCGCATCATCACCTCGTGGTTCCCGCGCCTGGCACCGTAGGAGTTGAAGTCGCGCTGCGGGACGCCGTGCTCGATCAGGTAGCGACCCGCGGGAGAGTCGGGGCGGATCGCGCCCGCGGGTGAGATGTGGTCGGTGGTGATGGAGTCGCCCACATCCACCAGGATCCTCGCGCCGTCGACACGTGTGCCCTGCGCTTCGGCGTCCCCGACCGGGCCGCCGGCCTGATCGGTGAAGAAGGGCGGTTCGCGGACATACGTCGAGTCCGGATCCCACTCGTACGCCGGCCCGGTCGGCGTCGGGAGCGCTCGCCACCGGTCGTCACCCTCCCAGATCCGGCCGTACTGCTGGACGAACTGATCCTCGGTCACCGCGGTCGCGATCACCTCGGCCACCTCCTGCGGGCTCGGCCAGAGATCACGCAGGAACACGGGACCGTTTGTGCCCTCGCCGAGTGGCTCGGTCGTGGGATCGAAGTTGATCCTTCCCGCGAGGGCGTAGGCCACCACGAGCGGAGGCGACGCCAGGTAGCTCGCCCGGACCTGCGGGTGGATGCGCCCCTCGAAGTTCCGATTGCCGGACAGGACGGCGACGACGTTCAGCTTCTCGTCGTCGATGAGCTTCGCCACATCGTCCGGAAGCGGGCCGGAGTTCCCGATGCACGTCGTGCACCCGAACCCCACGAGGTTGAACCCGAGCTTGTCCAGGTACGGCGTCAGTCCCGCGCGGTCCAGGTAATCGGTCACGACCCTCGACCCGGGCGCGAGCGAGGTCTTGACCCAGGGCTGGGACTGCAGTCCCGCGTCGACGGCTCGCTTGGCGAGCAACCCGGCACCCACCATCACCGACGGGTTGGAGGTGTTGGTGCACGAGGTGATCGCCGCGATCACCACGGAGCCGTGGCCCACGTCGCGACCGTTGGGCGCCACGTCCTGGGTCCATCCCCTGTCCTCGACGCTCGTGTCGGGATTGCCCCCTTCGTCGAGGAATCGTCCGACCTCCGTCGGCTTGGGGTCGGGCTCGAGGTGCCGCTGGAACGCATCGACGAACGAGTCCCAGACCTTCGGGAGCGCGACGCGGTCCTGCGGCCGGCGAGGCCCCGCCATCGAAGGTTCGATGCGCGTGAGATCCAGATCCAGCGTTTCGGTGAAGGCCGGGGTCGGATCGGCATCCGCGCGGAACAGGCCCTGCGCCTTCGTGTAGCGCTCGACCCGGTCGATCAGTTCCCCCCGGCCCGTGAACCGGAGGTACTCGAGCGTCCGATCGTCGACCGGGAAGAACGCCGACGTGGCCCCGTATTCCGGGCACATGTTCGAGAGGGTCGCCCGGTCCGCGATCGTGAGGGAGGAGAGCCCTGCCCCGAAGAACTCGACGAAACGACCGACGACTCCGTGAGCGCGGAGCATCTGGGTCAACGTGAGGACGAGATCCGTCGCGGTCGTGCCCGCCGGCAGTCCGCCGGTCACCTGCACACCGACGACGTCCGGCTGGGGAAGGAACGTCGGCTCTCCCAGCATCGCGGCCTCCGCCTCGATCCCGCCGACGCCCCATCCGAGTACCCCGAGGCCGTTGATCATCGTGGTGTGAGAGTCCGTCCCCATCAGCGTGTCGGGGAAGGCCACGCCGTCGCGCACGCTCACGACCTGCCCGAGATGCTCCAGGTTCACCTGGTGACAGATGCCGGCGCCGGGAGGCACGACGCGCAGACCGTCGAACGCCTGTTGGGCCCAACGGAGGAGCGCGTATCGCTCGCCGTTGCGCCGGTACTCCCACCCGATGTTGGCCTCGTACGCGTCCGGCGAGCGGAAGAGGTCCACCTGGACCGAGTGATCGATGATCAGGTCGACCGGCACGAGCGGGTTGATCGACGCCGGATCCCCCTCGGCCCGAGCCACCGCACTCCGCATCGCGGCGAGGTCGACGACCGCCGGCACCCCGGTGAAGTCCTGCATCAGCACCCGTCCCGGCATGAACGCCACGTCGGCGGCCGGCTCGGGCCAGCGAGCGAGCGAGCGCACGTCATCGTCGGCCACGTCGCGGGAGCCGGCGCGCCGGAGCAGGTTCTCGAGAAGGATCTTGACCGTGTGGGGAAGGCGGCTCACGTCGGCGATCCCCGCGTCGGCGAGCCAAGGGAGCGAGAAGACGTCCAGCGGGCCGTCCGACGTCTCGAGTTGCGTGCGGGCACCGGTGAGTTCCGAAGTCATCTGAAGCACCGTCCTCCTCGTCCATCCATCCTCCCACGCTTCGAGGGGACTCCAGTCTCGAGCTCAGGAGTCGTCGAGCTGTCCCTTCTCCTTCTCCGAACGGCCCGTGTCGATGGCTTCCTTGTGCGCGATCCGGCGCTCGCGTCGGAGCTTCGCCTCCCCCTGTCGCCGGCGTTCGTCGTCGGTCTCAACGACCAGCGGAGGCACCGGTCGAGCCCTCCCCTCGTCGTCGACGGCAACGAAGACCAGGTAGGCGCTGTTCACGTGTCGGATGGATCCCGTGATCGGATCCTCCGCCTCCACCCGGACACCGCACTCCATCGAGGTTCTCCCCACATCGTTCACGCAGGCTCGCAGGACGACCACCTCTCCGATGTGGATAGGCTCGAGGAAGGTCATCTCGTCGATCCCGACAGTGAGGGCGACGCCGCCCGAGTGCTTGATGGCGGCGAGGGCTGCCGCCGTGTCCACGAGACGCATGATCACGCCACCGTGGACGTTGCCGGCGACGTTCGCGTCCGTGACCTCCATCATCTGGGTGAGGGTCACCTTCGAGTCGGAGACGCTGCGCGAGCCGCGTTCGGACACGCGCGCATCCTACGCGGGCTCACCTTCCGCGGCCGGAGCACCGATACCATCGCAACCATGCGGAGAACGATGCGAGCCCTTGCCGTCGTACTCGCGATCGGCGCGTGCGGCACCCAGGCACCGTCCACGCCGACTCCCACCTCGGCGTCGCCGACCCCGAGCCCGTCGACGGCTCCCGAACCATCCGTGTCGTCTGAGCCCTCGCCGAGCCCCGAGCCCGCTGACGGAGAGATGCCCACGGCGTTCACCGACGATCTCGAGCCCGCCGAGCTTCCGCTCGATGCGCTCGTTCCCGAAGGTGCGGACGTGACCGGTCAGTGGTTCGGCTTCACGGCCAACGGGGTGGTCGTGTTGGTCGCATGGGCGGAGCCGGGGTCGGATCCCTTCCTCATGCCCCGCGGCTTCGCACTGTGGCGTCGGCACGCCTCCTCGCCACACTGGCGCGTGGGGTTCGTCGAACGACACGAGGCCGACGAGGGGATCCAGGAGATCCAGATGTCGACGACCGACCTCACCGGTGACGACTCGGACGACGCCCTCATCTTCGAGGGGATCGGCGGCTCCGGGGCCTGTGGCACGTGGCTCGTCCTCGATCTCGCCCGCGTGAAGGAGACCTATCGACGCGAGCTCTGCGACGGAAGGATCGACCCCGGACCGCCCGGATCACCCGGGCTCGTGATGATGCGATCCGTGTACCGGGAGGGCGACGCGCACTGCTGCCCAAGCGCGATCCGCGAGACCACCTTGTCGTGGACCGGAAGAGCGTGGCGGGTCGCGGAGACGAAGACGATCGAGGGCTGAGCACGGGCTCCGGCGTGTCGGCCGGACCATGGGCCAAGGTGCCTAGGCCTTTCGTCCTACCGAATGACCAACAGGAATCCCCCTCTCGGCACTGAACCTGCTCGCGAACCGTGCCGATAAGGAGCCCGGGGAGACCCGACAGGGGGCTGGTAGGCGCATGTTGACTGGGTACGGTCTGGCACGAAGGATCCATATCGCGCTCATCGGACTGCTCGTCATCGGGGTGGCGGGTTCGTTCTGGATGAGCATGCGAGCTCGGTCGACCGCGGAAGAACGAGCGGTCGACCAGGCCCAGGTCATCGCGGACAGCTCCCTCACGCTCGTCTTCCGACCCGACGATCTCCAGCACGCTGCCTCTTCCGAGAGGATCCGCGAGCTGGCCCGTTCGATCGACGATGTCGTGCTCGACCCGAGCGACTTCGAGACCGTGACCCTGTTCTCTTCGTCGGGCGAGATCCTCTTCTCTACCGAGGACGGCAACATCGGTCAGCGTCTCGACGGCGAACGTCCCCGCATCCGAACCGCGTTCCGGGGAGAGCCGCAGTCGAGGCTGATCGACGACACCCTTTCCGTGCTCGTCGGTCTGCGATTCCCCTCCGGCGTCGGCAGCCCGGCCGCCGTCGAGCTCTCGCGTCCCGCCGATGACATCACCGGTGCGGCAGCGCCGTGGCGAACCAACATGTTCTTCCTCGGAGGCGCGCTCGCCCTCGTCCTTCTGGCCGCCGGCGCACCGATGCTCAGAGGCGGGGGCTCGGTCGAAACCGCGGAGTCCTCGCGGATGCGTGTGCCGGTGATCCCCGGGCGTCAGCCCGTCGCGGCGAGAAGGATCGAGGCACCGCGGCCGGGGATGAAGGAAGAGGCGGAAGCTCGCCGGCGCGCCGAGACCCGTGCGCAGGAGGCGGAGCAGCGCCTCAATCTCCTGCAGGACCAATACCGTGCCACCCTCGAGGAGTTGCAATCCACGCAGCGGACGATCCGCGAGCAGCCTGTCGGGCAGGGCCGAGAGTTCGAGGAACGTGCGGTCAAAGCCGAACAGGCCGCGAGGTCGCTCGAGCAGCGACTCCACAGCGTGACCGCCGAGCGTGATCGGATCGCCGGTGAGTTGCTGGCCAGGCGCGACGCGATCGCGGGCCAGGGCCAGGCAGAGATCAAGCAGGTCGAAGCAGAGGCGATGGGCCTTCGGGCCGAGCTCGAGGGGGCACAGACGCAGCTCTCGATGACGATCCAGGAGCTAGCTGCCCTGCAGCGACAGGCGGAGCGGTCGCGAGAGCTTCAGGAGGAGTTGGACGCCGCGCAGCTCGAATCACTCCATGCGCGAGACGCGATGGACGGGATGCAGAGAGAGCTCGGAAGCGCCCGGACCGAGCTGGACGACGTGCGAGGCGAGCTGCGAGCGCTCCGGACCGAGGAGCAGCGCGCCGCCGAGCTCACCGACGAGCTCCGGACCGTGAAGGCCGAGATCGACAGCATGCGAGCGTCGCATCGAGCGGAGCTCGTCGAGCAGGAAGCGGAGCTCGAGGAGCAGGTCCGTTCGGTCCGAGAAGAGTTCCAGGCCCAGGTGGCCGAGGCCGAGACGCGTCACGCCACGGAGCTCGCGGAAGCCGAGAAGGAGTTCGCGGCCCGTGTGGCCGCCGCCGCCGCGGGCGCGGACGAGGCAAGCGCGCGTGTGGCAGCCGCAGGTGCCGACCTGGAGGCCGCGAGATCGGAATCTGAGGCGCGGGCCGTCGACCTCGAGAGCGCGCGCGCCGAGCTCCAAGCGGCCCACGATCGGATCGAGTTGCTGCAGCAGGGTCTGTCCGAGCGTCAGGGAGACTTCGACGGCGCCGCCGAGGAGGTGCAGCGAGCGAAGGCCGACAGAGAGGCGCTCGCCGCAGAGATCACCGAGCTTCGCGCGGCGCTGCAGGAGTCGCAGGCCGCCCTCACGGAGGAGCGCGCGGGACGAGAGCAGCTCGAGAGCTCGGACTCCCGTGTCCAGGCCGAGGCGCGTCGTGCCACCCAGCGTGCCGACGCCCTCGCCGAGGAGCTGGGGGCCGCGACGCAGGCGAACACCGAGATGAACCGTCGTCTCCAGGAGATCGAAGCGAGGCGCGCGCTCGAGGTCGCGGAGGACGAGGGTCGGGCGCACATGGACGAGCTGCTCACGGCGACGCAAGAGCGTCTCGCCGGACAAACGGAGAAGCTCATCGCCGCCGAGGAGCGGGCCCGAGAGATGGAGCGTCGAGTCACGATGGATGCGGAGCGGCTCGAGGAGCTCGAGGCGCAGCTACGCCAGCACCAGATGGCGGATCAGATGCGAGAGCTGCAGCCGACGAAGCACGAGCACCATGAGGCGGACGACGCGATCCCCATCGAGGGGCTTCGCGCGGCGACACCGTTCATCAAGGAGATGTCGATGGACGCGCAGAAGACCATCTCTCGGATGATGGGAGTCGCCCAGCTGCTCAAGCACAAGCAAGGAGCGAAGGAGCAGGCGCAGCTCGTGCAGCAGCTCACGGCCAATGGCCGGCGGCTCGGCAACACGATCCGCGACCTGTCCGACATCGATTCCTTGGTCACCGGCACGGTCTCCCTCGAACTCCGGAACACCGACCTCGAATCGCTGATCCGCCGCGTGCTGGAGGAGTCCGGGATCGAGTCGGAGCAGGACGTCCGGGTCGAAATCGAGCCCGTCTCGATCGCGGTCGATCGCACCAGGACCGAGCAGATCATCCAGGCCCTGCTCCGCAGCGCCGGCGATCGCACGCCCGAAGGCAAGACCATCACCGTGCGTCTCATCCGAGACAAGGGTGGAGCGTTGATCGTCGTCGAGGACGCGGAGTCGTCCGCGGAGATCTCCCTCAGTCCGATGGTGCGGCGGCTCGCCGAGGTGCAGGGCGGTTGGGCGAAGGTCGCGCCACGCGACGGTGGGGGTGCCGCGTTCCAGGTGTTCCTGCCGGCCGGTGGACCGGGCGGCACTCCCCCTGCGGAGCCGGTCGAAGGGGATCAGCCGGTCGAGGAAGTCAAGGACGAACCCAATCACTGGATCCAGGCCGAGCAGGCGCTCGTACGCGAGTTGCGTGAGCTCTCGCAGGGCAAGGCGAAGTAGCCCTAGATCCTCCGAAGGACCAAGGCGTCGCCCTGACCGCCGCCGCCGCAGATCGCCGCCCCGCCGAGATCGACGCCCCGCCGACGCATCTCCATGACGAGCGTGAGCACGATCCGCGCGCCGGAGGCCCCGATCGGATGTCCGAGCGCGACCGCTCCCCCGTTGACGTTCACGATGTCCTCCTCGACACCGAGCATCCGCGCGGAGTGGATCGGAACGGCGGCGAACGCCTCGTTGATCTCGACGAGCCCGAGGTCCGATGCGGCGAGGCCGCACCTCTTGAGCGCTCGTTCGAGCGCCATCGCCGGAACCGTGTGCAACGAGGGATAGCGATCGGAGGACATGCCGTAGGCGACGATCTCGGCGAGCGGCGTCGCCCCCAGCTCCTCCGCTCTCTCGGCGCTCATCACCACGACCGCGCACGCGCCGTCGGAGATCTGCGATGCGTTGCCCGCCGTGATCGTGCCGTTCGCTCGGAACGCGGGCTTCAACCGAGCCAGCGTCTCCGGCGTCGTCTCGGGACGGATCCCCTCATCTCGATCGACGAGGGCGACGGCACCCTTCCGGTCCTTCACCTCCATGGGCACGACCTCATCGGTCATGCGGCCCGATCCCCAGGCGACGTCGGCCCGATGATGTGAGCGTGCCGCCCACGCGTCCTGTTCCTCGCGGCTGAGACCCAGCTCCGCGCTCACCTGGTCGGTGCCCTCGCCCATGTGCTGTTCCAGGAACGAAGACCACAGGCCATCGTGGATCATCGAGTCGATCAGCTCGGCGTCCCCCAGCCGGGAACCCTCCCGTCCCTTGGGAAGGACGTAAGGGGCGCTGGTCATCGACTCCATCCCGCCCGCGACCGCCACCTCGATCTCACCGGCCCGGATCATCTGGTCCGCCATCGCGATCGCCGCCATCCCGGACAGACACACCTTGTTGATCGTGATCGCGGGGACGTCCTTCGGGAGGCCGGCGCCGATCGACGCCTGGAGCGAAGTGATCTGTCCGGCGCCGGCCTGCAGCACGTGGCCGACGATCGCGTAGTCGACCTGCTCGCCCTCGATGCCCGCCCGCTCAACGGCGGCCCGGATCGCGTATGCCCCCAGCTCGACGGCCTTCAGTCCGGCGAAGGCTCCCCCGAACTTCCCCGTGGGGGTCCGGGCGCCGGCGACGATCACGGATCGGGTGGGCGTGCGCACGGATCGAGTCTACGGCCGCCGATCGGTGAGGAGGTTGGGCGGATCAGTTCCGGGCCGCGATCGCTCCGTGGATCACCTCGAGGATCTCCTCGCGCACCAGCTCGTCACGATCCACGAGCGCCTGCGCCAGCGCCGCATGGACGTCACGGTTCTCCGCGAGCACCTCGAGTACGCGCTCCTTCTGGGCCGTGAGGATGTCCTCCACGCTCTGCTTGCCGCGCTCGTCGGCCAGGACCTTCGCCACGAGGTTCGCGCCGCCGATCGGACCGTGGGAGACCGCGTCGAAGGAGATCAGGGATCCGGCCATCCCGAACGAGCCCACCATCTGCGCGGCCAGCTGCGTGGCCACCATCAGGTCGCTCGCCGGCCCCGTGCCGGACTCGCCGAGGACGAGCTCCTCCGCCGCGAGGCCGCCGAGAGAGATCGCGATACCCGATTCGATCTCGGTCCGGCTGCGCGTGAAGCGCTCCTCCTCGTCGCCGTGGGCGAGGAGGCCGAGCGATCCACGCCGCTTGATGATGGAAAGCACCTCGAGCCGGCGGTTCTGGCCCAGGAAGTGGGCGACGGTCGCGTGTCCCGCCTCGTGTACCGCGACCGCGCGTCGATCGTTCACGGTGTAGGTGACGGCTTGCTTCAGACCGATCTCCTCCGTGAACTTCGCCTCCATCACGTCGGCGAAGTTCATCTCCCGGCGCCCCTCGCGGAGCGCGACCAGGAGCGATTCGTCGAACAGGTGCTCGATCATGACCGGCGTGTAGGCGAAGCACTCGTGTGCGATCCGCGTCCGCACCGAGGGGTCGTCGAGCTGTTCGTGATGCTTCTTCCGCTCGAGGAAGTAATCGACCAGGTCTTCCCGCTCGCTCTGGGTCGGGACGTCGAAGTACAGCCGCCGGTCGAAGCGACCGGGTCGCATGAGCGCCGTGTCGAGCGAGTCCGCCCGGTTGGTGGCCGCGATCAACAGGATGTTGTGATACTCGGGCCCGATCATCTTCAACTGCCAGTTCGCGGGGAGATAGCCGTTCAGCCACCCGAGGAACTTGCCCCAGATCCGGGTGCGGACGCGCGGCTGATCGAACGACTGCATCTGGATCAGGAGCTCGTTGACCATCCCACCCGTGTTCGAGGACATGAACCGATCCACAGAGCGCGCCATGCCGTCCGGGGTCGAGCCGTTCACGCCGTCCCGCGACTGCGCGATCGCATCGATCTCCTCGATGAAGCCGATCGCACCCCCTTCCTTGCGGGCGGCCTTTCGGAGCGCCTTGAAGAACGACCGGATGCGGTACGCGGTCATCCCGAACCACATCGACTGGAGAGCGGTCGCCGAGATGAATAGGAACGGGACGCCCGCCTGCTTGGCCATCGCCTTCGCCAGGTACGTCTTGCCGGTCCCGGGCGGTCCTTCGAAGAGGATCCCGCGCCGCGGCGTGCCTCCGAGCTCGTCGCGGAACACGCCGTAGCCGAGGAACACGTCCAGGGTGCGCACGACCTCGTCGACCTGCGTGTCGAGGCCCTTCAGCTCGGTCAGTCCGACCTCGACCTGCTCGGGATACACGGTGATGTGCGGAGATCGGCCGGAAAAAAGCGGCATCGCGACCATGAGCCCGATGGCCACGATGAGGAGCATCGCCGGCAGGTAGATCTCCCACGGGAACGACTCCGGGATGGTGGGCAGCCGCAGTGGCCGGCCGGTCGAGTACCGCCACCAGAGGTAGGCGTCCAAGGAGGTCACGACGACGATCGCGCGGAGGAGCCGCTTGCGCTTGGTGCGATCGCGCTGACGGAACACGTCTGCTCGGCCCGCGCGGAGCGTCGTCGAGCCTGCGAGGAGGGCTGCGGTTGCCGAGCTGTGGTTCTTCTCCGTCACCGTTCCTCCGAGATCTGCGGTCCTGGTGGGGTTCTGGCCTTCCGTACGCACGCTATACCCTTGCCTCTCCCCCGTGAATCCGACCTTCGGCCCCAAATGGGGGATGGGCTTCTCAGCCGAAAGTCTCATGGGTGGTTCGATATCGTGCGGCCGTGGCCCGCACGAAACAGCCTCCCAAGAGCGACGAGGACCGACGGGTCGTGGGCGGACTGCTCCGGGAGCTGCGGAAGGCCGCCGGGTATCGGTCCGTGGACGCGGCGGCGGCGGTCACGGGGGCACCATCCTCCCGACAGACGATCTACGCGTACGAGCGAGGGGGACTCACCCCGTCGCTCGCCCAGTTCCTCGACCTCGTGGAGTTCTACGTGCTCCGGGCCCCTCATCCCGATGGTGCCAAGGCCGACGAGGACCTGCGGGCTCAGGGGGTGGCGGCCGTGACGCGGATCCTGACGCTGCCCCTGTACCACGTGGCGGCCGCTCAGGATCTGGTCGGGCGCATGCAACCCGGCGTTCGGAGGAAACGATGATCGTCGACATCGACCACGTCGGGATCGCCGTGGACGATCTCGACGCCGCTGTCGAGCACTACCGGCGCACGCTCGGCGTGGAGCCATCCCATCGGGAGCGTGTCGAGGATCAGGGCGTCGACGAGGTCCTGTTCGCGGTCGGGACGTCCTGCATCCAGCTGCTCGGTGCCCTGCGGCCGGACACACCCGTCGGTGTGTTCCTCGCGAAGCGCGGCCCCGGCGTGCATCACGTCGCCTACCGGGTGGACGACGTGGCAGCGGCGTTGGCCCGTCTCCGGGACGAGGGAGTCCGGCTGATCGACGAGATCCCGAGGCGGGGCTCACGAGACACGCTGATCGCCTTCGTCCATCCGAAGGGCATGGGTGGCGTCCTCGTCGAACTGGTGCAGGTTCCCTGATCGACCCCCGTCGTCACCCGAGACCCGAGAGACCAGCTGCGGGCGCGTTGATGAGCACGGCGACATTGCCCTCAGGGAGCTTGCCCTCGCCCATCAGCTGGTGCGCGAGACCCGCCTCCTCGTACCCATAGGTATGCCCGAGGGTCGTTCGGATCTTCTCCTCACGCACGAGGTCGTTGAACGCCGCCGCCTGGTCGTCGTTGAAGAGGTGGGAACCCTGGTAGCGCTTCTGCAGATACCAGAGGTAGCGCACGTCGATCAGCGTGTCGTAGCCGGTGGTGCCCGCGCAGATCACGATCATGCCGCCGCGATCGCACACGAAGTTGGAGGTGGGGATCGTGTCCTGCCCGGGGTGTTCGAACACGATCCTCGGGCTGGCCTTCTCCCCCACCGCGTCCCAGATCGCTTTCCCGAAGGCCTTCGCACCGTCGAGCCACGCCTTCCAGTCGGGCGAGTCCCAGGGGGGAGGCACCCCCCAATGGGAGAAGTCCCTCCGGTCGATGAAGCCGACCGCGCCGAGTTCCTTGCAGTACTCGCCCTTCTCCGGTGAGGAGACCACCGCGACCGGTCGGCCACCCGCGAGCGCCACGAGCTGGATCGCGAGGGAGCCCAGCCCTCCCGCACCTCCCCACACGAGGACGACCTCCCCTGGCTTCACCGTGTTGGGCGGCCAGCCGTGCAACATCCGGTAGGCGGTCGAACCGGTGAGGGTCGGGGCGGCGGCTTCCTCCCAGGTCAGCCGATCGGCCTTGGGGAGGCATTGATGCGCCTGCACCTTGGTGAACTGCGCCATCGAGCCCCAGCACGTGTCGTACCCCCAGACGCGGAAGCTCCCCGCGAGACCGGGATCGTTCCCTTCCACGACCCACGGATCGTCGACGTCCCACTGGCCGGCGTGGACCACGACGTGGTCCCCGACGGCCACGCCGCTGACGTCGGACCCGACCGCGTAGACGATCCCCGAGGCGTCCGACCCGACGATGTGGAAGTCGGTCGGCTCGCCCCATCGCGCCTGCGTCTTCGTGACGTCGATCGGCACGCCGCGCGCCGCCCACACGTTGTTGAAGTTCACGCCGGCCGCCATCACCATCACGAGCGCGTCGTGCGGACCGAGGGGAGGTACGTCGATCACCTCGTCGCGGATCGCGTCCCGCGGTTCGCTGTATCGCTCGGGTCGTACGACCTGCGCGTGCATCTGCGCCGGGACGTCCCCGACCGAGGGGATCTCGCCGATCTCGTACAGGTCCTTCGACATGGGCACTCTCCGATCGGGGCCGCCGAACCCTAACAACCCAGGAGCGAGCGGAGCGGCAACTTGAGAGCATGTCTGCATGGACAACCTGCGAGGTCAGCTGTTGGTCGCCGGCCCGAGTCTCTGGGACCCGAACTTCCGGCGGACCGTCGTGCTGATCGGCCATCACGACGACGAAGGCGCCGTGGGTGTCGTCCTGAACCATCCGCTGGAGGCCACGGTCGAGGAGGCGGCGCCACCCCTCTCCCCGCTGGTCCCTCCCGGCGAAACGCTCTTCCGGGGCGGGCCCGTCCAGCCCGAGGCCGCCGTCGTGCTCGCCGACTTCGAAGACCCAGAGCGTGCGGGCGTCCTCGCCCTCGAAACGATCGGGTTCCTGCCGGAGGAGACCGACACCGCTTCGCTCGGTGGTCTTCGTCGCGCCAGGGTGTTCGCCGGCTACGCGGGCTGGAGCGCGGGTCAGCTCGAGGCCGAGTTCGCGGAGGATTCCTGGCACGCGACCCCCGCGTTCCCCCGCGACGTATTCACCGATGACCCTGAGGGGCTCTGGGCGTCTGCGGTGGGGCGCCTGGGGCCCGGTTTCCGGCTCCTCGCGACGATGCCGCTCGACCCGACGCTGAACTAGACGGGCCGCGGTTCGGCGCTCGGACAGACGAACGCCCGAGGGCACCATGCGCACCACGACCCACCGGTGAGCTGCGGTTCACGACCGGCCAGGAGGGCGCCGGCCGCTCTGGCGGCCGAGACCACCCGGTCGGCGGCGTGGAACAGCGTCTCCTCCGCGACCTCCTCCGCCTGCCACTCGCCTGAATCGAGGAACAGCGAGGCCACCCGATAAGGCGGGACCCCGAAGCGGAGCGTCATCAGCAGGGCGTAGAAGCGCATGTCCTCCGCATGCTCCGGCCACGCCCCGCCGGTCTTCAGATCGATGGCGAGCCGCGTCGCTCGGCTTGGCTCCAGCCGATCGGGCACGCCCAGGACCAGGTCGATCTTGCCGGAGAGGGTGAGGTCCCCACCCAGGAGCTGCGCCTTGACCGGCAGCTCCGTGATGGGCGCCATCTCCCGGCGAAGCTCGCGGAGCGGAGGGAACGACCCCTGGAAGAGGGTGACCTTGCGGACGACCTCCATCAGGAGGTCGTCCTGCTCGGAGCCGGACTGCTCTCGCCAGAACTCGGCGAACCGCTCCTCTCGCTCAGACAGCCGCGCCGCGGCCGTCACGGCGATCGCGTGAGGATCCCTGTCGTCGCGCGCACCGATGTCGACCTCGATCGCCTTGTGGGCGAGCACGCCGGCAGCCGTGTTGACGGAGTGCTCGAACGGGGGGTCCTCCCGTTGGAGCCGGGCCGCGAACCGGCCCTCACACCGGGCGAGCTGATTGAGCGCCTCCTTGCCCAGCCACAGCGGCTCCTGGAGCTCGAGCTCGCGCGCGGCTCCCTCGATCCGGTCGACGAGACGCTGCCGCAGATCGGCGGCGAAGACCGGTCGCTCCTCCGTGCCGATCAGGCGATCGAGCGTCCGGCGCTGCGGATCGGTGAGGAGCATCGCATCATGGTAGGCAACGAAACCGACATGGCCGAGCATCCCGACGACATCCTTCGCGCCCTGGCGGATCCGGAGCGGCTGCGGATCGCCGGCGCCTTGGCGGCGGGCGACGCCGCGGCCGCGCCGCTGGCGGAGACCCTCGGGCTCCCCCTCCCCCGGGTGCGTCGGCACCTGACCCGGCTCGCCGCTGCCGGCGTCGCCCGGTTGGGATCCGACCACCGCACCTACCGGCTCGATCGTGAGACCCTTCGATGGGCCGCCGAGCAGGTGGGACCGCGCCGAGACGCGGGGATCGCGCTCGGCGCGGCCAACGAGGACGAGGAAGCGGTGCTCCGTGCCTTCTTCCGCGACGGGCGTCTCACGGAGATCCCGTCGAAGGCTTCGAAACGACGGACCGTCCTCGAGCGGATCGCGATCGAGTTCGAGCCCGGGGTGCGCTACCACGAACGAGAGGTCAACGTGATCGTCGGAGGTTTCTTCCTCGATCACGCGGCGCTCCGCCGCTCGCTCGTCGACGAGGGATCCCTGGACAGGGAGGCCGGCGTCTACTGGCGCGCGGGTGGTCGAGTCGACGGGTAGCCGTGTAGACGCGAAGCCACCCACCCGGTACTGTCCGCGAGAGCCGCCGAGCGGGACCTTCCCATCGGCGGTTCCGCACGTTCATGACCGAGATGTTGCGTTGATGCGAACCCGATCCGCGATCGCGGTGCTCGCGCTGGTCATCGGGGTCCTCCTCGGAGCGACGCCCGCGTTCGCGCATCACGCCCCCGGCCCGTGTGACTTCCATCGCCGGGACGACGAATCGACCCAAGCCTTCTCGAAGCGGAGGATCGTCTGCGCGGTGGAGCGGTTCGGCCCGGTCCCCGGCGGACAGGAACGGGCGATCTGCATCGCCCGACGCGAGAGCGGCCTCGACCCGTCCGCGACATCGCAGCCCACGGGCCAGTATCGGGGTCTGTTCCAGCACGACCGGGACATGTGGCCCGCCCGATTCACCGAGCACACGCGCCCGGCCTGGGAGCTCTCCCCGCGCGCCCTCAACGGGCGCACCAACGCGATCGTGACCATCCGGATGGTGTTCAAGATCGGCACGTGGCGGAACGCCGGCTGGCCTCCGAAGGAGTGCTGAGCGGCTCCGGATCGCGCGGCTACGGGTTCGCGCCGTTACGGGATCGCGCTGCCCCGATCGTGCCCGCCATGAATAGACTCCGCCCCATGGCGACCACCGATAAAGACGTCGAGACCGCGAAGACGACCACCGTCGAGGAACGGATCGACGAGTTGCGGAAGCGCAGGAAGGCGGCTCTCACGCCGGGAGGCAGGGATGCCGCCGCCAAGCAGCACGAGCGAGGGAAGCTCACCGCGCGAGAACGGGTCCAGCTCCTGATGGACAAGGGCTCGTTCGTGGAGACGGACCCGTTCGCCGTCCACCGTGCGCACGACTTCGGGATGGACCGCAAGCGTCCGCCCGGAGACGGCGTCGTCACGGGCTACGGGACCGTCGGGGGGCGGAAGATCTTCGTGGCATCACAGGACTTCGCGGTCTTCGGGGGCTCCATGGGTGAGGTCCACGCGCAGAAGGTCTGCAAGGTGATGGACCTCGCGATCTCCACCGGCGCGCCCTTCGTCCAGATCAACGACTCCGGGGGGGCGCGGATCCAGGAGGGTGCCGCTTCGCTCGCCGGGTACGGCTTCATCTTCGAACGCAACGTGCGCGCGAGCGGCGTGATCCCCCAGATCTCCGTGATCATGGGCCCCTGCGCCGGGGGCGCCGTGTACTCCCCCGCGATCACCGACTTCACGTTCATGGTGAAGGAAACCTCCCACATGTTCATCACCGGGCCCGACGTGATCAAAGCGGTGACCGGAGAAGAGGTCACGTTCGAGGAGCTCGGCGGTGCCATGACCCACTCGGCCAAGTCGGGCGTCGCCTCTTCGATCGGCGAGGACGACGAGGATGTCCTGAACCGCGTTCGCTACCTGCTCTCGTTCCTCCCCTCGAACAATCTCGAGGACCCTCCCGCGTACGCGACCACGGACGACCCCGATCGCGTGGACGACGGCCTCACACACCTCGTCCCCGACCGCGCGCAAGAGCCGTACGACATGCACGAGGTGATCCGCCGTGTCGTCGACGACGGGGAGTTCCTCGAGATCTTCCCGCTGTGGGCGATGAACATCGTGGTCGGGTTCGCACGCCTGGACGGACGCACGATCGGGATCGTGGGGAACCAGCCGAAGGTGATCGCGGGGACGCTGGACATCGATGCATCGGAGAAGGCCTCGCGGTTCGTCCGGTTCTGCGACGCGTTCAACATCCCGATCCTCACGTTCGTCGACGTTCCCGGATTCCTCCCGGGCACCGAGCAGGAGTTCGGCGGCATCATCCGTCACGGCGCGAAGCTCCTCTACGCGTTCGCGGAGGCGACGGTCCCTCGGATGACGGTGATCACCCGCAAGGCGTACGGCGGGGCGTACCTCGTCATGAACTCGAAGCACCTGCGGGCCGACGTGTCGTTCGCGTGGCCCACCGCCGAGATCGCGGTCATGGGTGCTGAGGGAGCGGTGAACGTGGTGTTCAAGAAGGAGATCGAGAAGGCCGCCGATCCCGATGCCCGTCGGAAGGAGCTGATCCGCGAGTACCGCGACAAGTTCTCGACGCCGTACGCGGCCGCCGAGCGCGGGTTCATCGACGACGTGATCGAGCCCGCGGAGACGAGGCCTCGGCTGATCAAGGCCCTCCGGATGCTGTCCACGAAGCGCGAGACGATCCCGGCACGCAAGCACGGGAACATCCCCCTGTAAGCGATGAACGGCTCCCGATGACGAACGGCTCGAACGACGAACGGCGCTTCGAGATCTCCGAGGAGGTCTCGCCCGAGGAGGACCGCGCGATCCTGATGGCCCTCGAGCGCTACTTCTCCGCCGAGAACCCCAAGCCGCCGGCGTGGGTGCTCCAGGGGAGGATCGACGCGACGGGCTTCGGGGCACTCCAGGTGAGGCGGTTCGCGCGGGAACCGTGGCACGGGCAATGGGTCGAGTTCGCGCGCAAGGGCGTGCCTCCGGTCCACGGCCGCGGCGACGTCCGTTGACGACCGCGGGCAGCTACACGCATCGCCCGAACTGCCTGGCCGAGTACGGAACCTGGTCCACGACCTGTCTCAACTGCGGGTCGGCGCTCGTTCCCGGCCCCTCCCCGGCCCAAGAGGAGACCGCGGAGGCCAAGTCCGGCCGCCTGGAAGTCGTCGAGCGTGGTGAAGACGCGGCGGTGGGATCGCTCGACCGATTCGCCCTCGAGGAGGAGCCGGTCGTGCTCACCTCGATGGTCGAGGAGGACGTGGATGCCTTCCTCGCCGCGCTCGAAGAGGAGGAGATCGGCGCCCAGCGCGGGGAGCCGGCGGAGGACGGCGGGGTCGCGATCGTCCTGCACGCGTCGAACCTGATCGACGCGCAGGCGGTCCTCGTCGAGTTCACCGGCGAGGTCGGGCTCGTCGACGACATCGCCGTCGATCCTGAGCAGGATGGTCCCGCGAGCGACATGGCCGTCGTCACCTGGACGCGCCTCCAGGACGTGGGTGTCCAGACGAACCGCCTCGGTGCGGGAGGCGTCGACGTCCGGATCGAGCTTCCGGGCGAGGAGGAACGAGCCTCCACGAAGGCCCAGGCGGCGATCCTGGTTCCCCTCGAGGAGCTGGACCTCGCCCGGGAGATCCTGTGCATCGAGCTCTGAGCGTGGGCGCGACCCGACGAGCCGGCAACGCGTCGCGCGCGGAGGCCCTTGCTGCCTTCGAGGCGGAAGGATGCTCCGCACCTCGGTTCTGGGGGAACCGTCCGGAGGACCGCTACGGCTCGCACGACCACGCCTTCCACAAGGTGCTCTTCTGCCTTACCGGGTCGATCGTGTTCCATACCGACGACGGTGACATCGAGCTGACGGCAGGCGACCGATTGGACCTGGAGCCGGGCACGTTGCACAGCGCCACCGTCGGCCCGCAGGGCTGCGCATGCGTGGAAGCGTCTCGGTGACGGTCGCTCAGGCGTCGTAGAACCCGCCGCCTGACTTCTTGCCGAGCTTGCCTTCGGCGACGAGGTCCCTGAGGAGCTTCGGCGCTTCGTACTTCGACTCCCCTGGGAAGGCCTCCCGCAGTACGTCACCGATCGCGAGCAGCGTGTCCAGCCCGATCAGGTCGGACAGGGTGAGCGGTCCCATCGGATGGGCGAGCCCGAGGCGCATGGCGGTGTCGATGTCCTCCCGTGTGGCGAACCCCGACTCGTGCAGCCGGATCGCGTCGAACAGGTACGGGATCAGGAGCCGGTTCACGATGAATCCCGCCTCGTCGCCCGAGCGCACGCACGTCTTGCCGAGGACCTCGGTCCCGAACGCGCGAACGAGCTCGTACGTCTCCTCGCTCGTGTCGTCGGAGGGCGTGAGCTCGAGCAGCGCCATCACCGGCGGCGGGTTGAAGAAGTGCATCCCGATCACCATGTCGGGACGTTCACTCGCGGCACCGAGCTCGCGGATCGGGATCGAGGAGGTATTGGAGGCCAGTACGACCTCGAGGCGGGTGACCGTTCCGAGACGGGCGAAGATCGCGGCCTTCGCATCCCGGTCCTCCGTGGCCGCCTCGATCACGAGGTCCACGTCGGCGAGGGCCCCGAGGTCCGTCGCGGCGTCGATCCGGCCGAGCGCCTCCCCGGCCGCGGCCGCGTCGAGCTTGCCGCGCTCGACGGCCTTCGCGACCGACCGCTCGACGCGGCCGCGGCCGGCGACCACGAGCTGGTCCGATGCCTCGACGAACGTGACGCGGAGACCGGCGCGCGCGCAGACCTCGACGATGCCCGAGCCCATGAGCCCACCACCGACCACTCCCACGTGTCGGACGTCGGCGGGTCGCATGGACCTCAGGATAGGAGACGCTCGGAGACCCGACGAGACGCGGGGAGCCGGGCTCCCTAGCCGCAGGCCTGCAGCAGCAGTGGGTACGGGTTGATCGCGTCCTCGATCAACGAGTACCCGTAGTAGCTCGGCGGCCACGGGCCGGGCATCGAGTTGGGGTGGAACTCGAAGTGGTCGTGTGGCGTCGTGCTCGACCCGGTGCTCCCGACGTAGCCGATCACGTCGCCGGCCGAGACGAAGCTGTTGGAGGCGTCCGAGTACGCCGACAGGTGGGCGTTGTAGACGGTGCCCACCGAGCCCACGACGAACACGACGTTGCCGCCGAGCCCGTTGGCGCTCGTGTAGGCGTGACCGTCGAACGGCGCGTAGATCGGGGTTCCCTGCGGCGCCACGATGTCGACCCCCTTGTGGAGGTGGTAGCCGCCGGCGTAGCGGGGTGCCCCGAAGCCGTCCCCGTACCCCCGGGGCTGGCCGACCGGGCACCGCTCGAAGAGGTGATCGAATGGCACCAGGGGTCCTCCGCTCCACACCCCGCCGCCCTTGGCGTCCTGTCGTTCCTGTTCGGCCGCCTGTTGCTCGAGCCAGTCCGCGTGATCGGCCTTCCTCTTCTTGAACGTCTGCTCCGCCGCGACCTCCAGTCGCTCCTGCTCGTCGAGCAACCCCTGCTGGTGGTCGAAGAGCTCGGCCACCTCGCGCCGTTGCTCGCGCACCCTCTCGAGCTCACGGATCTCTCGAGCCTGCTGGTCCTCGAGCGTGGCCTCGGTCTCCGTCAGGATGTTCTTCCGGTTGGCGACCTCGACGGCGAGCCCCGCGTCCGATCGCGCGAGCGCGTCAACGTACGCAAGCCGGTCCGTCAGGTCCGCCACGTTGTCGGCATCCAGGATGAAGTTGATGTTCGACGCGGGGCCCGTCATGTACGCGACCGCGGCTCGCTCGTTGAGCCGAGCGCGGATCCTCTCATATCGAGTGCGCGCTCGATCCAGGGCGGTCTGGGTCCGCACCAGATCGGTGGTGACCTTCTCGAGCGCGATCTGCTGCTGCTCGATCCTCGACGCGGCGTCGTTCAGGCGGAGCTGGGTCCCGGCCAGCTGGGCCCGGATGTCGCTGAGCGCATCCTCGATACTTTCGAGCCGCTCTCTCGCTCGCTGCACGTCCTCCTTGGAGGGTGGCGCGGCGCCGGCAACGGTCGCGGCCACCGATACCAAGACCGAGAGCGCCACCACAACGGCGGCACGCCTGGCTCCGGGGAAGTGTCGCTGGACGTCCGTCATCTATCGGCCCCGGCCCGAGGGAAGGTGGGCGGACCGGCCCGCACAGCCTGCCAACTCCGCGGTCCCCTTGCAACCATCCTCGACGAGGGAGGGGCCACCTTTGAGCACACGGCCCCCATTCGGCCCGAGGTCACTGCAGGTATTCGATCAGCTGCAGGGGGTTGCCGTCGGGATCGTGGAACGTAGCGAATCGGGCGAACCCGGGGACCTCCGACTCGTGCTCGTCGAAGCCCACTCCGCGCTGCTGCAGAGCCCATCTCGCCTCATCGAGGTGGTCGACCCGGAAGGCCACGGTCCCGCTGGGCGGGAGCGACGTCTCCTCGGTCCCATGGAGAGCGAGACGGATGGGGCCGGCCTGGAACTCCGCCCATTCGTTCCCCGCACGATGGGCCACCGGGAGACCGAGGACATCCCGGTAGAAGGTCACCGCCCGATCCATGTCCCGGGTCCAGTAGTAGACGTGGTCGATGCCCTCGAGAGGCCCTTCGGGCGGCATGTCAGCCGAGGATCCTGCGCTTCTGCGCTTGGAACTCCTCCTCCGTGAGGACCCCGCGAGCGCGCAGGTCCGCGAGCCTCTCGAGCTCCGAAGCTGCCGAGTAGGACGACCTCACGGCGCTCCCCGTCATCATCCGCTGCTGATTCAGCTCGCCCTGGTGGTAGATCGTCTTCTGGACCTCCTCGGGTTTGCGGATGTGGTCGAACACCTGCCGGCCGGCCTCCGACGCGGACTGGACCACGAGCGTGCCGGCCCCGATGATCCGATCGAGAACCCCCTGCTCGAAGCGAACGTCGTTGATCGCCTCGAGAGGGACCTCCATCGAGTACTTCGCGATGAAACCGCGCCGATGGATGACGCGGTCGCTCGTCACGACGAAGTGCGACGTGAGCCAATCCACCAGCTTGCGCACCGGATACGCGAGGAGGAAGAGCCCCCCTGCGACGCCGACCACGGTGTCCAGGATCGGTTCCGTGAAAGTGTCGTAGAGGACGAGCATGACGGCGAGGGTCGCCACGGTCGCGATCGCAGGCATGATCAGGGCGATCCAGTGAGGCCGGAGGTCGAAGATCAGCTCCTCGCCATCCACCAGCAACCGCGTCGGGAATGCCACGGCCGGAACCTAGCGCGACCGGTCCGACCCTCGCAAGCGGGAGGGTCAGGGTCCCCACACCACTGGGTCAACCCTGATCGACGCCGAGATGCTGGATCTCACCGAACGCGACCCGGACGCGTCCCCCCGGCTCCTCGGTGTCGATCAGCAGCGCTCCAGTGTCGTCGAGGTCGACAGCCATGCCCCGAACGGAGCTGCCGTCGACCGTCGTGCCCTCGATCGTTCTCCCGAGCGTGTGGGAGACGGCGCGCCATCGGTCCGGGATCTCTTCGAGTGAGCCCTCGACCAGTGACCGGAACCGCTTGAGGAAGCCGGTCAGGAGCGCCTCCTCCTCGACGTCCCCGATCGCGCCCGCCCCTTCGACTCCCTCCGGCGCGTCGAGGTTCACGCCGACCCCCACGACGACATGACGGATACGCCCTTCGATGATCTCGGCCTCGCCGAGGATGCCACCCACCTTCGACTCGCCCACCAGAAGGTCATTCGGCCACTTGCAACGCACAGATCTGTCGGAGGCCCCCGACGCGGCCTCCGCCATGGCAACGCCGGCCGCCAATGACATCAGCCCCAGGCGGTCCGGAGTCAACGAGGGCCTCAGGACGAGGCTGCACATCAGCGCCGCTCCAGGGCGATCGACCCACGTACGTCCCTCTCGGCCCCGCCCTGCGGTCTGGTGTCCCGCGGCCACGAGCGTCCACTCCGGCGCGCCCGCCGCGGCCATCGCCAGCGCGGTCGCGTTCGTCGAGTCCGTCACCTCGTCCCAACGGACCGGCGCCGTGAGCCCGACCGCCTCCAGCGCACGACGCAGCGCATCCTCGCTCAGCACGGTTCCACCTCGCCCGACGCTATATCGTGGCGCCACATGGCGCGGAAGCAGAAGCTCCTGATCGCCAATCGCGGCGAGATCGCCATCCGGATCGCCCGAACGTGCCGGGACCTCGGCATCGCGACGGTCGCCGTCTACTCCGACGCCGATCGCGACGCTCTCCACGTCGAGATGGCAGACGAGTCGTTCCGGATCGGTCCTGCGCTCGCATCGGCGTCCTACCTCTCGGTCGATCGGATCATGGAGGCCGCGGCCAAGTCGAGGGCGACCCTCGTGCACCCCGGCTACGGGTTCCTCGCGGAGCGAGCGCAGTTCGCGCAGGCGGTCGAGGACGCCGGCCTCTCGTTCGTCGGCCCCCCGGCGAGCGCGATCGAGACGATGGGAGACAAGTCCGCCGCGCGCCGGGTCGCGGACGCGGCCGGGATGCCGATCGTCCCCGGAACGCGCGAGCCGGTGGACCTCGCGCAGGCGAAGAAAGAGGCCTCCCGGATCGGATTCCCACTCATCGTGAAGGCCGCCTTCGGCGGAGGCGGGAAAGGCATGCACGTCGTGCGCGACTCGGAGCATCTGGAAGAGTCGCTCAAGCGAGCGGCGCGCGAGGCGAAGTCCTACTTCGGCAGGCCGGAGGTCTTCCTCGAGCGCTACGTCGATCGCGCCCACCATGTCGAGGCGCAGATCGTCGCCGATTCGCACGGCAACGTGTTCTTCCTCGGTGAACGCGACTGCTCGGTGCAGCGGCGCCATCAGAAGCTGATCGAGGAAACGCCGTCACCCCTGTTCGACGATCGCGTCCGCGAACGGTTCGCGGAGGCGGCGGTGGGCCTCGCGAAGGCGGCCGGCTACGTGAACGCCGGCACGGTCGAGTGCGTGATGGACGAGGACGGGGACTTCTACTTCCTCGAGATGAACACTCGCCTCCAGGTCGAGCACACCGTGACGGAGATGGTGACCGGGCTCGACCTGGTGGCGCTCCAGATCCGCGTGGCGCTCGGCGAGAAGCTGGCGTTGGACCCCGCTCCGCGGGGCACGTCGATCCAGTGTCGGATCAACGCAGAGGACCCGGGGAGGAACTTCCTGCCGGGTCCCGGTCGCGTCACCCGCTACCGGGAGCCGGCCGGGCCGTTCATCCGGGTGGACTCCGGGATCGAGCAGGGCCGCGAGATCCCCGGGGACTACGACTCGCTGTTCGCGAAGCTGATCGTGGCCGGCCGGGACCGGGAGGAGGCTCGCAAGCGGATGCTGCGAGGGCTGGACGAGTTCGCCGTCGAGGGAGTCCCGACGACGATCCCGGTGCACCGGTGGATCCTCGAGTCCAAGGAGTTCCGGGCGGGCACCCACACGACGACCTGGCTGGAGCGGGCGCTCGCCGAGGTCGACCTTCCGGCCCACCCGGACTTCGCGTCCTCGGGCTCGACCCCCAATCGGCCGGCGGACATCCTCGTCGAGGTCGACGGACGCCGGATCCCCGTGAGGATCTTCGACGAGCGGCGTGATCCGGCGCCGAGGCCACCGATGGCACCCGACGCGCATCACGGTGAGCACGTGCACGGGGAGATCCTCGCGCCGATGCAGGGCACCATCGTGAAGGTGCTGGTCGAGAAGGGCCAGGAGGTGCGGCCCGGCGACGTGATCTGCATCCTCGAGGCCATGAAGATGGAGAACCACGTTCCCTCGAACCGTGACGGCGAGGTCACCGACCTTCCGATCCGCGCCGGCCAGGTCGTCGAGACGGGCCAGATCCTCGCGGTGATCGACTAGCCCGGCGCGCCCCAGGTGTCTCGACCGACGATCCGGAACCCTGAATCCTTGACCTTGTAGGTCCGGTTGATCGAGACGAGCAGCGCCGTGAGCGGCTCGGCGACGCGAGCCATCTCGAGGCGCCCACAGTCCACCCAACGCATCCCCGGGATCCCTTCGATCAAGGCGCCGACGCGGGCCTTCGCGTCCGCGTCGTCAGCGCACAGGAGCACGTCACTGTCGATCTCGCGGTCGAGGGCCTGGAGGCCCTCGGCCGCGACCGTGTGGAAGCCCGCCACGACCCGAGGCCCGTCGCCGAGGATCGCCTGGGCTTGCTCGGCGGCCGAGCCGTGCCAGGGGCGAAGCACCTGCCACGGCCGACCGCCGACGGCGGTCGCGAGCGGGCTGGTGGCATCGAGGACCACGGCACCGGGCGCCACGGCGTCCTTGATGGAGCGGTAGATCTCGGCCTGGCCCCCGTACGGCACGGTGACGGCCACGACGCCGTCGGCCCGGGGAGCGGCGGCCGCGCTCGCATTGTCGGTCCCCTCGAGATCGGTGCTCGCGAGCTCGGATGCCTTCGCGGCGGACTCGGCTCCACGGCCGGCGTCGCGCGAGCCGATCGTGACGTGATGCCCGGCCCTGGCGAGACGGAGCGCGAGGCCGAATCCCTCGGCGCCCGTCCCCCCGATCACCGCGACATCCACGGCGCGAAGCCTAGTGGCTAGTAGGTGGGCCGGTATTCGCCGAACACGCGGCGGAGGGCGTCGGAGACCTCACCCAGTGTCGCGCGCAGCCGAAGCGCCTCGCGCATCGGCGGCAGGATGTTGCCCGTGCCGCGGGCGGTCTCCTCCACGTCGGCGAGCGCCGAGTCGACGGCACCCTGATCGCGCGAGGCGCGGAGCTTGCGGAGACGATCCACTTGCCGGGCGGTCTCCTCCTCCGAGATCCGTTGGAGCTCGACAGGCTTCGCGGTGGCATCGACGAAGCGGTTCACACCCACCACGACGCGTTCCTCGGTCTCGATCCCCCGCTGGATGCGGTAGGCGGCCTCGTGGATCTCCTCCTGGTAGAAGCCGGCCTCGATGGCGGGGACGGCACCGCCCATCGCGTCGACCTTCTCGATCATCTCGGTGGCCAGCCGCTCCAGCTCATCCGTCAGCGACTCGACGTAGTACGAGCCTCCGAGCGGGTCCACTGTCTCGGCGACGCCCGTCTCGAAGCCGAGCACTTGCTGGGTCCGAAGGGCGATCTTCACTGCCTGCTCGGTCGGCAGCGAGAGGGCCTCGTCGAACGAGTTCGTGTGCAGCGACTGCGTGCCGCCGAGCACCGCGGCCATCGCCTCTAGCGCCGTGCGCACGATGTTGTTCTCGGGCTGCTGGGCGGTGAGGGTCGCTCCACCGGTCTGGGTGTGGAACCGGAGCGTCTGCGATCGTGGGTCCTTCGCCCCGAAGCGGTCGCGCATGATCGCCGCCCACATGCGACGAGCGGCTCGGAACTTCGCGATCTCCTCGAAGAAGTTCATGTGGCACGCGAAGAAGAACGAGAGGCGAGGGGCGAAGTCGTCGATGGCGAGGCCGGCGTCGACGGCGGCTCGCACGTACGCGATCCCGTTCGCAAGCGTGAACGCGATCTCCTGCGCGGCCGTCGCGCCGGCCTCACGCATGTGATAGCCGCTGATCGAGATCGTGTTCCAGCGCGGGATCCGCTGGCCCGCGTAGGCGAACAGGTCGGTGATCAGACGCATCGACGGCTTCGGCGGGTAGATGTACGTCCCGCGAGCGGCGTACTCCTTCAACAGATCGTTCTGGACCGTGCCGGAAAGCTCTGCGGGCTCGATGCCGTGCTCCTCCGCGACCAGTTCGTAGAGCAGGAGCAGGATCGGCGCCGTGGCGTTGATCGTCATCGAGGTGGACACCTGATCGAGCGGGATCCCTTCGAAGAGCCGCTCCATATCGTCCACCGAGTCGATCGCGACGCCGGTCTTGCCCACCTCGCCCTCGGCCCTCGGGTGATCGGAGTCGAGGCCCATCTGGGTGGGAAGGTCGAAAGCGACGGACACGCCGGTCTGCCCGTGATCCAGGAGGTAGCGGAACCGCCGGTTCGTCTCCTCGGCGCCGCCCATGCCGGAGTACTGACGCATCGTCCACAGGCGCCCCCGGTACATATCGGGGTACACGCCTCGGGTGAAGGGGAAGGCGCCTGGCTCGCCGACACGGTCGGCGGCCGTTCCGCCTGGCAACGGCTCGTATATGGGCCGAACCTCGATCCCGGAATCCGTTCGGCGTGTCTCCTCTGTCACGTCGGGAAGCTTACGGTGCCGCGATATGGTGCCGTCATGGACATCGTCGATCCGCGCATCGAGGCCTACATGGAGGAGCGCCTTCGCCGCTACGACGAGCCCGTGCTCCTCGAGATGGAGGCGTACGCCGACGAGCACGCCTTTCCGATCGTCGGCCGCAACGTCGGTGTGACGCTCGAGCTGCTCGCTCGCTCCGTGGAAGCCGAGCGGATCATGGAGCTCGGTTCGGGCTTCGGGTACTCGGCCTACTGGCACGCCCGTGCCGTCGGTCCCGTCGGCGAGGTCCACCTCACCGACGGGGATCCCGAGAACGAGATCAAGGCCGCCGAGTTCCTGAGGAGAGCCGGGCTCGCTGACCGCGTCCAGTTCCACGTCGGCGACGCCGTCACCGAGCTCGAGCAGCTCGACGATGAGTTCGACGTGATCTTCAACGACATCGACAAGGACGGGTACCCGGCCGCGTGGCGCGCAGCCAGCGAGCGGATCCGCCGAGGCGGCCTG
This sequence comes from Actinomycetota bacterium, assembly GCA_035512775.1. Taxonomy (GTDB): domain Bacteria; phylum Actinomycetota; class UBA4738; order UBA4738; family HRBIN12; genus JAJNBA01. Next base: position 32,190 of record DATKDI010000057.1, on the reverse strand, counting down.
TACGTCTGCGACAACGTCCTCTGGTATGGCCGCGTGGCGGTGCCCGATCCGGACGACTCGCGCCCCGGATGGACGGAGGCCGTCCTCGAGCACAACCGCCTGGTCGCGGAGGACGAGCGGTACCTCTCGACGATCGTCCCCACGCGGGACGGCGTCCTGGTGGCGATCCGGATCAGCTGAGCCGCCGCGCCCGGCGTCGCGGCCCCCCCACGGTAGGCTGACATCGGTGAGCGCCGAGACCAACCGCAAGGGTCAGTTCGGCCCGCTGTACAAGGGTCACGTGGGCCAGTACAGCTGGCTCCTTCATCGCGTGACCGGCGTCGCGATCATCCTGTTCCTGTTCGCCCACGTCGTGGACACCGCCGTGGTCGGCTGGGGCCCCGACGCCTACAACCGCGTTGCCTCCGTCTACCACAACCCCTTCATCCGGCTGCTGGAGCTCGGACTGGTGGCGGCCGTCCTGTACCACTCGTTCAACGGGGTGAAGATCATGCTGATCGACTTCTTCCCGCGCTTGACGAGACACATCCGGGGCCTTGGGATCGCCACCACCCTCCTGTTCGTCGGCTCGATGATCCCCATCACGCTGATCATGGGCTCGGCCATCGTCGAGCTCCTCCTGGAAGGCTGACCCGGGTGGCGACGACGACCGAGGCTCGCCCGGATCGGCCGCCTCCCGAGGCGAAGCCTCCCGGCGCCGGCAGGGATCGCCCGATCGGCGGCTTCGAGCTCTGGACCTGGCTGTTCATGCGGATCTCCGGCATCGTCCTGCTGTTCCTCGCCGTGGGTCACGTCCTGATCATGCACGTCTGGGCCGAGGGGGTGGATCGCGTGAACTTCGAGTTCGTCCAGCTGCGGTGGTCGAGCTTGTTCTGGAAGACGTGGGACTGGCTGATGCTCGTGCTGGCGCTCCTTCACGGCGTGAACGGCCTGCGGGTCATCGTGCTCGACTACGTGCGACCCGCCGGCCTCCGGCGCGCGATCAACGCGTTCTTCGTGGTCCTGGGGGCGGCCCTGATGGTGCTCGGCACGATCATCGTCGTCACGTTCGACCCGGCCGATTGGCCGGCGGTGACCTGACCCGGCATGACGACCACACATACCTACGACGCCGTGATCGTCGGCGCGGGCGGCGCCGGGCTCCGCGCCGCGATCGAAGCCTCCGGCCAGGTGAGGACGGCGGTCATCTCGAAGCTCTATCCCACTCGCTCGCACACCGGCGCGGCCCAGGGCGGCGTCTGCGCGGCTCTCGGCAACGTCGAGGAGGACTCTCCGGAGTGGCACGCCTTCGACACGGTGAAGGGCGGCGATTACCTCGTGGACCAGCCCGCCGCCGAGATCCTCACCCAGGAGGCGGTCCCGGCGATCTACGAGCTCGAGCGCTGGGGACTCCCGTTCAACCGGACACCGGACGGGCTGATCGATCAGCGGCGCTTCGGAGGCCACACCGCGAACCACGGCGAGCGTCCGGTCAAGCGCGCGTGCTACGCCGCGGACCGCACCGGGCACATGATCCTCCAGACCCTCTACCAGCAGTGCGTGAAGCGCGACGTCCGGTTCTTCAACGAGTTCTACTGCCTCGACCTGCTCCGTACCGACGACGGCCGCACCGCCGGCGTGGTGGCCTACGAGCTCGCGACCGGTGAGCTCCATGTGTTCCGTGCGAAGTCGGTCCTGTTCGCGACCGGCGGCTACGGGAGGATGTTCCGAGTCTCCTCGAACGCCCACGCCCTGACGGGCGACGGCCCGTCGGTCGCGTTCCGGCGTGGCATCCCGCTGGAGGACATGGAGTTCTTCCAGTTCCACCCGACCGGGCTCTACCGCCTGGGCGTGTTGCTCTCCGAGGGAGCGCGCGGCGAGGGCGCGATCCTGCGGAACCGCGACGGCGAGCGGTTCATGGAGCGCTATGCCCCGACGATCAAGGATCTCGCCCCGCGCGACGTCGTATCGAGATCGATCTATCAGGAGATCAGGGAGGGCCGCGGTCTCGGCCCGAAGGGCGACTACCTCTATCTGGACCTCACCCACCTGGACCCGAGAGTCTTGGAGGAGAAGCTGCCGGACATCACCGAGTTCGCCCGTGTCTATCTCCAGGTCGAGCCGACGCGGGAGCCGGTGCCGATCCAGCCGACGGCCCATTACGCGATGGGAGGGATCCCGACCGACGTGCACGCTCGTGTCGTCATCGGTTCGGACGAGACGCTCGTCCCCGGTCTCTACGCCGCCGGCGAGTGCGCATGCGTCTCGGTCCACGGCGCCAACCGTCTTGGGACGAACTCGCTCCTGGACATCGTGGTCTTCGGGCGCCGGGGGGGCCAGGACATGGCGAAGCATTGCGCCGAGACCGACCTGCCAGAGCTACCGGCGAACGCCACCGCGCACACGCTCGAGATGCTCGACGGGATCCTCACCCGGCAGACGGGCGACAACGTGGCGGACATCCGGTCGGAGCTGCAGGATTCGATGTTCGATCTCGCGTTCGTGGTCCGGACCGAGGAGAGCCTCGCGAAGATGGGCGAGATCCTGGACGGACTGCAGGATCGGTACGACCGGATCGCCATCGGCGACAAGGGCAACCTCTACAACACGGACCTGATGGAGGCGGTGGAGGTCGGGTTCCTCCTGGACTGCGCCGCGGCGCTCGTCGCGGCCGCCCAGGCCCGCGACGAGAGCCGCGGCGCCCACTACCGCGAGGACCACCCGCTTCGCGATGACGCCAACTGGCTCAAGCACTCCCTCGCGTATCGTCGGGATGATGGCTCGATCCGTCTGGAGACGAAACCGGTGAAGATGGGTCCCTACGTGCCGATGGAGCGGAAGTACTGATGGCGACCGCCGCTGAGATCTTGAACAGCTCGGACGAGCGTCGCGTCGGCGCGACGGACCTGATGACGCTGGCGCTCAAGATCCAGCGGTTCAACCCTCAGGTCTCCGAGGACGCGTGGTGGGACGAGTTCACGCTCCAGGTGGACCCCTTCGAACGTCTGGTCGAGGTGCTCCATCACGTGAAGTGGTACCTCGACGGGACCCTCACGTTCCGGCGGTCGTGCGCGCACGGCATCTGTGGCTCGGACGCCATGGTCATCAACGGCCGCAACGCGCTCGCGTGCAAGGTCCTCGTGAAGGACGTGGCGCCCAAGGTGACGATCGAGCCGATCCGCGGCCTGCCCGTCCTGAAAGACCTCATCGTCGACATGGAGCCGTTCTTCGACGGATACCGGACCGTGCTGCCGTACCTCGTGAATGACGACGAGACCGAGCGCGAGCGCATCCAGACGCCGGAGGAGCGCGAGAGGTTCGACGACACCACGAAATGCATCCTGTGCGCGGCCTGCACGACCTCCTGTCCCATCTTCTGGGCCGACGAGACCTACATCGGTCCTGCGGCGATCGTGAACGCGCATCGGTTCATCTTCGATTCACGGGACCGCGCTCCCCGCGAACGCCTCGGCGTCCTCTCGGAGAAGACCGGCGTGTTCCGTTGCCGGACGACCTTCAACTGCACCGAGGCGTGTCCCCGAGGCATCGAGGTCACGAAGGCGATCCAAGAGGTGAAGCGAGCCATCCTGTTCGATCGCGCCTGAGCGTCTCGCTCGCGGGATGTCCCGAGGGGACTCCTGCGTATATCCATGATGAGTCGATCACGGAAGCGACTCGATGCCGACTTGACGTGCCGGCCATTCCGCGCGATATCTGGACCGTATGATCGATCTTGCGCCTGCTGAGTTCGTGCTCCCGGTGAGTCCCACGGCCGAGGTCGACGCGCACGAGGCGTTCGCCCGCGTCCTCACGGGCGAGGCGGCCGTACTCCAGGATCGGGCGATGCTGCTCATCTCCGGGCTGCTCACGAGCGAAGAGGACCGGCCGCTCACCGGGGACGAGATCATCGCCGTGAAAGTGATCACCTCCCCGGACTCGATCCGGATCGAGATCACGGACGCCGGGTCGGGGGTCGTGCTGGGGGGGCTCCGGAAACCGCGCCATCTCGCAACGAAAGGCTGGAGCCCCCACCTCCTGAGCAGGATCGCCGATCGCTGGGGTCTCGTCTCGGGCTCGGAGGGCGCGTGGGTCTGGTTCGAGCTCGACCTTCCGCTCGGAGCCGACGGATGAGCCCGGACGACCGCCACCTTCGCGGTCATCGGCTCTCGGCCTGATCGAGGCCACCTTCACGACGAGACGGTCGGGTAGGGTGCCGAGGTGGCTGGACGGCACCGTGTCGCGCTGATCCCGGGCGACGGCATCGGACCGGAGGTGTCGGCCGGCGCCCGCCTGGTACTCGACACCGCAGTTCCGGGGATCGAGTGGATCGAGCGTCAGGCCGGTTCCGCCGCCCTCGCGGAACAGGGGGACCTCTTGCCCGAGGAGACGCTCGATGCGATCCGGGAAGCGCGGGTCGCGATCAAGGGGCCCATCACCACGCCCGTCGGGTCCGGGTTCCGCAGCATCAACGTCGCCCTCCGTCAAGGCCTCGATCTGTTCGCCGCCGTGCGTCCCGCCAGGTCGCTCCCGGGCGTGCCGACGAGACACGGCACGGTGGACCTCGTGGTCATCCGGGAGAACACCGAGGATCTCTACCAAGGTGTCGAGTTCGCGGCAGGTTCGCCCCAGGCCGAAGCCCTCCGAGAGGAGCTGCGGAGACTGGCCGACTTCGAGATCCGACCGGACGCGGGCGTCACCCTGAAGCCCATCTCCGTCGCGGGGACGCGACGGATCGTGCGGTTCGCCTTCGAGTACTCGAAGGCGAACCGCCGCCGCTCGATCACCCTCGGCCACAAGGCGGGGATCATGCCGACGTCCGACGGCTTGTTCCTCCGCACCGCGAGGGAGGACTCGATCGATCGAGGCGACGTCGAGTTCGAGGACATGCAGATCGACCATCTGACCGCCCGGCTGGTCCGTGAGCCGGGCCGATTCGACGTCCTGCTCCTCCCCAACCTCTACGGCGACATCATCTCCGACCTGTGCGCCGGACTCGTGGGCGGACTGGGGCTCATCCCCGGCGCGAACATCGGGTGGGAGTACGCGGTGTTCGAGCCGGTCCACGGGAGCGCTCCCGACATCGCCGGCAAAGGCGTCGCGAACCCGATCGCCATGATCCTTTCCGGGGCGATGATGCTCCGCCACCTCGGCGAGCTCGAAGGCGCATCGGCCGTGGAGCGCGGGGTCGATTCGATGCTCGAGGCGGGGAAGGTGCGGACCCCCGACCTCGGCGGCTCGTCCTCGACCATGGACGTGGCCGAGGCGATCGCCTCCGCACTGGCGCCCTAATCGTTCCGCACCGATGGATCCCGACCGGGATCCCGTGGGAGTCGTCAGCAGCCGGGTTCGCCGTGGTGCCCGCAGCACCCCTTGTTCAGGAACGACTTCGCTCGGTTGCGCAGGGTGAGGGCCACCTTCCGACCGAACGGCAGATCCGACTCCGACCAGTTGGTGAAGAAGTTCCCGACGTGCTCGCGAAGCGGGCGGGCGAAGGGCGCCATCCCGTCATGCTAGTGCCCGGCGTGCGCGACGATCCGCTCGCGCGGAGCGCTCGCGCGGTCGCGCCTCTAGAGGTCGGCCAGGTCCGCGCACTTCGCGCGGATGCTCTCGGCGGCCGCGCGGATCCTCGCCAGCTCGTCGTCGTTCAGATCTAGCTCGACGATCTCCTCGACTCCCTTGGCGCCCAGACGGGCAGCCACCCCGACGTACACGTCGGAGATCCCGTACTCGCCGGTGGTCCAGGCGCACACCGGAAGGACCTCCTTGGTGTCCTGCACGATCGCGCGGACCATCGCCACGACCGACGCGCTGGGGGCGTAGTACGCCGAACCCGACTTGAGCAGGGAGACGATCTCGGCGCCGCCGTCGCGGGTCCGCTGGAAGAGTCGCTCCAACGTCGGCTCGTCGACGAGCTCCGGCAGGGGGGTACCGTTCACCGTGGCATGCCGTGGGAGCGCCACCATCGAATCCCCGTGCGAACCCAACGTGATGGCCTCGACCTGGTTGGGCGAGACCCGCAGCTCCTCGGCGATGAAGGACCGAAGCCGTGCCGAGTCGAGCACGCCGGCCATCCCCATCACGCGCTCCCGAGGGAAGCCCGAAACCTCTGCGGCCATGAAGGTCATCTCGTCCAAGGGGTTGGACACCACGACGAGGATGGCCCCGGGGGAACCTGGCACCACGTTCTCGACGACGTCGCGCATGATCGCGGCGTTCTTCCCCAAGAGATCCATCCGGCTCATCCCCGGCTGACGGGGGAACCCTGCAGTGATCACGACGATGTCGGAGCCGGCCGTGTCCACGTAGTCGTTCGTGCCCACGATCGACGGCTCGTAGCCTTCGATCGGCGCGGCCTGCCTCAGGTCGAGGGCGAGACCCTGCGGCTTGCCTTCGATGATGTCGATCAGGCAGACCTCGGCGAGGCGCTTCTCGAGGATGCGCATCGCGGTCGTCTGTCCGACGAAGCCGCTGCCGACGACGGTGACCTTCATGGGCGCATCAGCTCCTCAAGTGGTGGTCCGAGCGAAGGCGTCATGCTACCGAGGCAACGCGCAGCCGTTCGGCCACGGCCTCGGCCATCCGCTTCGTCCCGACGGCGGGGCGCTCGTCCCCCGGCCCTCGCAGGTCGGGCGTCACGTCGACACCGTCGGCGAGGACGCGGGCGATCGCCTCTTCGAGGCGATCCCCCGCCTCGACCTCACCGAGGTGCCGGAGCATCATCGCCGCCGAGAGCATCAGCCCGACCGGGTCCGCCCGGTCCCGCCCCGCGAGACGCGGGGCGGTCCCGTGCGTCGCCTCGAACACGGCGACGTCGTCGCCGAGCTGCACCCCGGGCGCCACGCCCGGCCCGCCGATCAAGCCCGCACCCAGCTCCGACGCGATATCCCCGTACAGGTTCGGTAGGACGAGCACGTCGAACCGCTCCGGCGACTGGACGAGCTCCATGCAGAGCGCGTCGATGATCCGATCGTCGAAGACGACGTCCGGATACTGCGCGGCGACGCGCCTCGCGACGTCGAGGAAGAGCCCGTCGGAGAACTTCATGATGTTCGCCTTGTGTGCGGCCGTGACCTTCGCCCGACCGCGGCGTCTGGTCTCGTCGAACGCGAACCGCACGATCCGTTCGCTCCCCCCCTGGGAGATAGCTTTGACCGAGATCCCACTGTCCTGCCGGATGCGGATGCCGGTCGTCTCCTCGATGAAGGCGATCAGCTCCTTCACCTCGACGGTTCCCACCTCGAACTCGACCCCCGTGTAGACGTCCTCGGTGTTCTCCCGAACCACCACGAGGTCGACGTCCTCGTACAACGAGGGCACGCCCGGATACCACGTGCACGGGCGCACGTTCGCGTACAGATCCAGCTCCTTCCGCAACACGAGATTCGCGCTGCGGATCCCGGCTCCCTCGGGAGTCTCGATCGGTCCCTTCAATCCGACGCCGTTCTCCCGGATGGAGGAGACGGCCCGAGCGGGCAGCACCTCGCCCGTCCGCTCGAACGCCCGGAGGCCGATCTCCTCGACGTCCCAGCGCACCTCGACCCCGGTGGCGTCGACGACCCTGCGCGCGGCTTCCACAACCTCCGGTCCGATCCCGTCTCCCGGGATCAACGTGACGCGATGGGTCAACAGATGCCTCTTTCGTCGTCTCGCCTCGGCGTGTGCCTGGGCGTCGGGTCAGCGCAACGGGGCGCCGACTATCCTGGCAGTCTCGCAGGGGCCCGTCCGACCGGGTCTGCGGAGAACGGAGGATCGTGGCCGACAAGGGGCTCCGAGAGGTCATCGCAGCCGACACCAAGCTCTCCGACATCGACGGCGAGAAGGGCACGCTCTCTTACGTCGGCTACGAGATCCAGGACCTGGCCGAGCACTCCACGTTCGAGGAGGTCGTCTATCTCCTCCATCACCTGGAGCTCCCCACGGCGCCGGAGCTCGAGGGGATGGCCGCGTTCCTCGCGACCGAACGCGATCTCCATCCGTTCCAGGTGCAACTGATGAGGACCCTGGCCGAGCAGACGTCCCCGATGTCGATGCTCCGCACCTCGGTCTCGGCCGCCTCGGCGTTCGACCCCGACGGGTGGGACGAGTCGGCCGATGCGCAAGCGCGGAAGGCGCTCCGCCTCGTCGCGAAGACGGCGTCCCTCATCACGACGTATCACCGACTGCGGACCGGCCTGGAGGCGGTGACACCGAACCCGGCGCTTCCCCATGCCGCCGACTTCCTGTGGATGCTGCACGGCACCGAGCCGGATCCGGAGGACGCACGGGTGCTCGACATCATGTTCGTCCTGTACGCGGACCACACGATGAACGCCTCCACCTTCACGGCGAGGATCGTCGCCTCGACGCTCGCCGACATGTTCTCCGCGATCACCGCGGCGATCGGCACGCTCAAGGGTCCGCTGCACGGCGGGGCCAACGAGGAGGCGATGAAGAGCTTCGAGGAAGTCGGCAAGCCGGAGAACGCGGAGGCGTACGTGCGCGACCGCCTCGAGCGGCACGAGAAGATCTTCGGGTTCGGACACGCGGTGTACAAGACCTACGACCCTCGCGCCAAGGTGCTGAAACGGCTGTCGGAGGCGGCCTGTGAGCGTGCCGGCAAGTCCCAGCTGCACGAGATCGCCGAGGCGATCGAGCAGGCGACGTTCGAGCAGAAAGGCCTGTACCCGAACGTGGACTTCTACGCGGCGGCCGTGTTCCACGTGCTCGGCATCCCGACGGATCTGATGACACCGGTCTTCGCCGCTGCCCGCATGGCCGGCTGGACGGCCCACGTGCGCGAGCAGTACGCGGACAACAAGGTGATCCGGCCCGGGTCGCGGTACGTCGGCCCGACGCATCAGAAGTGGGTGCCCCTCGAAGCGCGCTCCTAGCGCGGTCAGACCGTCGACGGACGAGGGAACAGGCCGGCATCCTCCACGACCGCTCGGACGAGGTCGTCTCGACCGATCCCCATGAGGTGTAGTCCCGAGATCCCGTCGATCCGGCGGATCCGCTGCGCGACATCGATCGTGAACTCGAGACCTGCTCGTTCCGCTTCGGTCCCGGCGGTCTCCAACACGTCGAAGGCACCCTGCGGGACGTGGACGCCGAACAGCCCGTCCATGAAGCGAGCGTTCTTGAGGCTCCGCAGCGGCACGAGGCCGACGAGCACCTTCGCGCGTTCGAAGATCCCCCGTGGCCGGACGAGATCCGCCCACTCTCCCAGCCGGTCGACGTCGTACACGATCTGCGTCCACACGACGTCGCCACCCGCATCGAGCTTCGCTTCGAGCTTCGCCGGATCGTAGGGATCGGACAGCGGCACGTCGGCGACGCCGATCAGGTACCGCGGTGGATCCGCGATCTCGGCGCCCGCGCCCGTGATGCCTTCGTCGCGGATCCGTCGCGCGAGTTCGACGACCTGATCGGGCCCCAGGTCGAACACAGGCTTGGCGTCCGGATGGTCCCCGACGTCCATCGGGTCGCCGCCGAGCACCAAGATGTTGCGCGCGCCGAGCGCCCACCCCCCCAGGAGGTCCGCGGTGATCGCAAGGCGGTTGCGATCGCGGCACACGAGCTGGAGCGTGGGCTCGGCGCCCGCTTCGTGGACGAAGCGGGCACCGGCCAGCGGTGACATGTGCGGCGACGACGCCGGATTGTCGGTGACGTTGACCGCGTCCACGTACCCGACGAGTCCGCGAGCAGCCTCGAACACCTTGGAACCGTCACCCGAGCGCGGCGGCACGACCTCACTGGTGACGACGAACTCGCCGGCGTCCAGGAGCGCGGCGAGGCGGCCTCCCTTCGGGCTCACCCTCCGTACGCCTGTGTCTCGCCGGCGGTCACCGTGTTCACGAGGAGCATCGCGACCGTCATCGGTCCGACCCCGCCTGGGACCGGTGTGATGGCTCCTGCCACCTCGACGGCCTCGTCGAAGTGGACGTCGCCGACGAGCCCGTCCTCGGTCCGGTGGACGCCCACGTCGATCACCGTGCCGCCGGGCTTGATCATGTCGCCGGTGATGAGCTTCGGGATCCCGGCCGCCGCGACCAGGATGTCCGCGCGGCGGGTGTGGGTCCCGAGGTCCGCCGTCTTCACGTGCGTGATCGTCACGGTGGCGTTCCCCCGGATCGAGTCCTGCGCCAGCATGATCGAGAGCGGCGCGCCGACCAGGTCGCCGTAGCCCACGACAACGACCTCGGCACCTTCGAGGGAGATGTCGCTCCGCAGCAGCAGCTCCACGATCCCGTAGGGAGTGGCCGGCTGGAACGTCGCCTCGCCCCGCACGACCATCCCGACGTTCCAAGGATGGAGGCCGTCGACGTCTTTCTCGGGTGCCATCGTGCGCTGCACCTCCAGCTCGTTCAGGTGCGCGGGCAATGGGAGCTGGACGATGATGCCGTGGATCTCCGGATCACGGTTGAGGCGTCGGATCGTGGCGAGCATCTCGCCCGGGCTCACGTAGCCGGGCAGGTTCACCTGCTCCGAGTGGATGCCCACGTCCGCGCAGGCCTTGTGCTTGGCGCCGACATAGATGCGAGAGGCTTGATCGTCGCCCACGAGGACGGCGGCCAGGCCCGGCGTGATCCCATGGTCGGCGAGCGCGCGTACCCGTTCGGACACCTCTGAGCGGATCTGCGCAGCGACGGCTCTGCCGTCGAGGATGCGGGCGGTCACGGCCCGGGATGCTATCGGCTGCCTCCCGTGCGTGAGGGAGATCAGTGCCGGAAGTGTCGGCGGCCCGTGAGCACAACGGCCATGCCACGCTCATCGGCCGCTTGGAGCACCGCGTCATCGCCCTTGGAGCCGCCCGGATGGATCACGGCGGTGGCGCCCGCGTCGGCGGCCACCTCGAGCGCGTCGGGGAACGGGAAGAAGGCGTCCGAGGCGAGCGACGCCCCCTTCGCGCGGTCGCCGGCTTTCCGCGTCGCGATCCACGACGAGTCCACCCGTGACATCTGCCCTGCGCCGATCCCCACGGTCGCGCCATCGCGGACCAGCACGATGGTGTTCGACTTCACGCGCCAGGCGATGGTCCAGGCCAGCAAGAGGTCGCGCCACTCGTCCTCGGTCGGCTCTCGGGAGGAGACGACCACGAAGTCCTCGCGACGCTCGGACACGACATCGCGGTCCTGCACGAGCGCCCCTCCCGGTATCGTCCGCACATCCAGGCCGCCACCATCAGGAAGGGACGCCTCGAGCACACGGAGGTTCTGGCGCTTTCCGAACGCGGCGAGAGCCTCCGGCTCGTAGCCGGGCGCGATCACGACCTCGGTGAAGACGTCGCGCATCGCCTCCGCGGCGGCCCCTGTGCACGGCGCGTCGAACGCCACGATGCCGCCGAAGGCGGAGACAGAGTCACACTCGAAGGCTCGCCGGTACGCCTCGTCCAGCTGGGCGGCGACGGCCACGCCACAGGGGTTGTTGTGCTTCACGATGACGCACGCTCGAGGCGGGAGCGCGGCCACGAGCGAATACGCCGCATCCGCGTCGAGCCAGTTGTTGAACGACATGTCCTTGCCCTGAAGTACACGGGAGCCCCCGAGCGGCCCGTCATCCATGGCACCGCCCACGGCGCCACGACCGGATGCGTCTCGGTACAAGGCGCCGCGTTGGTGCGGGTTCTCCCCGTAGCGAAGGTCGCCGACCTTCTCCAACGCGAGCCCGAAGAACACGGGCAAAGCTCCCGGCGCCGCCCGCTCGGCGAACCAGCCGGCGACCACGGCGTCGTATGTGGCCGTGTGGGCGAACGCGGCCGCGGCGAGTCGCTCGCGAGTCGCACGAGAGAGTCCGCCGTGGAGACGGACCTCGTCCAGGACCTCGGGGTATCCCGACGGATCCACCACGACACCCACCGACTCGAAGTTCTTCGCCGCGGCTCGAACCATCGCGGGCCCGCCGATGTCGATCTTCTCGATCACCTCGTCCACCCCGGCCCCGGAAGCGACCGTCTCCCGGAACGGATACAGGTTGACGACCACGAGGTCGAAGGGCTCGATCTCGTGCTCCGCGAGTTGGTCCAGGTGCTCCGGCTTGCGCTTGTCGGCGAGCAAGCCTCCGTGGATCCGGGGGTGCAGCGTCTTCACGCGTCCGTCGAGCATCTCGGGGAAACCCGTGACTTCCTCGACGGCCGTCACCTCCAGCCCGGCCTCGCGCAGGGTGGCGGCGGTTCCGCCCGAGGACACGAGCGAGACACCCATCTCGGCGAGCCCACGAGCAAGCTCGACCACCCCGGCCTTGTCGTAGACGGCGAGCAGGGCTCGTCGTACCTCGCGGACGTCCGTCACGACGGTCCCCCGTCGATCGTCACCTTGCGGCCGTCGACGTGGATCCGTCCCTCGACGAGAGCGGCGGTGGCGGCCGGGAGCAGGCGGTGCTCGACCTCGTGGACGCGAGCCTCCAACGAATCCCAGTCGTCGTCCTCACGAACCTCGATGGGTTCCTGCAGAACGACCGGCCCCGTGTCCATCCCGTCGTCGACGAGGAAGACGGTCACGCCCGTCACCTTGACGCCGTACGCGAGCGCGTCGGCTACCCCGTGCATGCCCGGGAACGCCGGGAGGAGCGACGGGTGCACGTTCAGCCAGCGGCCGCCATAGGCGTCGAGCATCGCGGGACCGAGCAGTCGCATGTAGCCGGCCGTCAGGACGGCGTCGATCCCACGATCGCGGAGGAGGTCCACGACAGCCCGGTCGAAGGGCTCCCGCCCTTCGTAGTCCTCCGGCCGGAGCACGGCGGACTCGACACCATGGGATCCCGCCCGTTCCAATGCTTTCACGTCCGGACGGTCGGAGAGCACGAGCGCGATGCGGGAGCCGCAAACGGGGTGATCGAGGAGGGCTTGCAGGTTCGTCCCGGAACCGGAAACGAGCACCGCGATCCGCTCCCCCATGGACGCGGCACGCTACCAGAGGGACCGTGGACGCAAGCCGTACGCTATCGGCGTGGAGGCCGAGGAACGGGCCCGAGGGCCCTCACCGCAGCACCCGGACCCGGGCACGACCGCTCCCGAGCCGCCGGACGAGCGACCTGCGGGCGGGGGCGCCGTCAGCAACGGGATGCTCCACGAGCGGTGCGTCCATCATCCGGGCCGGCCGGCGGTCGCGCGATGCAGCGCGTGTGAGGAGCCCGTCTGCATGGCCTGCGCGGTACCCGTGCGGGGCCGCGTGCTCGGCCCCGAGTGCCTCGCCGCGGAACTGGGCGACCCCGCGATCACGACGCCTCCGGAGCCCGACCGAACGCTGGTGGGTTCGTGGGTGGCGGTCGCCGGTGCCGCCCTGGCCCTGCTTGCGACGGCCGGCCCGTGGACGAAGACGGGCGCCGGCGACCGCATGTTCGGCGCGTGGGTCCCGAGCTTCCGATGGTCGATGGGGGCCGCCCTCGCGGCGGGCATCCTGTTGCCGGCGGTATGGTGGTTCCATCACCATGAAGCTCGCTCGGGAGCGACGGTCGCGATCGTGGGCGGCACGGCGATTGCCGCTGTCTCGGCACTCGCGATCGCCTTCCCGCCGACGTTCCAGGTCGCCTCGTGGGGCCCGTGGGTCGCCGTCGTGGGTGGAACGATCGCCGCGGCCGGCGGGATCGCGAACGTCGTCATGGGAGCCCGTCCGGGGCAGGGTGTTTGACTCAGGCACCGGGCGCCTCTTGGATACCCGTAGAGAACCACCTGGCCGCGCGTGTGCGCGGCGGCTGAAAGGAGCAGCAGATGGAAGGTTCAGGCTCGTCCGGCTTCGACATGTCGAAGATGTCGACCGCAGAGAAGCTGCTTGCAGGAGGCAGCATCCTGCTCCTCATCGATAGCTTCCTCCCATGGCAGCGCTTCTGCATCGATCTTGGTGGGCTCGAGGACATCGTGGGGAGTGGAGGCTGCGCCTCCGCCAACATGTGGAGCGGCAGCGGGAGTTTCGCCGGCCTCATCGCCGGCCTTCTCGCGATCGCTCTCGTGGTCGTCGGCGTCCTTTCGATGACCGGGTCGATGGCAAACATGAACATGGGCACGATGTCCGCCGAGAAGATCACCGGATTCCTGGGGCTCGGCGTCGCAGGTTTCGGTCTCCTGAAGTTCATCCTCGTCCTGACGAACTCGCCGGGTTGGGCCGCCTTCGTCGGGCTCGTCCTGCTGGTCGCGATCGCGTACGGCGCCTGGCAGAAGGTGCAGTCGAGTGGCGGCTTCCAGATGGGCGACACCGGTGGCGGGACGATGAGTGGCGGGACGATGGGTGGCGGAACGCCGCCCAGCAGCCCACCGCCCAGCAGCCCACCGCCCAGCAGCCCACCGCCGAGCGCGCCTCCGCCGAGCGGCGGCATGCCGCCGTCCGGCTCGTCGGACATGTAGCAGTTCACCGCATGACCTTGGAAGAGGCGGGCCCCCGGGCCCGCCTCTTCCTTTTCGGGGTAGCCTTCGCTCTCGCGATATCGGGCCAAGGATCGAGCCAAGGATCGAGCCAAGGATCGAGAAGGGATCGATCGTGAAGAAGTGCCCCTACTGCGCCGAGGAGATCCAGGACGACGCGATCAAGTGCCGGTACTGCTTCAGCGACCTCCGGGCCGATTCGGACACCGCGATGCAGCATCGGCCCGAGACGCTCGGCACCGCGACCACGGCTGCACCGGCCGCCGCGGAACCGTCGTCGTCGGCCGCTCCCGTGGGCACGAGCGCAGCTGCGGGGTCGTCCTCCGATCCGACGCGATACACGCACTCCGGCTTCCGGTACGTGCTCGGCTACGTGGCGGACAGCTTCGGCATCTGGGATCGGCAGGCTCCGGGTGCCCCGGTCGAGAGGTTCCCGCGGACCGACGACGGTTGGCGGAGCGCCTGGATCCGCTTCGTGAACCTCGAGCCGAACCATCAGCAGGTCGGATCGGAGGGCCAGCAACCCGTCGCATCACCGGCGGCGCCGGCGAGCGCTCCCATGGGATCACCGTCCCAGGCGGCTCCGGCGCCCGATCCGTCGGACGACCAGGTCCTCCAGTACACCCATTCGGGATCGGACTACCTGCTCGGATACGGACGGACGTTCTTCGGGATCTGGCTGCGCACCGATCCCTCCCGACCCCTCGAGCGGTTCCCGAGAGACGACGCCGGGTGGGCCGAAGCGTGGCGTCGCTTCACGACGATCGAGTCGAACTACGCCGAGGTCGGTCTCGGAAGCTCCGGCTCGGCGTAGCGCCGGGCGGCGAGCCACGCGCCGAACACTCCCCCACCCGCTCCCCAGATCAACGCGGTGATCGCGGTGGATGACCAGGCAGGGTTGATCGAGATCTGGACGGGAACGACGATCGGGGTGAGCACGGGAGCGGCGAACCAGGCTCCGATCACCACGAGCAGCGCGAACACCGACCCCGCGGCGAGCCCGAGGCCGAGGGCGCGCCGGCCGCCGACCGACGCTTCGGATACGGCTCGACGGCCGCCGAGCATCGCCGCGATCGCAGGCACGGCGCTCAGGAGCCAGAAGGAAGGGGACAGCGCCAGGGGCGCCGGGAAGAAGGCGTCGCCCGCGGGGCCCGATGCGGCCAGGCGCCACGGGCAGAGGTCGAACATCGGACCGTCTCCGACGATCTCCAGGCAGGAGCCCGAAGCCGGCGCGAGGAGCAAAGCGCTCTGCGCCGGGAGCCCAAGCAGGTGGAGGCTCAAGAGCGCACCACCGGGAGCTCCCAGAGCGTTGACCTCGTCGACGTAAGCCCGGGTCACGGTGGGCTCGAGGGTCGCGAGCACGAACACACCAACGACGAGGAGCCCGATCGCCCCGCCGTACGCGGTCAGCCCGCCTCGGAGCACAGCCGCGGCCGCGCGGCCGCCGGTCGCCTCCAGGTAGGCGCCCGTCCCTGCGCCGACCGCGGCCAAACCCCCCGCCCAAAGCGCGCCGCTGAGCACGTCGACCTCGAGCCGAAGTCCGAGGGAATGGAAGACGAGGGTGACCAGGCTCGAACAGACGGCGGCGAGGATCACCACCGGGATCGCGGCGCCGGCCGCCGCGAGACCGGACGCGATGAGGGGGTGTCCTCCCTGCCTGGCTCGAGCCGCGCGGCGGCCGGCCCGTGCCGCCAGCCACAGGAACCCGATCGTCAGCACCATCGGGACGAGACGCCAGCGGAGGGTCGTCGACTCGGCAGCGAACCGGAGGGCGGGAGAGCCCTGCACGGTCCCCACGACGTCGGCTCGGAGCGACAGAAGTGCGGTGAGCAGGCCGATCTTGGCCCAGGACCACAGCCCGAATGCGCCGAACAGCAGATGCTGCGCCTGGGCGAGCACCTGACAGACGGCCACCAGCGCCGCGAAGGCCACAGCTCCGCCGACCGCCGCGACGCCGAACGCGCCGCCCCTGTCCATGAGCGCCCCCGCGCGACCCGGGGGCACCTCGCCGTTCACCCCAGGCGCTCCGCGACCAGGTCCGCAACCTGGGTCGGGTTCCGTGCGACCGCGGCGCCGACGGCCTCGAGCGCCTCGGCTTTCGCCGCCGCGGTCCCGGAGGACCCGGTCACGATCGCGCCGGCGTGGCCCATGCGCTTGCCGGGCGGGGCCTCGAACCCTGCGATGTAGCCGACGACGGGCTTCGTCACCTCCTCGGCGATGAACGCCGCGGCCCGTTCCTCGTCATCACCGCCGATCTCGCCCGTCAGCACGATCAGCTCGGTCGCCGCGTCGGCCTGGAAGAGCTTCAGCGCCTCCACGAACCCGATCCCGTGGATGGGATCGCCGCCCATGCCCACGCAGGTGGACTGACCGATACCGCGTTGCGTGAGCTCGTGAACGATCTGATAGACGAGGGTGCCGCTCCTCGACACGAGCCCGACCGCGCCCGGGGCGCAGATCTCTCCGGGGATGATCCCCACGTTGGCCGCACCCGGTGAGATCACGCCGGGGCAGTTGGGTCCGACGAGCCTCGTCTTCGATGCCTCGAGGTAGCTGTAAACGTTCGCCATGTCGCGGACGGGGATCCCCTCGGTGATGCACACCACCAACCCGACGCCGGCGTCGGCCGCCTCCAGGATGGCCTCGGCGGCGAAGCGCGGCGGCACGAAGATCATCGACGTGTCGGCGCCGGTCTCCGCCACCGCACGGGCGACCGTGTCGAAGACGGGGATCCCCTCCACGTCCTGCCCGCCCTTCCCCGGCGTGACCCCGGCGACGACGTTCGTACCGTAGTCACGGTTGCGGAGCGTGTGGAACGTGCCCTCGTTCCCCGTGATCCCCTGGACGACGAGGGTCGTTCGTTCGTCGACGAGGATGCTCACGGGTTCGCTCCCGCGAGGTCTGCGGCCTCTTCGGCCGCCTCGAGCATGTTCGCGGCCGGAACGATGTTCGGATGCGCGGCGTCGGCGAGGATCCGACGGCCGTCCTCGGCATTCGTCCCGTCGAGCCTGACGACGATCGAGACGCGGGCCTCGATCCGCTCCAGCGCCTCCAGGATGCCCTGGGCGACGAGGTCGCAGCGCGTGATCCCGCCGAAGATGTTCACGAGCACGACCTTCACTGCCGGATCGGAGAGGACGACCTCGAGCGAGGTCGCCATCTGGTCGGCAGAGGCGCCGCCGCCCACGTCGAGGAAGTTGGCGGCCCGCGCTCCCGCCTGTGCCACCACGTCGAGCGTCGACATCACGAGCCCCGCACCGTTGCCGATGATCCCGACGTCCCCGTCGAGCTTCACGTACTGCAGGCCCTTCTCCTTCGCGCGAGCCTCGACCTCGTCGATCGGGAACTGCTCGGCCAGCTCGGCGATGTCGGGATGGCGCCAGAGCGCGTTGTCGTCGATCGTGACCTTCGCGTCGAGCGCCACGACGCGGTCATCCTCCAGGAGGACGAGCGGGTTCACTTCGACGAGCGTCGCGTCGCGCTCCACGAGGAGTTCGTACATCTTCCGAAGCGCATCCGCCGCTCCCTCCCAGGCCTCGACCGGAAGCGTCCCGATCAGCTCGCGGACGTGATACGCGCGGAGCCCGAGCATCGGGTCGATGCGCACGCGCCGAATGGCCTCCGGGCGGGTCCGAGCGAGCTCTTCGATGTCCACCCCGCCCTCCGCCGTCATCATCGCGAGGTAGTCGCCACGTGCCCGGTCCAGCAGGAGCGAGGTGTAGAACTCGCGCGCGATCGGCAACAGCTCTTCGACGAGAACGCGCGTCACGGGGAAGCCCTTGAAGTCGCTGCCGAGCATCCGCTCGGCGGCGGCGGCGGCGGCCTCCGGCGTGTCGCAGAGCTCGACGCCGCCGCCCTTGCCGCGGCCGCCGACCTGCACTTGGATCTTCACCACCGAGCGTCCGCCCAGCTCGTCGGTCGCCGAGGCAGCGTCCGCCGAGCTGAACGCGACGATGCCGCGTGGCGTCTGCACGCCGTGGGCACGGAACAGGTCCTTGCCCATGTGCTCGTAGAGGTCCACTCGGCTCCCGCTCAGGCCTTCGCGCTCAGCCGATCGCGGAGCCAGGACGCGATGTCGCCCGTGTTCGCGCCGGGAGTGAAGACGGCCTCGATGCCGGCCTCCTTCAATCTGGGGATGTCGTCCGCGGGGATCACGCCACCGGCCACGACCACGACGTCGTCTGCCCCACGAGCTCGGAGCTCCTTCACGACCTTGGGGAACAGCGTCATGTGCGCACCCGAGTGACACGAGAGGCCGACGGCGTCCGCGTCCTCCTGGATCGCCGCCTCGGCGATCTGCTCGGGCGTCTGGAAGAGGCCGGTGTAGATCACCTCGAAACCGGCGTCCCGCAGAGCCCGGGCCACCACCTTGGCGCCGCGGTCATGCCCATCGAGACCCGGCTTCGCGACGATCACCCTGAGCTTCTCGGCCATGGCGCCGAGTCTATCGAGCGGCTCGCTAGACTCCGTCCGTGGCTCGCAAGCGCGTGCAGTTCCGTCCTCCCGGCCTGAAGCCCACGACGAAGGTGGGGACGCTCGGGCCCTACCGCGGCCGGCTCGGGTTCGCCTGGATCATCGCCCCCCTGCTCGCCGGCATCGGGATCCTCGTCGCCGGACTGCTGCTCCTGACCCGGTAGGAACCCGTTGCTCGAAGGCTACTGCTGGCCCCAGAGCGCTCTCCCCGGTGAGGAGATCGCGCTCCACGTCTCGTCCACGGGGCCCTTCGGCGTGGAGGTCGCTCGAGAAGGCGGCGACCGCGTCACCGTGTGGAGGGCGGACGCGGTCGCCGGATCGGAACATCCGATCCCGGTGACCGCGTCCGCCGACGGCTGTGGGTGGCCCGCCACGATCACGATCTTGGTGGGAGAGGACTGGCGATCCGGCTACTACGCGGTCACGCTCTCCTCCGGAGAGGAGCGTGCGGACCTGTTCTTCGTCGTCCGCCCGCACCGCGATCCCTCTCCCATCCTCCTCGTCCTGGCGACCGCCACGTACAACGCCTACAACGACTGGGGTGGCCCCTCCCTGTACACGGGCGGGACGCGAGTGTCTTTCGCGCGACCGTTGCCTCGAGGCTTCCTGGCGAAACCGGAACCGGCCGTGCGGAAGGCGCAGGCCCTGCCCGACCGCGAAGCCCTCGGGTACTTCGCGTGGGCCGAGGAGAAGGGCTTGTCACCCTGGAGCGGAGGCTCCGGCTGGTGGACGTGGGAGCGGCCGTTCGTCGCATGGGCGGAACGCGAGGGATCCGTGATCGACGTGGCCACCTCGCAGGACCTCGAGCGACATCCCGAGGTCCTGGACGACCATCGGCTCTTCCTCTCGGTGGGGCACGACGAGTACTGGTCCTGGGGGATGCGCGACGCGGTCGAGGGGTTCATCGCCGACGGCGGGAACGCGGCGTTCTTCAGTGGCAACACGTGCTGGTGGCAGGTCCGACTGGAAGACCACGCGATGACGTGCTTCAAGTACCGCGCCGACGAGGATCCCGTGCTCGGCACTGCCGATCGCCATCTCCTCACCGGCGCTTGGGCCGACCGGCGGATCGCGAGACCGGAGGCCTCCATGACCGGGATGTCGTTCTCCCGCGGCGGGTACTCGCGCTACGGGCTCGGCGTGCCGCGCGCGTCGGGGGCCTACACGGTGTGGCGACCAGATCACTGGGCGTTCGAGGGAACGGGGCTGCGCTACGGCGACGCGCTCGGGCTCCCCGACTCGATCGTCGGCTACGAGGTCGACGGGTGCGAACTCGCCATGACCGACGGACTGCCGGTTCCCACGCACATGGACGGAGCTCCCGACACCCTGGAGGTGCTCGCCACCGCGCCGGCGAAGCTCTGGTCGCAGGACGAGCAGCCCTCGCGCTACGCACACGAACCTGGCGAGCTCGAGCACGTGGCGATGGTTCTGTTCGGCGACGACTGGCAGCACCAGATCCATCGGATCGCCCACAATCACGCGGTGGTCGGTTGCTTCGGCCTCCCCGGCGGCGGCACGGTCTTCAACGCCGGTTGCACCGACTGGACCTACGGGATCGCGGGCAACGATCCCGACGTCGTTCGGATCACGAGGAACGTCCTCGACCGTCTGTCGACATGACCCCGTAGGCTCGAGCGCATGCGCTGGGACGAGTTCGCCGACGCGTGTCCGGAGATCGCGGATCCGGCCGCGCAACGCTTCCGCGCGCAGGAGCTCTGCATGCTGGGCACCCTCCGTGCGGACGGTTCGCCCCGGATCAGCCCGTGCGAGCTCGACTTCACTGCGGGCCACCTGATCCTGGGGATGATGTGGCAGAGTCGCAAGGCGCTCGACCTCCTCCGGGACCCTCGGTGCGTCCTCCACACATGCACCACGGACCGGATGGGCACCGAGGGGGACGCGAAGATCTACGCCCGCGCGGTCGACGTGCAGGATCCGGAGCTGCGTACGACCTACCGGGAGACCGTGAAGGAGCGCATCGACTGGGCGCCGGACGAGCCGAACTTCCATGCGTTCTCGATCGACGTCGAGTCGGCGGGCTTCATCTCGTTCGCGGAGCCGACGACGGTGATCGCGTGGGATCCGTCGCGAGGAACACGGGTCCTTCCGTTCCCCGACTAGGCTCAGCCGACGCGCTTGAGCGGCGCATACGACAGGAGCAGCCGCTTCTCACCCGCGTCCGAGAAGGCGATGGTGGCCTCGGCGTCCTCCCCCAGTCCCTTCACCGTGATGACGACGCCCTCACCCCACCGTTCGTGCAGGACGGTATCCCCCTCCGACACGGAGGGGACCTCTCGTTTCGGCACCCGTGGCGGGCTCCATCCCGTCGAAGGGATCTCCACCGTGCCCTTGCCGGGGAGTCCCACGACCGAGTACCCGCCTTCGGTTCTCCGGGCCCTCCCTCCCCGAGAGGGATCGCGAGCACCCGGACGGGCCCCGCCGCCTCCACCACCCTCCTCCCGGACATCGAGCAAGCTCGCCGGGAGCTCGTTCAGGAACCGAGACGGCGGGTTGTAGTTCGTCTGTCCGAACAACGTCCTGCCCCAGGCATGACAGAGGTACAGCCGTTTCTGCGCCCGGGTGATGCCCACGTACAGCAGCCGGCGCTCCTCCTCGAGCTCCGCAGAATCGGTCATCGATCGGTAGTGCGGGAAGATGCCGTCCTCGAGCCCCACGATGAACACCGCGGGGAACTCGAGACCCTTGGCGATGTGGAGCGTCATCAGCGTGACCGAGGACTCCTCTTCGTCGTAGTCGTCCTGCTCGCCGATGAGGGACACCTGTTCGAGGAACTGATCCAGGTCGGCGTCCTCGTTCCGGGCGATCAGCTCGGCCGCCACACCCGACAGCTCCTGGATGTTCTCGATCCGTCCTTGCGCCTCGACCGTACGTAGCTCCTCGAGCTCCGCGAGGTAGCCAGACTCCTGTGCCGCGAACTCCACCATCCGAGCCGGCCCTGCACCGTCGGCGAGATGGCTTGCGATCGCCGTCATCACCGAGGTGAACCCGGCGACCGCGCCTTTCGCGCGAGCGGCGAGCGACGCGATCTCGTCGACCCGACGGCACGCCTCCATCACGTCGATGTCCTCCGCGCGCGCGAACGCCTCCACCGCCGCCACGGTGGCATCCCCGATCCCTCGCTTCGGCATGTTGACGGCGCGGCGGAACGAGATCACGTCCTGCGGATTGGTGAGGAGCCTGAGGTACGCGAGGATGTCCTTGATCTCCTTGCGCTGGTAGAAGCGCACCCCGCCGAAGACGCGGTAGGGCATCCCGACCCGCATCAAGACGTCCTCGATCACTCTCGACTGCGCATTGGTCCGATAGAAGATCGCGACGTCCCGGTAGCGGAACGCTTCCTCGCTCCTCAGCCGTTCGACCTCCTGCGCGACGAAGTACGCCTCGCTGTGCTCGTCGTTGGCGCGCACACGGACGACCTTGTCCCCCGATCCCGCCTCGGTCCAGAGGTTCTTCGGCTTGCGCTGGATGTTGTTCTCGATGAGCGCGTTGGCGACGGTCAGGATGTTCTGCGTCGAGCGGTAGTTCTGTTCCATCAGGAACACCGCGGCATCGGGATAGTCGCGCTCGAAGTCGAGGATGTTCTGGATCGTCGCGCCTCGCCAGGAGTAGACACCCTGGTCGGCATCTCCCACGACGCAGATGTTGTGGTGCTTCGCCGCGAGCATGTTCACCAGCTCGTATTGCGCACGGTTCGTGTCCTGGTACTCGTCGATCGACATGTACCGGAACCGCTCCTGGTAGTGCTGCAGGACCTCCGGGTGGTCGCGGAACAATCGGACCGTCTCGCTGATCAGGTCGTCGAAGTCGAGCGCGCCCGCGTCGCGCTTGCGGCGCTCGTACTCGATGTAGATCCGCGCGACCGTCTCCTCGTACAGATTCGAGGCCATCTCCGCGAACTCCTTCGCGCCCCACACGCGATCCTTCGCCTTGCCGATCGCGGAGGCGATCGCCTTGGGTGGGTAGCGCTTCGGATCGACGTCCATGTCTCGTGAGATCCCGGAGATCAGCCGTTCCGTATCCCCGTCGTCGTAGATCGTGAAGTTCGAGGGGACACCCAGATGCTCGTGCTCCCGCCGCAGGATCCGCGCGCACGTCGAATGGAACGTGAGGACCCACATGCCCCGCGAGATCGGACCCCCGAGGAGCTCCCCGACCCGTTCCGCCATCTCGCGGGATGCCTTGTTGGTGAAGGTGATCGCCAGGATCTCCCCGGGGGACACACCGCATTCCCGGATCAGGTAGGCGATCCGGTGGGTGAGGGCGCGGGTCTTGCCGGAACCGGCCCCGGCGACGATCAGCACGGGGCCCTCGGTCCGAAGGACGGCTTCTCGCTGGATGTCGTTGAGGCCGTCGAGCAGGGGGGATGTGACGCTCACATGACGATGCTAGCGCGGGCCCGCGACCACACCGGCCAAGGAGTGCCTGACCTGGACCTTCGGTTGATGTCGTGGTGGTGTTCCCGGGTTACGTTGAACGGCATGCAAGAACGATCGCCGGTCCGCGCCGTGATCCGAGCCTTCGGCTTCGGCTGCCTCATGGCCGCCGCGGGTCTCGCCGGATACGTCGCCTGGCTCCTGTGGGGAACCGGGCTGGAGACGGCACGCGCCCAAGATCAGCTCAGGACCGAGATCACGCGACTCTTCGAGCACCCGACACCACCTGGACAAGGGCGATATCTCCCGGGAGAGGCGTACGCCGCGCTGGTCATCCCCTCCATCGAGATCGACTTCATCGTCGTCGAGGGGCCGGATGCCGACTATCGGTCGTACGAGTGGACGGACACGCTCAAGAAGGGACCGGCTCACTATCCGGACTCGGCCGATCCGTGGGACGGCACCGGCCGCGTCGGGATCGCCGGCCACCGGACGACCTACCAGCATCCATTCCTCGACCTCGAGCAGGTCCGCGCTGGTGACACGATCGAGCTCATCACCAAGCACGGGACCTATACGTACGAAGTCGATCGGAACTACATCCTCCCTGAAGCCGGATCCGGGGCCGCGCTCGAACAGACCCGCCGCCCTACGCTCGTGCTGACCACGTGCAACCCGAAGTACTCGAGCCAGGAGCGCTTGATCGTGACCGCCACGCTCGTCGAGGACCCGGTAGGCGCTTAGCCCTCAGTCGTCGTCGTCGTCGCCGTTGCCGGGCGGCGCGGCGAGGAACATCGCCTCCGCGAGATCCTCGATCGCCCTGTCCAGCTTCTGCTCCTCCGAGTTGGCGATCTCGTCGTCATCGACCAGGTCGTCCACCTTCTCCTCCAGGCCTTGGAGCTCGTCGATCGCGCCTTCCGTGTCTCCGTCCGCGAACTTCTCGAGCGCCGCGCCGAGCCCCTTCCCGATCTCTTCGGCGGCCTTCTCGGAGATCGTGCCATCGCTCACTCCCTCCGTCACGACGATCTGCAGGGCCGCGACGGCTTCCTGGAGCGGATCCACCGGGGCCGGGCTCGGGGACGGCGATGGGGACGGCGATGGCGATGGCGACGGAGAGACCGACGGGCTCTGCGATCCGCTCGGATCACCGACCGCCGGAGGGGGATCCCCACCGAAGATGGCGAACGCCAGGCCGCCCAGTAACGCCAGCGCGGCGAGCGCGAGCAGGAGCGGCATGAGCCGCCGACCGCGAGGCGGCCTGTCGGCCCGTCTCGGGAGGGTGTCCGTCGCTATCGCGGCGGGCAGAGGGGCGGTGGCTCCGACGGGAGACAGAGGTGTCGTGGCCGCGACCTGGACCACGGGGGCTGTCCGGTCGGCGAGGGCAGAGGCCATGTCCGCAGCGCTCTGGAACCTCGCCTCCGGGTCCTTCGCCATCGCGCGCAACGTCACCGCCTCGAGAGCGGGCGGGATCGACGGTTCCAGGGAGGTTGGAAGCACCGGCGCCTCGTGGACGTGCTTGTACGCCACCGCGAGCGGGTCGGCCGCCCCGAAGGGCGGCCGGCCTGTCAGCATCTCGTAGAGGACGCAGCCGAGGGAGTAGATGTCCGACCGATGGTCGACCGGATCGCCTCGCGCCTGCTCGGGCGAGACGTAGCCCGCGGTCCCGAGGATCGACGAGGCGTGCGTGATGCTCTCCCCGTCCAGGCTGCGAGCGATACCGAGGTCCATCAGCTTGGTCCGGCCCTCGGGCGTCTGCATCACGTTGGCCGGCTTGACGTCGCGGTGCACCATCCGAGCGGCGTGCGCCACCCCCAACGCGTCGGCCAGATCGGTGGCGATCCTGGTCGCTCGGGCGGGATCGAGCGATCCTCCGGTCCGGAGCACGTCGGCGAGCGTCTCGCCCGCCACGTACTCCATCACGATGTAGTGCCTATCGCCTTCCGAGCCGGCATCGAAGACGGCCACCAGGTTGGGGTGGGAGATCCGAGCGGCCGCGAGCGCCTCTCGCCGGAACCGCTCCACGAAGGTGGCGTCGTTCGCCAGCCAGCCCCCCAGGACCTTGAAGGCGACCGGCCGGTCCAGGACCCGGTCGGTCGCCAGGTAGACCTCGGCCATGCCGCCTCGCCCGAGGAGTTCGCCGACCGCGTAGCGGTCGGCGAACACCCTGCCCTCGATCGTCATAGGTACTCCAGGCTACGGGAGCGACTCCCAAGAGGGCCCTAAGGGCGGATCAGGCCGTGCTGGCAGCCCCCGCGAGCTCACTCCCACTCGATGGTGCCGGGTGGTTTCGACGTGATGTCGTAGGCGACCCGGTTGACACCAGGCACCTCCCGGACGATCCGCGCCGCGATCCGGTCGAGCACGTCGTACGGCAGCCTGGCCCAATCCGCCGTCATCGCGTCCTCAGACGTCACGACGCGGACGATCACCGGACTCTCGTAGGTCCGTCCATCACCCATGACGCCGACGGTCTTCGTGTCGGCGAGCAGGACGCAGAACGCCTGCCAGGTCTCCCGTTCGAGCCCGGCTCGCCGGATCTCTTCGCGCACCACCCCGTCGGCTCCGCGAACCTTGTCGAGGTTCTCGGCCGTCACCTCGCCCACGATCCGGACGGCGAGGCCCGGACCCGGGAACGGCTGGCGTTGCACGACCTCCTCAGGAAGTCCCAGCTCGGCGCCCACCTGTCGGACCTCGTCCTTGAACAGATCGCGGAGCGGTTCCACGAGCTCGAGCTCCATCTCTTCGGGAAGGCCGCCCACGTTGTGATGGCTCTTGATGTTCGCGGCGGTGCGAGAGCCGCTCTCGATCACGTCGGGGTAGAGGGTCCCCTGGACGAGGAAATGAGCGCCTCGGTGCTCACGCGCGACCTCCTCGAAGACGCGGATGAACTCCTCCCCGATCGCGCGTCGCTTCTGCTCGGGATCGGTGACGCCCGCGAGCTTCGCGAGGAAGC
This sequence comes from Actinomycetota bacterium, assembly GCA_035512775.1. GTDB lineage: Bacteria > Actinomycetota > UBA4738 > UBA4738 > HRBIN12 > JAJNBA01. The sequence continues at coordinate 6,056 of DATKDI010000057.1, read as the reverse complement.
GGTCCTCGGCCTTCACGTGCACGAGCGGCACGCCGAAGTGACGACCGAAGGTCTCCTCGACCTGCTGCGGTTCCCCCTCCCGGTTCAACCCGTGATCGACGAAGACGCAGGTGAGCTGGTCGCCGACGGCGCGATGCACGAGGAGCGCGGCCACCGAGGAATCGACTCCTCCGGAGAGCGCGCACAGGACCTCCGCATCGCCGACCTGCGAACGGATCCGAGCCACCGCGTCCTCGACGATGTTGATCGGGGTCCAGTCGGGAAGCAGTCCGCAGCCCTCGTAGAGGAATCGCTTCAAGACATCTTGGCCTCGGGGGGTGTGCGAGACCTCGGGGTGGAACTGGACCGCGAACAACGCCCGCTCGGGGTCCTCCATCGCGGCGATCGGGATCTGGTCGGTGCGGGCGGTCACGCGGAAGCCTTCGGGCGCACGGGTGACCGCGTCGCCGTGGCTCATCCACACCCGCTCCTCGGGACCGAAGTCGACGAGCAGCATCCCGCCGGGCTGGTCGACCGACAGCGTGGTCCCGCCGTACTCACGCTGACCCGTGGCCGCGACCTCGCCCCCGAGCGCTTGCGCCATGAGCTGGTGCCCGTAGCAGATGCCCAGGACCGGGACGCCCATGTCGAACAGGCCTGCATCGAGGGTGGGCGCTCCTGCCTCGTAGACCGACGCCGGTCCCCCCGAGAGGATCAGGCCGGCGGGGCGCCGTTTCGCGAGATCCACGGCAGTGGTGTCGTGGGACACGATCTCCGAATACACATGCGCCTCTCGGACGCGCCGTGCGATGAGCTGCGCGTATTGCGCACCGAGGTCGACGACCAGGACCGGACGGGAGGGATCCTCTTCGTGTGTTCTCGGCGTCCCCGACGGGGGCACCTAGTGGCCCATCCCCACCCGCTGCGCCGCCTGGTAGGTCTTCCCCTCGGTCTTGATCGAAGGGGCGATCACCAGCTCGGCCTTCTGGAACTCCTTGATCGTCGCGTAACCCGTGGTGGCCATCGAGGTCGCCAACGCTCCGAAGAGGTTGAAGGTGCCGTCGTTCTCGTGCGCCGGCCCCACCAGGATCTCCTCCATGGAGGCCACCTGCTGCGTCTTCACCCGGGCTCCACGCGGGAGCGTGGGGTGGAACGTCGCCATCCCCCAGTGGTAGCCGCGGCCGGGTGCCTCGTAGGCGCGGGTGAGCGGCGACCCGATCATGACGGCGTCCGCCCCGCAGGCGATCGCCTTGGCGATGTCGCCTCCGGTGCGCATCCCCCCGTCGGCGATCACATGGCAATAGCGGCCGGTCTCGTGGAGGTGTTCGCGTCGGGCGGCGGCCGCATCCGCGATCGCGGTCGCCTGCGGTACGCCCACACCCAACACACCTCTTGTGGTGCAGGCGTTCCCGGGACCAACGCCGACCAACACGCCGACGGCGCCGGTCCGCATGAGATGCAGCGCCGTGGAGAAGGACGCACACCCTCCGACGATCACCGGCAGGTCGAACCCGGCGATGAACTCCTTCAGGTTGAGGGGCTCGGTTTGTGTGGAGACATGCTCGGCCGAGACCACGGTTCCCTGGATGACCAGGACGTCGAGCCCTGCCTCCAGCACGATCGGTGCGAACTGTTCGACGCGCTGAGGCGTGAGCGACGCGCACGAGATGACACCTTCAGCCTTGATCTCCTCGATGCGGGTCCCGAGCAACCCCGGCTTCACCGGCTCCTTGTAGAGCTCCTGCATCCGGCGGGTCGCCTTGTCATCGGAGAGGCCGGCGATCTCTTCGTAGATCCCCTCGGGATCCTCGTACCGGGTCCAGAGACCCTCGAGGTTGAGACAGGCGAGTCCCCCCAGCTGTCCGATCAGCACGGCGGTCTGGGGCGAGACGCTGGCGTCCATCGCCGACGCCATCATCGGGAGCTTGAAGCGGTAGGCATCGACCTCCCAGCTGATGTCGACGTCGTCGGGATCGCGCGTCCTGCGCGAGGGCACGATCGCGACCTCGTCGAAACCGTATGCCCGACGGGCAGATTTGCCGATGCCGATCTCGAACTCCACCGAGTTACCCCCCGACGCGCGAGACGCCCATCCGGAACCCCGGACGGGCGTCTGACCGATGCATGAACTCAGCGTACCAGTCGACTCCGACGCGCCCGCTCAGCCTCCGGCGACCGCCTCGAGGGCACGCCGCGCCTGTGCCAGGTGGAACCGATCGTGGCCCGCGAGCATGCGGAAGCAGAGGTCGAAGCTCTCGGGCCCGCGCTCGGCATGCATGCCGACGCGGGCCCGGTCCTCTTCGTTCGATCTCGTCCAAAGGGCGACGTTCGACGCTCGGAGCGGTTCGAAGAGAGCCAAGAGCTCCTCCGGGTCTTCGTTCTTGCCGGCATGGAACCGGTCGACCCAGAGATCCTGGTCGTAGCCGATCAGCGGGGGCTGGTCATGGGCGAGGATCCATCGGTATCGACCACTCATCGCCACCTCGGCGTCGACCGCGTGTCCCAGACACTCGATCACCGACCACTCGGACGGCTCCGGACGAACGAAGCCCAGCTCCCCCGCCTCACCGGCCATCGAGCGCCACGCGCTCCCGGCAGATGCCTGGACCTCCGCGGGATCATCCGTGCCGAGCAGCCCGAGCAGGTGGTCCTGGTAGGCCTTCGGCTCGGAGACCGGATCCGGCGAGGTCGTCGCGTCCACGGGCGGGCACTCTACCGTCCGAGCTCAGTCCTCGTTCGCGACGTGACCGGTCTCGGTGACCCGCAGGTCCGTGAGTCCCGAATGCACGCGATCACCCTCGACGAGCGGCGCGGCGCCCTTGATGTGGCCGAGGTCCGCCAGCGTCTGCAGGACTTTGGCCAGTGACTCCTCGGGGGTCTCGACCATCGTGTCCACGACGAGCTCCGGGTGCTCGGGCGCCTCGTAGGGATCGTCGACACCCGTGAAGCCGGTGATCTCGCCCGCGAGCGCCTTCTTGTAGAGGCCCTTGGGATCCCGATTGGCGGCGATCTCGTCTACGGTCGCATGGACGTAGATCTCCACGAACTCGCCGATCTGGGCGCGAACCGTGTCCCGGGCAGCCTTGTACGGTGAGATCGGACAGCAGATCGTCGCGACGCCGTTGCGCGTCAGCAGCTCGGCCACGAAACCGATCCGCAGGATGTTGGTGTCCCGATCCTCCTTGGAGAACCCGAGTCCCTTCGAGAGGTTCTGTCGCACCACGTCACCGTCCAGGATCTCCGTCTTCAGCTCGCGAGCCCGGAGCTCGTGGTACAGCATCTCGGCGATCGTGGACTTCCCCGACCCGGACAGGCCCGTGAACCAGACCGTGAATCCCTTCTGCTCGACCTCCGTCACAAGAAGCTCCTTGACGTGCCGTCGCCCTCCTCGATCCCGAACAGCGAGAGGATCGTCGGACCGACGTCGACCAGGCTGAGGCCTTCGACCTTGCCGGTCGGCTGGCCCGGCGATCCCGTCATCGCGAAGACACCTGTCCGGTCGTGGTTGGCGCCGTCGGGTCCGATGTCGTTCTCGAACGTGTACACGCTGGGGTTGCCCACCGCGCCGACCGAGCGCCATCCGAGGTCGCCGAAGTACACGAGCAGGTCCGGCGCCACGCCTCGAACCTCGGGATAGACGTCTTGCGGCTTATGCACCGTGGTGCCCAGAGGCTCGCCGTCCGGTCCAGGCATCGACACGAGCTTCGCGGTGAGCTCGTCACGCATCGCCTCGTACTGGGCCGGCTCGATCACGCCCTGAGGCTCGCGGCCGGCGACGTTCAGGAACAGCCGGCCGTAGTAACCGCCGTCGCCCCACGCCTGCGTGCGGCCCCAGTCGATCGAGGTCTTCGCGATGGGCGTGATCTCGGACACCGGTTCCTTCAGCGAGAGATAACCGTTCTCGATCAGCCAATCGTTGAAGCAGATACCGCCCATCATGGGTCGGGCGCCGTGATCGCTCATCACGATCGTGATCGCATCCTCGGGGAGCAGCTCGAGCAACGAACCGACCTCGTCGTCGAGCGCTCGGTAGTAGCGCTGGAAGGCGTCTTCGAAGGGGTTGCCCGGCTGGTACAAGGGGTGTGTCGGATCGACGTAGTGCCAGAACACGTGATGGAGCCTGTCCATCCCCATCTCGACCATCATGAAGAAGTCCCACGGCTTGTTCTTCACCAGTCGTCGTGCCACCTGGAAGCGCCGTTCGGTCATCTTGAAGACCTGATCGAGGACGTACTCCATCCCCTGCTGACGGAAGTTCGGGATGTCGAAGATGTATTCGCCCTTCCCGCCGAGCTCCTCCTCGATCTCCACCTCGAGCTCTTGCGGATACGCGTAGTGCTCGGCCGACGGTGGGGTGAGGAAACACCCGACGCGCCACCCCGGGAATTCCTTCGGGGGCGGGAAACCCGGTGGCACGCCGATGAGGAGCGAGGACTTGCCCTGCGCGCCGAGTGAGTCCCAGACCGCCGGTGCCTTGATCGAACCGGAGTGCGCGATGGCGAGCCCTTCGTAGCTCGTGTCCTTGCGGTTCCGGAAGCCGTAGATGCCCAGCTCCCCCGGCGTCTTGCCGGTCATGGCGCAGGCCCACGCGGGGATGGTGATCGGCGGGGTGACGCTGGCGAGGTCCCCGTACATCCCCTCGGACATCAGCTTCGAGATGTTGGGGACCTCCGAGGCGAGATCATCGAACAGGAGCTGCGGGGTGGCGCAGTCCAGACCGATGACCGCGACCCTGGGGCCTTGCTGCATGTCGACGTTCATCCTTCCCTGCATCGCCGGAGATCGAGGTCGAGCCGGTGCCGGGCGCGCCGGAACGCGAGGCGGCTCAACGGTTCTCGTATGCTACCAACCCGCTCGGAACGCCGACCAAGAGCCTCCGGAGATGCCGCTTCGATGAGCCTGCTGCGCCGTGCGCTCGGTGTGGGCGCCGTCTTGTTGCTCGCACTGTCCGTGCCGCTCGTCGTGCTCCCCCGAACGATCGTCGAAACGATCATGGGCCAGGGGCAGGTGCCCGACGTCGTCTGGATCAGGCTCTTCGGCGCGGGAGGGGTGGCGCTCGCCCTGTTCCACGTGCTGATCCTCAGGAAGCTCGAGGATCTGTGGTGGTGGTGTTGGGCCTTCGTCATCTTCGACGGCCTGACGTCCCTGATCGTGATCCTGCACGTCTCCGCGGGGTTGCCCGAGGGATCCGCGGCGTGGCCCTGGTGGACCTTCGGAGCGAGCACCGCCGTCTTCACGGCGCTGTACGTCGTCGGCCTGGCGAAGGCCGGACAGGAGAAGCCGCTCGCGTGACCCGTCCCGGTCGCTACGTCGCGAGCGTTCGCACCATCACGACAGCCGTGTCCTCGTCCCACTCGCCGCGCAGATCGCGGCCCAGCACGAAGCCCACCGAGCGGTAGAACGCTCGCGTCGATCCGTAGCCGTCGTCGGGTTCGGGGCCCGGGTCACTCGGTGACACCGTGAGGACCAGCAGGATGCGCCGGCCATCGGCGGTCAATTGCTCGACGAGACGGTCGATCATCGCGTGGCCGATCCCGCGGCGCCGCCGGTCCGCACAGACCGCCATCCACGTGATCTCCGCCGCCTCATCGAACCGCGGGACATAGGTGAGGAAGCCCACGACCTCGCCGCCCTCCACAGCGACGAGACCGGCGTCGCGGCGGACCGCTGCCGCGCAGTCGCGCCTGCCGTCCTCGATGCCGAAGTGATACGGGAGACCGAGGATGATCCGGTCGCATGCATCCGCGTGCTCCGGGCGGAGGGCGCCGATCCGGACCTCCGTCATGCCCGAGCGGCGGCCAGACGGGCGCGAGCCAGGCGGTCGGCGGCGGCGGCGGTCGAGATCCCTTCCCGCTCGGCCGTCTCGAAGATCTCGAGCAGCGTGTCGCCGATCGCCTCCAGCCGCATCGCCGTCGTGGCCTCGTCCCACCCGAGCCTCTCGGAACCCGCGAGATGGATCACCCCTCCCGCGTTGATCACGAAGTCGGGCGCGAACAGGATGCCGGCGTCGCGGAGACGCTCGCCGTCTTCCGCGACGCCGAGCTGGTTGTTGGCGGGGCCGGCGACGATCCGGCACC
>DATKDI010000056.1:0-103648 GCA_035512775.1 Actinomycetota bacterium | reverse complement strand
GGACCTCGTAGCCGGCGAGGAGGGAGAGGCGAGAGACGGCGCGTGCGAGCGCGCCGACGTCGTTGGGAGGTGCGCCGCGCACACCGTCCAGGAGTGGGCGGATCGCGAGGCCGTCGATCAGGCGGCGGGCGGCGTCCTCGTCGATCGGGGGAAGCGCGAGCTTGCGGTCGTGGATGAGCTCCACCAGGACGCCGCCCGCCGCGACCAACACCAGTGGACCGAACGTCGGATCGCGGACGACGCCGAGCGCGACCTCCACTCCCGGCGGCGCCATCTCCGCCACGGTGACCAGCGAGCCGAGCCGCTCGGAGACGTCCGCGTATGCCTCACGCAACTCCTCGACATCGCCGATGTGCAGCCGGACCCCGCCGACGTCCGACTTGTGGGCGATCCCCGGCATCGCGGTCTTCATCGCGATCGGGTAGCCGATCCAGTGGGCCGCCCACTCCGCCTCCTCGAGGGTCGAGGCATGCCCAGCCTTCACGGTGGGGACCTCGTAGCCGGCGAGGAGCTCGAAGATCATCGACTCGGCGAACTCCCCGCCGGGGAAGTGCTCGAGCATCTCCCGCCACTTGGTCCTGAGGTCGACCGGTCCGGGCTCCGGCGGATCGGGGGCCGTTCGACCTCGAGCCGATGCATCCGCGAGCAGGTGCTTCAGGGCGTGCAGGCCGGTGACCGTTCCCTCGAGCACCGGGATCCCGGCCTCGCGCAGGATACCCACCTCGTCGCGGGCGATCGTCGCCGGCAGGTTGGAGATCACGCAGAACGGTTTCGTCGTCGCCTCGAACACGTCCCTCGCGACCAGGAGGTAGCCCTCGTCGTGCGGCTCGCCCTGCCGGGTGAGGTCGACCACGAACGCCACCGCGGCGGTCTCCGGATCGTCGTGGAGTGCCATGAAGCTCTCCACGTAGATCCGGTCTGCGTCGATCCCCGTCCCCCACGCATCCAACGGGTTGTCGGCGACGACGCCCGGGTCGAGCACCGCGTCGATCCGCCCCCGCGTCGAGTCCGAGATCTTGGCGAGCGGGATCCCGAGGTCCGTCGCGAGGTCGACGAACAAGGCACGCTCGCCGCCGGAGTCATGGAGCGACGCGATGCCGGTGCCGCTCGTGACCCGCCGAGGGTTCGAGAACAGCTCGAGCGCGTCGGCCACCTCCTCCATGTCCCTGCACTCGTGCACGCCGTAGGCGTCGAAGACCGCTTCGTACGCCCCATGCTCCCCCGCGAGCGCGCCGGAATGGGCGACGACCATCTGCTTCGACCCCTCCGTGCGACCGACCTTGAGGGCGAACACGGGCACGCCTCGTTCGGCCGCTTTCGCCAGTGCCGCCACGAACCCCTCGGGCCGCCGGACCGTCTCGAGCAAGAGCGCCACGACCTTCGTCGAGTCCTGATCGAGCGCGTAGGAGAGGTACTCGTCCATCGTGGTGACGATCTCCTGCCCGCTCGACACGATCAGGTTGAAACGGATCTGGCGGTCGTTGAACAGGAACGCCGCCCAGCCCGACCCGGAGTGGGACACGAATGTGACCGGCCCCGGCCGCAGGTCGTCGGGCGTCAGGAAACCGGTCGCGCGGAGCTTCGCCTCCGCGTGGACGAACCCCATCCCGTTGCCGCCGCAGAGCGCCATCCCGTGCTCGCGCGCGATCGCCGCGACGCGCTCGCCGAGCGACGGCATCCCTGCCTCCGGCGGCTCCTCCTCGAACAGCGACGAGAAGGTCACGACGCCGCCCACGCCCGACTCCCCCGCGTCCCGCACGGCCTGCTCGATCCGCTGGTTCGCGACCCCGACGATCGCGAGATCGACCGGTCCGGGCACGTCGGCCAGCGACGGATAGCACCGGTGCCCGAGCACGTCGTCGTAGCCCGGGTTCACCGGGTAGATCGCGCCGTTATAGCCGCCTCGGGCGAGCTCGAGCAGCATCTGCTGCCCCAGCGAGCCCTCCTTCACCGAGGCCCCGACGACCGCGACCGACCGCGCTTCCAGCATCCGCTGGAGCGGTGTTCGTTCCTCTTCGGTCACGAGCGCTTCTTGAGTGCCCTGTCCTTCACGGCCGCACGGTACGCCTTCCAGCCGGGGATGCCGTTGACCCCGCCGCCGGCGTGGGTCGCCGAGGAGCCATGGTAGAGGCCCTTGATCGGCGTGCGGAAGTCGGCATACCCGGGCGCCGGGCGCATGTGGAACAGCTGATCCACCGACAGCTCGCCGTGGAAGATGTTGCCGCCGATCAACCCGAGCTCCTGCTCCATGTCGTACGGGCCGATCACTTGGTAATCGATGATCGCGTCTTTGAAGTTCGGCGCCAGCTCGTCGTAGAGGTCGAAGATCCGCTTCGCGTAGGCGTCGAGCTCGTCGCGGTGCGGCTCGTTCACCCAGTCATCCGGTACCCACTGGCTGAACATCGAGAACACGTGCGTTCCCTCGGGAGCGAGCTTCTTGTCCATCGTCGTCGGGATCACGCCGTCGACGAACGGGGCCACGGACGCCTTCCGGTCCATATGCGAGTCCTGGAACGCGCGCTCCGCATAGGCCGGCGAGAAACAGAGCTCGACCGAACCCGTGTGATGCTCCTGCAGGTTCTTGCCGGGCATCGCCGTGAAGTCGGGAAGCTCCGACATGGCGACGTTGATCTTCACGACGCCCGAGCGGGTCTTCCATCGCTCGATGTCCCTGACGAAGTCGGCCGGCAGATCGGTCGAGGGGATGAGGTCGAGGAACCCGATCTTCGGGTGCACGCACGTCACGCCGATCGGCGCCCTGAGCTCGGTCCCGTCCTCGAGCACGACGCCATGGAACCGTCCGCCGGACGTGAGCATCGACTTCACGCGCGCGTTCGTACGGATCTCGGCACCGAAGGACTCCGCGGACCGTCGGATCGAGTCGGAGACGGCGCCCATGCCGCCCTGCTGGTAACCCCAGGACCCGAGGTGTCCGTCGCCGACGTCGCCGATCGAGTGGTGGAGCATCACGTACGCGGTCCCCGGCTCGTCCGGACCCGCCCATGTCCCGATGATGCCGTTCACCGCGAGCATGCCCTTGATCGCGTCGGACTCGAACCAGTCGTCCAGCAGGTCCGTGATGCTCATCGTGAAGAGGCGTGTGACGTCACCGACGCCGCGAACCCCGAGCTTGCGGACCTTCCACGCCGTCTTCGCCGTCTCGAGCAGATCGCCGATCGCGAGCGAGCCGGCGCGCGGCGGGCTCTGGAGGAGCAACGGCCCGAGGATGTCGGCCACGCCCTTCAGCCACGCCTCCCACTCGATGAGCGCGTCCGCGTCCTTCTTCGAGAACTGCGAGATCGAGTCGCGCGAGCGCTCGGCCTCGTCGGCATAGACGGTGATCGCGCGACCGTCCGGGAAGGCCTGGAAGTAGGGGCCGAACGGCGTGACGTCGTAGCCGTGCTTCTTCAGCTGCAGGTCGTTGATGACCGTCGGCGGCATCAACGACATCACGTACGAGTACGTGGTGACGTTGATCTCCGGGTGATCGGCGAACGGAGCGCTGGTGTCGGCGGCGCCGCCCGTCTTGTGCCGCGCCTCGAGGACCACGGTCCGGGCGCCGTGCCGGGCGAAGTAGGCGCCGGCGGTGAGCCCGTTGTGGCCCCCGCCGATGACGATCGCGTCGTAGGTGTTGGTTGCCATGTCCCCTCGGGTCCTTTCGTCGATGCCGAATGATGCCTCATTCCTGAACGGCGAGTCAAACGCGCCTTTGGGACCTGGCCCTTTGATTTCGGCTGCTCAACCGGGTACCGTTCCACGGAACCTCCAGCCAGCACCGGTCCACGTCCATTCGAATCTCTGTACGCCGTTCAGGAGTCCGATGGCCAAGGCGCGAACGAAAGCAGCGAAGGTTCCCCCCAAAGGGGACCGACGTCAGGAGATCCTCGCGGCCGCCGCGCGGGTGATCACCGACCGCGGCCTCGCCGACACGAGGATCCAGGACATCGCGGAGACCTGCGGCGTCTCGACGGGGCTGATCCTCTACTACTTCGAGTCCAAGGACCGCCTCCTCGTCGAAGCGCTCACCTACGCGAACGACCAGTTCTACCTTCGATTGTCGCGAGAGCTCCGCAAGAACCCGGCGGCCCGCGCGCAGCTGGATCGGCTGATCGAGCTCTCGGTCCCGGGCTTGCTCCCCGAGTTCCCGTTCCTGGACGAGTGGGCGCTGTGGGTCGAGATCTGGGTGCGCGCACTGCGCGATCCGGAGATGGCGAAGGAACACGAGGTCCTGAATCGCCGCTGGCGCCGATCGATCGCCGATATCGTGCGACACGGTCGGTCGACGGGCGAGTTCCCCGAGGGGCTGGACGCGGACGAGCTCGGGATCCAGGTCGGCGCGCTGATCGACGGTCTCGCGATCCAGGTCCTCATGGACCACAGCGAGGTCACGCCCGCGGACATGCTGCGGGTCAGCCGCGATGTCTCCTCGAAGCTCATCGGGTTCGTGCTGGAACCGGCCGGCGCGTAAGTACCCTGTGCGGGCGATGGCGCCTGCACCCTTGATCCTCGACGTCGACACCGGTGTCGACGACGCGCTCGCGCTGCTCTACGCCGTCGCGTCTCCCGAAGTCGATCTGATCGCCGCGACGTCAGTCATGGGCAACATCTCCGTGGAACAAGCGACCGAGAACACGCTCGCGGTGCTTGAGGCGGCGGGGAGGCCCGACGTGGAGGTGGCACAGGGGGCGGCCCGGCCGCTCGCCCGCGACCACACCCCGTTCCCGATCGTCCACGGGGAACGAGGGCTCGGCCGGGCCGACCCACCCCCGCCGGCGACCTCGCCTTCGGATCGTTCGGCGGTCGAGGCTATCGTGGGCTTGGCGCGCGAGCGACCGGGCGAGGTCCTGCTGGTCGCCACAGGTCCGCTCACGAACGTCGCGCTCGCGCTCCGTGAGGAGCCCGACCTTCCTCAGCTCCTCGGCGGATTCGCGCTGATGGGTGGAGCGTTCGCTCGGGGCGGCAACGTCACACCGGCCGCTGAGGCGAATATCTGGGTGGACCCACTCGCCGCCGCCGAGGTGTTCACCGCGTTCTCGGGCATCGACGAGGAGCGGTTGCCGATCTGCGTGGGACTCGACGTCACCGAGCGGGCGGTGATGCGCCGCCCCGACCTGGACGAGATCTGCGCGCCGGCTCCGCAGTCGCCGCTCGGGCTGCTCGTCGAGGGCGCGACGAGTTTCTACTTGGACTTCTACGCTGCGGTCGTCGGCGAGGACGGGTGCCGGCTGCACGACCCGCTCGCCCTCGCGGTGGCGATCGACCCGTCGCTCGTTCGTCTCCAGACGACCAGGGTGGAGGTCGAGATCGAGGGTCGCTGGGCCGTCGGCGAGACGGTGGCCGACCTCGCCGGCGTCCGCGGAAGCCCGTGGCCGGTCGGGTGGGAGCCCGAGGCGAACGCTCGGGTCGCCTTCGACCTCGACGAAGAAGTCTTCATGAAGCGGTTCGTCGAGCGGGTTCGCGGACTCGTGGGGTCGAGGGCGTGACCGGCTCCGTCGTCGTGATCGGCGCGATCAACGTCGACCTCGTGGTGTCGGGGGTTCGGCTCCCGGCGCCGGGCCAGACGGTCAGCGGCGGGGTGTTCGCGCAGCATCACGGCGGCAAGGGCGGGAACCAGGCCGTCGCCGCGGCTCGCGCACTCGGTGGCGGACCCGGGGTCGTCATGGTCGGGGCGGTCGGGAACGACGCACTCGGGCACGACGCGCTGGAAGCGCTCCGGTCCGAGGGCGTGGCGACGTCCGTGGCGATGCGGCCGGGCGTGCCGACCGGCGTGGCCCTCATCTGCGTGGGGCCGGACGGGGAGAACCAGATCTCCGTCGCGCCGGGCGCGAACGCCGAGCTCTCGGCGAGCAACGTGACGTCCGCCTTCGCGCAGGTCCACGAGGTTGGGGTCGTGCTCGCCAGCCTCGAGGTCTCGCACGGCGCGGTGCGAGCCGCGGCGGCATGGTGCAGCGAGCATCAGGTGCCGCTCGTGCTGAACCCCGCCCCCGAGCAGCCATGGGTCGGCGAGGTGGCGGCGCTCGCGGCCTACGTCACGCCCAACGAGCACGAGCTCGAGGCGTTGGGGACGCTGCCCGACGGCGTGGTGATCGTCCAGACACGAGGGGAGGACGGCGTGCTGATCCGTCGGGCAGGCGAAGAGGAGCGGGTGGCGACCCCGCGGGTCGAGGCGGTCGATACCACCGGCGCCGGCGATTGCTTCAACGGGGTGTTCGCGGCCGGACTGTCGGAAGGGTTGGAGGTGGCGGCCGCTGCGCAACGCGCGGCAGCTGCCGCCGCCCTGTCCGTAACGAAGGTCGGTGCCCGCGAGGGTATGCCGACCCGCGAGGAGCTCGACGCGTTCCTTCGCCACGCCTGATGCCGACCTCGGCACCGACCGAGTACGGTGCTCCCGTGAGTGAGGATCGGCGGACGGCAGCGTGAACGTCGTGGTCCTGACCAAGTGGGTGCCGGAGCCCGAGGGCACCCCGACGCTCGGCGACGACGGGCTGCTCGTGCGGGAAGGCGCGGACGGCGCGCTCGACCCCGGCGACGAGTACGGGCTCGAGGCCGCGCTGCAACTGGTGGAAGCCGCAGGCGACGGCGAGATCACGCTCCTGACGATGGGTCCCGAGGTGGCGCACGCGGCATTGCAACGCGGCCTCGCGATGGGCGCGCACAAGGGCGTGCGGGTCACGGACGACTCGCTCCGCGGCGCCGACTCACTCGTGACGGCTCGCGTGCTGGCGGCGGCGATCGGTCGGCAGGAGTTCGACCTCGTCGTAGGCGGCGTCGAGTCCACGGATGGGTACACGGGCACGGTGTCCGCCGCGATCGCCGAGCTCCTCGGCCTGCCCAGCCTCACGTTCGCCCGCAAGCTGGAAGCCGCGGATGGGTCGCTGAAGATCGAACGGCAGACCGCGGCCGGCTACGACGTCGTCACTTCTCCTCTGCCGGCGCTCGTCACCGTCACCGCCGGCGCGACCGAGCCGCGCTATCCGTCGCTGAAGGGCGTCATGGCCGCGAAGTCGAAGCCGGTCGAGACGCTGAGCGTCTCGGACCTCGGCCTGTCCAGCGACGAGGTCGCCGCGACCCAGACGGTCGCCGAGGTCTCCGACGCGCCGCCGAAACAGGGTGGCGAGACGATCGAAGCCGACGACACGACGGCCACGCGGATCGCGGATCTCCTCGAGGAAGCGAAGGTGATCTGAGGTGAAGGTTTGGGTTTGGGCCGACGTCACGCCCGACGGGCCGGCGCCGAGCGCCCTGGAGCTCCTCACGAAGGCGCGCGACCTCGGCGACGAGGTCGCCGCGATCGCGCTCGGTCCCGGCGCGAAGGCGTCGACCGTTGCACTCGGCGAGCACGGAGCGAAGACCGTGTACGCGAGCGACGACGAGGTCTTCTCGAAGCACCTCGCGCAACCGACCGTACATGCCCTCGCCGGACTGGTCGAGGAGCACTCCCCCGACCTGATCCTGTTCCCCGCCTCCTACGACGCCCGCGATATCGCCGGGCGGCTGCAAGCGCGCACGGGCTCGACGCTGATGGCGAACGCGACCGACGTCCTCGGGCCGGACAAGGCCCGCACCGAGATCCTGGGCGGCACGAAGATCGTCGACGTCGAGCTGAAAGGACCCGCGCCGAAGCTCGTGCTCATCCGGCCGCAGTCCTTCGCAGCCGATCCCTCCGGCGGGACCGCCGAGGTCGTCGAGGTGAAGGCCGACGTCCCCGACGACCTGAAGAAGGCCGAACGGCTCGAGCGTCATGAGGAGGAGGCCTCCGGCCCCCGACTCGAGGACGCGAAGGTCGTCGTCGCGGGCGGACGCGGACTCGGCGGCACGGACGCATTCGAGCAGCTCGAGAAACTCGCCGCCGCGATCGGCAACGCCGCGGTCGGTGCCTCCCGCGCCGCCGTCGACGCCGGCTGGGTCCCCTACAGCTTCCAGATCGGGCAGACGGGTAAGACCGTGAAGCCCGAGGTCTACATCTGCGCCGGGATCAGCGGCGCGCTCCAGCACATGGTCGGGATGAAAGGCGCCAAGCGGATCGTTGCGATCACGAAGGACCCCGACGCGCCGATCCTCAAGATCGCGGACCTGGGCGTGGTGGGCGACCTCTTCAAGATCGTCCCGGCCCTCACCGAGGAGATCGAGAAGCGACGGACGGGCTCGTAGCCGCCGCGGCCCTCGCGGCCGTCGTCGTCGTGACGGTGGTGTTGTTCGTGCAGCGCGTCCGGCCGCGTGTGGCGCTCGTCGCGAACGCCCGTCCCACTGGACGCGGCACCCCCACCGCCGATCGCGTCACCCGCGAGCTCACGCACGTCTTCCTTCAGAAGAAGCTCCTGCAGAAGCTGGTGCCGGGGCTGATGCACGTGTTCATCTTCTGGGGCTTCATCGTGCTGCTTCCCACCATCGCGGAGGCCGCGGTCGCGATCCTCGACAAGGAGTCGTCCCTCCCGATCCTCGGCGGCGCATCGTGGTTCGCGTTCGTCTCGGACATCTTCGCGTCGCTCGTCGTCGTCGGCGTCGCGATGGCGTTCTTCATCCGCAAGGTCCTCAAGCCCGACCGATTCCGAGGGAGCCACATGGAGGAGGCCGACCGGATCCTGCTCCTGATCCTCGCGATCGTCGTGACGCTCCTGCTGTGGAACGCCTCCCGGATCGCGCTCGGGATCGCCGAGGTGCCGGACTGGCGGCCAGTCACGAATCTGCTCTCCGGACTGTTCGGCACCGGCGGCGGCGCCGAGATCGCCGAGCGCGTCCTCGTGTGGGCGCACCTGCTCGTGATCCTCGGCTTCCTCGTGATCCTGCCGGGCTCGAAGCACCTCCACATCGCGACCGCGCCGGCGAACGTCTGGCTCGCGAAGGACGGCCCGACCGGCCGGCTCGAGCCGAACCGGATCGACCTGGAGGCGCCCGAGGAGGACATCCGCTTCGGCGTCGCGACCCAGAAGGACCTGTCGAAGAAACAGATGCTCGACCTCTTCTCGTGCACCGAGTGCGGCCGGTGCCAGGAGGCTTGCCCGGCGTGGGCGACCGGCAAGCCGCTCTCGCCGAAGCTGCTGATCATGGACCTCCGCGACCGCGTGGTCGCCGAGGCCGCCGGCGAGGTCGAGCTCCAGCCGCTCGTGCCGAACGCCGTGGTCGACCAGGTCGTGTGGGACTGCGTGACGTGCGGCGCGTGCGTGCGCGAGTGCCCGGTCGACATCGAGCACATCGACACGATCGTCGACCTCCGCCGTAACCTCGTGATGGCCGAGTCGCGGTTCCCGCAGGAGGCCGCCCCGATGCTCCGCGGCGTCGAGAACCAGGAGAACCCGTGGGGCGAGCCGGCGTCGGCGCGGCTCGACTGGGCGAAGGACCTCGACGTGCGGGTGCTGCAGGAGGGCGACCCGGCGCCGGAGGTCTTGTTCTGGGTCGGGTGCGCGGGCGCGTTCGACGAACGGGCACAGAAGACGACGCAGAGCGTGGCGAGGTTGCTCGCCGCCGCGGGCATCGACTCCGCGGTGCTCGGACCACGCGAGAAGTGCACCGGGGACCCCGCCCGGCGGATGGGCCACGAGTACCTCTTCCAGATGCTGGCGGAGCAGAACGTCGAGACGTTGAACGGCGCCGGCGTGACGAAGATCGTCGCGAGCTGCGCGCACTGCTTCAACACGCTCGCGAACGAGTACCCGGACTACGGCGGGACGTACGAGGTCGTGCATCACACGCAGCTGCTGTCCGAGCTGATCGCGGCCGGGCGGCTCCAGCCGCGGACGGGCGACGGCAAGATCACGTACCACGACGCCTGCTACCTCGGCCGGCACAACGGCGAGTTCGACGCGCCCCGCGACGTGATCGGTAGCGACATCGAGGAGATGCCACGGAATCGTGAACGGTCGTTCTGCTGCGGCGCCGGCGGCGCCCGCATGTGGATGGAGGAGGAGTCGCCCCGTATCAACGACACCCGGTTCGAAGAGGCGGCCGCCACCGGCGCTGAAACCGTGGCGACTGCCTGCCCCTACTGCCTCGTCATGCTCGACGACGTCGCGAAAGGCAAGGGCTCGGATATCCGTGTGGTGGATGTCGCGACGCTTCTTGCTGAGCAACCTCGGATCTGATGGCACGGCAACCCCACACCATCGATGTGACATATCGCGTCCCCAAGAGGCACTAAAGTCTCAACACCATGGAGAGCGATTCCGAGGCCGAGCAGGTAACCCTCATCCTGCAAGGCGGCCGAGCTGAGCGAGGCATCGTCCTGTCGGCTTTCGACGGCTTTGTCACTCACTTCGTGCGGGCGCTCCGGTACCACCACCGCACCTCTTCTACCGTCGATGTGCGCCGACCAGGACGGCCAATGAGCGACGAAGAGCTAGCAACCGCGTTTCGCCTGGTCGAGCTGCGGCCCGGTAGCGCGATTGCTGTCCTTGAGCCGGCCGCGATTGACGACGAGACGACAGAGACGCTGACGCCTCCGCCTCCGCCGCTTGCATGGAGAAACCTGACGGGATTGATCGAAGCAATCGAGGCTGAGGAACCGATCGACGCCTCCGTGACGGACGAGCTTGAGTCGGCCCTTCGATCCTTGGGAACAAAACCCAGACTCGTGGTTCGAGTTCAGTCGCCAGGGCGCAAGCTGGAACAAGTACTTGACAGGGCGCGCATCAAGAAGATCAGGTCTCGTCTGCCACAGGTGACCGCGAGAACGAGCGTTGAGACGGCGGTGACGGGCATTCTTCACGCGATTGATCTGGAACCTGACCGTCTCGCCATTCGTACACCGAAAGGGGTCGACTGGCCGTGCTTCTACCCCTCAGATTTCGAGACGGACGTTCTCAGCCTCGTGGGACGCCGCGTGATGGTGAGAGGCGAGGTAATCGCAGAGCCAGGACGAAAGCGAGCTCTTCAGATTATTGATATTCGCGAGGTACCCGAACCGGAGCAGACCACCCTCTTTACCGAAGCCCCGGTCTCACTGGAATCGCTGCTCGTCGATCAGGGCGTCACTAGACCTCAGGGTCTCTCCCGATTCTCGGACCCGGCGTGGGAAGACAACGAGGAGAGCAATCTCTTTCTTAGCGCGGTGCTGGGCGAATTGCCGGAGGATGACGTACGGCCGTAGAAACTATCGTTTGCGACACATCGCTTGTTGGCGTTCAGGAGCGGGCGCTGCGAGACCCGTCACGAACTGCCCATTGGCCGAAGGCGGCAGTGGCACGCCTCGATTCAGCAATCCTTGCAGTCTCTATCGTCTCCCTCGCAGAGGTACGAGCCGGGCGTCTCTTCGCGGGATGGAGCGCCAAGCGATCGGCTGACCAGGAGGCTCGGCTTGCTGCGTTTCTTCAGTTGCCCTTCGACAGCGCCGTGCTCGATGAATACGTCAAACTCCACGCATGGAGCCTCCGTGGAAACGCGATTCAGCAGAACGACCTATGGATCGCCGCTACAGCGGTCGCGAGGAGCATGCCGCTTGCATCGTGTGACAAGGGCTTCGATCGAATCGCCAGCGACAACCCGCTCACGCACATCTACCTGCCTCCTACGCCGTAACGCCCGGCCCGCAGCTACGTGAAAGCCTTGAGGCCCGTGAGGTGCTCCCCGATCACCAGGGTGTGGACCTCCTCGGTCCCCTCGTAGGTGATCACGGACTCGAGGTTCGTCATGTGGCGCATGATCGGGTACTCGAGGGTGATGCCGTTGGCACCGAGGATGCCGCGAGAGGTCCTCGCGCTCTCGAGCGCCTCGCGCGTGTGGTTCAGCTTCCCGACGCTCTCCTGCTCGGGCGCAGCCTCTTGTCCTTCAGCGATCTCAGCAGCGCCCCTTCCTAGAACTCGAGCGCCATGTCGGCGAGCTTCCTCTGCGTGAGCTGGAACGAGCCGATCACGGCCGGACCCGGGACGCGGCCGCTCCGACCACGATCAAGACTCTCGCTGCTCCCGCAGTCAGGACCAGGGCCCATCCGACGGTACCGGCAACGGACCAGGCACGGACCGATGCGGGGCCGACCGCAGCAGAAGCCACCACCAGCATCACGCCCGCGTTCCACACGACCGCCCGCGCCGAGGCCCATGCCTCCGTACGTGCGTACGCCGTCGCCGGATCGAGGTGCAGGAGCCTCGGCGCGACGAATCCGAGCGACGCGGTGATCGCCTGCGCGAGGACACCCAGCAGCATCGCGGCCCCAACGGGCTCCAGGAAGCGCCACGCGTCCGTCGCCACGACGAGGACGTCCGACCACGCAGCGAACACGAACCAGGCGGCCACCGCGAGGACGGACCAGCGTTCGGGCGCTCTCGACGCCGTGCTCGCCACGATCACCGGGAGCGACACGATCGTGACCGACCATGCGAACACCGCCAAGCCGAGCGCGGCGAGCCCCCGCGCGACCGCTCCGGGCCCGCCGCCGAACCCGGTCCCGACGAGCGCGAGCGCGCCGATCCCGAGCCCGAACGCCCCGAGCCGCAGAGCCTTGGCCGCGCGGACGTCGGCGCCTTCTCGGATCCTCGTGCGGGCGATCGTGGGGCCGAAGAAGACGATCGTCGCGAGCAACGTGAGGCCGGCCCAACCCAGGATGTTCACGTGGAGGTGACCCGTCCGGGCCGCGCCGACCCATCGACCGGCGAGGACGCCGGTCCCGACCAGCGCACCCAGGAGCGCGCCGAACAGGAACGCCCCGTGAGCCAGTTCGTACGTCCGGACGACCCAGCGGAACCGCGCGCCCAGCGCCGTCCGGCGGAGACGTCGCAGCCGCCGGTACGAGACGAACACCGCCGTCGAGACCACGGTCGCGCCGACCGCGACCCACCACTGGCGGCCGGTCGAAACGCCGATGAAGACGGCGACCGCGCCGACGTTGGCCGCGACCAACTGTGCGATCGGTGCGTCCCCCGGTTGGCGCATCAGCGTCCGCGCGAAATGGTCGCTGAGCGCCAGGACAAGGTTCGTCACGACGCCGAGCGTGAACAGGTGCACGGCGAGCCAGCGACCGCCGGGAAGCTCGGCGCCGAACGCGACCCAGACGACGGCGGCCACGGCGTAGGCCACGGCGCCGGCCGCCGACGGCCGCAACCGGTCGAACGGACCGCGTCGATCGGATCCCATCGATATCGTGGCTCAGCGCCGACCGAGGGCTCGGGCCGACCCCACCATGCCGACGGCGGTGACCGTCCAGGCCGCCACGGCGATCCAGAACGTCATCGTGGCGATCCCCGAAGGCAACCCCACGTCGAGGGCGGCCTCGAGGCGAAACGTCGACGCTGCATACATCCCCAAGGGGAAGACGAGGGACCAGTACTGCGGGTCGTATCGCAGCGGCACCCGCCGGACGCCGTGCCGCCAGACGCCGATCGCCAGCAGTAGCGGGATCCACCACGTCGCGAACCCCCACGCCAGGAGCGTCGTCCCGATCAGGAACGGCACGAGCCGGTCGAGCGCCTCCCACGATCCGGCCGCCAGCACGAGGTTCGAGCCGGCGAGCGTCGTGATCGCCAGGGCGCCCATGTTGATCCAGTACGGTGGCGTCACCTGCTCGCCGGAGAGCGGGAAGAACGTCCAGCGATAGAAGATCAGCCCGATCACCACGATGTACAGCATCAGTCCCACGAGGTGCGCGAGGGCGGACATCAACAACAGGCCATCGGCAGCGTCGACCGACGGCGCCAAGAGCGCGCCGAGCGCCGCGATCGACTCCGTGGACACCACGAGGAGCAGCCAGGCCCCGCCGATCCCGGCCTCGAGCGGCGGCTTGTCGGCGCGCACCGTCACGGCGGTCAGGAACCAGTACGTGATCGCGAGCCAGAGCACCAGTCCGGCGATCCACAGCCCGAGCGCCAGGCCGCTCCACGACGTGAGGAGCACGATCTCGCTCCCGAGCACGTTGGTCCCGGCGACGATCGTGAGGAAGCCGGCGCCGCGCTGATGCGTGGCCATGTCGTCTCGCACGCGGCCGGGGAAGCGGACCAACCGGACGATCGTGAGCGCCCACAGCACGACGAAGGCCGCGAAGTTCACCACCAGGAACGCGCGGGCGAGCATCTCGAACCCTTGCTGGAACGCGGCGATCGAGACGATCCCCGTCGCCATCACGAGCGCGAACGAGCCCGGGAAGAGCGACGCGATCGGCGAGCGAGGCTGCGCCGAAGCCTCGGCGCTCATCGGTCGGAGGGCGACGCCCACCACACGGCGAGGGCGAGAACGAACGAAAGCACCTGGAACGCCAGCAACCACCAGACGGTGGCCATCTCGTCCGAGAAGTAGGCATCGAGGGCGATCGTGAGCGCCCAGAGCTGTCCGACGACGATCGTCGCGACGATCGCGATCCGGGCGACGATCACCGCCTGGCGCTGGCGGTCGCCGCGCGGCTCCGCGCCGGCTCCCGGACCCGGCGCGAGATAGCGCTGCGCGGAGCCGCGCACGCTCATCCCGGCGTGGCTCCGACCGCGTAGATCCCGTCTGTCCGCTCCTCGAGCTCGATCACGGGCAGCGGGCGAGGCGGGGGTCCCGCGAGCACGCTGCCGTCGGTCGCGTCGAACCGGCCGTCGTGGCACGGGCAGTCGAGCACCCCGTCCGTCGGTCGCGGGATCACGGCACACGAGAGGTGGGTGCAGATCGAGGAATACGCGACGAGCCGTCCACCCGGTAGGCGCATCGCGATCGCCCCGTCGTGTTCGGTGGGATACGTGAACTGGACCCATGCCCCCTCCGCGAGCGAGGCCGCCACGAGGACCGGCGCCGCCGCTCCCGTCCGCCGAGGGAACACACCCACCGCGACCGCGGCGGCGCCCACGGTCAGACCACCCGAGATCGTGACGAGGATCCGGAGGTAGTCGCGTCGCGAGACCAGCGCCTCCGAGGTGATGCGTTCGAGCTGCCGCCGGTCCGTCCTGGCGTCGGCGCGCACCTCCTCCGACGTCGTCACGGCGCGTAGCCGCCCGGGACGGCCGCCTGCTCGGCCCCAACCCCCACACCGACCGGTGTCGCGGGGACCACGACGGCCGCGCCGGTCCGGACCTCCTGCTCGCCGAAGACCACGATGTCGCTCGCGGCGGCGCCGGGCCGGGCGCCCAGGAGCTCTTCGAGCGTCCCGTAGAAGATCGAGCCGGTGGGGCATACGGCCGCGCACATCGGGTCGAGGCCCTCCGAGGTGCGGTCGTAGCAGAGGTTGCACTTGTACATCAGCATCTCGTCGACATCGAGCTTCGGGACGCCGAACGGACATGCGTGGACGCAGTTCGCGCAGCCGATGCAGCGTTCCTTCAGCGCCTCCTGCACGACACCGTCCGGGGTGACGAGGATGGCGTCGGTCGGGCACACCTGCGCGCAGGGCGCCACCGGATCCTCGCAGTGCATGCAGACCGTCGGCATCGAGGCGGTGGTCGCGCCCTCCTCGAGGTAGTCGAGGTGGATCATCGACTTGCCGCGGTGCGAGTCGCACTCGCGGCAAGCGGCGACGCAGGCCTGGCAGCCGATGCACCGGCTTGGGTCGATGAAGAGCGTTCGGTTCATCATCCTTGCCCGGTCCCCCTCCCTTGTGGCGCCGACGGGGGCCGGCGGTCCGCCGCCGCTCGCGCCGCCGTCGGATCGACAGCCTGGCCCGGCGCGAGCGGCGGCGGCGGCGCTGGCGTCACGGCCTCGCCTCGCTCGATCCGGCAGGCGCAGACCTTGTACTCGGGAATCTTCGAGAGCGGATGCAGGGCATCCACCGTCAGGAGATTCACGGACGCCGCCCCGGCCCAGTGGTACGGGACGAAGACCGTATCCGGACGGATCGCTTCGGTGACGAGCGCCGGATACGTCACCTCGCCGCGGCGTGTGACCACCCGAACGGCATCGCCGTTCTCGAAGCCCAGGGAGGGATGAACCTCCACCCACGGCCTGGGCGCCTGCTCGACCAGCGCCGAGATACGCCGGGTCTGGTTCCCCGACAAGAAGTGCGCGACCGTCCGGCCCGTGGTGAGTCGCAGCGGATACTCGTCGTCCACCGGCTCGTGTGGCTGCTGCCACTCGACGACGTTGAAGCGCGCTCGACCGTCCGGCCATGAGAAACGCTCCTCGAACAGCCGAGGCGTCCCCGGGTGGTCCTCGGACGGACACGGCCATGAGATCGCGCCTTCCCGCTCGAGCCGCTCGTACGTGATCCCGCGGTAGTCCGCGTTCCCGCCCTCGGTGGCCCAGCGGAGCTCCTCGAAGATGTCGTCGATCTCGTCGTATCGGAACTTCTCGCCGATGCCCAGTCGTTCCGCTATCTGCCCGACGATCCACCAGTCGCGCTTCGCCTCCCCGGGCGGCTCTGCGGCCGTGTGCCGGAGGACCACCTTCCCCTCGGCGTTCGTCGTCGTGCCGCCGTCCTCGGCCCAGACCGCGCTCGGTAACACGACGTCGGCGCGCGCCGCGGTCTCCGACAGGAAGAAGTCGAGCTGAACGTGGAACTCGAGCGAGTCGTAGCAGCGGGTGATCCGGTGCGCGTTCGGCATCGACACGAGGGGGTTGTTGCAGATCCCGATTAGACCTTTCACGTCGCTCCCCATCAGGTGCACGAGCTCGACGGCGCTTGCGCCCGTGTGCGGCAGGTCGGGCTCGTCGATCCCCCAGTACCGGGAGATGAAGGCCCGGGCCTCCGGGTCCTCGATGTCACGCTGGCCCGGCAGCTGGTCGGTCTTCTGCCCGTGTTCACGACCGCCCTGACCGTTCCCTTGGCCCGTGATCGTCCCGTACCCTTTGCCCGGCGCGCCGATCTGGCCCGTCGCGAGCACGAGGTTGATGATCGACAGCGCGTTCTCCACACCCTGGATCTGGTGCTCGATCCCCCGGGCATGGAACGCCATCGCGCGATCGGCGGTCCCCCACATCCGTGCGAGGTCCTCCACGAGGCGAGGCTCGATCCCGCAGATCTCCGCAGCCCGGGGAGGGTCGTATGCGGCGACAACCCTGCGGACATCGTCCCAGCCCACCGTGCGATCCGCGATGAACCGCTCGTCGAGCCATCCCTCCCGGTCGATCACGTGCAGCACACCGTTGAACAGGGCGCTGTCCGTCCCCGGCCGCACGGGAACGAACAGGTCCGCCGTCCGCGCGAGCGGTGTCTCGCGAGGATCGATCACGACCAGCTTCGCGCCGCGGTCCCTGGCGGCCCAGACGTAGTTCGACATCACCGGGAAGCACTCAGCGACGTTCGAGCCCGCCACGAGGATCACCTGGGTGTCGAGCATGTCCGACCAGGGATTCGCCGCTCGGTCGATGCCGAAGGCCTTCTTGTTCGCGGCAGCGGCGGAGACCATGCAGAGTCGTCCGTTGTAATCGATGTTCTTGGTGCGGAGCGCCACCCTCGCGAACTTCCCCATCAGGTAGGTGACCTCGGTAGCGAGCGACGAGCCCGAGTACACGGCGAACGCGTCACGCCCGTACGCCCCCTGGATCCTCGTGATCTCGGAGGCGACCCGGTCGAGCGCCTCGTCCCAGGAGGCGCGCCGGAGCGGAGCGTCACGATGGTCACGGACGAGCGGGTAGAGGAGCCGATCCGGATGGTTGACCTGCTGGTAAGCGGTCACTCCCTTCGGGCAGAGCTTCATCCGATTGATCTCGTGGTCGCGCGGCTCCATCCCGAACACGCGACCGGCGGGGTCGACCTTCAGGTACATCCCGCACTGCACCCCGCAGTAGCAGCAATGGGTGGGAACGAGCCGCGAGCCCGCGGGAGCCGGTGTCTCCCAGCCGATCGCCGGCTCCGCCCCCTCCTCGCGGAAGTCGCCGACGCCTGGAGGAACGATCGGCCTGGTCGTCATACCGAGAACCCCCGCTTCACGTCACGCAGATAGGCCTGGCCGCGCTCCACGCGCTTGCAGCGCGGGCAGGTCCCGATCCATCCCCCGTACCGGAGATCGAGCTCGCCCATCGTCTCCTGCAGGTTCCGCACGAAGGCGACACCCTCGAGCGGCTCCCCACAGCGCCTGCAGGCCGCGACACCCTCATCGGCCTGACTGACCTGCTTGAACACCTGTACGCCCAAGACGGCGGGGCGCTGGATCACATGGAAGAACTTCCCGAACGGGATGAACACGAGCGACAGGACCACGACGCCCATGTGGAGGATCGCGAGGAACTCGTAGCCGGCGCCTCCGAGCAGGACGCTCGAGAACGTGAGCAGGAGCCCGGTCGCCGAGATCGCGATCAGCGCGACCAGCGGGAGGAAATCGTAGCCGAGCCGCTGCTCGGACCGAACCTCGCGGTCGCGGACCCGTCGCCACAGGAAGTAGCCGCAGCCGGCGATCACCAGCACAGCGGCGACGTCGAGGAGATGGAAGACCAGCCACGCGAACCACGTGAACGGCGCGAACGTGAGCACCCGGAGGCCCCAGACGTGCATCCCGTATCGGCCCACCTCGTCGGCCGTGAAGTGGATCCACCCCCACGACAGCGCGAACGTCATCAGCGTTGCGAGGACGACTCCCCAGAAGATCGCCTGGTGAGCGAGCCACCGCCCTCGGCCACGCTCGCGCAGGAAGAGCTGGAAGCCGAGGTAGGACACGAGCTGACGAGGAACGAGGGTGGGGAACCGGCGAAGGTTCCTCCACGAGAGGAAGGCACGCCAGCCGTGCACGAAGTAGCGGCGGGTCGGCGGCTGCTGGATCCACAGCGCGTATCGGTAGACCACTCCGAACGTCAGCACGACGGTCGCGGTGGCGTAGCCGATCAACGCTGCATCGAAGGTCCGGAGCGAGCCGCTACCCAGGTAGATCGCGACGGTGAGCAGCGAAGCAGACGCCACTCCCACGACGATCGCTCGTCGTTCCGCCCGGACCTCGCCGGGCTCATCTGGCGACCGCTTCCCCATCGGCGGTCCGAGCCTACATCCGGCCGGGTCTGGCCGGGTCGGTCCGATGGGCGGCCTGCCATATGCCCGCCTTTGAGCCTGTGGGCGGCTCCCACCAACGTGGATCAGCTGAACGCGCGAAGTCCGGTGAGCTGCTCCCCGATCACCAGGGTGTGGACCTCCTCGGTCCCCTCGTAGGTGATCACGGACTCGAGGTTCGTCATGTGGCGCATGATCGGGTACTCGAGCGTGATGCCGTTCGCACCGAGGATCCCGCGTGAGGTTCGCGCGATGTTCAGCGCCTCGCGCGTGTTGTTGAGCTTCCCGACGCTCACCTGCTCCGGCTTCAGGCCCTTCTCGTCCTTCAGCCGGCCGAGGTGGTAGGCGAGCAGCGTCCCCTTGTACAGCTCGAGCGCCATGTCGGTGAGCTTCTTCTGCGTGAGCTGGAACGAACCGATCGGCTTGTCGAACTGCTCTCGCGTCTTCGAGTACTCGAGCGCCGTCTCGAAGCACGTCCGGGCCGCACCCATCACGCCCCAGACGATCCCGTAGCGAGCCTCGTTCAAGCAGGACAGCGGCCCGCGGAGCCCCTTCACCTCCGGCAGCATCGCGTCGGCCGGAAGCCGCACGCCGTCCATCACCAACTCGGACGTGACGGACGCGCGGAGCGACATCTTCTTGTGGATGTCGTTCGCCGTGAAGCCGGGCGAGTCGGTCGGCACGATGAACCCGCGGACCCCGTCGTCGGTATGCGCCCAGATGATCGCGATGTCGGAGCAACTGCCGTTCGTGATCCACATCTTCGTGCCGTTCAGGATCCAGTCGTCCCCATCCTTCTTCGCGGACGTGCGCATGGATCCGGGATCACTCCCCGAGTCCGGTTCCGACAACCCGAAGCACGCGATCGCCTCGCCGCTCGCCATCTTCGGGAGCCACTCGGCCCTCTGCTCCTCGCTCCCGAACGCATGGATCGCGTGCCCACAGAGTGAACTCTGCACCGACACGAACGACCGCAGCCCGCTATCGCCGGCCTCGATCTCGAGCTCCACCAGTCCGTACGCGACCGAGTTCAGCCCGAGGGACCATTCGGTGTCGAGCTGCATCAGGAAGAAGCCGAGGTCGCCGACCTCCTTCGCGAGCTCGCGCGCGGGGAACTCGCCCTTCTCGTACCAGTCCTCAACCTCGGGGAGGATCCGGCGCTGCACCCATTCGCGGGCGACGCTGCGGATCTGCTTCTCCTCGTCGGAAAGGAGGTGATCGATGTCGATCAGATCCGTGGGCTGCAGATCGGACGGGCTCACGAACCCGAACGTACCACCAGACCTTCGGCGGAGACCGACACGGGGTTCCGCGTTCGCCACCGCGGTCCCGGCGGATGCGCCCGGCGCCCTCGACCCTCCGCCTCAGACGACCCGCAAACCGTCCTTCCAGACCTGTTCGATCCGATCGCGAAGCGTGGCGAAGTCGAACGGGTCGCCGTCGACCACCACCACGTCGGCGCGCTTCCCCGCCTCGAGCGTGCCGAGCTCGTCGCCGAGCCCCATGAGCTCCGCGGCGCTCGACGTCGCCGCGACGAGCGCCTGCTCCGGCGTGAAGCCGTTCGACGCCATCAGCTCGAGCTCGCGCAGGTTCGTGCCGTGCGGGGCGACCGGACAGTCGGTTCCCATCGGGACCTTCACGCCGGCCTCCGATGCGCGGCGGAACGCATCGAGCTCCGGCCGACCGAGTGCTCGCAGCTTCGCCCGCACCGGCTCGGCGACGTGCGGGTTCTCCGCGATCTCCTCGGTGGTGTCGCCCGCCGTCAGCGTCGGAACGAGCCACGAGCCGCGCTCCAGCATCAACTCGATCCCCTCGTCGTCGAGGTACGTCCCGTGGTCGATCGACCGGACCCCCGCGCGGACAGCGCGGTTGATCCCCTCGGGACCGTGCGCGTGGGACATCACCCATCGACCTAGATCGGCCGCGGTCCGAACGATCGACTCGACCTCGCGCTCGCTGAAGTTCGGCTGGCTCGGATCGTCCGCCGGTGAGAGGAATCCGCCTGAGGAGGCGATCTTGATCACGTCTGCGCCGGCGCGGACGACCTCGCGGACCTTCGCGGCCACGCCGTCCACCCCGTCGCAGACGCCGCTCGGCATCCCGGGATAGGACTGGCCCCACGCCCCCGTGCCGCCGCTCGGCAACCACGGATCGTTGTGTCCCCGGTCATCGATAGCATCGTCACGCTGATCTGCATGCGCGGACCCACGAGTGAGCCCTCCTCGACCGCGAGGCGCATGCCCGCGTCTGCCCCGGCGGCGTCCCGTACGGTCGTGATCCCACAGGCAAGCGTCCTCCGCATGTTCTCCGCCACTCGAAAGAACGGCGCGGAGAAGGGCTCGTGGAGGACGCGGATCTCCTCGAAGTCCTCGTAGCGCGAGACGACGTGGACATGCGTGTCGAACAGGCCTGGCAGCAGGGTCTTCCCCGTGCAATCGATCCCATCGTCACCGTCGAGATCGGTCCCGACCTCGACGATCCGCCCGTCCTCGATCCGGACGTCGCCCTCCGCGAGAGCGGCTCCGGTCCCGTCGAACAGTCGACCTGCGTGGAAGACGACGCTCGTCATCGATTCCCCTTCCCGTGCGTCGCGCGAGCATAGGGCTGCGGGCGCCGCCACGGCCGCGATCATGTGGTGGGATGCATCCGATGGATGAGCGACGGAATGAAGGCGCCCATGTCTCGACCGAAGCCCAGATCGACGCCCTGATCGATCTCCTCCTCGGTCTCTCGCGCGGCCGTTCGTCGTCCGTACCCCGCAGACGCGCGCCTACGTCGATCGGGTCCTGTCCGAGATCGATCGAGCGCGCGCGAACGTCGGTCCCGCGAGCTAACGGTTCGCCCGCTGAGCCTCAGATACCGCCGACGGTAAGGAGCCCGAAGCGCTCGATCTCGGCCTCGATGTCGAGGGGCCGCATCCGCGTCCGCTCGTCCTCGATCTCCGGCGTCTGGAGCTCCTTCG
Organism: Actinomycetota bacterium; assembly: GCA_035512775.1. Taxonomy (GTDB): domain Bacteria; phylum Actinomycetota; class UBA4738; order UBA4738; family HRBIN12; genus JAJNBA01. The sequence goes on along the minus strand of DATKDI010000056.1, from coordinate 81,878 downwards.
GCACGATCCAACAGACCTCGAACTCCAGACCGTCGGGATCCCGTCCGTAGAGGGCCTTGGTCGTGCTGTGATCGGTGGCGCCCGTGAGAGCGCCGGCCTCCTGGAGCTTCACCGAGATCTCCCGAAGGTCGCCGAGGGTCTGGACCTCCCAAGCGATGTGGTAAAGCCCCACCGCGGAGCGGCCCGCCGTCGATGGCCCCGCCCCGTCTCCGATGCTGAAGAGGCCCAGGTCGTGGTCGTTGTCCGAATCCGGCGCCTGGAGGAACTTCGCCCCCGGCATCTCCATCACGACGCGGAACCCGAACACGTCCCGGTAGAACTCATAGGTCTTCTCCGCGTCCCGCACATACAGGACGGCGTGGTTCATCCGCTTGATCGCCATCAGTCGATCGGACCTCGGCCCAGCTTCGGGCGTCCCATCTTCACGCGGTAGCTCTCGTTGAACGCGAACAGGTACCGGTCCTGGCGCGGGTACACGCCGGTGGTGAACGAGCGGGAACCGACCCCGATCTGTGCCCGCTCGCACACGTCCCAGTCCTGCTTCGAGATCAGATCCCAGAGCTCGACGACGGGCTCGGGCTTGAACACCGAGGGGTCCGCGATCGTCTCCGGCCGGAACAGGTACTCCGAAACGACCGTGGTGTGTCCGGGCCCTTTCGGGTAGCCGATGTAGTACATGGCGCAGTCCGGGTGGATGTTCAGCAGCAGGTTCGGGAACTGATAGGCGCCGTAGTAGCGGGTCACGTCTTCGTCGAGCAAGCCCGGGAGGGCCGGCAGCTCGGAGCGGCCGGTCATCGTGAACGAACGAGCGCCGTCGACCATCTCGTTGCCGCCGTCGCGCGTCTCTCCGTCCCACACCTCGCCGAAGCGGAACAAGGGGACCACCTGCACCAACTCGGGATGGACCACCGGGCAGTGGAGACATTCGTTGTAGTTCTCGACGACGATCTTCCAGTTGGCCGCGACCTCGTAGACGATGCGGACGCCGACTCGGAGCTCGTCCATCCCGAACCGGTCGAAAGCCGTCACGCTCTCGACGCCGTCGTTCAGCGCCTCGAGGAGAGGCCGGGGCTCCCGTGCCAGCGTGGCGAACAGGAACCCGGCATAGGTGTCGACCGGGAAGCCGTGGAGCGGGTACATCCCGCGGTCGAAGTGCTCGTCCTCCCTCACGTTCGGCGTCCCGATCAAGCGCCCGTCCAGGTCGTAGGTCCACGAGTGGTACGGACAGACGAACGCCTTGCGGACGTTGCCCGTAGCTGGCTCGTCATCGAGGAACTTCGTCCCGCGGTGCGAGCACACGTTGTAGAACCCGTGGAGCTCACCATCCGCGTTCCTCGTGACGAAGATCGATTCGCCGGCGAGGTCCCGCACGAGATAGTCACCGGGGTTCGCCACCTCCTCGGCTCGCCCGATGCAGACCCAGTCGCCGAACCAGATCCGCTCGCGCTCCTCCTCCCACACCTCGGGGCTCGTGTAGTCGCTCCCGCTCAGTGTGGGACGAGGCTTCCAGTGACCCTCCCGCTCCCTGATCGTCTCCTGTTGCTCGAGCATCCTCATAACCTCCGGTTGACGAGTCGCCAGGATATGCGACGAACGGCTTCGGGCGACGGCTAGGCTGCGCCGATGTCCGTTCCGGTTGTTCGAGCGACTCCTGACCGTGTCCCCGAGCTGGCGACCCTGCTCGGACAGGCGTTCGCGGACGATCCCATGCTCGTGTGGCCGTTCGGTGGAAGCAAGCTCGAGCCGATCACGACGTTCTTCCGTGCGTTCGACGAGCAGATCGCGGGGCTCGGTTGGCTGTGGGAGGCGGGTTCGGGTATCGGCGTCGCAGCGTGGATCCCGCCCGGGAGCGACGGAGCCATGCTGGACATCGACCGAGCGATCCGGCCGACGCTGGTTGGCGCCGAAACGCGCCATGCAGAGATGTGGGAATGGATCGCGGAGCATTTCCCGAAGGAGCCGTTCTGGTATCTCGATCACATCGCAGTCGATCCGGGGCACCGCGGTGGAGGTATCGGGACTGCCCTCATCCAGCACGGACTCGGGTTCGCCGATCGCGACGGCGTACCGGCGTTCCTCGAGACCGGCAGGCCAGAGAACGTCGGGTACTACGAGCGGCGCGGATTCAGGACCGTCTCGGACGACGACGCGCCAGCCGGAGGTCCGCACATCTGGTTCATGCGCTACGACTCCTGAGGAGGCCCTTCCAGACTGTCGGCGAAGCGGCTGACCTCCTCAGTGTGCTCCTGATAATGGTCGAACGTCTCTTCCTTGAACCACGAGGCCGCCTCGTCGGTGACTTCCGGGAGAGCGCTCAGTGCCGCACGGGCGCGTTCCCGATCCTCGAGCGCAGCCTTCATCGCGTCCTCGTAGCTCAGAGACTTGGATTCCTCGGCCCAACGGTCGTTCTTGCCCTCCCAGACCTCATCGGGGTCCTCTTCGCCCGCGGACCCGGAAGTGCGGATCGAGTCCAGCTTGCCCGCCGCCACGCCCGCCCACCTGCCGTTGTGGAAGACGAGGTCGTTGACGGACCACCCGGGGACCACGCCGTCGTCGGAGCGCCGATGCTCCGGCACGCGGCCGACCTCGGCCACGAACTCGTCCCACGCCGCTTCTTCGCGCTTCAGCAGATCGTCTCTGTCGGTGATCATCATCGTGTCCTCGGGAAGCCAAGGTCGACGCTGGATGTCGACGGATCCGGCCAGCGCGCCGTGACGACCTTTCCTCTCGTATAGAACTGGATCCCCTCGGGGCCGTACATGTGGTTGTCACCGAACAGGGAGGACTTCCAGCCGCCGAACGAGTAATACGCGACCGGCACGGGGATCGGCACGTTCACGCCGACCATGCCGACGTTCACCTCGAACTGGAACTGCCGGACCGCGCCGCCATCGCGCGTGAAGATCGCGACCCCGTTGCCGTACGGATTGTCGTTCACCATCCGGACCGCTTCGTCGTAGGTGTCGACACGAACGACGGACAGCACGGGGCCGAAGATCTCGTCGCGGTAAGCGTCCATCTCCGCGGTCACGTGGTCGAGCAGCGAGGCGCCGAGGAAGAACCCGTCACCCTCGTAGGCGGCGTCCTTCCGTCCGTCCGTGACCACGGTCGCGCCTTGCTCGGCCGAGGAGTCCAGGTAGCCGGCGACCTTGTCCCGATGCTCGCGCGTGACCAGCGGGCCCATCTCCGACTCGGGATCCGACCCGGGACCCACCGTCACCTTCGGGAGCCGCTCGGCGATCTTCGCCACGAGCTCGTCGGCGATCCCGCCGACGGCGACGACGGCGGCGATCGCCATGCACCGCTCGCCGGCGCTGCCGTATCCGGCGGAGACGGCGGCGTCGGCCGCCATGTCGAGGTCGGCGTCGGGCAGGACGATCATGTGGTTCTTCGCCCCGCCGAGCGCCTGGACGCGCTTGCCCGCGTGCGTGCCGCGCTCGTAGATGTACTTCGCGATCGGCGTCGACCCGACGAACGACACCGCCTTGATGTCGGGATCGTCGAGGATCGCGTCCACCGCGACCTTGTCGCCGTGGACGACGTTGAAGACGCCTTCGGGCACGCCGGCGTCCCGCAGGAGCTCGGCCAGGAGGAGGGAGGCGCCGGGATCCTTCTCCGAGGGCTTCAGGACGAACGTGTTCCCGCATGCGATCGCGTTCGACAGCATCCAGAGCGGCACCATCGCGGGGAAGTTGAACGGTGTGATGCCGGCCACCACGCCGAGCGGCTGGCGGATCGAGTAGACGTCGACACCCGTCGAGGCCTGCTCCGTGAATCCCCCCTTCAACAGGTTGGGGATCCCGCAGGCGAACTCCACATTCTCCAGGCCGCGCTGCACCTCGCCCATCGCGTCGGAGAGCACCTTCCCGTGCTGCGCCGTGATGGCGGCCGCGACCTCCGCTTTCCGATCGTCCAACAGCTCGCGGATCTGGAACATCGCTTCGGCGCGCTTCGAGAGCGACGTCGCTCGCCACGCCGGGAATGCCTCGGCCGCCGCGGCGACCGCCTGGGCAACGTCCTCGGCGCTCGCGAAATCCACCGCGTGCGTCTGCTCGCCCGTCGCCGGGTCGAAGACGGGGCCGCTCCTGCCCGATTCGCCCGGGACGATCTTCCCGCCGATCCAGTGGCTGATCCGTTCCACGGTCATCGGCCTCCTTCGGTGATAGCCACAGTGATGGTATCGAGCCCCGACCCCCCCTGGAGCGGCGCCCCGGCCGGGCGATTCGACGTCGAGGTGGGCGGCGCAGGCGGCCTGTCACCCATCCGACGACGCCGAGCTTCATCCCGCGGCTACAGACGATGTGTAGGGAAGTCCCTCTCAGGGAAAGTTCTGCTGGATGTCCACGAACCAGATAGAAACCGTCGGCGGCCGATACCGGCTGGGCGAACGGATCGGCCAGGGCGGTATGGGGGAGGTCTTCGCCGCCCATGATCTGCGTCTCGACAGAGAGGTCGCACTCAAGCTCTTGCGCGCGGACCTCGCGGAGCAAGACGGTATGCGCGAGCGGGTCGTGGCGGAGGCCCGGCTCGCCGCCCGGCTGACGCACCCGCATGTCGTCGGCGTGCTCGACACCGGTGAGCAGGACGGGCGGCCGTTCGTCGTCATGGAGCGGCTCTCCGGTCGAACGCTCGGGGACGAGCTCGCGGACCGACCGATGCCCGCCGAACGCGTACGGGACGTGGGCCTGCAGGTGTTGCGCGCGCTCGCGGCCGCGCACGAGCTCGGGATCGTTCACCGCGACGTGAAGCCCGGGAACGTGCTCGACGCGGGCGTCGGCACATGGAAGGTCGCGGATTTCGGCATCGCCAAGTGGGTCCACGCGGATGAGACCCTCACGGGAACGGGCGAGCTGCTGGGGAGCCCCTCCTATCTCGCCCCGGAGCGCTTGGAAGGGGTGCAAGCGGGACCGGCGAGCGACCTGTACGCGGTCGGGGTGCTCCTCTACGAGGCGCTGTGCGGGCGGAAGCCGTTCGAGGGTGACGACCCCTTCGCTCTTGCCACCGCGATCCGCGACGGCGCATACGAGCCGCCCGCGGCGGTCTTCCCGGACGCCGACCCGACGATGGTCGCCGTGATCGAACGGGCCATGCAACGGGATCCGTCCGAGCGCTACGAGAGCGCGGAGGCGATGGCCGCGGCGCTCCTCGGGGAGGACGCCGAGGAGACGGGCGACGTCACGGCCACGATCGTCGCACCGGTGACGACGCCTCTGCCACCCACCGACCAGGAGCCGACACATGACGGGGACGGAAGCGAGACCGTCCGGGTCCCTCGCGTCGAACAGACGGCTCGACTCCCGGTGCAGGCGCCGGCTCCGCGGCCGGCATGGCGGGGGCCCTCCAAGACCACGCTCATCGTCGCGGGCGCGATCCTGGCAGTGATCCTCATCACCGTCTTCGCGATCGTGGCGTTCTCCGGCTCCGGTACGCCGCCCTCCGATTCGGGAGCATCTTCTCTGCCGGTCTCGCTCGAGGATGCCTTGACGCGACTCGAGGAGTCCGTCCGGCCATGAGGCGCGCGGTCGTCACGCTCGGCATCGTCGCGATCCTGGTGAGCTCGTGCGCGGAGAACAACACTCCGGAACGGTTCACCGCCACGCTGCAGGACCGCGTGGCCTCGATCAGAGAGCTCGCGGAGGCGGGGATGCCGGGACTGGCGCTCGCCAGGCTCAGGAACGTGGTCGCCTCCGTGACATCCCAGCTCGAACGTGGACGGATCGAGGAGGGATGGGCCCTGGAGATCCTCGAGTCCGCTCAAGCGGTGGAGCTCCAGCTCCGTCTCATGCCAGCGACCCCTTCGGCATCGGAGGAGCCCAGCCCATCTCCGGTCGAAGAGGAGGAGAGCGGTGAAGAGGGAGATGGCGAGGGAGATGGCGAAGGAGATGGCGAAGGGGACGGGAAGGGGAAGGGCAACGGGAAGGGCAAGGACGACAAGGACGACTGACCGCTCGGCTCAGTATCCGTTGCTTCGGCTCGCCGACGCGGGAGCGCTTCGTCGGGGCAGCACCACGAGGGACAGGACGAACGCCACCGCGAAGCTCGGCAGGCTGGCACCGAGGCGCGAGCCCATCAGCGGGAACGGGAGCCCAACGTTCGTGAACGTCCGTCCGACGACCTCCACCCATCCCTCCGGGCCCGTGGGCACGCTCCAGTGGTACAGAACGAACCCCGCGATCCAAGGCACGACCGCGAGCCACCGGAAGCCTTCGGAGCCCGCACCGAACACGAGCTCCGGACCGTATCGACCGCGCGCTCTCACGAAGTAGTCCGCCAGGAATATCGCTCCGAGCGGCACGAGCACGGATCCGATCAGGAACAGGAAGACCTCGTATCGCTCCATCGTGAACAGGAGGGCGAGAAGGAACGCGAGCCCGCCGACGACGATCGAGAGCACCGCGGCGGACGCTCGTGGGACCACGTTCTGCGTGGAGACGGCTGTGGAGTAGATGTTCGCGAAGGCGTTGGGCATCTCACCGACGATCAGCCCAAGGATCAACACCTCCGCCAAGCCTCCGGCGAAGCCGAAGATCGCGACCCCGATGCCCTGAACACTGGGAACCGCGACGGCATTCAAGACCAGAAGCGTTCCGAGGACATAGAACCACGCGTTGCCGACCGCGTACCCGGCGAACGTGGCCGCGAACACACCACGCTCGTTGCGCGCGAATCGGGTCGAATCGGCCACCAAGGGGAGCCACGAGATCGGCATCACGATCACGAGATCCACGGCCAGCCAGAACGGAAGACCGCCTTCGCCGGCTCCGGACCACGCCTGTGCGATCGAACCTGAGAGAAGCAACGAAAGAGTCAGCAGAAGGCCACTCGTGAGCACGATCCACATACCGAACCGCTCCAGGAAACGCTTCACGACGAGTACCGGGCCGCCGATCGCGAGCGCGGTGCAGGCCACTGCGGTCAAGGCGAGCCACAGCCAGAAGGCGTCGAGCCCGAACAACTCGATCGACATGGCGTTCGCCAGTCGTCCGATCGCCCAGAACTCGACGGAGGTCCAACCGAGGAGCTGTGCCACGTTCAGCACGGAAGGGAGATACGAGCCCGTTCGCCCGAGGACAGGCCTGAACAGAACCATGCCCGGGAGTCCCTCACGCGCCCCGGCGAGGGCAACCCCGGCCAGAGGCAGGCACCCGATCAGGCTCCCCAGGACGATCGCACCGATGGCCGCCGGAAGCCCGAGGGCCGGGACGAGCAGAGCCCCCGTGATGAGAACCAGCAGCCCGAGGGAAAGATCGTTCCATAGGACAGCGATGTCGAGCGCCGAGAGGGTCCTCCTCTCCGGCGGCACACGGGCGATGCTCGGGGGAACGAGAGTGGCTGCAGAACCCTTGTCGGGTGCCGGGCCGGTCGCGGATGACATGTGCCTGCTCCCTCCGCCGGTACGAACCGGATCAGGTTCGAAGGGTCGCCGGCCCGTGATCCAGATCCAGCCGGCCTCTCAGCCCGGTCGCACCGGGCTCCCCCGCTGCGTCCACCTTATCGCCTCAACCCTCCTCGGCTGGGCGCGATGCCAACAGACACACGAGCTCGTACACAACAGTGGCCGCGGCCAGGGACGTCAGCTCGGCGTGATCGTAGGGCGGAGAGACCTCGACGACGTCGGCGGAGACGAGGCGAAGTCCCGCCAGCCCCCGGAGGATCATCAGCAGCTCACGTGAAGTGAGGCCGCCGATCTCCGGGGTGCCTGTCCCCGGCGCGTGCGCCGGATCGAGCGAGTCGATGTCGATGGACACGTAGAGCGGGTGGTCCCCCACGCGTTCCCGGATCCGCTGGATGACGCCCTCGACGCCCTCCCGATTGACCTCCTCCGTGCGGATCGTGCGGAACCCGAAGCCCGCGTCGTCGCTCATATCGTGCGCGCTGTAGAGCGGCCCTCGGATCCCGACGTGCATCGACGCGTCGTCGCGGAACAGGCCCTCTTCGCCCGCGCGGCGGAGGAGCGTCCCGTGCGTATAGGGAGCACCGAAGTACGTGTCCCAGGTGTCGAGATGCGCGTCGAAGTGCACCAGGGCCACCGGGCCGTGCTTCCGGTTCATCGAACGGAGGATCGGCAGCAGGACCGTGTGGTCCCCACCGATGCTCACGATCGAGCGGGCCCGTTCGAGCACCTCGTCCGCGCCTCGTTCGATCTGGCCTATCGACTCCATGATGTCGAAGGGGTTACACCCGACGTCGCCCGCGTCGGCACCCTGGAGCAGCGCGAACGGCTCCATCTCGTGGATCGGATGGAACTGCGGCCGGAGCATCCGCGATGCCTGGCGGATCGCGTGGGGGCCGAACCGCGCGCCCGGCCGGAAGCTCACGCCGGAGTCGAACGGGATCCCGAGGATCGCGACGTCGCAACGATCGATGTCGCGGAGCTCCGGCAGTCGGACGAACGTCGACGCACCCGCGTACCTCGGAACGACCGTTCCGCTGATCGGCTGGATCGTGGGCTCATCCATCCTCGCCTGCCTGTCCGATGAGTCGGTTCACCCCGCGCTTCCCCAGCTGGTCCGCCACGATGTTCCGCTGGATCTCGGAGGTTCCCTCCCAGATCCGATCGACACGGAGCTCTCGATAGAACCGTTCCGCGACGTTCTCACGCATGTAGCCGCGTCCGCCGAAGATCTGCACCGCCCGGTCGGCGACGCGCCCGGCCGCCTCGGAGGCGAAGAGCTTGGCCATCGAGCATCGCGCGTGCTGGATCTTCACGTCGATCCCCGCGTCGATCCCGCGCGCCAACTCGTAGGCCATCAGCCGTGACGCCCACAGGTCGGTGAGCGAGTCGGCCAGCATGTGGCCGATCGCCTGGAACTCGATGATCGGCTTCCCGAACTGCACGCGCTCCTTCGCGAAGGCCGTGGCCTCGCCGGTCAAGCGATCCATCGCGCCGCAGCAGCGAGCGGCGATCATCAGGCGCTCGTACCGGAACCACTCGTGGGTGAACGACATGCCGTCCCCTTCGGCGCCGACCAGGTGGGAGCTCGGCACCCGCACGTCCTCGAACGCGACGATCGCGTGGGTGTCGGGGTACGTGTGCGAGTAGCGCGGCTCGCGGAGGAGGCGGACGCCTTCCGTGTCCTTGTCGACGAAGAACAGAGCATGTTCACCCTCGTGCTCGCCGCCCGCGAGCTTCGCCTGGAAGAAGATCCAGTCCGCGGAGTTGTACGAGGTCACGTGCATCTTGGTGCCGTTCAGGAGGTAGTCGTCGCCGTCGCGACGTGCGGTCGACTCGATCGCGTCGACGTCGGAGCCGGCGCCCTCCTCCGTGATCGCGTAGCACTCGTGGCGCTCGCCACGCACGGCGGGCACGATCCAGCGTTCGATCTGCTCGGAGGTGCAGACCGACGGTGCCCACGCCGGCGGCGTGTGGACGCACCACCCGAGGGCGTTGGTGACCCTTCCGATCTGCTCGGAGACCAGGACCTGCTGGAAGGTGGTGAACCCGCCGCCGCCGAGCTCCTTCGGCATGTTCATCGCGAACAGGCCGAGCTCCTTCGCCTTCGCGCGATGGCCCTCACGGACGTCGTCGGGGATCCTGCCCTCGTGCTCCTCGGCGTGGACCTCCCAGGGGATCAGGTCCTCGTCCACGAACCGGCGGGCGCGCACCTGGATCTCGCGGTCCTCGTCCGACCAGCCGGGAGTCGTCATGGCCGCTGAGCATACGGCGGACGGCCACGGCACCGCTGCGGCAAGATGTGCGCCGTGCGCTACTGGCGAGCCGCCGAGCCGAAGCCGTCCTACGAGGTCGTGATCGTGGGGGGCGGTGGCCACGGTCTGGCCACGGCCTACTACCTGGCGAAGCACCACGGCATCACCGACGTCTGCGTGGTCGAGAAGGGCTGGCTGGCCGGCGGCAACATGGCCCGGAACACCACGATCATCCGATCGAACTACCTCTGGGACGAATCGGTCGCGATCTACGAGCACTCGCTGAAGCTCTGGGAAGGACTCGAAGAGGAGCTCGGGTTCGACGTCGAGTTCTCCCAGCGTGGCGTGCTGAACCTCGCGCACGACCTGGGCGAGGTGCGCTCGTCGATGCGCCGTGTGCACGCCAACCGGCTGAACGGCGTGGACGCGGAATGGCTCACACCTGAGGAGGTCGCCGCGTTCTGTCCCCTGGTCAACGTCTCGCCGTCGCTCCGGTATCCCGTGATGGGAGCGACCCTCCAGCGGCGAGGTGGCATCGCCCGACACGACAAGGTCGCGTGGGCGTATGCGACACGAGCGAGCGAGCTCGGCGTCGACATCGTCGAGCACGCCGAGGTCACGGGGTTCCTTCGCGGCCCGGGCGGTCGCGTGGAGGGCGTCGCGACGACACGAGGCGAGATCCGCGGGTCGAAGGTGGCGCTGGCAGCCGCCGGCCACACGAGCGTCCTGGCCTCGATGGTCGGCCTCCGCCTGCCGCTGCAGTCCCACCCTCTTCAGGCCTTGGTGAGCACGCTCTACGAGCCCGTCCTCGACTGCGTCGTGATGTCGAACAAGGTGCACGTCTACGTGTCGCAGGCCGACAAGGGCGAGCTCGTGATGGGCGCGGGGATCGACGCGTACAACGGGTACGCGCAACGGGGCTCGTTCCGCGTGATCGAGGAACAGCTGACGGCAGCCGTGGAGCTCTTCCCCGTGTTCGCGCACGCGAAGCTGCTCCGAACCTGGGGCGGGATCGTCGACGTGTGCCCGGACGCGTCGCCGATCGTGGGGCTGTCGGGCATCGACGGGCTGTTCCTGAACTGCGGCTGGGGCACGGGAGGTTTCAAGGCGACGCCGGGCTCGGGGTGGGCGTACGCGGAGACGATCGCGACCGGAGAGCCCAGCGACCTGGTGCGTCCGTTCTCATCGGAGCGGTTCAGGACCGGCGCCCTGATCGACGAACACGGCGCGGCGGCCGTCGCGCATTAGGTCGATGAGGTCACGATGAGGTCACAAGGATGAGGAAGGACACCCTTCGCAAGATGGCGCTCGCACTTCCGGACGCGACCGAACAGGAGACCTGGGGACAGCCGACGTTCCGGGTGCGGAAGAGGATCTTCGTGATGTTCTCCGACGAGGAGCGGGAGGCGTGGGTCAAGGGCACGCATGACGAGCAGCGCGCCCTCGTCCAGATGGATCCGGAAACGTTCTTCGTACCGCCCTACGTCGGGCCGAGCGGATGGATCGGTGTCAGGTTCCGGACCGTCGACCGGGAGGAGATGCGCGAGCTGGTCACGGAAGCCTGGCGACTGACGGCGCCGAAGCGGGCCGTCGCGAACTTCGACGAGGAGGCCTGATAGCACGTGCTGCTGATCCGCTGCCCGTGGTGTGGTCCCCGCGACGAAGTCGAGTTCCACTATGGCGGCCAAGCACATGTCGCCTATCCGGAGGACGCGGAGGCGCTCTCCGACGAGGAATGGGCGGACTTCCTCTTCATGCGCGACAACCCCTTGGGCCCGTTCCGCGAGCGCTGGTATCACGTCCACGGCTGCCGACGGTGGTTCAACGCCGTCCGGGACACGTCGACACACCGGTTCGTCGCCACGTACCGGATGGACGAGGAGCCGCCGGCATGAGCCGGAGGGTCGATGCCGGCGGCTCGTGGATCGACCGCTCGAAGCCGCTCACGTTCCGGTTCGACGGGGAGGAGTACGAGGGTTTCGAAGGGGACACGCTCGCGAGCGCGCTCCTCGCGAACGGGATCATCGCCGGGTTCACGAGCCCTCTTCTCGATCGCCCCCGGGGCGTCATGACGGCGGGACCGGAGGAACCCAACGCGTTCGTGGAGATCAGCGAGCCGTGGTTCGACGCGATCGTCGCCGCGACGATGGTGGAGCTCGTGGACGGGTTGGTTGCGGACCCGCGAGCCGGCGTCGGGCGACTTCCCGACGCGGGCGAGATGCCCTCGGTCGACGCAGCCCACCGGCACGTGCACGTCGAGACGCTGGTCGTCGGCGGTGGTCTCGCCGGGCGGAGGGCGGCGGCGGCCGCGGCGAAACGCGGCGACCGCGTGATGCTGGTGGATGAACGTCACCGGATCGACCGGCCTCCGGACGGGGTCACGGTCCTCCCCCGCACGACGGCCCTCGGCGTCTACGACGACGGCTACGTAGTCGCACACGAGCGGTCCGCCACGCTCGAGCGTCTCTGGCACGTCCGGGCGACTCGGGTCGTCCTGGCCACCGGCGCGCAGGAGCGCTTCGTCGCCTTCGCCGGGAACGACCGTCCCGGGGTGATGCTCGCGTCAGCGGCCGCGACCTACGTCGAGCGATTCGGCGTGCTTCCCGGCCATCGAGTGGCCATCTTCACCACGAACGATTCCGGCCTGGAGTCGGCGGACGCCGTCCGTGCGGGCGGCGCGGACATCGTGCATACCATCGGCGTGGGAGAAGACCCGTCCGCGGCGATCGAGGGCGTCGACCTGCTGCTCGTGTCGGGAGGGTGGAACCCGAACCTGACCTTGTGGCGGTCGATGGGCGGGGGCCTCCGATACAGCAGGCGACTGGCGACGTACCGTCCCGATAACGTCGGCCCGCCATGGCTCGAGGTCGTCGGGTCGGCCGACGGGGACGGGCTTCCCGGCAGCCAGGCCCATTGGCTCGAACCTGCCGACGACTACTCCGAGCACTTCGTCGATCTGCAGCGCGACCAGACGGTGGCAGACATCGCGCAGGCGCTGGACGCGGGACTCGTCTCCGTCGAACACGTGAAACGGGCCACCTACATCGGGACCGCGATCGATCAGGGCCGAACGAGCGGAGTCCTCGCCGCCGCGATCGTGAACCAACTTCTCGGCACCGGGCCCGACGCGCAGGGGCCGTCGGGCGCCCGTCCGCCCACCGTGCCGATCTCATACGCGACGATCGCCGGCCCCGATCGAGGGGATCTGCTCGATCCGATCCGCCGGACGCGCATCCACCCTTGGCACGAGGAACAGGACGCCGTGTTCGAGGACGTCGGCCAGTGGAAGCGTCCGCGCTACTTCCCTCGCGACGGCGAAGACATGGATCCGGCCGTGGCCCGTGAATGCCTGGCCATCCGGAACGACGCCGGCGTGCTCGACGCGTCCACCCTCGGGAAGATCGACGTCGTCGGGCCGGACGCCGCCGCGTTCCTCGATCGGATGTACACGAACCGGATGAGCACGCTGCCGGTGGGATCGATCCGGTACGGGTTCATGCTCGGCCTCGACGGGATGGTCGCCGACGACGGCGTGGCGATGCGCCTCGGCGACGACCACTTCCTCGTGACGACCACCACCGGGAACGCCGCGATGGTGCTCGACCGGTTCGAGGAATGGCTCCAGACCGAATGGCCGGGCCTGCGTGTGTATTGCACGAGCGTCACCGAGCAGTGGACCGACGTGGCGGTTGCGGGTCCGAAGGCGAGAGAGGTGATCGCCGCGGTCGGCACGGACATCGATCTCGCAGCCGAAACGTTCCCGTTCATGACGTTCCGCGACGGAGAGATGGCGGGCATGCCGGTGCGCGTCGCTCGGGTGAGCTTCACCGGCGAGCTGTCGTACGAGATCCTCGTCGACGGCCGGCGCGGCCTCGAGCTGTGGAAGGCGGTCATGTCAGCCGGCGCACCATCGGGGATCACCGCCTACGGCACCGAGGCGATGCACGTCCTCCGCGCGGAAAAGGGGTTCGTGATCGTCGGACAGGACACGGACGGAACGGTGACGCCCGACGACCTCGGGATGGGCTGGATCGTCCGGAAAGACGATTCGGACTTCATCGGGCGACGGTCGCTCCGCAGAGCCGACGCACTGCGGGATGATCGGAAGCAGCTCGTCGGCCTCCTCCCGAACGAACTCCTGCCCGAGGGAGCCCAGCTCGTCGAGGAGGACACCGGCCCGATACCGATGCCGATGTTCGGCCACGTCACGTCCTCGTACGCGAGCCGGACGCTCGACCGGCCGATCGCGCTCGCGATGGTCGAGCGCGGCCGGTCGCGGCACGGCGAGACGCTGTACGCGCCGCTGCCGGGCGGCACGATCACCGCGGAGATCGTGCCGCCGGTCTTCTACGACCCCGATGGGACCCGACGTGACGGCTGAGCAGCTCGTTGCTGCCGAGCTCGCACAGATCGGCGTTCGCGCCGATCCGGCCGTCCTCCCTTTCGAGCAGCCGCAGCCGAACACCGTGACGACGTGGAAGGGGAGGGATGTTCTCTGGCTCGGTCCGGACGAATGGCTCGTCGTCGGCGAGGCCGACAGCGAGGGCTCGATCGAACGGGAGCTGCAGGACGCGCTGGCAGGCCAGCCACATTCGGTCGTCGATGTCAGCGCGAACCGGATCGCCTTCGACCTCGCCGACAGCCTCGATCTGCTGGCGAGCGGTTGTGGGCTCGACCTCGACCCGAGCCGATGGGTGCCGGGGATGTGCGCGCAGAGCCTGTTCGGAGGAGCGCAGGTGATCCTGCATCAGCTCGACGAGCGAACGACGCGCGTCTTCGTCCGCCCGTCGTTCGCCGACTACTTCATCGACAGACTCGGAGCGGCGAACCGCCTCATCTGAGCCCCGACAGCATCCGCTCATGCCACGCCACCGTCGCTGCCACCTGGTTGAACGTGAAGAGGTGGATCGCTCGGACGTCCGCCTCCGGGTCGGCGAGCGTGGGCCCGAGGGATCGCAGGAGGCGCTCGGGCGTGAACGACCTGCGGAAGAGGAGGCGGAGGAGCTGCCGATTCTTCCCCAAGTACCGGAGAGAGCCACCGACGCCGATCCGGGCCGCCACGCGCAACAACCTGCCCACGTCGACGGCTCCCGGGACCCCGAGGTGGACCGGCAGCGTCACGCCCGCGCTCCGTATCCGCGAGATCCACGACGAGATCGCGTCCGAGTCGAAGCTCATCTGCGTCGTCACGTAGCTCGCGTACGTCTGCTTCTCCCTCAACGAGGAGAACAGGATCTCCTCCGGGATCGAGGGATGGCCCTCCGGGTAGCCGGCCACGCCCACTTCCTCGAAGGGATGCCCGAGCTCATCCATCAGGCGGAGCGATGCGAGTCCGTCGTGGATCTCGCCTCTGTCCTCCGCATCCCCACCCATGATGAACGCGTCGCGGATCCCGGCGGTCTCGCAGCGTTCGAGTAGCTCCGCCAGGTGCGTCCGATCGCGGATCATGTGCGCCGCGAGGTGCGGGGTCGCGGCGTGACCGCGGGCGATGAGCCCCTCGCACAGCTCGATCGTCGACTCGATCCCGTGCGTAGGTGAAGCGGTTACCGTCGTCGCGGCGCCGGGCGGCAGGAACTCCGCCCGCTCGAGGGCGTCGCGGAGCGGGATCAGTTCGAACAGCGGCCGCTCCAGGAGCGCGCGAAGTGTCACCACTTCGGAATCTTCCCGGACGTCGCGCAGCTGGCGCGGGACCGGATCCGACCCCGGGTCACCCGGTGCCCTAACCCTTCGGGATCTCCTTGGTCGGGTCCCAGTGGGGCGTCTGCACGACCGTCGCGCCGACCTTGCCCTTCGGCGTCTCGACCTCGAGCGTCGTGCCCAGCTCCGCATGCTCGATGGACAGCATCGCGAGCCCGATGTTCTTCTCCATCCGGGGCGAGTAGCAGGCGGACGTGACTCGGCCGACGACGCTCCCACCGGCGGACGCGGGGAAGAAGTCGAGCATCTCGTTGTCGATGTAGGTCCCGAGCGGCTCGCCCTCGATGTCGACGCCGACGAGCTTCTGCTTCACACCTTCGGCCTTGATCTTCCTCAGGGCTTCCTTGCCCATGAAGTCGGCCTCCTGCTCCAGGTCGACCATCCACGTGTAGTGGTAGCCGACCTCGAAGGGGTTGTTCTCGTACCACATGTCCGCGCCGAAGGCCAAGATCCCTCCCTCGATGCGACGGATGTGACACGGGCCGATCACCTCGAGGTCGTGCGGCTTTCCGGCTTCGAGCACGAGGTTCCAGAGCTTCACTCCGTGCTTCGACGCGTCGCGGAGGTAGATCTCGTAGCCGACCTCGCCCGTGTAGCCCGTGCGCGAGACGACGACCTGCATACCATCGAGCTCTGCTTTCATCAGCCCGTAGTAGGGAACGTCGAGGACCTTGTCGCCGAAGAGCTCGACGAGGACCTTCTTCGCGTTCGGCCCCTGGATCTGGACGGGCGCGACGTCGATCTCCTGCACCGTGACGTCCATGCCCTTCGCCCCCGCGATCCCGAGCGCGTAGAGGTTCACATCCGAGTCGGCGAGCGAGAGCCAGAACTCGTCCTCCTCGACACGGAGCAGTACCGGATCGTTCAGGATGCCGCCGTCGGGACCGGTGATGAACACGTACTTGCATTGGTCCACCGCACACTTGTTGAGGTCGCGGGGGACGATCATGTTCGTGAGGTCGAACGCGTCCGGACCCTTGATCTGGATCTGCTTCTCGACGCCGACATCCCACATGGTTACGGCGTTCACGAGATGCCAGTACTCGGCCACCGGGTCGCCGTAGTGGCGCGGGTGGTACGTGTGGTTGTAGACGCTGTAGCGCGCCACCCCGTGCTCGCGCGAGGCGTAGAAGTACGGCGACTTGCGGATCCTCGTGTAGAGCAGGATGCTCGGGTCCTCGTTCACTGCCATCGAAGCTCCTTTGCGGTCAGCCCCGAAGGCGCTCGCCCTTGGGGTCCCACAGCGGCTCGGCGGCAACGGTAGCCGCCAGACGGTCGCCGAAGTATTCCACTTCGACGGGCGTTCCCTCGACGGCCACGTTGACCGGGAGGTAGCCGTAGACGATGCCGCAGCCGACGGAGTAGCCGAAGGCTGCGCTCGTCACGTAGCCGGCGACGCGGCCGTCGTGCAGGATCGGCTCCTTGCCCATCACCACGGATGTCGGATCGTCGAACGTCATGCACGCGAGCTTCTCGGTGGCTCCGCGGTCGAGCTTTCGCTGCAGGGCTTCTCGCCCCTGGAACTCGCCCTTGTCCATGCGGACCGCGAACCCGAGACCGGCCTCGAACGGGTCGTGCTCCGTGTGGATGTCCTGGCCCCACAGCCGGTAGCCCTTCTCGAGGCGGAGCGAGTCGAACGCACCGCCTCCCGCCGCGACGATGCCGTGCTCCTTCCCCGCTTCCCAGAGGACGTCCCACGCGCGCTGCCCCATCGCGATCTGCCCGTAAAGCTCCCACCCCAACTCGCCCGCATACGAGATCCGCTGGGTCCAGACCGGATCGACCTCGCCGATATCCAGATACTGCGCGGTCATGTACGGGAAAGCGTCGTTCGAGACGTCGACGTCGGTCACGGCCTGGAGGACGTCGCGCGCCCTCGGGCCCCACAGGCCGAGCGCGAACAGCGATCCTGTGCGGACGGTGAGGTTGACCCGTTCGCCCTCGCGCCGCTGGGTGAGCAGCCATGCTCGGTCGTGCTGCCCCGACCCACCGCCGGTCACGACGCGGAACCGGTCCTCGTCCTTGCGCGTCACGGTGAGGTCGCATCGGATGCCGCCCGACGGCGTGAGCATCGAGGTGTAGACGATCGTCCCGACGGGACGATCGATCTTGTTGGCGCTGATGCGCTCGAGGAACGAGAGCGCATCAGCGCCGGTGATGTCGAACTTCGCGAACGGCGTGATGTCGAACATCGCGACGCGCTCCCGCGTCGCGAGGTGCTCCGCCCCGACGCACGGCGACCAGTTCTGGGCGGCCCAACCTGTGCGTGACTCCCACGGCGCGCCGGTCAGCACGTGGTTCGCCTCGAACCATTGGGGCCGCTCCCAGCCGGCGCCGGTGAAGAACTCTCCGCCCAGCTCCCGGTGGCGCGCGTAGAAGGGCGTGAGCTTCAGCTCGCGCGGATGCGACATCTGCTGGAGCGGATGGAGGATGTCGTAGACCTCGCGGTACTGCTGGGCGCCGCGCGCACGAACGTACGGACTCGTCGTCATGAACGGGTAGAAGCGGTTCGCATCCGCTTCTGCCATGTCCATAGAAGGCTCGCCCTCGGCGATCCACTCGGCGGCCATCCTCCCCATGCCCCCGGCGTGCGTGACCCAGACCGCCTCGCAGATCCAGAAACCGCGGATGTCGGCCGACTCGCCCACGACCGATCCCATGTCGGGGGTGAACGAGAACATGCCGTTGATCCCGGTCGACTCGTCGAGCATGTCCTTGACCGGTGGAAGCAGCCGCGTGCTCTCCTCGTACGCAACCTCGAAGTGCTCGGGCGTGAACGGCTCGACGCTCGGCTGCGGCTCGTCTTCCCGGTAGGGGCGGAGATCGTCCGGCTCGAACAGGAGCGGCTCGTGACGGTAGTTGCCGAGCGCGTATCGATCGCTCTGTTGCCGGAAGTACAGCGACAGGTCCTGGTGGCGGAGGATCGGGTGGACGACCTCTTCCTCGGCGTCGGCGGCGAGCTCCTTCAGAGGCTTCGTCCACACGAGCTGGTGCTGGACCACGGCAAGCGGGATCGGCACCCCCGCCATCCGTCCGATCGTCGGGCCCCAGATCCCGGCGCAGACCAGGACCCATTCACACTCGATGTTTCCCTGCTCGGTCCGGACGCCGTGCACCCGGCCGTCCCGGATGTCGAAGCCGGTCACCCGGACGCCACCCTCGAAGGTGACGCCCTTCTCCTGAGCCTTCGCGGCGAGGGCCGCCGCCACTCGAGTGCCCTTGGCAACACCGTCCGAGGGCACGAAATAGGAGCCGAGGATGTGACCCGGGTCCAGGATCGGGATCCGCTCGGCGGTCTCCTCGGGCGTGAGCAGCTCCGTCCCCTCGATCCCGTAGACGCGCGCGTAGCCCTGCCGTCGCTTCAGCTCGTCCGTCCGTTCTCGGGTCGTCGAGACCTCGATGCCGCCGACGCCGTACCAGGCGGGCTGCCCGTCCGCCTCGAGCCCCGAGTACAGATCGACCGAGTACTGGGCGAGGCGGCACATCGTCCGCGAGCCGTTCGTCTGGAACACGAGGCCGGGCGCGTGCGAGGTCGAGCCTCCGGTCTCGAACAACGGGCCCTGATCGATCACGAGGACATCGGTCACACCCAGCTCGGCCAGGTGATACGCGGCGCTCGTGCCGACGATCCCCGCCCCGATCACGACGAGCTGGGCTCGATCCTTCATGAGGTGGCCGACACTACCGAACGCCTCTACCCCTGTGTGTGCTGATAGGAGGCGAGCTTCCCCCGCTTCAGCGACACGATCACGCCCTGGAGCACCCCCTGGACGTACTCGCTGCCGGGATTGAACGTCTGGGTCCGGCCGATCCGGAAACGACCGCCCGACTCGTGGATGTGACCGTGCAGCCCCACGAGCGGCTGGTACCGCTGGATCGCTTCTCTCACGGCCGTACTGCCACCTCCCGTGGTGACGAACCGCCCCGCTTCCCGGATCGGCCGGGGAAGCTCACCCGGACGGACCTCCAGCTTCAGGCACGTGTCGATCGGGGTGTCCTTTGGGGGGCAGTGGAGGTTGAACACACATCGGCCCATGTCGGGAACGAAGTCGGCCGCGGCCTCGATCGTCCGCGTGATCTCCTCCTCGCTCGCTTCGCGAGGCGTGTCCCAAGGCGTGAAGGTCGAGAGGCCGACCGTGATCATCGTGTGCTCGCCGTCCAGCTCGATCAGTCGGCCCTCGCTCGCGACGACGTGCTCACCCTCGTGGCGATCCAGCGTCTCCAAGACGGCAGGCTCGTCGTCGTTCCCTCCGGTGAGGTAGAGCCGAACCCCCGTCCCTGTCAGACGTTCCTCGGCGAGCTCGATCCACTCGGCGAGCCTCGCCGACGCGAGCTCGTGGAACAGCCCGTGCTTCGCAAGCGGATCGGCCTCGACGGCCTCGTACTCGTCCCCCTCGAAGACCTTCCAGTAGAAACCGGGTTGTTCCACGGCGCGGGTGAACGGCTCGAGACCGTCGACTCCGAACTCCTCGTCGCGCCCCTGGAAGGAAGCGTGGAATCCGCCGTTGCGTCGGACGATCGGCACCAGGACCTTCCCCATCAGGTCGCCACCGAACACGAGCGCGTCGACCCCGTAGAACTCCGCGGCCGCGAGGAACTTGCGGAACGTGACCTGTGAGCCGTGGATGTCGGCCGCGAAGAAGAGCCGGGTGGCGCCGCTACGGGTCCCGGCCACCGCGATCCGCCTAGCCGAGGTTGACGACGATCGTCTTCAGCTCGGTCAACCGCTCCATCGAGAAGCGCCCGCCCACGCGGCCCACGCCGCTCCGAGACCCTGCCCTGCCGCCGAACGGGAGGTGGGACTCCCAGTAGTTCGTTCCCTCGTTGACGTTCACCCAGCCGGTGCGCACCGCTTCCGCGAAGCGCAGACCACGTCCGAGGTCCTTCGTGAAGATCGCCGAGAGCAGCCCGTAGGGCGAATCCTGCACGAGGTCGATCGCCTGTTGTTCGTCCCGGATCGGGGTGACCGGGACCACGGGGCCGAACGTCTCCTCTCGCGCGATGTCCATCTCATCCGTGACGGCATCCAGCA
Organism: Actinomycetota bacterium; assembly: GCA_035512775.1. Classification (GTDB taxonomy): domain Bacteria; phylum Actinomycetota; class UBA4738; order UBA4738; family HRBIN12; genus JAJNBA01. The sequence goes on along the minus strand of DATKDI010000056.1, from coordinate 61,501 downwards.
CGGTAGCTTCGAAGAACAGCTCGCTCCCGAGAGACGGCGCGCGATGACCGCCGGTGACGACCGTCGCTCCGCGCTCCTGCGCATCGGTCACGTGACGCTCCGTCTTGTCCGCCGTCGGCTCGTTGTTGACCGGGCCCATCGTGGTCCTGTCGTCGAACGGATCGCCGAGACGGATGCGCTCTTCGACGGCCTTGGAGAGCCGAGCCAGGTAATCGTCCTTCACGTCTTCCTGCACGAGGATCCGCTCGCCGGCGGTGCAGCTCTGGCCGGCGTTCAGGAAACAGGCGGTCAGAGTGGCTTCGACCGCTGCGTCGAGGTCGGCGTCCTCGCAGATCACGAGCGGTCCGTTCCCACCCATCTCGAGGAGGAGCTCCTTGCCGGCGGCACGCGAGGCCACCGTGTGCCCCGTTGCGATCGACCCGATGAATCCCACCGCGGCCGTCCCGGGGTTGGCGGCCACCTCGTCGCCGACGACCGGACCGGGACCCGTCACCAGGTTGAACGCTCCCGGCGGGAGATCCGCCGCGTCGATGCACTCGGCGAGCTTCACGGCGCAGACGCTCGTGGTCGGCGCCGGCGCGAGCACGACGGCGTTGCCGGCGGCGAGCGCCGGCGCGACGATCTCGCCGGGCATCGTGTACGGCCAGTTCCAGGGGCTGATGACGCCCACCACGCCGCGAGAGACCCGATACAGGAACACGCGCTTGCCGGCGTCGAGACTCGGAGGGATCAGGCCTTCGAGGCGGGTCGCATCGGCCGCCGCCATGTCGAAGTAGGAGATCAGCTCCTCGACCTCGTCGCGAGCCTCCGCCTTGAGCGGCTTGCCTTGATCGAGACTGAGCGTCAGCGCGAGGTCTTCCCGCCGCTCGTCGATGGCGGCCGCGATGCGACGCATCGCGGCCGCCCGGTCGAACGCCGAGAGCCCCGACCATGCGCGCCACGCATCGTTCGCCGCCTTGATCGCCCGCTGTGCGTCGATCCTGGTGCCTTCGGGGATCGACCCGATCACCTCACCGGTGGACGGGGACGTCGCATCGAACGTGGCCCCGCTCTCGGAGGCGACCCAGTCGCCTCCGATCAGCATCCGGTACTCGTTGGCCATCTCTTCGTCTCCCCGGAAGAGGCGGGGCGGCCCCGAAGGGCCGCCCCACCCACTCCGTCGATCCCGGTCGCTACTCGACCGGGATCTCCTTGTGGATCGCCCCGAGGTCGATCCCCTGGCTCTTCCGCACGACCTTCGCGACCACGTACACGACGAGCGCCAACAGGTACATCGACCCCATGAACACGAGCGAATCGGGGTCGTTGATGGCGTAGAGCTCGTTCGTGAACCAGTGGTACAGGTTGAAGACGAGGAACCCGGCCGTGAGGAACCCGGCGACGGTGATCAGCGGGATCCCGCCCACCTTGTACCGCGCCATCGGCGAGCTCTCGTACAGTCGCTTCTTCCTCCACGGGAGGATCATCGCCGCGATCGCGGAGCCGAGGAACGTCACCGCGATCACGAGCGTCGCGTCGAGGATCCAGGTCCTGAACGTCGATGTGTACGCGTAGAACGCGCTGACGATCAACGCCGGCACCAGCATCAGGATCAGGGCCCAGACCGGCACGTGGCGTCGCTCCGACACGTCGGCGACCTTCTCCGGCAGGATCCGGTCGAACGCCGCCGCGAAGATCACCCGGGTCGACGACAGGAACAACGTGCCGGCCCATCCCAAGAACCACGCACCGAACGCCAGGATGAGCAACGCAGAGATCAGCTCACTGTGGAAGTAGAAGCTCGCGAGGAGCGGCGGGTAGGACCACACCGGCATCGTCGCTTCCCCGAACCCGTAGACCGTTGCCCAATAGTTCAGGTTCGCGGCGTTGAAGAACTCCCACCCAAAGAACTTGTCCGCGAGGGAGACGAACACCAACGCCACGGCGACGGTGATCCACAGGCCCCACATCATCCCGCTCATGACCCGCTTGAAGTCGCTCGCGCCGCGGACCTCGCCGTAGAGCGTCGCGCCCCAGTTCGGCCACAGGATCCAGAAGCAGAGGAACGGCACCAGCAGCAGCGTCGGCCCGAAGAAGGGTGTGAGGCCGAGCTCCGGCACGATGGGCCCGCCGTTGTTCACGGTCCCCATCTCGATCGTCTGGGTGTACACGTCGCCGCTCGCGCCGAACAGGTTCGCCGCCTCCTGGTTGAAGGCGTTCTGGAATCCGCTCTGTGAGCCGAACAGCATCACCAGGAAGACGACACCGAGCGCGGCCATGCCGATGTAGAAGCAGATCTTCTGCACCTTGGCGTACCCCTCCATGCCGAGGGAGACGAGATAGCCGGCGAGGAGCACCGTCACCGCGCACACGAAGAACAGGCCGTTGTTCGAAGCGAGGAACTCGCTAGCGCCATCGAGCTTGAAGATCGCCGCGAGCGGCTGGAACACCTCGACGTTGAGGATGTTCCCGTAGATCGGGGCCCAGTACCACAGGATGAACCACCATCCGGTGATCGACAGCACGAACGCGATGCCACCGCCGAGCACGCGACTCTGCCACACGTAGTCCCCACCGGCGCGTGGCATCACCGAGATGAGACCGGCGTACGTGACGACGAGGAACGAAACGAACACGCCGCTGATCAGCAGCGCCGGCAGGATCTGGCCCGTCGGCACGAACGCGAGCACCGAGAACGCGAAGAACAATCCCAGTGTGACGAAGTTGACCGACATGAACGAGTAGAGGAAGGCGTCGAACTTCGACCAGCCCTTCACCAAGCCGGTCGCCTTCCGCAGGAACAAGGTAGGAGCTTCACCTACCGCGGCCATCTGCACCCCCTCCCAGGGTTCGGAACGGCCGTCTAGCCGTTCACCAGTTGGTAGTTCTTGATCTTCCGCTTCTTCTCGTCGATGTTCACCACCGCGGCCTGCAAGATCCCCTCCTCGTACGAGCTGCCCGGGTTCAGCGCCAACGTCTTCCCGATCTTGGTCGCGCCCTTGCTCTCGTGGATGTGTCCGTGCAGCGACAGCAGCGGTTGGAACCGCTTGATGGACTCGTGCACGGACGTCGATCCGACCGGCCTGATCGCCTGGCCGCCCGACACGTAGGTGAGGTCGGGGTTCAGCGCCGGCGCGTTGTCGAGCTTGGATCCGTAGGGCGGTGCATGGAAGTTGAAGATCGTCGTCTCCGGGTCCGTGGCCGCCTCGAGCGCTCGATCGATCCGCGTCGCCAGCTCCGGCTCCTCGGCCTCTCGGAACGTGTTCCAGGGCGTCGGGTTGGTCCACCCCATCGAGACCATCGTGAAGTCGCCCAGGCGGATGGGATGTTCCTCGTCGCCGGTCTCGACGACCTGGGCGCCGGTGAGCAGGTCGTCGATCTCGAACATGTCGTCGTTCGCGGGGCAGGCGATCACGCGGATCCCGGTACCGGCGAGCTTCTCCTCCGCCATCCCGATCCACCGCTCGGTGCCGTCGAGCATGACCTCCTTGAAGCGCTTGTCGACGAGGTCCTCGTCCTCCTGCATCGCGACGTACTCCTGGTCCGAGACCCGGATCGGGTAATAGCCGCGGTTCATCACGCGCTTCTCGAACTCGACGATCGCATCCTCGGACTCCAGGGTGTCGCGATGGTCCTGGAGGGAGGCCTCCCAGGTGCCGTTGGCCCGCTGCACGATGGGGACCATCGCCTTGCCCGTGACGTCACCGCCCAGGATGACGACGTCGGCGTCGTAGAACGCCCCGGCGTTCAGGAACTTCTTCCAGCAGATCTCCGACCCGTGGAGGTCGGTCACGAAGAAGATCTTCACCGGGGGAATCTTCCGCCGAGGACCGCCCGAGCGCAAGCCAGGGGTGTTGCGCCATGGGAAAGCCGAGGCGTCAGTGGCCTACCTCCTCGGGCAACTGGTACCACTGGACCCGGTCCCCGACCTTCGCGCGGAGCTTCCACTTCAGCGGCTTGGGGACCTCGTCGCAGCATCCGCGGAGCTGGCGGGCCTGCTCGGCGGGGTCGAACACGCGGGCATCCGGCACCAGGTCGCCGTGCTGCTCCTCCGCGAAGTGCGCGATCTTGTCGAGGTTCATCGTGACGGTCCGCCACCAGCCCCAGTCCCCCGCGACGATCCTGCCGATCCGGTCCATCCCGACCGTCCGTGGATCGTCCCCGGGCTTCACCTCGTACCCCGAGAGGAGGTGGACGATGTCGTGGACGTCCTTCTCGTTGAGCTCCACGACCTGGAGCTTCGTGAGGAGGAGATCCGCGACATCGAGGGTGTCCGGCAACCGGTCGATCCGGTCGCCGAAGTCGAGCACGTGGCACATGTTGAGTCGGTCCATGACCACGTCCACCGACGTCTTGCCGTCGGCGGTCGTGAAATACATCTGCCGATCGCCGTGGAGCGTGTTGAAGCGCTGGTCGCCCAGGAAGCCCTGCTCGGCGAAGAACGCGATCACGTCACGCTTCTTCGAGGAGACGCAGGCGAAATCCATGTCCTGGTCCTCGCGGGCGCGGTGAGGGAAGAGCGGACACAGGAGCCGGACCGCCTGGCCCCCGAGGAGCTTGAGCGGGATCCCGCGAGCGTTCGCGTCCCTGACGACACCGACCGAGACCTCGAAAGGATCAGCGGCGGCAGGGGACGGCCCGTCCATGCACGGCACGCTAGCGCAGTTCCCAGGCGAGCGCGTCATCGTCGTTTTCGGCAGACTGTGCATCTCATGGAGCGCGCGTTCGACTACGTGATCGTCGGCGGCGGTTCCGCCGGCTGCGTCCTCGCCAACCGGCTCACCACGGATCCCTCGAACAAGGTGCTGGTCCTCGAGGCGGGCCGTCCCGACTACCTCTGGGACGTCTTCATCCACATGCCGGCCGCGCTCACCTACCCGATCGGGTGGAGCTGGTACGACTGGAAGTACGAGTCCGAGCCGGAGCCCCATATGGGCGGACGACGCATCTACCACGCGCGAGGCAAGGTCCTCGGGGGATCGAGCAGCATCAACGGGATGATCTTCCAGCGGGGCAACCCGCTCGACTACGAGCGCTGGGCGGCGGACCCGGGCTTGGAGACGTGGGACTACGCCCACTGCCTCCCGTACTTCCGGCGCATGGAGTCCTGTCTCGCGGCGGAGCCCGCCGACGAGTACCGCGGCCACAGCGGTCCGCTGGTGCTCGAACGCGGCCCGGCGAAGAGCCCGTTGTTCGGCGCGTTCTTCGAAGCCGTGCAGCAGGCCGGCTACCCCCTCACCGAGGACGTCAACGGGTATCGCCAGGAGGGCTTCGCGCCGTTCGATCGGAACGTGCACCGTGGGCGCCGGCTTTCGGCCGCCCGCGCCTACCTGCATCCGGTCTCGAGCCGTCCGAACCTCGATGTGCGCACGCATGCGTTCGTCAACAGGATCCTGTTCGACGGGACGCGCGCGGTCGGAGTCGAGTACACGCGCGGGAAGGGTCCGACCCGGAAGGTTCGGGCGGGCGAGGTGATCCTGTGCGGCGGTGCCATCAACTCCCCGCAGATCCTGCAGCTCTCTGGGGTCGGCAAAGCGGACGAGCTCCGTGCGCTCGGCGTGGACGTGGTGCAGGACGTCCCGGGAATCGGCGAGCATCTCCAAGATCACCTGGAGGTCTACGTGCAGCACTCCTGCACGCAGCCCGTGTCGGTCGCCCCGGGCCTGAAGCTCTGGCGCAAGCCCTTCATCGGCGCCCAGTGGTTGTTCTTCCGCTCGGGGCTCGGGGCGACGAACCACTTCGAGGCGGGCGGGTTCGTACGGAGCAACGACGAGGTGGCCTACCCGAACCTCATGTTCCATTTCCTCCCCGTCGCCGTTCGCTACGACGGGTCGGCTCCGGCCGGGGACCACGGCTACCAGGTGCACATCGGGCCGATGTACTCGGACGCCCGAGGATCGGTGAAGATCGTGAGCACCGATCCCCGGACGCACCCCGCCCTCCGGTTCAACTACCTGTCGACGGACCAGGACCGGAAGGAATGGGTCGAAGCGATCCACGTCGCGCGGACGATCCTCTCGCAACCTGCGTTCGGGCCCTTCGAGGGCGGTGAGCTTTCCCCCGGTCCGCAGGTGGAGACCGACGAGCAGGTGCTGGATTGGGTGCGTCGAGAAGGCGAGACCGCGCTCCACCCCTCCTGCACGTGCCGGATGGGTACGGACGACCTGTCCGTCGTGGACCCACTCACGATGAAGGTGCGCGGGCTGGAGGGACTGCGCGTGGTGGATGCGTCGGCGATGCCGTACGTCACGAACGGCAACATCTACGCCCCCGTGATGATGCTGGCGGAGAAGGCGGCGGACCTGATCGCGGAGAACACGCCGCTCGACGCGGAGAAGGTCGAGTTCTACCGGCACCAGCACTGAACGACGTGCGTAGGAACCGAAGACGGTCAACCGAGACCGAGGAGGAGCAGGCCCCCGACCACGAGGACCACGCCGGCGAGCTGATTCGCGACGAGCCGTTCCTTGAAGACGATCACCGAGAGGGTCACGGCGATCAGAGGGAAGACGGCGCTCGCGGCGAGCACGATCGAGTTGAGGCCGCGCTCCGAACCGACCGAGAACATCACGACCCCGAGGATGTCGCCGGCGCCGGCCAGGAGCGCGATCCACAGACCGAAGCCCGGGCGCACCCGTGACAACTCCTGGCGGAACACGAACAGGAGGGGCAGGAAGAACACCATCTGCGCGACCCTGGATCCCCAGAGGCCCGGGATCCAGCCCGCTCGATCCGAGATCCAGCCGAGGAGGAACCCCGCGATCCCGAAGCCGACCGCCGCCGCCACGGACCACGGCAGTCCGGGAAGACGGTTCTCGATGCCCTGGCGCAACTTCTTGAGATCCGTAGACACGAGCGCCACGCCGATGACCGCGACCGCTGCGCCGATGAGCGCGAGCCCGCTCGGGCGCTCACCGAGGATCAGGACGGCGAGCGCCACGCCGACCAGCGCGTAGCCGGCCCCGATCGGCGAGACGACCGCGATCGGCCCCAGCTCGAGCGCCTTGTAGTGGGTCGTGTAGGCGAACGCCGCCGCCGCGCCGTTCAGCACGAGGAGCCAGGCGTTGGCACGGAGTGGTTCGAGGGACTCGCCGGTGGCGACGAGCACCGCAGTCATGAACAAGGCCGACAGGAGCTGGCCCGAGATCACCGCGCTGATCGCACCGATCCGACGTCCCGCGAGCGCGCCGAAGAAGTCGGCGAGACCCCACCCCAGGGCGGCGAAGAGCCCGAAGACCATCAGGCGCCGCGGAACCGGGCGTCACGCCATGCGATCGCAGCCTTGAGTCCTTGCTCCATCGTGATGCGGCGGAACTCGTCGCGTGCGGGAAGATTCGCCGTCTCGATCATCACGTCGAGCTCGGTGTTCGCGGCCATCGCCTCGCGGAACCCCGCCACGTCCCACACCCGGTTCACGGCGCGCTTGGTCGCCTGCACCACGAAGGGCTCGTTCTTCGCGATCGACTCCGCGAGCCGGAGCGTTGCGTCGTCCAGCTCGTCGCGAGGGACCACCCGATTGACGAGCCCGATGCGCAGTGCCTCTTCGGCCGTCACACGATCCTCGCCCGTGAAGAGCAGCTCCTTCGCCGCACGAACGCCCACCACCCACGGCAGGAGCATCGACACGACCCCCGAGCCGAACCGGACGTCGACGTAGCCGAAGATCGCGTCGTCGGCGGCCACCGCGAGATCGCAGGCCAGCATCAGGTCGGTACCCCCGGCGAGGCAGTAGGAGTGCACGGAGGCGATGATCGGCTTCGGGTGATCGAGGAACTTCAGCATCTCCTCGGTCGAATGCGTGAGGTCCTCGTGCCAGCGGCCGGCGTCCTGGATGCCTCCGGTCGCGTCCTCGTTCAGGTCGTACCCCGCGCTGAAGGCTCTTCCCTCGCCCCTGAGGATCAGAGCGGAGATGTCGTCGTTCTCCGCCGCCTCATCCAGAGCCTCGGACATCGCGCCCACCAGCTCTTGGTTCAGGGCGTTGAGCGACCCCGGGCGATTCATCGTCAGTCGCCGGATCGGACCGAGGTCCTCAACCAGCAGAACCGGTTCCCCCACATCGTCTCCCTTCCGTGGATCGCGCGGATGCTAGCGGAGTCTGGCTCCCCCAACCCTGGGGGGCCGCCGGTTCGTATCTCTCTTGGGAGGGTCTCGGCTGCCTTGCGTGTGCGCCCGCGGCTGGGATAGCCTCCTGAACCGGCGTTCAAACCCAAGAGCGAGGCCGAAGAAGCGAGGAGGGTGTCATGGTCTTCCACCCGCGCGATCCTGCCCACCGGGGCGTCTCGAGGCGCGACTTCCTGAGACGGTCGCTCGCAGCGGGGGTGGCCCTGCCCACCTCGGCGGCGATCCTAGCCGCCTGCGGTGATGATGGCGGGACCACACCCCCACCCGAGGAAGATGACAACACCGTACGCTTCGGAACGCTCGAGAACCCCGTCACGCTCCAGACCTACGACGACAACCCACCGATCGACTCCAACCTCGAACGGGAGGCGGGCCCGCTCGTGATCTACAACTGGGAGCTCTACATGTGGAAGCGCGTGCTGAAGGACTTCGCCAAGAAGTACGGCGTCGAGGTCAAGTACGAGACCTTCTACAACATGGAGCAGGCGATCCAGAAGTTCCAGTCCGGTGAGGTCGACGTGGACGTCTTCTTCCCGACGATCGACTACGTCCCCAAGCTCGCGGCGGGCAAGCTGATCCAGCCGCTGAACCACGACTACATCCCGAACATCAAGAACCTGTGGCCGGCGATGCAGGATCCGTACTACGACCAGGGGTCGCAGTACACGGTGCCGTACACGATCTACCACACGGGGATGGCATGGCGGACGGACATCGTGCCGATGGAGGTCGAGGACGTCGCCGCGATGTCGAACCCGTATGAGATCTATTGGAACGCCGACTACGCCGGCAAGGTCGGGATCTACGACGCCTACCGCGAGGCGCTGTCGCTGGGGATGTACCGTGACCTGGCGGACCAGACAGACCTGAACACGTCCGACCCGGCGGTCATCGACACGGCGAAGGAACGGCTGATCGAACTCAACGACCTCGTCGGGGTCAAGACGACGATCGACGGTGCCTACGCGGGGGTCCCGGAGGGCAAGTTCGGCCTCCACCAGTCCTGGTCCGGCGACATCCAGGCCGGACCCTGGTACACGAGCGATCCGAAGAAGGAGGCGGGACTCCTCCGCTACTACTGGCCTGCTCGCGACGGGTTCGGAGGCACGATCGACAACGACACGTACGCGATCCCGACGAACGCGAAGAATCCGGTGCTCGCTCACCTCTTCCTGGACTTCATGATGGACGAGTTCAACGCGATCAAGAACTGGACCTGGGTGGGCTACCAGGTGCCGTTCAACGCCGTGAACCCCGAAACGATCTTCGAGGAGAGCTACCCGGGCCTCGAGGGTTGGTTCGTGTGGGACTACGAGGCGCCGGCCGGGAGCCACTGGGACAACCTGAAGTCGACGATCGTGACCGAGGAGGACTTCGACATCGGGAAGCGTGCCATCGGATTGGACGTCAACGTCGACGGCCTCTGGCAGGACGCCTACGCGGAGTTCAAGGCGGGAGCGTAACCTCCGGGAATGCCGACACCGACGGGCGGGATCGTCGGGCAGCGACGCTGGTACTACCCGGCGCTCGCGGCGCCGGGGATCCTCTGGCTGCTCCTGCTGTTCATCCTGCCGTTCTACGCCATCGCAGCGGTGGCGTTCGGGGGACGCGACCCGATCTTCGCCCTCCCCATCCCCGCGTGGAACCCCCTCGAGTGGCAGTACGAGACGTTCTCGACGACCGCCGGTGAGCTGTTCTCATCGAGTGGCTTGCAGGCGCAATTCCTCCGCACCCTCGCGTACGTAGCGGTCTCCGTCGCCATCTGCCTGGTCGTCGGCTATCCGGTCGCGTACTACATCGCTCGATACGGCGGGCGACTGAAGATCCTCCTGCTCACCCTGATGATCGCGCCGTTCTGGATGAGCTACCTGATGCGGATGCTCGCCTGGGTCAACCTCCTGGCCGTCAAGCCGGAGGACCCGGGACTTTTCAACAGGCTCTTGCTCCTCACCCCCTTCGTGAACGACCCCGTCAACTGGAGCAGCGGCAGGGTCTCCCATATGACAGTGATCCTGGGGCTGGTCTACGGCTATATCCCGTTCTTCATCCTGCCTCTGTACGCCGCGCTGGACAGGATCGACACGTCTCAGCTCGAAGCCTCTCGCGATATGGGTGCCAGTCCCGCGAGCACGTTCTGGCGCGTCACCCTGCCCCTGTCGAAGCAAGGCATCCTCGCCGGCGCCGTGATCATCACGTTGCCGATGTTCGGCGACTACTACACACCCAACCTGATGACGGCCAGTCCCGAGAACACGATGATGGGCAACGCGATCGACCTCGCGTTGCAGGGACAGGGCAGACAACCGCAAGGCGCGGCGATCACGTTGCTCCTGTCCGCGTTCATCGGCGCACTGATGATCTACTACCTCGTGAGCGTCTCCCGGGCAGCCAAGGAGGCCCAGCGATGACGACGGCCGAAGCGACGCTCCCGCGTGAAGCCGCCTCGCCCCGCGTCGGTCGCCTGCGATCCTTCTTCTCGAACCCGTGGGGGAAGCCGCGACTCCTCTCGGTCTGGACGTGGCTGTACATCATCTGGACGATCGCCCCCGTCCTGATCGCCGTCCAGTTCTCCTTCAATGACGGCCGCTCGCGGAGCACCTTCCAGGGATTCAGCCTGCAGTGGTACGAGTCGATCTGGAACGAGGCCTCCCTGAACTTCGACGACACGTTGCTCCCCGCGCTCACCCAGAGCCTCAAGCTCGCCCTGCTGACGATGCCGATCGCAACGGCGCTGGGCGTGGGCCTCGCCATCGGGCTCGCCCGGTGGCGAGGCCGCGGCTCCGGCGCCGCGAACTTCCTGATGCTCTTCCCGCTCGTCACGCCCGAGATCGTGATGGGCGCCTCGATGTTCCTGATCTTCTCCAACCTGTATCACGTCAAGCTGGGGACGGGGGCGCAGCTCCTGGGCCACGTCACCTTCTCGCTCTCCTACGTCGTGATCGTGACGAGAGGACGGCTCTTCGCGATCGGACGCGACTACGAGGAAGCCGCGATGGACCTCGGCGCCTCGCCGGCGGGCGCGCTCAAACGCATCCTGCTCCCGCTCCTCGCACCGGCGGTCCTGTCGAGCTTCTTCATCGTGTTCGCGATCTCGATCGACGACTTCGTGATCAGCCAGTTCCTCTGTGCGCAGGACTGCACCACGATCCCCATCAAGATCTACAGCGCGGCTCGGAACGCGGGGAACCCGAGCCTGAACGCATTGGCGACCATCATGATGATGCTCTCGCTGCTCTCGATCACCGTGGCTGTCCTGATCCTCCGCTGGTTCAACCGGCGGCAAGGGACCGGGCGCTCGGCCGTCGAGGACTTCGCCCGATTCGAGATCTGAGCGGATCTATCGCAGCGCTTGTGCCGCGGCGGTGAACCCTTCCTCAGAGACCTCGCCTTGCGGAAGAACCCGCAGTGCCTCCCGAGGCAGGTGCACGGACACCGCCGTTCCCTGCTGGAACGGGAGGGCCTCCCCCTCGTTCTGGATGAGGACTTGCACCTTCTCTCCCGGCGCAAGATTCACGATCACCTGCATCATGGAACCGACGTAGACGAGCCGCTCCACCATGCCGGGGATCCGGTTGGGGCCGGTGGTCCCCGTCTCCTCGAGGTCGACACGCTCGGGCCGGATCGAGAGCTTCACCTCGCCGTGCGCGTCGGGCTCCCCCTGGCCGGCGATCAGCTCGAAGTCCCCGAACCGCACGCGACATCCACCCTCGGCCGGTCCGTAGGCCGTCGCGTCAATGAGGTTGGAGACACCCAGGAAATCCGCGACGTAGGCCGTGGCGGGCTCCTCGTAGACCTCCGTCGGCGGTCCCACCTGCTCGATCTGCCCGTTCGACATCACCGCGAGCCGGTCCGACATCGTCAACGCTTCCTCCTGGTCGTGCGTCACGTAGATGAACGTGATGCCGACCTCCTCCTGGATCGCCTTGAGCTCGATCTGCAGAGCCTTCCGCAGCTTCGCATCGAGAGCGCCCAAGGGCTCGTCGAGGAGCAGGACGGAGGGATTGAGGATCAGGGCGCGCGCGAGGGCCACTCGCTGCTGTTGGCCTCCCGAAAGCTGATTCGGCCTCCGCTTCTCATAGCCCGTCAGTCGTACGAGCTCCAGCGCGCGCCCCACGAGCTTGCCACTCTCCCCCTTCGACGTCTCCTTGTAGCGGAGGCCGAACGCGACGTTCTTCTCGACGTTCAGATGCGGGAACAGCGCGTAGTTCTGGAAGACCGTGTTCACGTGCCGCTTGTGCGGCGGCACGCTGGCCACGTCCGTTCCGTCGAGGACGACCTGGCCCTCCGTGGGACGCTCGAACCCGGCGATCATCCGAAGGGTCGTGGTTTTCCCGCAGCCGGACGGACCCAGGAGCGAGAAGAACTCGCCGGGAGCGACCCTGAGGTTGATGCCGTCGACGGCGGTGAAGTCGCCGAAGCGCTTCACGAGATCGATCAGCTGCACCTCGCCACCCGCCATGAGGCGGCGAGTCTATCGCGGGCATCAGGCGGCATGCCCGGGGAGAACCCGGAGTCGCGCTGAGCGGCGCCTCCTGCTGTCATCATCCGGCCATGGAGCGATCCACGTCGGAGGGGGACCTCGAGCCGCTGATCCGGAGCCGAACCTTGCCGCTCCTCGCCGGCTACTGGAGCTTCGGTCAGTTCTGGGGCGTCTGGGTGATACTGGTCCTCGAGTTCCAGCGACAGCATTCGCTCACGGACGGTCGCCTCGGCCTCCTCTATTCGCTCTTGTCCATCTCGGCGATCGTCACGATGCTGGCCTTCGCGCCGCGGCTTCAGCGACTGACGCTCCGCGCGAGCGTGCCGGTCTCGCTGGCCAGCCTCGGTATCGCCGCCCTCGCCCTCGCCGTCGCGCCCACGTCGATGCTGCTGGTCACGTTCGTGACGGTCGGCGTGGGCAATGGCCTGATCGACGTGTACGTGAACGTGGCCGCCCAGCGCGAGGAGACCAGGACCCGGCGCCCGATCCTGCAGTGGCTTCACGCGAGCTACGCCCTGGGTGGCGTGACGGGTGCCGGCGCCGCCGGCATCCTTCGGACGATCGACGTCGATCACCGGCTGGTCATCGCGGCCTCCGGCGTCGCGCTGCTCGCCACGGCGTGGTGGAACATCCGGGGGGCCTCCCGAGAGCCCGCCGCCGAAGGCGTCCGGTCCGTCCTGTCCGTATCGGCGCTGCGCCGAACGCCCGCGCTCTGGATCCCCGCGCTCACGGTGCTGTTCTGCTTCCTCGTCGAAGGTTCGATGGACATCTGGTCGGGTCTCTACCTGCGAGAGGAGCTCGGTGCGTCCCCCGCGGCGGCGGGCGCCGCGTTCGTCGCGTTCGCGGGAGCCCTGTTCATCGGGAGGCTGTTCGCAGCCAAGGTCCTGTTCGGCCTGGGACCTCGCAGGACGATCGTGATCGCCGGGATCGGGGGCGGGATCGGAGGGACGATCGCGGTGCTCGCGCAGACGACGCCGGTGGTGGCGGGCGCCTTCCTCCTCATGGGATTCGCGATGTCCGCGGCCGGGCCGGCGGGCTTCAGCCTCGTCGAGGAGACGAGCGACGACCCGAACGCGATCGCGGCTGTCGCGACCGTCGGCTACACAGGGTTCGTGTGGTCCCCGCCGCTGCTGGGATGGATCGCCGATACCGTGGACCTGCGCGCGGCGATGGGCGTCATCGTGCTGGCGACGGTAGGGATCACCGTCACCGGCCTGTTCGCCAGAGGGAAACGCGATGAGCTCGAAGCGCCAACCCTTCGTGATCACGACAGGTTGAGGTAGACGGACTTCTTCTCGAGGAAGTCCTCGAGGCCCTCCTTGCCCAGCTCGCGACCGATCCCGGACTGCTTGTACCCACCCCACGGCATCTCCGTCGGCGCCGGCTGCGTGTCGTTGATCCACACGATGCCCGATCGCAGCGCCTGCGCCGTGCGAAGGGCCTTCTTGATGTCCTGCGTCCACACCGCCGCGGCGAGGCCGTACTCGTTGTCGTTGGCCATCGCGATCACGTCCTCGATCGAAGAGAACGGGATCACCGACATCACCGGCCCGAAGATCTCCTCACGCGCGATCGTCGCATCGTTCGTGACGTCGGCGAAGATCGTGGGCGGGACGAAGTAGCCCTGAGCGAGGCGCGGGTCGTCGGGCTTCTCGCCCTTGGCCGCGAGCGTCGCCTCGCCCGCCCCGATCTCGATGTAGCGCTCGACCCGCTCCTGCTGCTCCTTCGACACGAGCGGACCCATCGTCGTGGACTCGTCCGAACCCTCTCCGAGCTTCACGTTCTTCGCCCGATCGACGAACGCGTTCACCGCGTCGTCGTAGACCTTCGTGTCGACGAAGACGCGTGTGCCGGCCGAGCAGATCTCACCCTGGTTCCAGAAGACCCCGTTCGCGGATCCCTCGAGCGCTGCTGGGAGGTCCGCGTCGCCGAAGACGATGTTCGGCGACTTGCCGCCGAGCTCCAACGTGACGCGCTTCAGCGTGTCCGCGCCGGAGCGCATGATGATCTTCCCCACCTCCTTGGAGCCGGTGAAGCCGATCTTGTCCACTCCGGGGTGAGCCACGAGGGGCGCGCCGGCCGTCTCGCCGAAGCCGGTGAGCACGTGGAGGACACCGGCGGGCAGTCCGGCCTCCTCGAGGATCTTCGGCAGCTCGAGGCAGGTGAGCGGCGTCTGCTCGGGGGGCTTCAGGATGAACGTGCACCCGGCCGCGAGGGCCGGAGCCACCTTCTGGACCGCCATCATCAAGGGGTAGTTCCAGGGCGTGATGCCCACGGCGACGCCCACCGGCTCCTTCCAGACCATGAACATCGCGTCGGCCGACACGTGGTGGGAGTCCCCCTCGATCTTCGTCGCCCAGCCGCCGTAGTACTCGAACATGAACGCCACTTCGGCGACGTCCTCACGCGCGTCCCCGATCGGCTTGCCGGAGTCGAGTGATTCTTGCGCCGCGAGCCGCTCCTGCTCCCGCCGCACGATGTCCGCGGCACGAAGAAGGATCCGGCCCCGATCGCGTCCGGAGGTGCCGGGCCACCACGAGCCATCGTCGAAGGCGCGGCGGGCGGCGGAGACGGCTGCGTCGACATCGGCCTGCTTCGAGTCCGGCGCGGTGGCGATCACCTCACCGGTGGCCGGGTTGAACACGTCGAAGCGGGCTCCGTCCTGCGCGTCCACCCACTTCCCCTCGATGTGGTTCTGCAACGCATCTGCCATCTCCGTCACCCCTTCGCTCGAGGCAGGAAGGCTATCGGGTGGACAGGAACGACACCCAATCGCCGTCGGTCCAGTTGGGGTCGTCCTCGAGGAGCGCGCGGAACCTGCCGTACCACGCCTCGGTGGCGGGATCGTGTGCGTTCGCCGAGTACGCCTTCTGATCCTCGAAGATGACGCCTGCGACGACCGCGTCCTCGTCGTCGTCGGGAAGCAAGACGTAGGTGGCACGGAACCCCTTGGTATCGAGGCTCTCGCCCATCATCGCCACGACCTCCTGACGGCTCCCGGGTTTCGCCTTCGCTCGCATCACCGTTCCGTACATCTCGCTCCCCTTCCTCCGTTGCTCCATCGAGCCTTGGTCATTCGGGGCGGGGTGGAGGTGTGCCGATCCCCCACGCATCCGCGCCCCCGTCAACGACGATCGTGGCCCCGGTGACGTAGGCGCCTCCATCGCTCGCGAGGAACGCGATCGTCGACGCCACCTCCTCCGGCCTGCCGGCTCGTCCCATCGGCACGGTCTTCGCGTACTCGTCCACCAGCTCCTGTCCGCCGTACTGCAGCATCCCCTCGGTCTGGATCAGGCCGGCGGCCACGCACACCGCCCGGATCCCGTACTTCGACCACTCGATGGCGATCGTCGACGCCATGTTCTCGAGGGCGGCGCGCGCCGCGGAGGAATGCGCCATCAGCGGCACCCCCCGGCGCGGGCTGAACCCCACGAAGCACACGAAGCCACGCCGGTTCGGGATCATCCACCGCTCGGCGACCCTGTTCGTGAGGTGCCAGGGCGCGTCCACATTGAGCCGGTGCACGGCGCGCAGCCCTTTCAAGCCGATCTGTTCCAGCGGCGCCGCGAACTGCCCTCCCGCGTTGTTCACGAGGACGTCCGTCATCCCGAACCGCTCGTCGACGGCGTCGAGGAACGTCTCGACCTGCTCAGGCTCCCGGACGTCACAGGGCATCGCGAGCACATCGCGGCCGGCGGCCTCCAGCTCCGTTCGCGCGTCCTCGAGGGGCTCCGGCCGCCGGCCGCAGATCGCGACGCTCGCGCCGGTCCGGGTCAGCTCTCGAGCCGTGGCGCGCCCGATGCCCGTGCCGCCACCGGTCACGATCGCCACCCGGCCGAGGTTGGCGTCGTCGGCGAGCGGGGACCGGAACTCCTCTACCATGCGCGTCCGAGTATGAAGGAGATGCGCGTTCCCGGAGACGGTGGGGTCATGCTCGCCGTCCGTGACCACGAGACCCCTTCGACCTCCGCCCGCGGTCTCCTCCTCCACCACGGGCTGGCCTCTTCCCAGCGGATCTGGGATCTCATGCTGCCAAGGCTGACGCGCCGGTTCCGGATCGTCACCTACGACGCCCGAGGTCACGGCCTGTCCGCGAAGCCGCCGAGCGGGTATGGATCCGACCCGGTCGTCGCGGATGCGCGCGCCGTGATCCGCGCGACGCATCTACGCCGGCCCTTCATCGCCGGGCACTCGTGGGGGGCGATGGTCGCGCTCGAGCTCGCGGCTCGTCACCCGCGCGCGGTCCGTGGCGCGGTGCTCGTGGACGGTGGCATCAGCGCCCTCCGGGAGGGGAGAGACTGGGCGACGGTGAAGCGGGAGCTGGCCCCTCCCCACCTGGCGGGCATGCCCGTGGACGAGTTCCGTCTCATGATGCGCACGTTCCTCGCCGATGCGGTCGAGGTCACTCCGCAGATCGAGGAGATCGTTCTCTCGGTGATGCACGTCGACCGCCGAGGTCGGATCAGGCCTCGGCTGTCGAGGGCCAACCATCTCCGGATCCTGCGGGCGATCTGGCTCCAGGAACCCGATGCCGAGCTCGCGCGTCTCTCGGTTCCCACCCTGGCCGTCCTCGCTCGTGGAGGCGGCGACCCCGAGTGGGACGAGCGCAAGCGGCGAGCCGCCAAGCGCGTGGCGCGATCGGGAGCTCCCATCCGCGTCTCCTGGATGGAAGGGATCCACGACCTGCCTCTGCAGCATCCGGACACACTCGCGGGCCGCATCGAACGTTTCGCCGAACAGCTCGTACGATGACTTCATGGCTTGGGTGATCCTCCTTCTCGTCCTCCTCGCGGCGGCGTTCGGCGTGCTGGGCGCCGTCCTCAAGCTCACCGCGATCCTCGTCCTGACGATCCTCCTCACGATCACCGCGCTCGTCGCGGTCGCGTGGTACTCGTTCAAAGGCCAGCTCCGCCGATGGGAGCGGGACGGGGCCGGCGAGCGCTCGCAGGTCCGCACGTGGTCTTGGGGTCACCGAACGCAGCCACCGCGGAACCTCCCCTCCCACGACGACCGCTACTGAGAGTCGGGCGGACTCACCGGGCGCGCGACAGGAGCCGCGCCAGCAGACGCCCGAGCACCAGGAACAACCCGGTGAAAGCGAGCCCCACGGCGATGAAGACGAGGATCCTCGCGCCCTTCGGCGACCCGACGATCAGGGTCTGGACGAGGAGCCCGATGGGGACCGCAACGATCCAGTTCCTGAGGAGGCTCCGCCACCCAGGTCTCCGATAGGTGTGCGCGAGCCAGGCAACAAGGAACCAAACCCCGAACAGAGGAACCGCGTTCCTCAGGAAACCCTCCACCGTGGTGGCGCGATGCCCACTGATCCCGACGAGCACGAAGACGACGAGCGCCGCGGCGTCGGCGACCACATACCAGGCTGTCCCGCGCCTTCCCGGCAGCAGTCTCATCACACCGGGCCTGTCACAAGAGCGCTCCGGCGAGATCCCGGAGAGCCGGGAGACATACGTCGTCGTCCCGTCCGGAGATCACCTGGACGCAGACGTGATCTGCGCCCGCGTCCAGTTGCTCGCGTACGCGGCTCGCGATCGAGGACACGTCACCCCACGCGAACGCGGCATCGATAAGACGGTCGCTCCCGCCGTCGCCCAGGTCATCCTCGTAGCCCAGCCGGCGCCAGTTGTTCGCGTAGTTCGGAAGTCCCAGGTAGTCGGCCGCCCAAGGGCGAACGATCCCGCGGGCCACCTCGGGATCGGTCGACACGACGGCCGTCTGCTCGACCGCGAGCACCGGCTCGGGACCGAGCAGCTCGCGGGCACCCGCCGTGTGTTCGACGGGGACGAAGTACGTGTGCGCGCCGAGGGCCCGCTCCGCCGCTACGCCGAGCATCCGCGGACCGAGGGCAGCCAGCACCCGGCGCACCGGCACCTCCGGCGGAGGTCCCATCGAGGCCGCGTCCATCCCATCCAGATAGGACCTCATCCGCCCGATGGGATCCGCCCACTCCTGACCGCGCCGACCTGCCGTGTATCGATGTCCGATCCCGATGCCGAGGACCACGCGCTCGCCGAGGGCATCGGCGAGCGTCCGGCCTCCGCCGGCCATCGCCTCCGGATGTCGAGCGGTGACGTTCGCGATCCCGGAGCACACCGTGATGTCCCGCGTGGCGGCGGCGAGGAGGGAGAGGTGCGCGAAGATCTCCCTCGACGATGCGCCCTCGGGTACCCAGACCGACGGGTAGCCAAGGCCCTCGATCTCGGCAACGGCCTCGCGAACATCCGCGGCCCTGAGTGCGTCGAACGCGAAGGTCCACACGCCGACCCGTCCCAGCCGCGCCCGCACCGCATCGTGCTCCGCTCCCACCGGCGAACCTTATCGCCGGCTCCACCGTAGGGTCTCGAGCACATGGACGCCCACGCGGTGATAGCCCAGCTGCGAGGATCCCTCCCGGAAGCCGGGTATGGCTCGTGTCGGGATCGACGTATCGCAGGCGCTCGGCGTGAGCATGCCGGACATCCGGGCGACCACGAAGACGTGTGGCGCGTCGACCATGCACTGGCTCTCGAGCTGTGGACGACGGGGATCCACGAAGCGCGCATCCTCGCCACGCTCGTAGCCGACCCGGATACCCAGACCGAGGTCGAGAGGGAGAGATGGGTTCTCGACATCACGTCGTGGGACCTGTGCGACTCGGCGGCAGACCTCTTCGGTCACGCACCGGCCCACTCGAGTGTGATCAAAGCCTGGGTCCGAAGACCGGAAGCCTTCGTGAAACGGTGCGCCTTCTCGATGATCGCTCGACGAGCTGTGTGGGCCAAGCAAGCCCCCGACCGAGAGTTCCTTGGCTACCTGCCGATGATCCGCCGGGCGGCGACCGATGACCGGACCGAGGTCAAGAAGGGCGTGTCGTGGGCGATCCGGCAGATCGGGAAGCGGAACCGCGCCCTGCACTCGGCGGCGATCGACGAGGCCGAGTGGATCCTGCTCCTGGGAACGCCTTCCGCGAGGTGGCTCGCGCGGGACGCCCTCCGGGAGCTCGAGAACGAGAAGACTCGCTCTCGGCTCCCGGACGAATGACGTCCTCTACCCGAACTCGCCCGGCCTCTTGCCCGAGTCACTCCCCGCCTCGACCAACTCGGCAGGCGAATCGGGCACCGTGATCCGCTCAGTGCCGTGGCCCTCGACATCCAGCTTGGGCAGCCACTGCAGCCACCTGGGCAGGTACCAGTTCCGATCGCCAAGCAGCTTCATCGCCGAGGGAACGAGGATCGAACGCACGATCGTCGCGTCCAGCAGCACCGCCACCGCGAGGCCGAACCCCATCTCCTGGAGGGCGACCATCCGACCTGCGGCGAACCCGGCGAAGACCGCAACCATGATGACGGCTGCCCCGGTGATGATGCCTCCGGTCGTACGGAGCCCGTACGCGACCGACTCTGTGTTGTTCCCCGTTCGGTCGTAGTGCTCACGGATCCGGGTCAGGAGGAACACGTGATAGTCCATCGACAACCCGAACAGGATCGAGAACAGGAATAGTGGCAACCACGCCTCGATCGACTCGACCTGTTCGAACCCGAACAGGGTGGCGATGGACGAACCGATCGCCGGTCCGCCCTTCTGGAAAACCAGCACGATGAGGCCGTACGCCGCGCCGACCGACAACAGGTTCATCACGATCGCCTTGGCAGGCACGACGAGCGAGCGGAACACCACGGTCAGCAACACGAACGAGAGCGCCAGGACCAGCGCGAGGATGATCGGGTTGTACTGGTCCGAGACGTCGAAGAAGTCCTTGATGAACGCGCTCTCACCACCGACGAGTGCGGTCGCCCCGCTCCCTGCGAATGCCGCCGGCACGTAGTCGGTGCGCAGCTTCCCGATCACTTCCGTGGCTGCCTCGCTCTGCGTGTCCACAGCCGGTCCCGCAAGCGGGATCTCGACCAGGGCGACGGTGCCGTCCTCACTCACTCGGGGTTCGGCGGGACGTCCGAGCGAGGGATCGTCCGCGATCAGATCGCCGAGCTCGCCGATGGCCGTCTGCACATCCGGCGCGGTCACGTCCGGAGCCTGGATCACCAGCTGAGCGGGTGTGTCGATGCCGCTGTCGGGGAAGTGGATCACCAGTGCGTCGAACGCCTGCTTCGTCTGCGTGTCGTCGGGCAGGGTGCCGATCCCCGCGAGGCCTTGTTTGATGCCTCGACCCTCACCGTCCGGGTGGGGCTGGAAGAAGTAGGGCAGAGCCAGCACGACGAGCAGGAGCGATGCTCCGACGAGAGCGAAGACGGGGCGATGCATGACGCCCCGCGACAGCCGGTCCCAGAACCCACCGGGGCGACCGTGCTCGAGGTCCGCCCGCTTCCGGCCGAGGACCCGCCCGGCATTGAGCTTGTCGCCGAGCAGCCCGATCACCGCTGGCAAGAGCGTCATCGATGCCGCGACGGAGACGAGCACCACGATGATCGCCCCGCCCGCGAGGGACCGGAAGATCGTCGTAGGGACGATCAGCATGCCGGCCAGGGCGAGGACGACCATCATCCCGCTGAAGAACACGGCACGGTTCGCCGTGGCGCCGGCCGCGCCGACCGCGTCCAGCTTGTCGCGACCGCGCTGCCGCTCCTCGCGGTACCGCGACACGATGAACAAGGAGTAGTCGATCCCCACCGCGAGGCCCATCATCGTGATCAGGTTCGGGGCGAAGAAGCTGAACCTCCACACCTGGCCGATCAGGCCGACGATGCCGAGGGTAACCGCGATCGCGAAGATCGCCATGATGATCGGGGCCACGCCCGCGACCAGTGCGCCGAACACGATGACCAGAACGATCAACGCCACCACGACGCCGATCGACTCTCCGACGCGGATGTCTTCCTCAGAGATCCGCTTGAACTCCTCGGACGACGTCGCCTGGCCGAGGATCAGGGTCTCGAAACCGGATCCGGTCGAGTCCCCGCGGATCTTCTCAAGCTCGTCGACATGCTCGGTCGCTGCATCGAGGTCGCCAGAGAGCACGACGTTGAAGAGGACCGCCTTCCCGTCCTCCGACGGGAACGGTCCCAGGGCCGCCTGCAGCGGGTCCTGTTGGGCGGAGTCGGGCGGCGGGAACGATGCCGGCGACGCCGCGACGCCCGATCCCAGGTCCGCGATCTCAGCGAGGATCCCGTTCACGTGATCCGCGAACGCTGGGTCTTCGATCGATGTGTCTTCGCCGATCACGATGATCGTCTCGGAGACCTGATCAGGCCCCGTCAGCTCTTCTTGGAGTACCTGCTGGGCTCGTTTGGCCTCCGGGTTGTTCGTGAAGTCGAATTCCGTCGTGAGGGCCGGTCCAAGCAGCGTGGCGGATCCGGCGATCCCCGCGGCCAAGACCACGAGCCAGATGCCTATCGTCCTCCACGGACGCGTCGCGCTAGCCTTCGCGAGTGACTGCGGGTTGATCCTCATGAGCGGCTCCCCTCTTGCATGCTCTTGCGGAACGTACGCCGTATGCTTACGATGTACGGAGAGTAGGTGTACGACGTAAGCCTGTCAACCCCGGATGTACGGGTCGAGCAAGAACAGGACATGACGTGAAGACGAACGAGGTGCGGAGCCGGGTACCGCTCACCCGGGACCGAGTGATCGAAGCGGCTCTTCGAGTGATGGATGAGGAGGGCCTGGAAGCCGTCTCGATGCGACGAGTCGCTCGCGAGGTCGGCGTCGAGGCGATGTCCCTGTACCACCACGTCGAGGACAAGGAAGACCTCCTCGACGGGATCTGCGAGCGCGTGATGGCCGAGTTCGACTTCCCCGAACCGGTCGAGGAGTGGGCGGAGAACTGCCGGCGCGGCGCCCGCGCATGGCGGCAGCTCTTGCAGGCGCATCCTGCCGTGATGCGGTTGTTCGCTGAGCAGCGTGGTCCGATCCGCTCGATCGATTCGATGCGACCGATGGAGTTCGCGCTCAGGATCCTGGGATCCTCCGGGCTCTCGGATCGGGACACCGCGCAGGCGTTCCACGCGTTCGGTGGCTACATCCAGGGGTTCGTCATCATGGAGCTCGGCTCGATCGCGGGCGCGGATGAAGCGCACACGAAGGCGCACGCCGAGCTCGCGGCCATGCTTCCTGACGAGTTCTCGGCCCTGCAGGCGTGCTCGCCCTACTTCGCCGAGTGCGACCCCGACGAGCAGTTCGAGTTCGGTCTCGATCTGCTGATCCGAGGGCTCGAGGCGAAGGTCCGATGGGCGGACTCACGGGGTTGAGCAGGAACCTCAGCGTCGGTGCGGAACGTCGAAGGCCGCACCACACGACACTGGAGGCAACCATGAAGGTCCGCCCCGCCGCTGCGTCGCTCGTGCTCTTCCTCGCGCTCTCCGCCTGCGCGGACGCGCCGGTGGATCCGGGCGCGGGGGACGGTATCGACCACAGCACCGCTCCCGACGATGTGCTCGTCCGGATCGAGTTCGAGGGGGGATTCACCCCGATCGAATGGACGTACACCAACATGCCGAGCTTCGCGCTCTACGGGGACGGCACGCTCGTGCTCCCCGGCGCGCAGATCGAGATCTATCCCGCCCCCGCACTACCGGCGATCTCGGCCCGCCGGATCGGCGAGCCCGGCATCCAGGCGTTCCTGGAAGAGATCCTCGACGCGCTCGCGACCATCCCCGCCGATCTGAACGACCTGGGGTTCATGTATGCCACGGACGTGCCGACGACGGTGATCACCGTCTCCGCGGGAGGCGTGGACCGGACCATCCGAGCCTATGGGCTGGCCGAGCTGACCGAGCGACCCGAAGGGATGCCGGAAGAGGAGTACCGAGCCCGCGTCCGACTCCAGGAGCTCGTCACCAAGCTGGGAACGCTCGAGACATGGCTCCCCGAAGGATCGCTGGGTCCGGAGTCCGCATACGAGGCCTCCGGTGCCCGCCTCTTCGCCGGGAAGTACCGCAAGGTCGACCTGCCTCAAGACCCGTCCCCATGGCCGCTCGAGGGCGCCCTTGCCACCTTCGGCGAGACCACGGACGATCTGGGCCTCTATCGGTGCGGTGTCGTGGAGGGCTCCGATTGGACGACCGTCCGTGAGGCGGCTTCGCGAGCGAACCAGCTCACGCCCTGGACTGACGCCGAAAAGACGTTCTCGATCCTGTTCCGGCCCCTCCTCCCGGACGAGAACGGCTGCTAGCGGGGGACTCGAAGCCCTGACCACGGTCTGAACCGGCGGTCAAGTCTTGGGAGCATGCGGCCGATGCTTCCGTGAGGAGCCAGCCGCCCTCGCGGCTGTGATGCGTCGACCCATGACGAGTGAGATCGAGACGACCCCCGTGGACCCGTCGTCGACCCGAGATGGGTACTTCGACCCACCCTCCGGCGAGAAGGATGACCGCCTCCGTGAGCTCGAGCTCCGGTACAGGGGGATCATCGATCATCTGCCGGCCGTCCTCTACGTGGATGGCGTGAACGAGGACGAGCCGATGATCGACGTGAGCCCCAGCGTGATCGATCTGCTGGGCATCCCGAGGGAGCAGTTCCTGAGCAGGCCCTACGCGTGGGCGGACACCGTCCATCCCGAGGATCTCGACAGGGTGACGGCCGAGAGCGAGCGATCCGTCATGACCGGCGAACCATTCAGATCGGAGTACCGGGTCGTCCATCCGGACGGACACACGGTGTGGGTCCGGGAGGACGCGGTCCTGATCACCGACGAAGCGGGCAGCCCGCTCCACTGGCTCGGGGTGATGCTCGACGTCACCGAGCTCATCAGGACCCAGGCCGAGCTCCACGAGGCCACGTCGAAGTATGGGGCTCTCGTGGAGCAGATCCCGGCGATCGTCTACGTGGACGTCGCGGACGACAACATGTCGACGACGTACGTGAGCCCGCAGATCGAGGCCATCCTCGGCTATGACCCCCAGGAGTACATCGAGGATCCCCAGTTGTGGGAGAACATCCTGCACCCGGACGACCGGGAGGAGGCGAAGGCGACCTATCTCCGGGGACGGGAGTCGGGTGGCCCGTTCGTCTTCGAGTACCGCCTCCTCGCTCGGGACGGCAGGACGGTCTGGTTCCGCGACAGTGCGATCGTCCTCACCGATGCGCACGGCCAGGCGGAGTACATCCAGGGCGTGATGCTCGATATCACCGACAGCAAGCTGGCAGAGGAGCGCATCGCGTTCCTCGCGTATCACGACAAGATCACGGGACTCCCCAACCGAACGATGTTCGACGAGCTCCTCGGTCTCGCGCTCGCTCGAGCGAAGCGGCACAACCTCGGCGTGGTCGTCGTGACGGTGGACCTCGACGATTTCAAGTTGGTGAACGACTCCCTCGGCCACGAAGCGGGCAACGCGCTGCTCGTGCAGGTCGCGCAGCGGCTGAGCGACGCGACCCGCGAGACCGACCTCGTCGCCCGGCCCGGTGGGGACGAGTTCCTCCTGCTGCTGGCCGATCTCGACCAAACGCCCGTGGTCCCCGGCGGTCACGAAGGCGTCTCGGTGGCCGCCGAGTCGGTGGCGCTCAGGATCCAGGACGCGCTGCGGATCCCGTTCCAGATCGCCGAGACCGAGCTCTATATCACCGCGAGCCTCGGGATCAGCCTGTTCCCCGAGGACGCCGCTGACGCCGTCACGCTGCTCAAGAACGCAGAGACCGCGATGTTCAGGTCGAAGCGATCGGGCCCCGGTGGCTACGTGTTGCATGCGAAGGACGATGCCGACTCGATCATCAGGCTCTCGCTGTCGACGCGCCTGCGGCGAGCCGTCGAGCAGGAGCAGTGGATGCTGCACTACCAGCCCTTGATCGACCTCAAGAACGCCGGGGTGATCGGGGTGGAGGCGCTGATCCGCTGGCCCGAGCCGAACGGGGGTCTCGTTCCTCCGGGCGACTTCATCCCGTTGGCCGAGGAGATGGGCCTGATCGACGCGATCGGCGCCTGGGTGATCGACGAGGTCTGTCGCCAGGACCGCGTGTGGCGGGAAGAGGGTCTCGACCTGAACATCTCCTTCAACCTCTCGCCGCGACAGCTCTGGCAAGACGACATCGCGGACCGCATCGTGGCGCCGATCCTCGCGTCCGGGATGGACCCGAGCCGTGTCACGGTCGAGATCACCGAATCGACCGCGATGACCAACCCAGATCGGACGTTGGGCATCCTCCACGAGCTGCACGCCCGCGGCCTCAAGCTCGCCATCGACGACTTCGGGACGGGCTACTCCTCGCTCGCCCGCCTCCGGTACATGCCGGTAGACGTGCTCAAGATCGACAGGTCCTTCGTCCGGGAGCTGGATCGCGACGATCAGAACGCGAGCATGGTCGCGGCCATGGTCGCGTTGGCGTCCAACCTCGGCATGACCTCGCTCGCCGAGGGCATCGAGACAAGAGCCGAATGGCACGCTCTGGTGGAACGCGGGTGCGAGCGGGGCCAGGGCTACTACTTCTCCCGCCCGGTACCCGCGGATGAGATCGTGGCGATCCACCGGCGCGCCGCACTCCGCGTCGTGGAGGGCGGCGCGGCCAGCTGAAGGGACCCGGGGGTTCGAGTGCGCGTCGATGGCGCGAACGTGGCCCCCGAAAGCCCTAGCGACGACGGCGCGGCCGCAGCCCGCTCCGCTTGCCCTTCGCCCCGCCGCTGAAGACCACGCGCGGAGGCGACACCTTCATCCCCTCCTGCTCGAACTCCGAATGCAGGTCCAGCCTCGCCGCCATGCGGCTCACGTCGCCCAATTGCTCGGGGGTGACGAACGTGATGCTGGTGCCCGCCCGGCCCGCGCGTGCCGTGCGGCCCACCCGGTGGACGTAGCCCTTGTCGTCCTTCGGCGGGTCGTAGTTCACGACCAGCGTGATCCGCTCGAGGTCGAGTCCTCGCGCGGCCACGTCCGTCGCGACCAGGATCCCGACGAATCCCTCTTCGAAGCGGTGCAGCGCACTCTCCCGCGCTTGCTGGGTCATGTCTCCGTGCATCGCGACGACTGGCACTCCCTCGGCGCGCAGCTGCCTCGCGAGGTGGTCGACCGCACGCTTCGTGTTCACGAACACGAGCGTCGATCCCTCAGCCTCCGACGCCAGCCGTGCGAGCGTCAGGAGCTTCTCTTGCGGCGCGACCGGGATGAACCGGTGGTCCGCCTCCTCGACGAAGCGCAGCTCCCCCATGTCGACCTCATGCCTCACCGGGTTCCGGGTGTACACGTCCGCCATCCGGCCGATCGCGCCGTCGAGCGTCGCCGAGAAGAACATCGTCTGTCGATCCTTCGGGAGCCGTCGCACGATCCGATCGACCTGCGGCTGGAATCCCATGTCGAGCATCCGGTCGGCTTCGTCGAGCACCAGGATCTCGACGCCGTCGAGACGGACGAGCCCGCGTTCCACCAGGTCGTCCAGCCGCCCCGGTGTGGCGATCAGGATGTGCGCCGATCCAACCCCTTTCGACTGCTCACGTACCTTCGTCCCTCCGTACACCGCCATGACCCGCAGGCCCTTCGCCTTGGCGATGTCCTCGAACGCGTCGCTGACCTGTTGGGCGAGCTCGCGGGTGGGGGTGAGCACGAGCGCGGCGGGGCGACGATCCGCTTCGGGATCGACCTGGTCGACGATCGGGATCGCGAATCCCAGGGTCTTGCCGGAGCCCGTTTTGGACCTCGCGAGCGTGTCTCGACCCGACGTCGCGTCCTCGATCACCATGATCTGGATCGGGAACGGCATCTCGATCCCGCGGGCGGCCAGGACGTCGACGACCTCGTCGGATACACCCAGGTCACGGAAGGTCGTCATCACGCATGCTCCTCGCACGAGCCTACCGCCGGGAACGGAGTCCGGTCCGCCGGCCCGGTAGTCTCTGCCCCGGCGGCGCCGACCGGCCAAGGAGAGATCCAAGGAGCGATCCAAGGGGCGATGGATAGCGACATGGACGACCGCACGCATCACTGGAACGAACTCGCCGCGCAGCTCGCGATCGACAGCATCCGGTCCACCACCGCGGCCGGATCCGGCCACCCGACGTCCTCTCTGTCGGCCGCGCATCTGGTCGCGGTTCTGTTCGCCGACCACCTCCGGACCGACCTGTCCGACCCGAGGAGCCCCGCGAACGATCGGTTCGTGCTCTCCAAGGGACACGCCGCGCCGGTGCTCTACGCCGCGTTGAAGGCGATCGGGGCGATCGACGACCCGACGATGCTGTCGCTCCGGAAGTTCGGCTCGCCGATCCAGGGACATCCCGCGCCGGTCCCAGAGCTCCCGTGGGTCGAGGCCGCGACCGGCTCCCTCGGGCAAGGACCGGCGATCGGCCTGGGGATGGCGCTCGCGATGCGCCTAGACGAGAGCCCCGCCCGCGTGTGGGTCCTGGTCGGGGATTCGGAGACGGCGGAAGGGTCCGTCTGGGAGGCGATGGAGGCGGCGTCGCATCACGAGGCGGCCAACCTGACCTGCGTGATCGACCTCAACCGGCTGGGACAGCGAGGACCGACGATGCACGGGTGGGACGCGGACGTCTTCGTCGCCCGGGCCGAGGCGTTCGGGTGGAACGCGCGCTCGATCGACGGGCACGACGTCGTCGGGATCGACGAGGCGTACCGGGCGGCTGCCGAGGACGACCGCCCCACGATGATCGTGGCTCGCACGGAGAAGGGTCACGGCGTATCCGAGATCGCCGACAAGGACGGCTGGCACGGCAAGGCGCTGCCGCCGGAGATGGCCGAGCGCGCGATCGAGGAGCTCGGCGGCATCCGGTCGATCACGATCACACCGCCGAAGCCGGCGCCGTGGATGCCGGTGGGCGCGGGCGCGCCTGCCGGCGCGCCCGCGCCCACCTACGTCGAGGCGATCGCCACGCGCAAGGCCTTCGGCGAGGCGCTGGCCTGGCTCGCGGGAGAGCACGCCGACCTCGTCGTCCTCGACGGCGAGGTGGGGAACTCCACGTACACCGAGGACGTGGAGGCGGTCGCACCCGAGCGCTTCGTCCAGATGTACATCGCCGAGCAGACGATGATCGGCGCGCAGACCGGGATGCAGGCGATCGGCAAGACCGTCTTCTCGGCGACCTTCGGAGCCTTCCTGACTCGGGCGTACGACCAGATCCGGATGGCGGCGGTGGGCCGCGCCGACCTTCGCCTGTGCGGTTCGCACGCGGGCGTGTCGATCGGCGAAGACGGCCCCTCCCAGATGGCACTGGAAGACCTCGCCGCGCTCCGCGCGATCCACGGATCCACCGTCCTATACCCGGCCGATGGCAACTCGACGGTCCGGCTCGTCACGCGGATGTCCGATCTCCCCGGGATCTCCTACATCCGCACCACCAGGGAAGCGACGCCCGTGCTCTACACGGCTGACGAGGAGTTCCCGGTCGGCGGGTCCAAGACCCTTCGCGATGGTTCCAACGTCGCGCTCGTGGGCGCGGGCATCACCCTCCACGAGTGCCTGCGCGCCGCCGACCGCCTCGCGGCCGACGGCGTCTCCGCCCGCGTGCTCGATTGCTACAGCGTGAAGCCGATCGACTCGGCGGCGCTCCGCGCCGCCGCGGACGACATCGGCCTGATCCTGGTGGTCGAGGACCACCGGATCGAGGGTGGTCTCGGTGATGCGGTCTTGGGCGCGCTCGCCGGCACAGGCTCGCTCACCGGTCGTGTGATCAAGCTCGCGGTGACCGACATGCCCGGCTCGGGATCGCCCGAGGAGCTCCGCGCGTGGGCGAGGATCGATGCCGACGCCGTGGTCGAGACGGTCCGAGAGGCGCTTGGCCAGGGTTGAGAGCCAACGTCAGCCCGGTTCCCATA
This sequence comes from Actinomycetota bacterium, assembly GCA_035512775.1. Classification (GTDB taxonomy): domain Bacteria; phylum Actinomycetota; class UBA4738; order UBA4738; family HRBIN12; genus JAJNBA01. The sequence continues at coordinate 32,221 of DATKDI010000056.1, read as the reverse complement.
TCACGGCCGAGATGAGCTCGCGTGTGTGAACTCCTCCAGCGGGTCGCATCCCATCCTCGCTATGAGGTCGGGCGGAAGCGACGGATCAGCCGGCCTCCCGCGCGGCGGGCAGACCGCCCAGCGCCAGGGCGATGATCTCCTCCGGAGGAACGGGCTTCGAGAAGTAGAACCCCTGTCCCATCACGCAGCCGCGCTCCCGAACGAACACGAGCTCGCCCTCGGTCTCGATCCCCTCGGCGAGCGTCGTGACACTGAGTCCGCGGGACAGCTCGATGAACGCCGACACGATGCTCTGGTTCTGCGGGTCGACATCGACGCCGCTCACGAACGAGCGGTCGATCTTCAGCACGTCCACCGGCATATCTCGGATCCGGGCGAGCGACGAATACCCCGTGCCGAAGTCGTCGATCGCGATGCGCAAGCCGCCTGCGTGCAGATCCTCGAGGATGGCTTGTGCCCTGTCCGGGTCCGTCATCGCCGAGGACTCCGTGATCTCGACCACCACCTTCGAGGGGTCCATGCCTCCCTCGCGGATCCGTTCGAGGATCCCCTTGGCCAGCTCGGGCTGCCAGAACTGGCGCGGCGACAGGTTGAAGCTGATGTCGAGATCGATGTCCAACTCACGCCACGCCTGCGCCTGGTACACGAGCTCCCGCACGACCCAGTCTCCGATCGCTTCGATGAGACCGAGCTCCTCGGCGAGCGGGATGAAATCGCCCGGCGGGACCATCGTGCCGTCGGGTTCGATCCAGCGGATCAGCGCCTCGACACCCTGCATGCGTCCGGTCGCGAGCTCGAGGATCGGCTGGTAGTGGAGCGTCCAGCGCTGGCTCTCCACGGCCTTCCGAAGCCTCGTCACGAACCGGAGCTTCGCCGAGGAATCGAGCGCTCCTCGGTTGGAGACGACGTAGGCATGTCCGCCCTTCTTGGACTCGAGCATCGCCGCATCCGCGTTGCGCAGGAGGCTGCCTGGCTCGTCGCCGTCCTGCGGGAAGAGGCTGATGCCGATCGAGGCGGAGACGTAGAGCTCCGTGCCGCCCGCACGGAACGGGACCGCGAGTGAATCCAGGATGCGCTGCGCTGCCGTCTCGGCTCTGGCCACAGCCAGCTCGACGTCGTCACCCTCGCGTTCGAGGTCGGCCAGCAGCAGCAGGAACGTGTCGCCCGATCGCCGGGCCACGAGATCCGTCTCACGCGCCGCCTCTCGGAGCCGGCCGGCGACCACGTTCAGGACCTCGTCGCCCGCGAGCCGTCCAAGCGAGTCGTTCACCAGACGGAAGTCGTCGATGTCGACGCAGATGACGGCCACGGACGCCTCGTGATGCCGCGCGCGGACGATCGAGAGCTCCAGGAGCTCCTCGAACATGGCACGACTCGGGAGACCGGTCAGCTCGTCGTGGTAGGTCAGGAAGGCGACCTTCTCGTCGCCTCGCTTCATCTCGGTGACATCGATCATCACGCCGAGAGAGAACGTCGGCACCCCTCGCTCGTCGCGGATCATCCGCGCCTCGTCGCGGATCCACGCGAGGCGTCCATCCTTCCGATAGATCCGGTAGTCGAGGGAGAACGGCTCGCCGGTCTCGTTGTGACGCTGATTCTCCGCGGCCGCGCGCGCGCGATCCTCAGGGTGGATGATCCGGAGCCAGAGATCGCCATCGGCCATCCATTCGTGAGGGGCGTACCCGAAGAGGTCCTCGATCTGGGGGCTCACGAACAGGCTCGTGGCCGAGTCGTCGAGGGCATCGATGTAAGTCACGGCCGGGACGTGCTCGACGATCGAGCGGTACCGGTCGCGCATGATCTCGTCGGCCGAGATCCGACGCTGACGCTCGACGTCCGTCGCGATCGCCCCGGCCAGCACCCGCAGGAGCTCGATCTCACCCGGACCCCAGACGCGTCCGCTGCCACAGTCGTCCGCACCCAGGTACCCCCACCATGCATCGTCGAGGAAGATCGGGACCGCTAAGACCGAGACGGTCCCCTCTGCCGAGAGGATCCGTCGCTCGGGGTCCGGGAGCTGCGTCACGGGGCCGGTCAACACACGGCGATCCCCGAGGACCTCGATCCATCGCGTGAAGTCGGGGGAATACGGGTGCAGCTTCGTATCGGGGGCATCGAAGATGCCCCGGGTGCCGTTCCGGAGCCACTCGGAGGTGAGGTTCATCCACAGCCGGCCGTCGGGGTCTCGGATGTTCTCGAACACGTACACGCGATCGGCGCCGAGCTCACGCCCGACGTTCGCGAGGGACTCCGACAGCAGCGAGAACGACGAAGCGGCGTGCGACACGCCGACATCGGCCGTCGGATCGGCGGCCGGGGACGAGGCCTGAGGTGCGTCCATGTGATTCTGCTATCGGCGGCGCTGATGAGCCGCTGAAGGATGCTCCCTGTTACCCTGTCCGACCCATGGCCGAGTACAAGCAGGTCCTCCACGAACGCCTCTACGTCCGCGTGCCGGGCACCGACAAGCTGCGCAAGACCGCCGCGGCCCGCCTGAAGCACCTGCTCGCGAACGGATGGCGGGAGACGGAGCGCAAGCAGCAGCCCGACCACATCTGGGCGCGATTCGAGCGGACCGGCCACGCGCCGATGCAAGCGAGGCTTCCGAAGAAGGCGCCCGAGATCGTGATCGAGCGCCGGCCTCGCCGGGACAACAGGGGCGGCGGCTCGTTCAGGGGCGGCCGGCGCTAGCCGATAGCTGCCAGGAAGCAATAAACCGGACATCGTCCGGCCCCAGCCTCTTTGACAGGACTTCCTTCGGGTAAACTGCCCTCTACGCCTCGCTCTGTGCGGGGTCCGCAGCGGATCGTATGGAAGGTGAGGATCGATGAGCGTCGAGTTCATCACCCAGAGCGCCGGTCGTCCCGGGCACCGGGATCCCCACGCCCACGCGGCGCCACAGCCCTTCACGTACCCGCTCCAGCGGGCCTACGTGGAGCCCGACTGGACCCGGCTTCCCGGATACCGAGACGTCACCGTCGAGCAATGGGAGTCCGCGCAGTGGCAGCGTGCGCACACGGTCAAGAACCTCAAGGAGTTCAAGGAGGCTCTCGGCGAGCATCTCCGAGAAGATCTCCTCGCCGACATCGAGCGCGACCAACAGGAGCGGGCGACCATGTCCATGCTCCTGCCGCCCCAGATGATCAACACGATGGACGAGAACGATCTGCGGGCCGATCCGGTCCGGCTCTACATGGCGCCCGCATTCAGCGACCGGGAGCAGGAGTTCCCCTCGCACCCCCTCGCGTCGCGTGACTCCCTGCACGAGGCCGACATGTGGGCGGTCGAGGGACTCACCCACCGGTATCCCACCAAGGTCCTGGCCGAGCTCATCCCGACCTGCCCCCAGTACTGCGGGCACTGCACGCGGATGGACCTCGTCGGCAACGACACGGTGCAGGTCCTCAAGTACAAGTTCGAGGCGAAGCAGAACGAGCGTTGGGACGCGATGCTCGACTATCTCCGCCGCACGCCGAGCGTCCGGGACGTCGTCGTCTCGGGGGGCGACATGGCGAATGTGCCGATCAAGCGGCTCGAGACGTTCGTGAACGGCCTCCTCGACATCGAGAACGTCCGTGACATCCGCCTGGCGACGAAGGGGCTGATGGGGATCCCCCAGCACTTCCTCCAGGACGACGTGCGAGCGGCCGCGGAGCGGATGGCTTCACGTGCCAACGCGCGGGGCGTGGACATCGCCGTCCACACCCACGTGAACGCGGCCCAGCAGGTGACGCCGCTCGTGGGCCGGGCGACGAAGGTGTTCCTCGACGCCGGGTTCCGCGACGTGCGGAACCAGGGCGTCTTGCTGCGCGGGGTGAATACGACGCCGCAGCAGCTGCTCGATCTCTGCTTCATGCTCCTGGATCACGCGAAGATCCTTCCGTACTACTTCTACATCTGCGACATGATCCCGAACGCGGAGCATTGGCGGACCGCCGTCTGGGAGGTGCAGGATCTGCAGCATTCGATCATGGGGTACCTGCCCGGCTTCGCGACGCCGCGGATGGTGGTCGACGTGCCGTTCGTCGGCAAGCGCTGGGCTCATCAGGTCACCGAGTACGACCGGGTGCGGGGGATCTCGAGCTGGACGAAGAACTACCGGACCGGGATCGAGAGCGAGGATCCGGAGGCGTTCACCCGCCGCTACCACTACTACGACCCCATCTCCACGCTCCCGCAGGAGGGCCAAGCGTGGTGGCGGGAGCAGCTCGCGCGGGGCGTCGACGAGCTGATCGCCGAGCTCCAGCCGCAGCGCGCCTGAGCATGTCCGCGCTGCTAGGGTCGGAGGCGTGAGCCGCACCCTCACCGTGCTGTCCGCACAGGTCGCGCCGATCCCCTGGGACCCGCCCGCCACCCTCGACAAGTTCGAAGACCATGTCCGCATGGCGCGCCGTGCGTTCCCCGACGTCGACCTGATGATCTTCCCGGAGCTCTACCTCACGGCCGTCGACGGGTTCACGTCGGGGGGAACCGGTGATTGGGAACGGCGCGTGGCCGAAGAGATCCCCGGACCGCTGACCGACCGCGTCGCGAAGATCGCCGCACGGGCCAAGCGCTGGATCGTCGCGGGGTCGATCAACGAGCGGCACGGGAAGAAGATCCACAACACCGCTATCGCCTTCTCTCCCGACGGGGAGATCGCGGCGGTGTATCGGAAGCTCTTCCCGTGGCGTCCGTACGAGGACGCCGACCCCGGTGCGGAGGCAGCCCCGGTGTTCGAGATCCCGGGCAAGGGGAAGATCGGCATGATGATCTGCTACGACGGGTGGTTCCCGGAGGTCGCCCGGGGCCTCGCCTTGCAGGGAGCCGAGCTGATCGCGCAACCCACCGCCACGACGACCCCCGACCGCGAGGAAGAGGTGGTCCTCGCTCGCGCCAACGCGATCGTGAACCAGGTCTTCGTCTTCAATCCCAACATGGTGTCGACGTTCGGACAGGGCAGGAGCGTGGGCGTCGACCCGGAAGGCCGGATCCTGTTCGAAGCCGGCGCCGGTGAAGAGCTCCTGATCGAGATCGTCGACATGGATCGCGTGGCCGAGGTGCGTCGTCGCGGCACACGTGGCGTGAGCCGGCCGTGGCAGCATTTCCTCGAAGGTCCGCGGGACGTGGTCCTTCGCCCCTACCGGGCGAAACGCGAACACTAGCTGTGCGGCCCTGGACCTGGCACCGCCGCACGGTCACGAGGCGGGGGTTCCTGGGGGGCGGGCTCGCCGCACTGGGAGCCTCCATCGTCGCGGCCTGCACACGACCTCCTCCCCGTGCAGCGCTCGATCCCATCGTCTTCCCAGATGGCCCCGCGGTCGAAACGGACCGCGCCGTCGGCATCCAGACGCGATGGCCGATCAAACGGGTGATCTACTTGATGCAGGAGAACCGGAGTTTCGACCATGTGCTTGGCGCGTTCCCGGGTGCGAACGGCGCGACCACCGGGAGTCTCCTCGGGCAAGAGGTCCCCTTGATCCGCTGCCCACAGTGGCTTCCAGGGGATCTTCCCCACAACTATCGGGCCGCCCTCGAGTCCATCCACGGTGGAAAGATGGACAACTTCGCACTTCCGAACTTCGAAGAGCCCGACCTGGCGGAGGTCGCCGCCGTCTACGCCTACTCGCAACTCCACGAGAGCGACGTCCCGAACTACTGGCACTGGGCTCGAGAGTACGTGCTCTGCGACAACTTCTTCGCCTCCGTCCCTGGCGCCTCCTATCCGAATCACCTCTTCTTCGTGGCCGGGCACTCCGGCGGCGTGTACGACAACCCCGAGAACGTGCGAACCCTTCCGTTCCCGGGTGGCGGGCGATGGAAGAGCTGGGGATGCGATGGTGCCGAGGACGCCTTCGTCCTCAGCATCGGCGAGGGTGGGATCATCTCCCGTGGCCGGCCCTGCTTCGACTTCCCCACCGTTGGCGATCAGCTCACGGACGCCGACATCCCCTGGGCTTACTACTCATCTCAGCCGTATCAGAGCGGCTATATCTGGAATGCCTATTCCGCGTTCCCCAGCATCCGCGGAACCGACGAATGGACCAAGAGGATCCGTCCTGTTGACCGTCTCATCGACCACATCGAAGAGGGGGCCCTTCCCTCTGTGACCTGGGTCACGCCACGCTTCCCCTTCTCGGATCATCCTGCCTGGAGCTCTTCCCATGCGCACAACTGGCTCACCGAGGTCGTCAACGCCATCATGCGCAGCCCGATGTGGGCACATACGGCGATCTTCATGACCTGGGACGAGTGGGGAGGCTTCTACGACCACGTGCCTCCACCCAAGGTCGATGAGATCGGGATGGGGATACGCGTGCCGTTGCTGGTGATCTCGCCGTATGCGAACCGCGGACAGATCGATCACGAGGTGGGGGAGTTCTCCTCACCGCTCAAGTTCATCCAAACCAACTGGGGTTTGGAACACCACACCGAGCGCATCCGTTTGACCCATGACTTCTCCCACGCGTTCGACTTCGAACAGCCACCCCGGCCGCCGGATCCGCGCGCCCCGAAGCGCGATGCCATCGGAGACCCCTTGGTCCATCCAGGTACGGACCCGAGCTGGCCGAAGCGATTCCGGAAGGACTGAGCGGTCGATGTTCGTCGATGTCCGGGGATCGCAGGCGTGTCTGCGCTCACGTCAGTGCGCTGAGCCACGGGCACGAACGAACCGGTACGTCGCGATCGCACCTATGGACAAGAGCGCGGTCACGCTTCCAACTCTCCACCATGGAGAACGCTCGGATGGTGGATGATGTTGAGCGACCTGCGCGTCGCGCTGGGGGATGAGGCGCTCGCGCGGCCTTCCGTCTCCCAGGAAGTCGCAGGCGCGCTCGTCACGCACGATCACGGTCCACCGGAGGTCTTCCAGACCGGGCGAAGTCCCGGTGAGGTCCTCGTCCTCGCTGAGCGTGCGTCCCGGAACCTGGATCGTCATGGAGCGGCCCTCGATGATCGGTGGATTGAACACGTTCGAGCCTCGCTCGGGAAGCAGGTAGATCTCGGTCCTGTGCTCGATCGTGGCGTCGACCCGAACGAGTCGGTTCACGTTCAGGTAGTACCCGAACGACATGGCCGGCATGCCGGGGTCGTAGATCGCGATGTCGACGCGGAACGGCCGCCCTTCGGTATCGGGAACCACGAGAGGCTCCGCGAACGTGAGCTTCCAGCGGGCCGAGGTTCCGAGCTCGACGATCTCGCCGCGCACCGCCACGAGGTCGGGCGCACCGGAGCCGGCGCCACCGCTGCATCCGACGACGTCGCCCTCGGGATCGGTCGCGGCGACCAGGAACGGCACGACCGCGAGCAGCGCCATCCGCTGCGCCCCGCCGGCGCGCATCAGGCGCTCGGGCAGTCGCGGGGCTGGAGGATGAGCGGCTCGAGCCGAGGCTCCTGCGAGAAATCGAACGCTCCCGCGAGCGGGGACGCTCGCCGGTCACGGTTGGTCATCGGCTTCAGGCCGTGCAGGTCCTCGATGAAACGCAGGACCGAGGAGAACTCGTAGAGCGTCGAGTCGATCGACCCGTCGTCGGGGTTGTCGCCTCGCTTGGTCCACGGCGAGATGATGAGGGCCGGGGTGCGCGGGCCGAGTCCCATGATGTCGTAGTGCGGCGGCGGCACATGATCGTAGAACCCGCCGAAGTCGTCCCAGACGATCACGATCGCGGTGTTGGGCCAGAACTCGCTCCGCATCACCGCGTTGAGGTACTCGACCGTCCAGTTCTCGCCCACGCAGACGTTGGTCATCGATCCTGGATGCTCGTTCGGGTGGCCCTCCGGCGGAATCAACCAGGAGACGGCGGGCAGTTCGCCCCGCCTGATGTCCCGCAGGAACGTATCCGGTGGCTGCACCTTCTGCCACATCGGGCCGAACCGGACGTGGCGCACGGCCTGGAGCGCGTTCATCCACGAGTCGGCGTTCGCGTAGTACTTCCAGGAGATCCCATCGCGCTCGAGCATGTCGGGAAGGACCTTGATGTCGATGCACGTGCGGATCGATTCCCAGTAGGACGCGATCCTGATCAGTTGGTCGGGCACCTCGTCGGTGATGTTCTTCTCGAGGCGCATGATCTTCTTCACGTCGGCGTCCGTGAGGTCCTCGATCGGGAACCGCTTCGTGATCTCGGTGTCATCGTCGCAATAGTTGCCCTCGACGTTGGTCGTGGTCTTGTTGTCGACGATGCCGTATGCCTGGGCGGCGACCGTGTAGAGGTGCTCGGGGAAGGTCGGGCCGAACATCGACGTGAAGAATCGGTCGGCCAGGACGAAGCGGTCGGCGTACGCCCAGTAGGCGGGAAGCGTGTCCCGCGAATGCTGTGTATACCCGGTCATGTCCTCGCCGAGGGGGACGCAGTTGTAGCCGTTCATCTTGCCGCCGTTGATCGAGTACAGCCCCGGGGCGAACGCGTGCCCGAGGTCGTGGGGCAGGATCGATGGGGCCTCCGTGAGAGGAACGATCGGCCCGTCTTCGAAGGTGCTCGCGCTGCAATCTTCGATCGTGCCGCCCTCGGTCGCGCCATCAGCGCCGGGGTAGGACCCGAAGTAGTGGTCGAACGAGCGATTCTCCTTGATCAGGAAGATGACGTGCTCGATCGGGTTCTCACCAGGCTCGCCTCGGGGCGGCTCCGTCGGGTTGCCGTTCGGGTTCCCCCCCGGGTCGGGGTTCTGCGCCGGCTCCGTGCCGGCGGACGGCCAGAGCTGCCACGCAAGCGCAGCACTGAGCACGACGACGAGCGCACCGAAAGTCTGTCGCCGCTGACGCACCCGGCTGCTCCGGCGCACGGGTTTGATGATGGGCCCCGGTCGCATGGCGCAAGTCTATCGGGGCACGAAGGCTCGACCCAGGAGCGCGCGGAGCCGCGCCAGGGCGCCCGCGTACCGTGGGTCGTCCACGACGTTCGCCATCTCCCAGGGATCCGGCGATCCGACGATCCCGCCGATATCGTAGAGCTCCTCGAAACCGTCTCCGTACCGGATCAACTTGAGGTCGGCCGTTCGGACCGCGGTCCAGGGAGGGATCTGCTCGTCGCCCGCCCACTCGAGGAAGACGATCTCGTTCCGCGGTTCGAGCAGCGTGTCGATGCTCGGTTCGATCCATGCCGCGAAGCGCTGACCGTCGAAGTCTCCGGGGGATGCCACGCCCGCGACGCTCAGGATGGTGGGCGCGAGATCCACGATCGACACGATCGCCGGGAGCTCGCCTCCGTCCGCGGACGGCGAGTGCACCGCCAGCGGGATCCGCACGCATTCGTCGTACGGACACTTCTTGCCCTCCCATCGATGTTCCCCGAACGAGTAGCCGTTGTCGGAGAGCACGAAGATCACGGTCTCGTCGAGGCGATCTCCGAGCGCCTCGACGATCGCCTGCAACGCCTCGTCGACCGCGAGCAGCGTCTCGTCCGCACGCAGCCGACCCTCGAGCCACGCGGTGCGCTGCGCGGCGTTCGCCGCCGGGAGCGAACGCACCCACGGGGGCGCCCCGCGCAGCGCACCACGGACGCTGGGCGGCTCCTCGACGGGCAGCTCAGCGTACGCCCCCCGGTGCCGCTGCGCGGGGATCCACGGTGGATGGGGAGCGCTCGGCGTGAACAGGAGGAAGAATGGGCGCCTGGAGGGCGCGGTTCGGACGAACCCGACCGCCTTCTCCGACAGCCAGTCGGTCGCGTACTCCCGCACGAACACCTGGGATCCCTGCTCAACGGCGTGGAAGTCGCGGTACGTGGTCTCTCCGCTCTGGTTGCGTTTCGCGACGAACCGGTCCCATCCCGCCGGCACGTACGGCAGGCGGCCGAAGGGATAGTGATTGAGGTACTTGCCGAAGAGGCCCGTGCGGTATCCGACCGCGTGGAACCGAGTAGCCAGCGTCGAGGATTCATCGAGCTTCGCCCCGTCCGCGTTGTCCTCCACGCCGGTGTGGCGCGCGTATCGGCCGGTGAGCAGGCTCGCCCTGGCGGGGCAGCAGAGTGGCGTATTCGCGAACGCGTTCGGGAACGAGACCCAGCCCGAGTCCCTTCGAGCCAGTTCCTTCCCGAGCCACGGCATGGCGTCGAGGGTGTCCGCTCGCTGGTCGTCCGTGAGCACGACGATCACGTTCGGTCGGCGATCCGGACGGGCCTGGGGGACTGGCCAGGCGAGCCCGGAGCCGACTCCGACGAGCGCCACGAGCACCGCGCCCGCCATCCGGCGGCCCGGCGCGCCGGAGCTCACTCCTTCCGCACCTTCCAGATGTGCTCGGCCGGGAAGGCGCGCGCCCACTCGAGCGGCGCGTAGTCGTCGTAGGTCGTGGTGGCGTCCTCGTCCGGCCGGAGCTCGACCAAGTCTTCGATCACGAGTCCGTTCGCGCGGAACAGCCGGATCCAGTCCCCGTAGGTCAGCTGGAACTCGGTCGTGCGCCACGACGGGTCGGTGAACTCCGCCGACCGCAACCCGAAATAGTTCGACCGCATCTCTCGACTCGCCGGCAGCTCCTCCTCTTGATCGCCCCACGCGACCCAGATCCACGGCGTCGTGCCGTTGAAGACGAACCGGCCGCCGGGCCGCAACACGCGCGCCACCTCGGGCACGGTCAGGAAGGGATCGGCGAACCCCATCACGCCGTGATCGCAGAACACGAGGTCGAAGGCCTCATCTCGGAACGGGATGCGCTCCCCGTTGGCCTGGACGATCGGGAACCAGAGACCGGTCTCGTCGAAGTGCCCGACGGCATGTCGGAGCTGCGCGAACGAGAAGTCCAAGCCGGTCACCTGCGCGCCCCGCTTCGCCACCTTGATCCCGAACTGACAGGCGCCGCAGCCGAGCTCGAGCGCGCGGGCCCCGGTGACGTCGCCGAGCGCCTGGATCTCGTCCTCGGGCGCGTCGAAGACGCCCCAGCCGAGAGAGTCCCAGCGGTTCAACTGGCCCCGGTTGCGCTCCTGGTAGTCGTCGGACTCGTGTTCCCAGTGCTCGCGGTTCTTCCGGACGTGCTCGGTGGTCTCCGACGTCATCGGTCCAGCCACCCTCCTTCGTGATCGTGGCGGGCTGCCACCAGGCCGGCAGCGATCGAGAGCGCGATCTCCTCGGGCCGGCGGCCGCCCAGGTCCAGGCCCAGGGGGCTGCGGATACGGCCGAGATCGTCGTCGTCGAATCCACGGGTCCGAAGCTCTTCGACGTAGTGCGCGACGTGGCGGCGAGAGCCCATCACCCCGATGAATCCGACCCTCGAGCGCAGGAGCGCGCTCAGCATGTCCGCGATACCGGGCGCGTCGTGATCGGTGAACACGACCTCGTCATCCGGCCCGAGCGGAACGTCCTCGAGGGTGCGGATGGACGGCTCGTCCTCCGGGGTGAGGCGCTCCGTGCGGGACTCCAGCAGCAGGACTTCGCGGCCCTGTCGCCTCATCTCCGCTCGCAGCGACCGTGCGACGTCGGTGGCAGAGACGACGACGAGTCGGGACGTCGCCCCGTGCGGCTCGAGGTAGACCTCGACGTCCCCCTCGTCGTGATGGAACGTGCGAACCTCCGGCTCGCCTCGCTCCTGAACCTCCGCGGCCGCCTCGACGGCGGCCGCGTCGAACTCCGCGCAGCCGAGGGTTCCGTGCACCTCCCCGCCCGGCACGATCGACATCGAGTTGCCGACCGCACATGGGGGCGACCCGATGACCTTGACGGCCTTCGCCTCGACCCACGAGGTCGACGGCGCCTCCGGCGTCGGTCGCGGACCGGAGTCACCTCGATGGCCCGTCGGATGACCGCCTACCGCGCCGCCGAGGAGCTCCACCGCGTGCGGGAGCACCGGCAGCACGGACCTGAGCGACTCCTGCACCCCTTTCGGACTGCCGGGGAGGTTGAGGATCAGCGCCCCCCCGAGCGCACCCGCGACGGCGCGGGACAGTGCGGCCATCGGGGTGTGCGCGAGCCCGGTTGCCCGCATCAGCTCGGCGAGGCCGGGTGCCTCCCGCTCGATGACGGCGCGGGTCGCCTCCGGCGTCACGTCTCGGGGACCGAAGCCCGTCCCGCCGGTCGTGACCACGAGCCCGTGTGTCGCGGCCAGCTCCCGGAGCGCGACCTCGATGTCCGGCCGCTCGTCCGGGACCACCCGGCGATCCGACACGTCGAACCCCGCACCGACGAGGAGCTGCGCGGCCACGTCACCGGATTCGTCCTCTCGCGTGCCGTCGGTGACTCCGTCGGAGACCGTCAGCACGGCGGCTCGGGTTGTTTCCACCACACGAGCCTAGCGTCGCCGGAGAGGACCCTCCCGGCTCCACCTCGAGACCGAGTGGCCGCCTAGGATTGAGCAGCATGCTGGGCGTGACGCTCGCCCGATCGACGCCACTGACGAGGAGGCGCACCATGGACTGGGTGGACCGGCTCGCGGCCGAGCTGCATCTCGACGCCCTCTCCGCCCACGAGAACGAACACCTCCTCTCGGCGTCTCGTGAGGTGGCACACCGGGTCGAGCGCAAGGCCACGCCGCTCGCGATGTACGTGATCGGCCTCTCCGTCGGCAGCCAGCTGGCCGATCGCACACGAGACGATGCGATCGAGGATGCGATACACGCGCTCCTCCTTCGGCTCCCGCCGGCCGAGGAGCCCTGACCGCTTCCCTACCGCCGGCGGTAAGCTCACGGGATGATCGACCGCCCCGCGTGGCCGGAGACGATGCCTCTCGAGGGGCCGCTTCTGGATACCTTCGGCCGCGTGGCAGACGACCTGCGGATCTCAGTCACCGACCGTTGCAATTTCCGCTGCACCTACTGCATGCCCGCAGAGGGGTTGGCTTGGCTCCCCAAGCACGAGATCCTGTCGTTCGAGGAGCTCACTCGCCTGCTCCGGATCTTCGTCCGGCTCGGGGTGCGCAGCTTGAAGGTCACGGGCGGCGAGCCGCTCGTTCGGGCGGATCTCCCCGTCTTGGTTCGGATGTTCAGAGAAGCGGGTCCCGACCTCGACATCTCCCTCACCACCAACGGGGTGCTCCTCGATCGCCTCGCGGCGCCGCTCGCCGAGGCCGGGATCGACCGGGCGACGATCTCCTGCGACTCGCTCCTGCGGCATCGGTTCGCCGAGATGACCCGACGTGACGCGCTGGACAAGGTCCTCGCGGGGATGAAGGCGGCCGAGGCGGCCGGCCTCATCCCGATCAAGGTCAACTGCGTGGTGATCGGCGGGATCAACGACGACGAGGTCGTGGAGTTCGCACGCTGGTCGCGCGAGACCGGGTACGAGGTTCGCTTCATCGAATACATGCCGCTGGACGCGCAGCACGCGTGGGAGCGCGAGAAGGTCGTGCCGGCGGCCCGGATCCTCGATGCGATCGAGGCCGTGCACCCGTTGGTGTCGGCGGGCCACGCCAACGAGCCGGCGACGACGTTCCTGTTCGCCGACGGCGCTCCCGGACGCATCGGCGTGATCCCCTCGGTGACCGAGCCGTTCTGCGACACGTGCAACCGACTGCGCCTGACCGCCGAGGGGATGTTCCGCAACTGCCTGTTCGCGCTGAACGAGACCGATCTCCGCGCCCCGCTCCGCGCCGGTGCCTCCGACGACGAGCTCGCGCTCCTCATCCGGCAGGGGTTGTGGTCGAAGTGGTCGGGACACCGGATCAATCATCCGGACTTCGTCCAGCCCGCGCGATCGATGTCGATGATCGGCGGCTGAACGCCGCACGAGTTCCCCGACCTCTCACGCGCTCGACGCCGCGCGTTCACTTGGGGCTGAGAGGCTCACTTTCGAGAGGTGCGCCTCTCTCGGCGCGGGGGGTCGGCCGCAGGCCGGCTCCCCCGCCCCCCTTTCGAGCAGCGGTAGCCTAGAGATTCTCGATCCGGAGCTTCGGGACGTCGTCTCGCTCGAACCCCAGCACCTGCGCGTAGAAGGAGAGCTCCGCCTCCAGCGCGCTCCGGGTCGACTCGGCCTTCCGGAATCCGTGCTGCTCCCCTTCGAACAGGATGTAGGCGTACGGTAGCCCCTTCTCCTTGAGGGCCTCCACCATGATCTCCGCCTGCGCCGGCGGTACGACGCGGTCCTCCGCCCCCTGGAGCAGCAGCATCGGGCACGAGATCCCGTCCGTGAAGTGGATCGGCGACCGGGAGCGGTACCGCTCGGCCTCCTCGGGGTAGGGACCGACCAGGGAGAACAGGTAACGGGACTCGAACTTGTGGGTGCCGCCTCCGACGAAGGCCTCGAGATCCGCCAGCCCGAAATAGCTGGTGCCTGCCGCGAACCCATCGTGCATCGTGAGCGCGCAGAGCGTCGTGTAGCCGCCGGCACTCCCCCCGGTGATCAAGAGTCGGTCCCCGTCGACCTCCCCCTGGGTTGCCAGCCATCGCGCGGCGTTGATGCAGTCGGCGGTGTCGACGATGCCCCAGTTGCCGTTCAATCGTTGTCGGTACTCCCGCCCGAAGCCGGTGCTTCCGCCGTAGTTCACGTCTACGACGGCGAACCCTCGACTCGTCCAGAACTGCATCTCGAGATCGAAGCTCGGCATGGCCTCGGCCGTCGGTCCGCCGTGACTCTTCACGATGAGCGGGGGCGCTTCGCCCTCCGAGCCGGTCGCATCCGCGTTGTGAGGCGGATAGAAGTGCGCGAACGCGGTCGCGCCTCCCTCCGTCGGGAATTCGATCTGCCGCGGGATCGAGAAGGAGCGCTCGTCGATGTCGATCGTCGACGACGACCTGAGCACGTCGACGGAACGGGCGGTCACGTCCAGCAGGACGATCTCGTCGGGGATCGACGGGCCTCCTCCGACGAACGCCACGCGGTCGCCCTCGACGTCGAGATCGGGCCACATCGCGGAATACGGGAGGTCCAGATCGATGAGCTCGCCGGACTCCGGATCCAGGATCGCGAGGTGCTGGATACCGCCCCGCTCCCAGAGACACACGATCCGCCCGTCCTCGAGGAAGCCGTACGAAGACATCCCGAAGAGCCACTGCGGCCAGCCGAACTCCGCTGCTGCCGGGTGGAGCGGCTCCCCGCGGCCGTCCCGCTCCCGGTAGAGGTTCCACCAGCCGGTCCGGTCGGAGACGAAGTGCAGGTCGCCGGCCGGGCTCCACGAGGGCTGGAAGATCGACTCCTCGCCGGCCCGGCCGGCGACATGCCGCACGTTCTCGAGAGAGCCGTCGACCCTGAGCCCGGCGACGTACACCTCGCACCCGTCCCAGGGCATCCATGGCAGATCCCATTCGAGCCAGCTGAGCATCGATCCGTCGGGCGAGAACCGCGGCGTCGAGTAGAAGTCGCGACCCTCGCGGATCGCCATGGGCTCACGCGACCCGTCGAGCGGGACCGCCGCGAGCTCGTTCGTGACGCCGGACGGATCGTCGGGATCGGGGTGACGCTCCCGGACGCAGATCAGCCATCGTCCGTCCGCGGTAACCCGCCCGTCCGCGTACCGATCCCGGCCTCCCGACTCCGGCGTGATCGCCAGCGGATCGGCGCCGGGATCTTGGCGGTAGAGCCGTTGGTCGGCGAAGTTCGAGAAGAACGCCGTCCCTCGGTGGATCAGGTAGGCACCGCCACCGTACTCGTGCACGGTCGTTCGGACGTTGGATCCTTTCGGAGTTACCTCGACCGGCTCCGAGAACGGCGCCGCGCGCATGAGTAACGATCGTCCGCCCTCGGCCGGCCTGCTCTCCCGCCAGTACACGGAGCCGTCCTCGAGCCATGGCTCCGACAGCGCGACGCCGTCCACAGCCACCATCTCGGCGCTGATCGGAGATACCCAGGTGCCGTAGGGGGCCACCCGGCTCACGCCGGGCGCCTCGCGACGACCACCCTCGTGAGCGGGATCGGACCTCCCTTGGTGCTGCGCAAGTCTCGGAAGCCCTCCCGCCCGAGCACCCGCTTCACGTGCTTGACCCGATCGGGGCTCACCTCCATCAACAGCCACCCGTTGCGGGAGAGCCAGTCGGGGGCCTCTCGAGCGGTGCGGCCGATGAGTCCCATCCCGTCGCGGCTGCGGTCCGTCAAGGTGTGCTCCGGTTCCCAGTCGCGGATCTCCTCCGGCAGGTCTTTGAGCTCGTGCTTCGGCACGTACGGCGGATGGATCGTGATCACGTCCACGGAGCCCGCGAGCTTCCCTGGGAGCCCCCCGAAGAGGTCTCCGGTGACGAACTTCGCTCGGAGGCCGAGGCGCTTGGCGTTCTTCCTCGCGAGCTTGATCGCGTCGGCCGACAGATCGGTTCCCACCACGGTCGCCTTGGGCACCTCGTTCGCGACCGCGAGCGCGATCGTGCCCGCCCCGGTCGCCAGATCCACGTGCACGGGTCCGGCTCTCTTGCGGAGCCGACGCGTCGCTTGCGTCACGAGGTTCTCGGAGGCGTCCCGCGGCACGAACACGCCCGGCCGAGCGAGCAGCTCCAGTCCGCGGAACTCCGCGTAGCCCTTGATGAACGGGATCGGCTCGCCCGTCACACGGCGACGGATGAGCCGATCGAACGTGCGCCGATCGGCGGCCGACACGTCTTCCTTCGGATCCGGCTCCTCGCCGAGGACGTGCCAGAGCAGGTCCTCGGCTTCGATCCGCTCACGTCCTCGTTGCCAGTGGTCGATCGCGGGCGAGGCCTTGAGGACCTTGACCGCGTCGTCCAGGACCTTGCGTGCCTTCAACGTCGGGCATCCTATCGAGTCGCGCTCGCTACACTCGGCTCATGCCGCAGACGCCGCCCGCGGGAGCCGGGAAGACGGCGAAACCTCGCCGTCCGCGCGCCAAGACCCTCACGTCCGGGGAGGACGTCCGGCTCACCGGTGACCGGCTCGTCGTACGGCTGCCGGGGAACGGGGAGCGCACATCCGCGAGCGGCCTCTTGATCCCGGCGACCGCCGCGCCCGCGCCGAGGCGCCTGGCCTGGGCGGACGTGAAGCTGATCGGCCCCGATGTACGGGTGGCCAAGCAGGGCGATCGGGTGCTCTTCCTCCCGTCTTCGGGCCTCGAGGTGGATCTGGACGGTCAGGACCTGGTCTTGCTGCGCGAGCGAGACGTCCAGGCGGTGTCGTCCCCGCCGGCGGCGGGCACGCGGAAAGACCGAACACCCGGCCAGTACCTCTAGCCGGCAACGAAGCTCAGGCGCACCCGCCGGACGTCGTTCTCGCGGTTCGGATCGATCAGGACCACCGATTGCCACGTCCCGAGCAGGACCCGCCCGTCCTCGACGGGCAATGAGAGCGACGGGGCCACGAGCACGGGAAGAAGGTGATCCCCACCATGGCCGACCGAGCCGTGACGATGCGTGTAGCGGTCGTCTCTCGGGAGCAGCCGATCCAACAGCTCCTCCAGATCGGTCTCGGAACCGCTCCCCGTCTCCATCAACGCGAGACCCGCCGTGGCGTGGGGCAGGAACACGTGGAGCAAGCCGCCGACCGCCGCCTCCGCGGCGAACGCCCGGACGCGCTCGGTCAGATCCACCACCCGGCGCCCGCTCGTGTCGACCTCGAACTCGACGGTTCTCATCAGACTGGAACGCTACAGCGCGTCCACCGCGGCACCGGAAACTTGGATAGGTGGCCTGTGCGCATGAAGGCCCTCGGATGGGTCCTCACGATCCTCCTCCAGCCAGGGTGCGGAGAGCGCAAAAGACACTGGCCCCCGATTCGGTCGATAAAGGAGTAATGATGTAATCTAGCTTTCATCCACGACGAGGAGGCCCCGGACGGAAGAGCTCAGCGGTTGGTTCGCAGGCCGGATCCCGGCGGAGTGGTTCGGGGGACCGCCCCTCGTGCGCGTCGACCGTGAGGAGATCATGGTGACCGGAGCACTCTCCGAGCCCGAGCTCCCCACGGACGCCGGCCCCGAGACCAAGGAGGCAGCTTTCACCGCCCGGATCACTGGCTTCCGGGAGGACACTCGCGGGAAGCGGATGCGCATCGCCGACGAGGCGCAGCGACGGTTCGGCCGGAAGGTCAGCTGGGGAGCGTCCTGCGGCGACCTCATGGCCTCGTTCACGACCCTCTCGGTCCCTGCGATGACACGCCTCCGGATGGACGAGCGCCGAGTGCTCGACACCCTGATCGAAGCCGGCGTGGCTCGGAGCCGGAGCCACGCTCTGGCGTGGTGTGTTCGGCTGGTCGCCGAGCGTCAGGAGGAGTGGCTGAAGGACCTCAGGGACGCCCTCACGAAGGTCCACGAGGTGCGGGGGGAGGGCCCGACCGACTAGCCTCGACCCCGGTGCTCAAGTTCTGTGTGCCGGGGGCCGAGGTTGGAAGTATGGCCAAGAGGGGACATGGGCTTCGCCGTCGCCTGACACCCGTCGTGCTGCTCACCCTCACTGTCACGCTCGCGCAGTCCCTCGCGTCAACACCGGCACAGGCGACACCCCCATCCTGGACTGAAGGCGAGCACGGGAGCGGTCCCGCTCCGTTCCCCGCGGGCACCTCCCGCGCCGAGCGGCTTCTGATCCCGTCGGTGACCTGGACCGACCTGGGATCGGACGACATGTGGGCGAAGCCCGCGATCAACCACGTCGCCGGCACCTACGACTGGATGCGTGACTTCGCTCCCGACGCCGAGGGCAACTGGCGCTTCAAGCCGGACGCGTTCGAGTCACGCAAGCGGTGGGCACGGGCCCTGGGGCGCGCGTACGCGCGCGATGCCGAGCCGGATCCCGCCGTCACGTTCACCGACCTCGGCCCCACAGATCCCTTCCATCGGTGGGCGGCGATCGCCGTGCAGCGAGGTTGGATGACCCGGCGGGCCGGGGGCCGATTCGAGCCGGACACGGCCGTGACGACTCGGGAAGTCCATCGATCACTCGTCCGCGTGCTCGGGATGCGAGCCACCGCCGCCGCCCTCGACCGGCTTGCGACGACCGACGGCTACGCGTTCGACACGCCTCGGTCGTTCGGCGTCAACCTCCTGGCGATGCGGCTCGGTCTCCGCTTCAACAACAAGGTCGACGAGTCCCAGGACGTCACGCCGAGCACGAGGCTCAGGCGCAAGCAGGTCGCGTGGTCTCTGTACCGGGCGACCACGCTCGCGGACTGGGTCGTCCCCTACCTCGAGGAACAGTACGCGGGCATGGTCTTGCCGAAGATGAGCGCGAGCCGCCGTTCGATCGTCGACTGGGGCGTGCGATACGTCGCCTATCCCTACATCTGGGGTGGCGAGTGGGGGTTCGAAACCCCGGTGCCACCGGCCTTCGGGAGTCAGCCGGGGCCTGGATTCGACTGCTCGGGCCTCTCGTGGTGGGTCCTGCGTGCCGACGACGGCGTCTCCTGGGAGATCTCCCCTCCCCGTCCATACCACGGCTGGCCTCTGCCGCAGCGATCCTCCGCGGAGATGTCGAGGATGACGAAGACCAGGCTCACGTACCGCGACCTACTCCCTGGCGATCTCATGTTCTACGACGGTGACGGCGACGGGACGGTGGATCATGTCGATGTCTACGTCGGGAACGGCTGGGCACTCGATTCTTCGAGCAGCGTCGCGGGCGTGACGCTCATGTGGGTCGAGAGTGGGTGGTACCGGCAGCACTTCGTGCACGGCCGGCGCGTGCTGCCCAGACCGAAGCCTTAAGCTCCGTCGATCGCCCGCTCCAGGATCGCCTTCTCCTCATCGGTCAATGGGCGGCTTCGACGGGTCTCGGGATCTCGCGCCACGATCACGGACTCAGATGCCGCGGCGAGCCTCCCGCCGGCGGCGAGCACCCGCTCGGCGGTACGAACGCTCGAGGTGCCGAACCCCGTGACGCGACACTCCACCACCACCTCCCGGTCGCTCTGGTTCAGCTCGCTCCGGAAGTCGATGGCGACGCGCGCGATCACGAAGTCCCACGCGCCCTCGCCGAAGAGCGACTCCACGAGGCGGTCGCGCGCCTCCTCCAGGTAGTTGAGGAACACGGCATTGTTGACGTGGCCGTACGCATCCACGTCGCGCCATCGGATCGAGATCCGTACGTCGGCCGCCACGTCAGCCACGGTACCTGAACGTCCGTGATGGATGGGGAACGGGGCCCGTCTGCGAGGGCCCCGTTCCCGCCTGCACCGTGGTTCTCTAGAACGGTCCGCGCCGGGCGTACATCGCGTCCTGCGCGTAGCCGTCGTGGAACCCCCCGATGTAGAAGTCGACCTGCGGCGAGGTTGCCAGGCGGTTCAGGCCCGTCCAGGTGACGTGGACCCGGTCGATGCTGTCGACCGCGAGGCCCGTGTAGTCGCCGTGGAAGACGTTGCAGTCCTTCCCTTCGGCGGGCTCGCCACCGTCCGTATAACCGGCGGGACCACAGATCGCCGGCCAGGCGGTCGTGTACTGGCCCGCCCAGTGCGTCACGGACACGTCGACGTGCTCCAACGGCCCGAGGGCCTCCTTGCCCTCGCCCTCGACCCAGAGCACGTGCCGGAACGTGTCCGCGGGCGCGGGGGCGGTGTCCTCGTCCCATGCGATCGCGAGACGGCCGTCCGAGAGATGGTCGACCCACGGGAACCATTGCTGGGCGCCGTCGCCATCGTCGACGAGCGTCCGAGCCGACCAGTTCACGCCGCCGTCGATCGAGCGCGACATGAACACGTCCGTGTCGGACCCGGGACCGGCGTCGCACGGGTCGTAGTTCGGGGCGACGCCGATGATGTCGTTGATGCAATCGTCGGTCGCGTTCGGGTTCGCGGTTCCTCGATCCGCCCACACGACCACGACATCGTCCGGATCGTTCGGGTTGACCGAGATGTTCCCCGCAGGGTTCCAGCGGATCTGGTGCCCCCAGATGGTCTGCCGGAAGATCACCGACCACGGCATGTCCCGCAGCCCATCCTCCAGTTGCACTACCTGCACGGGGTCGTTCCACGTGACGCCGCCATCATCGGACCTCACGACCATGATCTGCGCGTCGAAGTCGAAGTCCCCTTCCCACGCCGCTTCGTTCTGATAGTTCAGGAAGTGGACGTAGAGCGTGCCGTCGGAGCCGGTCTCGGGGTAGGAGAACTGGTCCTCGTCGCAGGTGGTGTCGGTCCCCGTGGACTGGAACGTGCACGAGGGATGCGATCCCGAGATCCGCTTCGGCTTCGACCACGTGTGGGCGCCATCGTCCGAGTGGCTGATGAAGATCGGGGATGAATCGTACGAGCCCTGCAGCGCGTTCACGAACTTCGTCGCGGTCACGTATATCCGGCCGAAGAACGGGGAATCCGGGTCGTTGTCGACCGTGATGTAGTTCTTGTCCCAGAAGACCGCCTTGTTGGCGGGACCGATCCCGGCACCGGTGCCCTTGAACGCGGTCGCAGGCTCGCTCCACGTGATGCCACCGTCGTGCGAGTGGCTCACCGACACGTCGCCCTGTGAAACGTAGAACCCGCCCTGGCCGCCGACGTTCTCCAGCTGGGCCATCACGGCGATGTCGTGCTTGGCGTCGAACGCCGGCGCCGGGTCTCCCGCGCCGTTGCCCGAGCGCATCGGGATCTGGCCGTCGACCCAGGTCTCCCCGCCGTCGAACGAAGTGAAGAACCCGGTCGGCACGATCGCCTGGCGAGCGCCGGTCGAATTGTTGAACCGGTAGTAGTAGTCGTTGGAACCGGCGAGCAGGTGATCCGGATCCTCAGGGTCGACCGCGATCGCGATCTCGTTGTCCGGGGCGAAGTCCTGGCCGAACTTGGTCGTGTTGCAGCTCATGTCCACGTAGGTCGTGGGATCTCCCGAGCTCGTGCATCGGAAGTTCTCGATCTGCTTCTTGGAGAACTGCCCGCCGCTCGTGCCCGGGAGGCTGAAGAAGCCTGGCTTGTGCGGGACGATCTTCATCGCGATGAGCCGCGATGTGCTGAACGGTCGGTCGCGACCGACCGAGGTACCTGCGAAGGCTGCCAGGACGAGCGCGGCAGCAGACAACACGACGAGCGAACGCCGCATGGTGGGGGGCTCCTTTCGGCTCGGGGAGCACGAGCGTACCGGCGCACGACGAGATACCGCAAACCCGGCATTGCCCGTGACGCGAAGGGGCCGGCGCGCCTTCGGCGCGCCGGCCCCTTCAGACCCTGCGTGAGGTCCCTTAGAAGTCCATGTCGCCCCCGCCGGGCATGGCGGGAGCAGCCTTCTCCTTCTCGGGCTTCTCGGCGACCACGGCCTCCGTGGTCAGGAACAGCGCCGCGATGCTTGCGGCGTTCTGCAGCGCGGACCGTGTCACCTTGGCGGGGTCGACGACGCCGAACTTGTACATGTCGCCGTACTCGCCGTTGGCCGCGTTCAGGCCCTGGCCGGGATCCATCGAGCGGACCTTCTCGATCACGACACCGCCCTCGAGCCCCGCGTTGTGGGCGATCTGCTTCAAGGGCTCTTCCAGGGCACGGCGGACGATCGTCGCGCCCGTGAGCTCGTCACCTTCGAGGTCGACCTTGTCCAACGCGACCTGGGCGTTCAGGAGCGCGACGCCGCCGCCGGCGACGATGCCCTCCTCGACCGCAGCCTTCGTCGACTGCACCGCATCTTCGATGCGGTGCTTCTTCTCCTTGAGCTCGACCTCGGTGGCCGCACCGACCTTGATCACCGCGACGCCGCCGGAGAGCTTCGCCAGCCGCTCCTGGAGCTTCTCGCGGTCGTAGTCGGAGTCCGTCTTCTCGATCTCGGACTTGATCTGGTTGATCCGGCCCTTGATGTCCTCCTCCTTGCCACCGCCCTCGACGATCGTCGTCTCGTCCTTGGTGACCACGACCTTGCGGGCCTGGCCCATCAGATCGAGCGTGACGTTCTCGAGCTTCAAGCCGACCTCCTCGGAGATCACCTGAGCCCCGGTGAGGATCGCGATGTCCTGGAGCATCGCCTTACGGCGATCGCCGAACCCGGGCGCCTTGACGGCGACCGACTTGAACGTGCCCCGGATCTTGTTGACCACGAGAGTGGCCAGGGCCTCGCCCTCCACGTCCTCGGCGACCACGACGATCGGCTTGCCCGTCTGCATGACCTTCTCAAGCAACGGCAGCAGATCCTTCACCGCTGAGATCTTCGAGTTGGCGATCAGGATGTACGGCTCTTCGAGCACCGCTTCCATCCGCTCGGGATCGGTGATGAAGTACGGCGAGATGTAGCCCTTGTCGAAGCGCATGCCCTCGGTGAACTCGAGCTCCATGCCGAAGGTGTTGGACTCCTCGACGGTGATGACGCCGTCCTTGCCAACCTTGTCGACCGCCTCCGCGATCTTCTCGCCGATCTCGGGGTCGGCCGCGGAGATCGCGCCCACGTGGGCGATGTCGTCCTTGGAGTCGACCTCCTTGGCGGAGTTCTTGATGGCCTCGACGGCGAGCTCGACCGCCTTCTCGATGCCTCGCTTGATGGACATCGGGTTGGCTCCGGCCGCCACGTTGCGCAGCCCTTCCTTCACGATCGCTTGGGCGAGCACCGTCGCCGTCGTGGTGCCGTCGCCCGCGACGTCGTCGGTCTTCTTGGCGACCTCCTTGACGAGCTCAGCCCCGATCTTCTCCATCGGGTCCTCGAGCTCGATCTCCTTGGCGATGGAGACGCCGTCGTTCGTGATCGTGGGCGCACCCCACTTCTTCTCGAGCACCACGTTCCGGCCCTTCGGGCCGAGCGTGATCTTCACAGCGTTCGCCAGTTGGTCCATGCCTCGCTCGAGCGCGCGTCGTGCGTCCTCGTCGAAGCTGATGAGTTTGGGAGCCATCCGCTCGTGACCTCCTTCGTTCCTTGGCTTCGTTCCTTGGCTTCGTTCCTTGGCTTCGTTCGGCTGGGCGTCCCTGTCGCCTTCTCAGGCGGGGGTTCAGACTGCTAGCACTCGGGACACCCGAGTGCTAACGATTCTAGGGGCCCTCCCACGCGAGTGGCAAACGGCCCGGTCGCGTGCCCGATCGCTCTCCTCGGCCTCCGCCGTCCGCCCACGCGCTCGCCAACCCCTCGGGGCTTATCCTCTCGCCGATGAGCGCGCGGCCGGCTTGGACTCTCCGATTCACCCATCCCACGATCGAGGAGATCGCCTGGTCGACTCAGAAGCCGGACCATCTGGCGGCGGTGACGACCGAGGACGGCAGCACCCAGGCCTGGTCGTGGGATCTGCGGTCGGACGAGCGACGCCGTGTCTCACATGGGGGTGTAGGCGCGGAGGAAGCGCACATCGTCCCCGACGGGTCGGGCGTCGTGTGGTGGTACGACCAGGTCGGGAACGAGCGCGGGCGGTGGATGGTGTCGCCGTTCGAGGGGGGCGACGCCCTGCCGCTCTTCCGAGGATTCCACGATGGATGGATGATGGGCCTTTCCCTGATCGACGGGGGTGTCGCGGCCGGGCTCGCGACGGACGAGGACTATCGGGTCTTCGTCTCCGTCGGGGACGAGCCTGCGCGCGAGCTCTACCGGAACCCGGAGCCCGCCGGGGTGGGGAGCGAGTGGCCGCAGGGCGGCGGCGGTCTGTCGCCCGACGGCGCGCTCGTCTGCATCCATCACTCCGAGCACGGCGACATCGACCGGCAGGCCCTCAGGGTCCTGGACAGCCGATCCGGTGAGACCGCGGGCGATCAGGTCGACCCTGAGCTGCGGATGGAGTCGATCGCCTGGTCTCCCGCGCGGGGTGCTCGCCGCCTCCTCTTCACGCAGGAACGGGCGGGGATCGAACGGCCGGCGGTCTGGGACCTCGACACGCGGGAGCGCGTGGACCTCGCGATGGATGAGGCGGAGGGTCCGGCGATCCCGCTGGGATGGACGCCCGATGGCGCTCGTCTCCTCGTGCACAACGACCCCGGTGGAGGCATCAATCGGCTCCTCACGGTGGATCCGACGTCTGGAACGTTCGAAGAGGAGGTGATCCTCGAAGGAACCATCCACCAAGCGGGGTTCCGGCCAGACGGCGAGCTCTGGTTCCGCGGAGACTCGAGCGTCGAGCCTCCTTCGGTTCGGGCCGCCGGTGGCGGCGAGGTGCTCAAGCTGCCGATCGATCCTCCTCCGCCCGGCACGCGGAGTCGTTGGCTCTCGTGGAACAACCCCTCCGGGGAGGTCATCAACGGGTTCCTGACATCGCCTGAGGGATCCGGCCCGTTCCCGACGATCGCGTCCATCCACGGAGGGCCCGAGTGGCACCACACCGATCTCTGGGACCCCGCGTTGCAGGCGTTCGTCGACGAGGGGTTCGCGGTCCTCCAGGTCAACTACCGGGGATCAACCGGACGCGGCAAGGCGTTCCGTGAGGAGCTCAAAGGGAACATCGGCTTCCCGGAGTCCGAGGACATCGTGGCGGGGGTCGACCATCTCGTGGCGTCGGGCATCGCGGACCCGCACGCGCTGTTCCTCGAAGGCTGGTCATGGGGCGGGTACCTGACGACGCTGATCGCCGGTCTGCATCCGGATCGGTGGCGTGCGGGCTGCGCGGGCATCCCGGTCGGGGACTACGTGGCGGCGCACTACGAGAGTGCTCCCACGATGCGGGCATGGGACCTCGCGACCCTCGGAGGCTCGCCGATGGACCTTCCCGAGCTCTACCGAGAGCGGAACCCGATGACCTACGTGGACCGGGTGAAGACCCCGTTGCTGCTGATCGCGGGGGAGCACGACAGCCGCTGTCCGCTCGGCCAGGTGATGGTCTACGCCCACGCGCTCCGCGCGCGTGCACACGAGGTGGAGGTGCACCTCTACGGAGGCGGACACCACGCGCTCGAGGTGGAAGAGCAGATCGCCCACACCCGGATGACCATCGACTTCTTCAAGCACCACCTCACGAGCTGACCCGCCTGAAGGGCCCTACGAGTCCTCGGCCGCCGCGCTGTCCGACATATCCCGGATCTGCTCGACGATCTCGGCGTTGGCGAGCGTGGTGACGTCGCCGAGCGCCCGTCCGTGTGCCACGTCGCGGAGGAGCCGCCTCATGATCTTGCCCGACCGGGTCTTCGGTAGGTCGGTCGTGAAGATGATGCCATGGGGTCGGGCGATCTTCCCGATCTTCGCCGCCACGTGATCTCGGAGCTCCTCGGCCATCGCGTCGTCGCCTTCGTACTGGGATTTCAGGGTGACGAAAGCCACGATCGCCTCACCGACGAGGTCGTCCGGCTTGGACACGACCGCGGACTCGGCGACCTTGTCGTTGTCGACGAGAGCCGATTCGATCTCGAAGGTGGAGAGACGATGGCCGGCGACGTTCATCACGTCGTCGATCCGTCCCAGGAGCCAGAAGTGCCCGTCCTCGTCGCGCTTCGCGCCGTCGCCCGCGACGTAGATCTCGGGTCCGTATCGAGAGAAGTAGGTTTCGACGTATCGATCGTGATCCCCCCAGATCGTCCGGGAGATCCCGGGCCACGGCCGCGTGAGCACCAGGTACCCGCCACCGCCGAGCGGCACGCTGTGGCCCTCGTCGTCGAAGATGTCCGCCTGGATGCCGGGGAAGGGCACGGTGGCCGAACCGGGCTTGAGGACCGTGATGCCCGGGAGCGGCGAGATGAGGATCGCACCCGTCTCGGTTTGCCACCAGGTGTCGACGACCGGAGCGCGCTCGCCACCGATCACCTTCCAGTACCAGACCCACGCCTCCGGGTTGATCGGCTCGCCCACCGACCCGAGGAGTCGGAGCGAGGAGAGGTCGTGCTTCTCCGGATACTCCGTCCCCCATCGCATGAACGCCCGGATCGCCGTCGGTGCCGTGTAGAGGATCGTGGCACCGTAGGTCTCGACGATCGACCACCAGCGATCTTTGTCGGGCCAGTCCGGCGCGCCCTCGTACATGATCCCGGTCGTGTGGTTCGCGAGCGGCCCGTAGACGATGTAGGAGTGGCCGGTGACCCACCCGCAGTCGGCGGCACACCAGAAGACGTCGTCGTCGTGGATGTCGAAGATCATCCGGTGTGTCGCCGCGACCTCCGTGAGATACCCGCCGGTCGTGTGCACGATGCCCTTCGGCTTGCCGGTGGTGCCGCTCGTGTAGAGCAGATACAGGATGTCTTCGGCGTCCATGTCCTCGGGGAGGCACTCCGTCGGCTGGTCCGCGACCAGGTCGTGGTACCAGATGTCCCGACCCTCCGTGAACCCGTGGTCGTTCTCGCAACGCCGCAACGTGATGACGTGTTCGATGCTCGGGCACTCCTTCACGGCCTCGTCCGCGTTGGCCTTCAGCGGCACCACCTGACCTCGGCGCCAAGCGCCGTCCGCCGTGATCAGCACCTTCGCCTCCGCATCGTTGATGCGGTCGCGGAGCGAGTCGGCACTGAAACCGCCGAACACGACGGAGTGCGGGGCACCGATCCGGGCGCAGGCCAGCATGGCGATCGGCAGCTCCGGCACCATGCCGAGGTAGATGTTCACCCGATCGCCCTTGCCCACCCCAAGCGATCGGAGTCCGTTGGCCAGCCGGGAGACTTCGTCGAGGAGCTCACGGTAGGTGATCGTCCGCGTGTCCCCAGGCTCGCCCTCCCAGTGGTACGCGACCTTGTCGCCCCCGCCGGCCTCCACGTGGCGGTCCAGACAGTTCACGGACGCGTTGAGCATCCCCCCCACGAACCACTTCACGAAGGGAGGCGTCCACTCCATCACGGTGTCCCAGCGACGGCTCCAGTTCAGCCGTTCCGCCTGCTCGGCCCAGAACGCCTCAGGGTCCTCGGCGGCGCGCGCGTAGATGGCGGGATCCGAGATGACGGCCTTCTCGACGAAGCTCGGAGGGGGCGGGAAGACCCGTTTCTCCTCCAGGAGGGCGTCGATGTGCTGTTGAGGCTCGCTCACGCCTGGTCCCCTCTCGGTCCCTCGGCCCCCTTCCAGAGGGGCTCGGAGCACAATCGTACGGGAGGGCCGGTGTGACGTGCGAGCCTGTGGGTGCTTGCATACGTGAGAGGACAGAGCCACCATCGTGCTCGGAGCCGCCCATCGAGGCGGCTTCGGAGCACGATGGGGGGAAGGGAGGACACAGTGGCTCAGTACGAGGCGTATTGCGTGAAGTGCAAGGCGAAGCGTCAGTTCGAGGGGACGGTCGTCACGCTCAAGAACGGTCGGAACGCCGCATCGGGGACATGCCCGGTTTGCGGCACCAAGGTCATGCGGATCCTGGGCAAGGCAGACGTAGCGGCTTCCTAGGGACGAGACAGGAGCTGCTCGGGGCTGACCAGCACGCGCCCCGGCGTCATCCGACGGTGGCGGGCCGAGAGGTCCGCCACCGTCGTCTCGGCGAACACGACCTGGACCGCCCTGGCGACATCCGCCCAGAATCCTTGCAGCCCACAACGTGAGTCCTGGAAGCAGGTGTGGTCCGAAGGCTCCAGACAGAACATCGGGAAGATCTGGCCTTCGATCGCGTCGGCGATCTCGGCCACGGTGATCTCCTCAGGCGGACATGCGAGCCTGCATCCGCCGCCCCCGCCTCGGAAACTCTCCACCAGGCCGGCTTTCGAGAGCGCTCCGAGCTGCTGCTCCAAGAATCGGACCGGGATCTGCTGGCGTGTGGCGATCTCTCTCGCGGGGACCAGCACACCCGCGTGCGTGCCGTCCGCCAACTCGATCATGGCGCGCATGGCGTACTCGAGCTTCTGAGAGACCTTCAGCATGGCGCCGTCCTTTCGCCTCCGAGCGTAGGAGGGGCGCCCATCTCCGTCAACGGCCATCGAGCCCCGATCACCCACATTCCGGGTATGCAGCCGGAGATGGTCGCGATCCGATGATGTAGTCGATGTAGGTTGACCGGGCTACCCCGGAAGGAGGACAGGACGGATGAGTCGGGTGCTGGTCGTCGACGACGAGCCTGACGTCCTGCTCCTGTGCAGGCTCAACCTGCAACAGCGCGGACACGAGCTGCTCGAGGCGTCCACCGGAAGGGTCGCCCTGGAGCTCGCCCGGGAGCGACAGCCCGACGTGATCGTACTGGACCTGATGCTGCCGGGGATGACCGGCTACGAGGTCCTCGAGATCCTCAAGGGGGACGAGCAGACGTCGGACATCCCGGTTCTGGTCCTCACCGCGAAGTCCCTTCGTGCCGATCGGGAGCGCTCCCATGGGCTGGGCGCCGCAGGGTTCCTCACGAAGCCGTTCCTGCCGAGCGAGCTGTGTGAGCTGGTCGAGTCGCTGGTACCGACCGCCGGTCGCAGTTGACGCCCGGTCAGGGCGCCCCAGCCTGATCCTCGCCGAGAACCACGACCACGTCCGCCGACTCCGCGACGGCGCTTTCGAGGCTCGCCGGCATCGGCTTCACCGGCACGCCGCCCAGGTAGGTTTCCGAGAGCAGCTGCGCGTCCGCGCGGTTCTGCGCCCTGTGGTCGTCCCGGCGGAAGTAGACGATCGAGTCGAGCACCGGCTTGTCCGGGGCGTCCGCCGGCTCTCCGGCCCGCAAGTAGCCCTCTTCCTCGAGCAGGATCTGGAAGTCGCCCGCGTACCCGGCCTGCGACGTCCCGTTCAGCACCTGCACCAGCACTCCCTCCTGGTTCGGGACGAGCGACGGCTCCGGGGATCGAGCGGGTGAGGGACTCTCGGAAGGAGACGGTGACGGCGAGACTCCGGGGGGGGCGGCCGCGCTCTCGCCGTCGGCGAAACCGTTGGTCAGGAGGGCGACACCTCCGATCACGAGGGCGATCACGATAGCGAGGCGAGCGACACCAGGGTTCACGGGCCCATCCTACCGTCGGATCCGCTCTCGCCCGTCAGACGCGGAGGCCGAGTCCCGAGGCCGTCCGGGCGCGCCGCCGCACCTCTCGCACCCGCCGCAACCGGCGAACGAGCATGGGGTCGTAGACGAGAGCTTCCGGCCGATCGATGATCCTGTGAAGGACCTGGTGGTAGCGCGACGGGGAGAAGCGGAACCGTTCGCGGATCGCGCGCTCCTTCGTGACGGAGAGCTTCCAGGCCTCCCGTTCGAAGTCCAAGATCTCCCTCGAGCGGCGATCGAGATCCGAGGGCGGACGCCGCTCGCGTCGTTTGTCTCCCATGCGGCGAGGGTAGCTTCCGTGAAGCCTCGTTCAAGCACTGCCCCCGGTCTCCCGACACCTAGAGTGATGGGAGGATGGGGAGGTTCGGGAAGGCCTTGGCCCATGGCAAGAGGCGAAGACGTCGAAGAGCGTGCCGCGCCTGCGGCTGATCTCCGTTTCGTCGCACAGCTCAACATGCTCCACAGCATGGCCGCGGCATTGGCGGGCATGAATGACGTGTCGGAGATCGGCGCGGCCATCACAGAAGAGCTGCGAACGATCCTCGACTACCACAACTGCCGCGTCTACGTGATGCAGGACGACGGCTCGACCCTGCTGCCCGTCGCGTTCCGCGGCGAGATCTTCTACGAGTACGAGCACGAGACGTTGGAAGAGCTCATCACCCACGTCGGTGAAGGCATCACCGGCTGGGTGGCGGAGCATCGGACCTCCGTCCTCACCCCGGATGCGAGGCTCGTCCCCTTCGCCGTCCAGATCGCCGACACCGAAGACATCTTGGAATCGATGCTGGCCGTGCCGATGACCGTCGGCGACGCGGTGCAGGGCGTCATCGTCTTGTCGAGCCTCGGCTACGGCGCGTTCGACGAAGAGGACCAACGGCTCCTCGAGGTGTTGGCATCGCACGCGGCCACCGCGCTCTCGAATGCCAAGCTGTTGCAAGCCCAGCGTGAGGCCGCGGAAACGTCCTCGGCGCTCCTCGGACTCTCGAAGCGACTCACCCAGCTCCGGTCGGTGGGCGACATCCTGCAGGGCGCGATCGAGACCGTCTCGTCGCTGATCGACGCCGCGGCGGTCGTGTTCCACGTCCGCGATGAGCACACCGGCGACTTCCGGCTCGCGCGGCTCCTCACGGTCGAACCGGACGCGATCCGGCCGTGGCAAGAGATCGGGGACGTCCCCGAGTCGGTCGTCGCGTCCATCGCGTTCGAGAACGACGACCCGTTGGTCGTCCCGCGGGAATCCCCGCTGAGCAAGGACCAGGATCACGTCGTGTCCAAAGAGCCCCGCGAGGTCCTGCTCGCACCCGTGACCTGGGAACCCGACGGCTCCGGCACGATCGCGGTCATCGGACGGGAGGGCGACGGGAACTTCGCCGATCGCGAGCTCCGGCTGATCCGCGGTGTCGCCGACCTCACCTCACTCGCGTTGGGCAATGCCAGGCGCATGTCCGAGCTCGAACGGTTCCATGAGCTGGTCGCCGGCCTCGACGCCGCGTTCTGGGAGGCATCGCTTCCCGGGGTGGTGTTCACGTTCGTCGCCGGCGCGACCGATGACCTGCTCGGCGGCGACATCGAGTCATGGCCCAACGATGGTCGAGTGTGGGGTTCGCACATCGACGAACGGGACCGCGAGGAGGCGATACAGGGGTTGCAGCGAGCGATCGACAGCGGCGTGGGCGAAGCCCTCGAGTACCGGGTCCCCAGTGAAGACGGGTCACCTCGATGGATCCGCGACCTGATCCACGTGATCCGTGGCCGAGGCGGAGGGGCCACGATCCTTCGAGGCCTGATGGTCGACATCACCGAACGGAAGCGCGCCGAACGAGCGCTGCTGGCGAGCGAGCGGAAGTACTCCGATGCCTTCAAGCGCGAACGAGAAGCAGCGCAACGTCTCCGGATGCTCGACGACATGAAGAACACATTCCTGGAGGCCGTCTCCCACGATCTCCGCACGCCCCTCACGTCCATCCTAGGCTCGGCGCTCACGCTCGAGCGAACGAAGCTCGACCTCCCCGAGGGTGAGGCCCTCGACATGGTGAGCCGGATCGCGGCCAACGCCAGGAAGCTCGAGCGGCTGCTCTCCGACCTGCTCGACCTCGACCGGCTCCAGCGCGGGATCGTCTCACCGAAGCGACGCGCGACCGACCTGGAGGACTTCGTCCGTCGAGCTGTGGATGAGATGCAGACGCACGGCCGATCGATCGAGCTGGACGTCCAGCCGGGGAGCGCGCAGATCGACCCGGCGAAGACGGAGCGGATCCTCGAGAACCTCCTGTCGAACAGCCTTCGACACACCCCCAACGACGCCAAGATCTGGGTGCGAGCGCGGCTTCAGGACGACGGCGTCCTATTCATCGTCGAAGACGACGGGCCGGGTGTGCCTCCCGAGCTTCGCGAGGCGATCTTCGAGCCCTTCCGTCAGGCACCGGGGTCGTCGTCCGTGCACGCGCCGGGGGTCGGCATCGGGCTGTCCCTCGTCCGCCGGTTCGCCGAGCTCCACGGAGGAAACGCATGGGCCGAGGAGCGCGAGGGCGGCGGAGCCTCGTTCCACGTCTTCTTGCCCGGTTCGTGAGCGATCCGGAACGATCCCGGGCGCTCGTCCTTCGTTCGGAGCCGGCGGTCGGACTCGAACCGACGACCTAGCGATTACAAATCGCTTGCGCTACCAGCTGCGCCACGCCGGCCGGGTCCGAGTCTAGCGGGGCGACCGCCCGGTCTTGAACACGAACCCGTAGGTGAAGAGT
>DATKDI010000055.1:0-172402 GCA_035512775.1 Actinomycetota bacterium | reverse complement strand
TGGAGCTGGACGGGGACGTCGTTCTCGTAGCCCAGGACGTGGAACGGACAGGCAACGATGCAGGAGGTGCAGCCGGTGCACATGCCCGTGAGCACGACCTCGTTGTAGAGGTCTCGCCACTGGGTCTTCTCGACGGCCACGGCGGCAGTCTAGGGCGCCTTGTCCCGGAAGCGAAACCGGTCCGCGAGCTCACCCGTAGTACCGTGCGAGCCCGAGGACCGGGCGTCAACTTGATGGGATGGCCGAGATTGGCCACAGGGATGGGAGGGGACGATGCATCGACGATGGATGAGCCTGCTGGGCGCCCTGTTCGCACTCACGCTGCTCGCAGCATCTTGCGGCGGGGAAGACACCCCCACGGACGCGGATCAGGGCGGCGGGAGCCCGTCGGAGAGCCCCGCCGACGGCGGCGACGGAGGCGGGGGCGCGGACCTCACGATGGTGGACTTCGGATTCTCACCCACCGAGCTCTCCGTGACGGAGGGGCAGACGATCAGCGTGACGAACATCGGGGAGACCTCGCACACGTTCACGACGGATGACGACGCGATCGACGAGACGATCGGCGCGGGCGAGACGTTGGAGATCCCGCTGACCGGCGTGAGCAGCGGCGGGTTCCATTGTCGGTTCCACACGCAGATGACGGGGACGCTCACCGTCGGATGAGGCTGAGTCTCGGCCTTTCAGATCGAGAAGGAGTCGCCGCAGGCGCACTCGTGTGTCGCCTGTGGATTCATCATCTTGAGGCCGCCACCGAGGAGCGCGTCGTTGTACTCCAGCGTCGAGCCACGGACGATCGGGCTGCTCTTCGGGTCGACGAGGACGCGGACGTCGTCCGCGGCCTCGATCACCGCGTCGTCGTCGGCGGGACCGTCGGCGAACGACAGCTCGTAGGTGAATCCGGAGCAGCCGCCCGCGGTCACGCGGACCCGGAGGATCGGCAGCGCGCGGCCCTCCTTGAGGGCGAGCGCGGCGATCCTCCGCGCGGCCTTGTCGGTGACCGCGATGACGTCGGTGACGGGAGCGTCCATGTCCTTCCAGGCTACCCGACCTGCTCGTCGATGCCGAGCAGGGCGCCCTTCACGGACTCGGACAGCGTGGGATAGGCGTGGATCGCGCGGGCGACGGCAGGCGCCGTCACCCGCGCGGACATCATGAGGACCACCTGATGGATCAAGGCCCCGGCCTCCTCGCCGACGATGTGGCCCCCGAGGAGCTCACCCGTGTCGCGACCGGCGACGAGCTTGACGAGGCCGTGCGTGCTTCCCTCGATGTGCGAGCGCTCGTTGTCCTCGAACCGCATGACGGCGGTGATCACGTCATCGCGTTCATCACGAGCCTGCCGTTCGGTGAGACCGACGCTCGCCACCTCGGGATCGCAGAACGTGACTCGCGGGATGACCCGGTAATCCCGGCGCTCCGGGCGACCGAGAGCGTCCTTGACGACGAGCTCTGCCTCGTATGTGCCGACGTGCGTGAACAGCAGGTCACCGGTCGCGTCGCCGGCGGCCCAGACGTCGTCGTTGGTGGTGCGAAGCGTCTCGGTGAGGATCGGCTTCCCCTCTTCGTCCAGCTCGACCCCCGCCGCGTCCAGGTCGTGGGTGTCGAACACCGGTTTCCTTCCGGTCGCCACGAGAAGCTCATCGGCGACCACCGGATCCCCGGCTTCGAGAGCAATCGTCCAGGCGGCTCCGTCGTGATGCGCACTTTCGATCGTCACGCCCGACATCAGGGTGATCCCCTCGCCTTCGAGGGCAGGGACGAGGGATGCAGCGGCCTCCTCGTCCTCTTGGGGAAGGACGTGCGGGAGGGACTCCAGCGCCGTTACGCGTGAGCCGAAGCGAGCGTAGATCTGCGCGAACTCGATCCCGATCGCACCGGTGCCGATCACCGCCAGGGACTCAGGGACCGCGTCCGGGCGCCAGATCGCCTCCTTGTTGGTCCAGAACGGACCATCGTGGAGACCGGGGATCGACGGGATGTCGGGTGCCGTGCCGGTCGCCAAGATGACGCGGTCGGCCTCGAACTGCTTTCCGTCCTCGAGCTCCACCCGGCGCTCTCCGAGCAGCCGCGCCTCCTGCAGGAACACACGGACGCCGAGACGCTCGAAAGGCTTGGCGCCCTCGCCCGACTGGGAGTCGATGATTTCACGGGCACGTTGCTGCACCGCCTTGAGGTCGACCTCGACGTCGGGGATCCGCAGGCCGAAGCGCTCGCCGTCACGCGCGAGCGCTGCGATCTTCGCGGATCGGAGCATGACCTTCGTGGGCACGCAGCCGTAGTGGTTGCACTCACCGCCGAGCTTGTCCCGTTCCGCCAGCGCCACCTTCATCCCCGACGTCCGCGCGAGGGAGAACGCAACCTCGGAACCGGTGCCGCCCCCTCCGATCACGAAGACGTCGAACCGGTCCATCGGAGGACTAGCGCGTCCCCAGGAAGCCCACGAAGATGCGCGCGTAGGCCCGAGCCGCCACGACCATCTCCTCCACCCCGATGGACTCGTTCGCGGTGTGCGCGAGGGAGAGGGACCCCGGTCCGGCGATCACCGTCGGGATGTGCGCGTCGTTGATGTAGAAGCGAGCGTCGGTGATGCCGGTGAAGCCGACGAAGGGAGGTGGCGCACCCGTCTCGGCCGCGATCGCGTCGCGAACGAGCGCCGCGATCGCGGAGTCGCCGGTCGTCTCAGCCGCCTCGGTCCAATCCTTCAACGAGATGTCGATGTGGGTCTCCGGGCGCTCCGCCACGAGGTCGTCGACCAAGAGACGGAACGGGGCGAGCACCTCCTCCGGATCTTCCTCGCCCGGCACGATCCGACGATCGATCTCCACCTCGCAGCGGTCCGGCACGACGTTGGGTGCGCTCCCTCCGGACACCAGGGCGACGTTGACCGTCGGGGGCCCGACGAGGGGATGCACCCGGTCGGGAAGCGCTTCCGGCAATCGCAGCAGGAACCGCGACATCGTGAGGATCGCGTTGATGCCACGGTCCGGCTGCGAGCCGTGGGCCGCCTTACCGTGCGCCACGGCCTTGACCCAGGCGCCGCCGCGTTCGGCCAGAGCGATCTCCATCTCGGACGGCTCGCCCACGATCGCCGCGTCCTGGTCGAGGAGACCCTGGTCGCGGAGGACCTTGGTGCCGTGGATCCCGGCGAGCTCCTCGTCGGCCACCAGATGCAGCTCGAGGGTTCCGGCCAGCGAGAGGCCGGCGCGGCGGAGCGCCGCGACGGCCGCGAGCGCGGACGCGATCGGCCCCTTCATGTCGCAGGCCCCGCGGCCGACCAGCCTGCCGTCGATGACCGCGCCTTCGAAAGGGTCACTCGACCACGTCGAAGGATCTCCGGCCGGCACCGTGTCGAGGTGCCCGTTCCAGGCGAGATATGGGCGCTCCTCGGAGCCGATCCGCGCCACGACGCTCGGCCGCCCGTCATCGGACCGGACGACCTGGAGATCGGCACCGAGGTCGGTGAGGATGCCCATGGCCACGTCGGCGACCTCGTCCTCGGTGCCTCCGGGGTTCTCGGACGGCGCGGCGATGAGAGCTCGTGCATAGCGGAGAACCTCGTCGGGGTCGGTGGCCTCGGCTGCCGCCTCCGACGCGGGTTCCGCGACGTCCTCGCCTACCATGGCTGCGGATGCTACACGCGCCCTCTCTGCAGGAAGTCCTTCGGTCCGCGCTCGATCCGGCGCCGGCGCACGCGCCGGCGCCGGGCGACCGCCTCGCCGCCGTGCTGGCGCCGCTCGTCGAATCGCCGGACCCCTCCTTGATCTTCACGGTCCGCTCCGACGCCTTGTCGCGTCACCCCGGGGAGGTCTCCTTCCCCGGCGGGCTCGTGGACGAGGGCGAGGCGCCCGCCGACGCCGCGCGGCGCGAGGCCTTCGAAGAGATCGGCCTCGACCCTGCGCTCCCGCAGCTCATCGGAGCCCTCCCGCCGGTGCACACCTACGTGTCCGCGATCCTCGTGATCCCCTTCGTCGGTCTGTTGAAGCTGCCCCCGGATCTGTTCGCCGCGGAGGCCGAGATCAAAGAGATCATCCGCGTCCCGCTGGCCGACCTCGTCGCCGTCGAAGAGCCGATGGAGCTGCCTCGCGGGGACGGGAGCGTCTGGCACGGCTGGGCGTATCCCGCCGACGGGCACACGATCTGGGGCGCGACGGGGCTGATGGTCCATTCGTTCCTCGACGTGCTCAGGGCGGAGGCGCCGTGGACCCTGACCTGAGCGAGGAGGAGCGCGCACTCCGGTCGCTGTTGGGGGAGGCCCGGGTGATCGCCGTCGTGGGGATCTCCTCGAAGCCGTCGCGACCGTCCTACGGGGTGGCCTCCTACCTCCAGGAACGCGGGTACCGGATCGTGCCGATCAACCCGAACGAGACGGAGGTCTTGGGAGAGCAGGCGTACGCCTCGCTCCTCGACATCCCGCGCGAGATCCACGTGGATGTGGTGGACGTGTTCCGTCGCGAAGAGCACACCCCGGAGGTGGCCCGGCAGGCGGTCGCGATCGGTGCGCGCGTGCTCTGGCTCCAGGAAGGGATCGTGAACGAGGAGGCGGCTCGGATCGCCACCGAAGGCGGCCTCGAAGTGATCATGGGTGTCTGCTTCAGGAAGATGCATGAACGACTGATGGCACAAGGGGGAAGCTGAGATGAAGTGGGAGTATTTCGTGGCGCCGTTGCTCGAGCACAACCCGGGCGAGATCTTGAACAACTTCGGCGAAGACCGCTGGGAGCTCGTGACGATCCTGCAGCAGCAGACACCGGCGGGCGGCGTCTCGATGGTCGCGTACATGAAGCGTCAGGCGACCTAGGCTCCGCCCGCAGGAGATGTACAAGATCGACCACGTCGTGCTCGCCGTCCGGGACCTCGAGGCGTCGGCCGGACGCCTCTGGGACGAGCACGGCCTTCGGTTCTCTCCCGGCGGGCGTCATCCTCAGTGGGGGACCGCCAACATGATCGCGCCGCTCGGGAACGACTACGTCGAGCTCCTGGGCGTCGTCGACGAAGACGTCGGATCGACCAGCGTGCTCGGACGAACCCTGATGGAGCTCTCCGCGGACGGCGACCGATGGTTCTCCGTCTGCCTCGCGGACGACGACGTCGACGCGACTGCCACGAGGCTCGGACTCACCGTCGGGCCCGGTGCCCGCACGCGGCCCGACGGAAGCGAGGTGCGGTGGCGCGGCGCCGGGATCGAGGAGCGAGGCCGGGAGCTCTCGTTGCCGTTCTTCATCACGTGGGACGTCCCCGCAGAGCTTCATCCCGGTGCCGCGCCCGCCGACCACCGGGTCCCGGCCGAAGGGGTCGCCTGGGCCGAGGTCGGCGGGGACGAGGCTCGGCTCCGCGACTGGCTCGGCGGCGCGGACGTCCCGATCCGCGTCGTCGGCGGCGACCCACGCGTGTACGCAGTGGGCATCAGTCTCGGCGACGGGAGCGAGATCGTGCTGCGGTCCTAGCCGAGCGCCTGAGCGAGATCCGCGATCAGGTCGTCGACGTGCTCGATCCCGACCGAGAGCCGGATGAGCTCCGGAGCCACCTCCAGCGCCGATCCGGCGACGCTCGCGTGCGTCATCGGCCCCGGGACCTCGATCAAGGACTCCACGCCGCCGAGCGACTCGGCGAGGAAGAACAGCTCGGTTCGTTCGACCACCGCGACCGCCTCATCCGCGGAGCCGACCTCGAAGGAGACCATGCCGCCGAACGACGACATCTGACGCGCGGCGATGTCGTGACCGGGATGCGTCGGGAGCCCCGGGAAGTAGACGCGACGGACCTTCGGGTGCGAAGACAGCCAGTCGGCGATCGCAGATGCGTTCTCCGAGTGCTTCTGCATCCGCAGGGCGAGCGTCTTGAGACCTCGGAGGCCGAGGTACGAATCCATCGGCCCGGGAACCGCGCCGACCGCGTTCACCAGGAACCCGAGACGTTCGATCCACTCCGGATCGCTGGTGACGATCGCGCCGCCGATCAGATCCGAGTGCCCGCCCAGGTACTTCGTCACGCTGTGCATGACCGCGTCGGCCCCGAGCTCGAGCGGCCGCTGCAGTGCAGGGGTCGCGAACGTGTTGTCCACGACGACGCGAGCGCCCGCCTCGTGGGCGACGGTGCACACGGTCTCGAGGTCGACGACCTTCAGCAACGGGTTGGACGGCGTTTCGAACCAGACGACGCGCGTCTGAGGTCTGAAGGCGCCACGGAACGCGCCGACATCGTTGAGGTCTACCGTCGAGAACGACAGGCCCCAGGGTTCGAGCACCTTGGACAGCAGCCGGTACGTGCCGCCGTACACGTCGTCGGCGAGGAGCACGTGGTCGCCCGGCCGCAGGGTGAGCATCAGGGTCGACTCGGCGGCCATCCCGCTCCCGAACGCGTAGCAGCGCTCGCCGCCCTCGAGGGCCGCGAGCGCC
Source organism: Actinomycetota bacterium (assembly GCA_035512775.1). Classification (GTDB taxonomy): domain Bacteria; phylum Actinomycetota; class UBA4738; order UBA4738; family HRBIN12; genus JAJNBA01. Next base: position 166,004 of record DATKDI010000055.1, on the reverse strand, counting down.
TGCTGGAACGCCTCGCGCGTCGGGTTGCCCCCACGCGCGTAGTCGAACACCTTGGGCTTGCCGACCGAGGGCTGGGCGTAGGTCGACGTCTGGTAGATCGGGACGTTCACCGAACCGTAGGGCGCGTCGGGGTCCTGTCCTGCGTGGATCGCGGCCGTCTCGAACTTCATCGGCGAAGACTACGCCCGCCGCTGTCGGGCGAGGAACTCGAGGAGGTCGCTCCGGGTCAACACGCCGAGTGCCTGTCCCGACTTGGTCACGACCAGGGCGGACGTCCGTTCCAGCTCCGCGAACGCCATCTCCACGGGTGCGTCCCATTCGACCATCGGGATGGGCGGCGCCATCGCCTCGGCGACGTCCAGCTGGAGCGCGTCGGGGTCTCGGAACACGCGCTCCAGCAGCTCGCGGTCGCGGATCGATCCGACGAACTGCGAGACGTCGATGGACTCCTCCCGCACCACCGGCGCTTGCGAGATCCCATGCTCCTGCAGGGTCTCGACTGCCTGACGCACCTTGTCGTGTGCGTTCACGGTGACGAGCGAAGGGATCTCGCCGGACTTCGCGGAGAGGACCTCCTCGACGCGGATCATCTCGGGTCGCTCGAGCATCCCGTGCTGCAGCATCCACGTCTCGGAATAGAGCTTCGACATGTACTGCCGCCCGGTGTCGGGGAGCAGGACGACGATCGTCGCATCATGGTCATCGAGGTCTCGAGCGACCTGCAGGGCAGCGTAGACGGCGGTGCCGCTCGAGCCTCCCACGAGGATCCCCTCACGACGGGTGATCGCGCGCGCCGTCAGGAAGGAATCGCGATCGGAGACGCGGACGTAGCGATCTACGACCGACGGATCGAAGGTCGTGGGGAAGAAGTCCTCACCGATCCCCTCGACGAGATACGGCCTCGGGGTGTCGCCGGAATAGAGCGACCCCTCCGGATCCGCCCCCACCACGAAAACGTCGGGGTTCTGCTCCTTCAGGTAGCGACCCGCCCCCGAGATCGTGCCACCCGTCCCTACGCCACAGACGAAGGCGGTGAGCCGGCCCTCGGTCTGCTGCCAGATCTCCGGGCCGGTCGTCTCGTAGTGGGTCTGGGGGTTCACGGGGTTGTGGTACTGGTTCGGCTGGAACGCGCCGGGGATCTCCGCAGCCAATCGGTCGGCCACCCGGTAGTAGCTCTCCGGGGAATCCGGCAACACGGCGGTGGGGCAGATCACGACCTCGGCCCCGTAGGCGCGAAGGAGCGAGATCTTCTCCTGGCTCATCTTGTCCGGCATCACGAAGATGCAGCGATAGCCGCGAACGGCGGCGGCGATCGCGAGCCCGTGCCCGGTGTTGCCGGATGTAGGCTCGACGATCGTCCCCCCGGGCTTGAGGAGCCCTTCCCGCTCGGCCGCCTCGATCATCCTGATGCCGATCCGGTCCTTGACGGAGCCGCCCGGATTCAGTATCTCGAGCTTGGCCAGGATCGTCGGTTTCACCCCACGGGCCACCGCCCGCAGGCGCACCAGAGGTGTGTCGCCCATCGCATCGAGGAATGAGTCGAGCACCGGCATCGCCGTCTCCTTCACAGGGGTCCGAACAGGCCGGCCCCATCGTGCCACGCGGCGCAGGGAACGTCCCGCTCCCTACGCAGCGGGCTCACCTTGTGGCGGTAGAGTGCCGATGTCCGGGAGGCAAGGCCTTGCGGACGACGGGAGAGCCAGTGACAGACCCAGAGACGTCAGAGCCAGAGGTGGCAGCGCCTGAGGCGGCGGCGCCTGAGGCGGCGGCGCCAGAGATGGCGGCGCCAGAGACTGCGGCGCAAGAGAAGCCACAAGACGACGATCCCGGCGGCGGCGGGGAGAGCCTCCTCGTCGTCGACGACGACCCGTTCATCGCGCGGCTCCTCGAGATCGAGCTGAAGGCGGCCGGCTACGACGTGCGGGTCGCGAGCGACGGGGAACAGGCCCTCGCGGCCGCGAAGGAGCGCCCGCCGCAGCTCGTCCTCGCCGACGTGATGATGCCCAACATGGACGGGTTCGAGCTGACCCGCCGCCTCCGTCAGGATCCGAGGACCGCCACGGTCTCCGTGATCATGCTGACCGCTCGAGGACTGTCGGCCGACAAGCTGGAAGGCTTCGCGATCGGTGCGGACGATTACATCGTGAAGCCGTTCGACACGCCGGAGCTGCTGGCGCGGATCCGGGGAGTGCTGAACCGCGCGAGCGACACTCGGTCCCTTTCGCCGATGACGGGCCTTGCCGGCAACATCGCGATCGAGGACGAGATCGAACGACGCGTCTCGGCCGGCGACCCGTTCGCGGTCCTGTATGTCGACCTCGACCGGTTCAAGGCCTACAACGACCGGTACGGATTCCTTCGGGGGGACGAAGCCATCAGAGAGACGGCCCGCGTGATCGGCGAGGCCGCCGCGCACGTCGTGGGAGCAGACACGTTCGTCGGGCACGCCGGAGGAGACGACTTCGTGGTCGTGGTGCCGCCCGAGCATTCAACGGCCACGGCTCAGCAGATCGTGCAGATGTTCGACGAGATGGTGCCCGGTCTCTATGACGTGGACGACCGCACGAACGGCTACGTCGAGGTCACGAATCGACGTGGCGATCTCCAGCGGTTCCCGCTGTTGACGCTCTCGATCGGGGTCGCCTCGACGGAGAAGCGGGCGTTCCGGCACTACGCGGAGGCGGTGACCATCGCCATGGAGATGAAGCAGTTCACGAAGGACACGGGCGCCTCTTCATGGTCGATCGACCGCCGCTCGAGCTGATCCGCTGAACGCCGAGCCTCGATCCGCGCGACGGCGTCCTCTCGTCATCGAGGTCTCCGACACGATGCCCGGGCCACCGGAGATCGTGTGGGCGTTGATCACGGACTGGGAGCATCAGGACGACTGGATGCTCGAGGCCGCCGACTTCGAGTTGATCGGCGAGCAACGGGAGGGCGTGGGCGTCGAGGCACTTGCGACAGTGCGGATCGCGGGTATCAGGACTCGCGACAAGGTTCGGGTCAGCATGTGGGAGCCTCCGCGGATCCTGGTGATCGATCACCTCGGATGGGTGAAGGGCGCCGGTGAGATCCAGCTCCAACCGGTGAGCGAGGGCACGCGGATGCGCTGGCGCGAGACCCTCTTCGCACCGAAGGCGTTGGGTCCGGTCGGCCGACTCGGTCTCCGGGCGGCGGCGCCGCTGATGCGCCGGATCTTCGCCCGTGACCTGCGGGTGCTCCGGAGCCTCGTCCGCAGTCGGTCGGCAGAGAGTTCCTGAGGCAGGTCAGTCGAGCGGGGCGGGGCGGGCGAGGTAGAAGCCCTGCCCGTACCGGACGCCGAGCTCGCGCAACGCGTGGAGCTCTCCTGCCGTTTCGATCCCTTCGGCCACGATCGTCATGTGCGTCTCGGCCGCGAAGGAGATCAGCGCGGTGGCGAGGGCCCGACGTCCCGGATCGCGGTCGATGCCCCGGGTGAGCGAGATGTCCATCTTCACCATGTCGGGCGCGAGCTGGAGCGCGTGCCGCAGGCTCGCGTAGCCCGCGCCGACGTCGTCGACGGCGACGCGCAGGCCGCGCTCGCGGAGGGGCGCGAGCGCCTCCGCGAGCGCGCCGTAGTCCTCGATGGCCTCGTGTTCCGTGATCTCGAGGACGATGCGGTCCTCGACGCCGTCCAATCGCTCGGCGAACTCGGGAGATGAGGCGGCGACGTGCGAGCAGTTGACCGCCAGGAACATCCCGTCCGGGATCTTCGGGAGAGCCTCGAGTGCCTCCTTCAGGGTTCTGAGCTGAAGCTGGAGCCCGAGCTCGAGCGCCGTCGCATCGGCGAACCATCGGTCGGGCGGCTTCACGGGGATCGATCCGAACCGAGCGAGCGCCTCCACCCCGATCTCCTGGCGTGTCTCGAGATCGACGATCGCGTGGAACACCATCCAGACCCCGTGGCCGGAGACGAACCGCTCGATGTCGCCCCGGAGCGCCTGGTCGGCCTCGTCTTCGATCTCTTCGCGGCGGAGCTGGGTCGCGAGCTCGGCGACAACGCCGCCCAGCACCTCGGCCGAGAGACTGGTGCCGCCCTGGGCCACCATCTCGATCCCGTGGACGAGCTCGTCGGCAGCCGTCCCCTTGACCAGGTAGCCGACGGCGCCGGCACGGAGCATCTCCATCACGTTCTTCTTGTCCTCATAGGCGGACAGCGCGATCACCCGCGTCCGGGGGGACACGCGCGAGATGCCTCGGGCCGCGTGGGGCCCCCCGCCTTCGGGCATACGCACGTCGACGAGCGCCACGTCCGGCCGGTCCGACTCGGCGATCCGGATCGCCTCCTCGGCGTCGGCGGCCGTCCCGATCAGCTCGACCCGTTCCTCGTGGCTGAGGAGCTCCGTGAGGGCGACCCTGAGCGCTGGCTCGTCATCGGCGAGGAGCACCCGGATGGGATCGACGGCGCCTCGGGCCCCGAACTCGATGAGGGTTCCGTCGGGGGCCATCGCGCGGACGGTACAGGTGAACCCGGGGGCACTCAAGCATCCGGGTAGCATCTCTGCCGTAGCCCAGATGGAGGTTACCCAACCGGGGGTATCGCCCAAGATGGAGCAGATGGACGCTCACGAGGTGCGGGCGCCGAGGGGCTCCGAGCTGAGCTGCCGCTCGTGGCCGCAGGAGGCCGCGATGCGGATGCTGATGAACAACCTCGATCCCGAGGTCGCCGAACGTCCCGAAGACCTCGTCGTATACGGCGGCACGGGCCGCGCCGCCCGGTCCTGGGAGGCATACGACGCGATCGTCCGCACGCTGAAGGGTCTCGGCGACGACGAGACGCTCCTGGTTCAGTCCGGGAAGCCGGTGGGCGTGTTCTGGACCCACGAGATGGCTCCTCGGGTCCTGATCTCCAACGCGATGCTCGTGCCGAAGTGGGCCGATTGGGAGACGTTCCGCGAGCTCGAGCACGCGGGGCTCACGATGTACGGCCAGATGACGGCGGGCTCCTGGATCTACATCGGTACGCAGGGCATCCTGCAGGGCACGTACGAGGCCCTCGCCGAGTGCGCCACACAGCGGTTCGGTGGCACGCTCGCGGGCACGATCACGCTCACCGGCGGGCTCGGGGGGATGGGGGGAGCCCAGCCGCTCGCCGTGACGATGAACGGCGGTGTGGCGATCTGCATCGAGGTCGACCCGGAGAGGATCGAGCGCCGCATCAAGACCCAGTACCTGGATCGCGAGACGGCTTCAGTCGACGAGGCGCTCGTGTGGGCCGAGGAGGCGAAGACTGCCCGAGAGCCGTTGTCGATCGGCCTGCTCGGGAACTGCGCCGACGTGGAGCCGGCGCTGCTGGCACAGGGCTTCAGTCCCGATGTCGTGACCGACCAGACGAGCGCGCACGATCCACTCGGTGGCTATGTCCCCGCCGGGCTCACCCTCGAGGAGGCGTCGGCGCTCCGGGAGCGGGACCCGGAGGACTACCAACGGCGGTCGCACGCGTCGATGGCCCGCCACGTGGAAGCGATGGTCGGCTTCCTCGACGCGGGCTCGGTGGTCTTCGACTACGGGAACAACCTCCGGGCGGGTGCCGAAGCGGGCGGCTTCGAGCGCGCGTACGACTACCCGGGCTTCGTCCCGGCGTTCGTCCGTCCCATGTTCTGCGAGGGGAAGGGCCCGTTCCGGTGGGCGGCGCTCTCCGGCGACGCGGAAGACATCGAGAAGACCGACCGGGCGGTCGCCGAGCTGTTCCCGGAAGACAAACGGCTCCTGCGGTGGCTCCAGATGGCGGGGGAGCGGGTCGCGCATCAGGGGCTCCCCGCTCGGATCTGCTGGCTCGGGTACGGGCAGCGAGCGAAGGCGGGTTTGCGCTTCAACGAGATGGTCGCGAGCGGCGAGGTCTCGGCGCCGATCGTGATCGGTCGTGACCACCTCGACAGCGGGTCCGTCGCCTCGCCCTACCGGGAGACCGAGGGCATGAAGGACGGCTCGGACGCGATCGCGGACTGGCCGATCCTGAACGCGCTGATCAACACCGCGGCCGGCGCCCACTGGGTGAGCGTCCACCACGGCGGCGGCGTCGGGATCGGCTACTCGATCCACGCGGGGATGGTCGTGGTGGCGGACGGCACGGAGAACGCGGCGGCGCGGCTTGAGCGCGTGCTCACGACCGACCCCGGAACCGGTGTGGTCCGCCACGCCGATGCCGGGTACGAGCGGGCCCTCGAGGTCGCGGCCGCGCGAGGGATCCGGCTGCCCTGGCGGGAGTGATATTGCAGGCTGAGCTCGCGGCCCGGATCGGCACCACGCAGGCAGCGATCTCCAAGATCGAAACGGGTCGAACGATGCCAGGGCTCGAGCTACTCGATCGGATCGCGAGGGGGTGTCGGCCGCCAGATGACATTCACGCTCGGGGAGGAGGCGCGACCGATTCCGGCGAAAGAACGCGGGCGCCGTGCTCGCATGGTTCTCGGGGACTTCGAGTTCGACCCCTGGGACCGGAATCCAAGTCCCGCTGAACGAGACAGCCTTCTTGCGGACGAGAGAGAGCCTCGGCGCTCGTTGCGGTCGCGGGGCTCCGGATAGGAGACACATCCCTTTCCTGCGGCGAGCTCTACTTCAAAGGAAAGGCTCTTCACCGGCGATAGGCTCGAACCGTGAAGGTCATCGAGCATCTCGCGAACGCCACGAACCCCTTCGTCAGCGTCGAGATCATCCCTCCGCGCCGCGGAGCCAACGTGCAACGCATCTACGAGGCAGTCTCCTCGCTGATGCCGTACGAGCCGCCGTTCATCGACATCACGAGCCACGCGGCGGAAACGGTGTGGGACGAGGTGCCCGGTGGCACGTATCGGCGTCGCGTGACCCGAAAGGCTCCGGGGACCTTCGGCCTGTGCGCCGCGATCAAGTACCGCTTCGACGTCGACCCGGTCCCGCACGTCTTGTGCAACGGATTCACGCGAGAGGAGACCGAGGATTCGCTGATCGAGCTGAACTACCTCGGGATCGAGAACGTCCTCGCGATCCGGGGGGACGGCGAACGTCGGGTGCCGCCGGATGGACGCAGCGCGAACGAGAACGCTCTTGATCTCGTTCGGCAGGTGTCTGCGATGAATCATGGGGAATACCTCGAGGAGTTGGCCGAATCCACGCCGACCGATTTCTGCATCGGCGTCGCGGCCTACCCCGAGAAGCACGAGGAGGCGCCGAACCTCGAGCGGGACATCGGCGTGCTTCTGGAGAAACAACGGGCCGGCGCCGAGTACGCCGTGACGCAGCTGTTCTACGACAACGAGGTCTTCTTCCGGTTCGTGAAGTCCTGTCGCGACCAGGGCGTGACGATCCCGATCATCCCTGGGCTCAAGATCCTCACGCGCCGGACGCACGTCACGAGCATCCCGAGGACCTTCAACGTCGCGGTGCCCGAGAGTCTCGTGGCGGAGGTGGCATCCGTGGGTGACGAGAAGGTCGCCGAGGTGGGCATCCGGTGGGCATTCGAACAGACGCTCCAGCTGTTCGAGCAGGGCGTGCCGTCGGCGCACTTCTACGTGATGCAGGACACCGGGCCGCTGGTTTCGTTGATGGAGATGCTGAAGAAGAGCCTCTGACTACGGATCAGAAAGCTGGGGGTTCGACTCCCTCCCGGCGCGCTAGCAGGTGCGCGCTGGCAGGCAGACAGAGTGCCACCTTGCGGCACACCGCTCACAGTGCTACGCGGCCGTCAAGGCGAACTCGAAGATCCGACCGTCGTTCTCGTTCGGATCGGGGCCGTTGTCGATGCCACGATCCGAGATGTAGACGTTCCGCACGCTCCGGTCCCTGCTCCCGGGCGCCAGGGTGATGCCGGCCGGAGCGATCAGCCCGAACGGCGAGAGGTCGATCGTGTCCACGAGCACACCCGCGCGGGTCGTGCGCACGATCACGTCGTCCTTGGCGCTGACCAGGTAGAGGAGGCCCGTGGCCCCGTCGTAGACGAGATCCTCAGGGTCCCGCAGACCTAGCCCTAACGTGTCGAAGCTCGTCACCACGTCGTCGCCGACCGGCGGGGCCCCGTTGAAGCGCCCGTCGCGACCCGGGCGTACCCGGTAGATGCGCGCGCTCTCCCCGTCCGCGACCCACACGGACCCGAGCGCAACCTCGAGCCCCTCCGGGTCCCGACTCCCGAACGGGCGCGTCGGGAACGACGTGATCGCGTCGTCCCTCGTCCCCCAGATCTTGTCAGGGCCTCGCTGCACGCGGAAGACGCGGTCTTCGTTGTCGTCGCTGATGAAGAGGATCCGCCTGTCCTTGAACGCGATGTCCGTCGGCTCCCGCGTGAAGCGCATCAGCGACCACGACCGGGAAACTCGCCCGCCGAGCCTCACGCGCCAGATGTTGGCCCCGGCCCAGCGCCGCGTCTCCTCGACCTCGCTGTCGACCACCAGCAGTTGGCGTTGCCCGCGGTGATAGGCGAGCCCCGTCGGATCTGGGCTTGGCTTGACCCACAGGCTCGTCAGGGTGACGCGGACCCGCGAGGCGGTCAGCTCCTGGCCCAACACCGGCGCTGGCAGAGTCCCGACCAACGCGACGGCGACCACGAGCAGGGACATGATCAGTCGGAGCCTCCGCGACCTCATCGGGACATCGTAGGAACCGCGAGCGGCACCCACCATCGGGCCGCGTCCGTAAATCGACTACGGGATAGGGACGAGGACGTGGGCGAGGGCGAGGGCCGCGGGAGACTGCCCGTCAACCTCGCACGGGCGCTACGTCGACGAGCGTAGCGAAACTACTGCCGCGTGTGTCGGCACTCCGGTGTCGATCCTCGAGCACCGCTCGATCGGGCGGATGCACGACCTGCATGGGAGGGCACTGTGGCGCAGGGGTAGTCACCGGATCCGAACACGAACTGGCGCCTTCAAGGCAGGGCTGGTTGACCGGACCAGCACAGGTGATAACACGGGGCACAGCGCTCGACACTGCGGAAACGCTTGTGGAGCTGAGTGTCGTAGAGCAGAGGTATCAGGCGGTACTCGCGGTGATCCGCGACGGGGTTTCGGTGGTGGAGGTCGCGCGGCGCTTCGGCGTCTCGCGCCAGGCGGTCCATCGATGGCTCCGGGGCTTGTCGTGTGGTTTAGAGACCACCTGTCCAACCGTCGGGTCAGCTGCCCTCGTGGGGGGAGTGCCATCGCTCCCAGTGCTGGCTGTGGGTCGGCAGGTACGCGCCCGGTTGGAAGTGGGTGTCGTAGTAGTCGGTGTCGAGGTGTACGGCCTGCACATACCCGGTGAGAACCATCGTGGTGTAGGTCGACGGGAAGCGACCATGCGTGTCGTAGATGTACTGGGCGACCTCCCCCAAGCACGCGACGAACTCATCGCTGTAAGGATCGACACCAGCCTTGATCACGGCCGCGTCCTTCCACGGGCCGGGAGTCGAGGGGTCGTAAGTGCCGCCAGGGCCGAACTTGCGCTCGGCGAACACATGCGCAGCGGTCCTCATATCGGGCTGGTAGGGCGGGCACAACGCCTCGTACATGCCGTCGAGACCGACGGGGTTGGGCAGCGTCCAGCGTTCGTCGTGTACGAAACGGAACCCGAGTCCGGCGATGCCGTCGTCGGCGAACGCTCCCAGGACACTCCATCGGTTGATGCCATTGAAGAACAACCCGCCGAGGCCCATCGCTTGCATGGTCAGCACGATGTTGTGGGCCATGAAGCTGAGTTCGGCGGTGTTGGCCTCGTAGGCCATCAGCTGCAGCACCGAGAGAGGTGAGAGCTTGGTTTCATCGAGCAGCCCGCTCCGGACGAACGGGGCAAGGTCACCGGCGGGACGGCCCGCCTCGTCATCCATGATGAGGTTGCCGTTGGCGATGACCATGGCCAGAAATCCCAGCACTTGCTCGCTCGCATCACCGATGGGCATGAACAGGGTCGAACCGGGTGCATTCGCCATCCATAGGTTTGGGGGGAGCATGTGCGGTGGCTGAGCCGGTAGGTCGAGCCTTCGATCGGACAACTGGGTGGTGCCCTGGCGGCACACGTCCAAAATCCGTTGGATGTCGTCGTCCCCGTCGTCCAACTCCCGAACGGCCGTCGGGGTGCTGTCGCGGGTATTCGTGAGGTACGTGCCGTCGTCGTCGGTGTGGAACAGCACGGGGGTTCCGAACCCGGCGGCGGTGGGTGCGGTACGACCGGTGAATCGTAGCGTGTAATGGGCATGCGAATCCGGGCGATCCGGGCCGAACGGCACACCGAAATTCCACCCAGTGACTCCGGTTCCGGCGGCGACGAGCACCGCGTGCTCGAGTTCCGTCAGCGGAGCGGGTTCGGCGCTCGATCTGAACGCCAGCGGGCCCGAAGGGATCTCCATACCCAGGCCAAACCGGCGGGCACGCCTCCCGTAGATCGCCTCGAGAAGCGGATAATCGAACAAGTGCTTCAGCGGATCTTCGTTCGTGGTGTCAGCCATGGTCGTGCCTCCAGTCGTGCCGCTTCTTGCTGTCACGAGGCTCGAACCGTCGATCCCTCGGGTACCCCATCTCGACAGTCAAGCAGGTCAATAACGTCCGGGGCCTGTGTGCGGTGTGGAGATCTACGTCGGGAGCCCAGTTGGGAGCCATTCGCCGGGACGCAGAAGGACGGGTGACAACTCGGCGCACAGCGCTCCGAGCCGACCTGGGGAAATGCTGCCCCGCATACCGTTCAGCCCGACATGACTACGGATCAGAAGGTTGGAGTTCGACTCCCTCGAGATGCGCGCCTTCTCGCCTCGCTCATCCCAAGGCGAGAGAAGCGTCGACCAGCCTCTCGGCGTGCGCGGATGTGGAGCCGCGATCAGCGCAGCGCGCTCCGTTGCAGGATGGCCTGCTGACCCTATAAGAGATGTCGTAGGGTTGACTCGTGCCACCTCGGAAGACGTCGACCGGTCGATCCACGCATCGCGTCGCGGGACTCCCTGCGATGCGTGCGCTCGCGCACCCGACGCGCGTCCGGATGCTCCACCTCCTCCGCGCCGAGGCCCTGTCCGCCTCGGAGCTCGCCCGCCGCCTCGGGATCCGGGTCGGCTCCGCCCAGTACCATCTCCGGTCCCTGGAGCGGGCGGGGATCGCGCTCCGCGTGGGGGAGCGGAGCCGGCGCGGCGGGACCGAGATCCTGTTCGAGGTGCCCCACGGCCTGTGGGTCGACGTGGAGCCGGACGCTCCGGCGGGGATGCGCCAGGCGATGAACCGGGCGTACGTCGCCGAGCTGCTGCGGCGGATGGACGAAGCCGCGACCGAGCGCCACGACGTCGACCAGGACGTGTTGTCCACGCGGGAGATCGAGCTCGACGCGGACGGGATCGACGCCGCGGGCGAGGCGGTGCACGCGTTCCTCCACCGCCTCGACGAGCTCGCGATCCCGGGCGCGACGGAGGGCTCGACGACGTTCACGATCGCGACCCTCTTCCTGCAGATGCCAAAGGACCAGATGGCGGGGGACGACGCGTGAGCGAGGACGTGACGAACCCGATCCGCGACGCGCCGGCGTTCCGCCGGTTGCTCGCCGCCCGCACCGTGTCCCATGTGGGTGACGGGATCGCGCTGATCGCGCTCGTCCTCCTGGTGCAGGACAACCGTGGGACGGGGACCTCGGTCGGCGCGCTCCTGCTCGCCACGTCGATCCCGCGCTTCCTCGGACCGCTCGCCGGCGTCGTCGTGGACCGGGTGGAGCAGGGGTCGCTGATGGTGGTCTGCGACCTCGGCCAGGCCGCGATCTTCGGCACGATCGCCTGGCTCAACCCGTCGTTCCCACTGCTGCTCGGGCTGGTCGCGCTCGCGGCCGCGTTCGACACGCTGTTCGCGCCGGCCGGACGGAGCGCCCTGCCGGCGCTCGTCCGGCCGGAGCAGCTGATGCGCGCGAACGCCTGGATCGGGATGTCCCTGAACATCCGGGTGGCGGCCGGCCCCGTCCTCGGCGGGCTGCTCGTCGAGTGGCTGGACTTCCGCGGCGCCCTCGCTGCGAACGCCCTCTCCTTCGTGCTCTCGGCGGCGCTCCTGCTGGGGTTGCCGCCGCTCCGCGCGCCCGCTGCTGCCACGGAAGCCCGAGGTTTCCTCGCCGTCGGCATGGACGGGCTCCGGTTCGCGTGGCGGAACCGGGTGGTCCGCACGCTGATCGTCGCGCTGTTCGTCGGGGTCGCGTTCGCCGGCCTGGACGACGTCGCGCTCGTGTTCCTGGTGCGTGGGACGCTCAGCGGGAGCCCGCTCGCCTACGGGCTCGTGACCGGCGCGTACGGCATCGGGATGCTCCTCGGCTCACTCGGCCTTACGTGGAAAGGCACGGCGGCCGTGGCGGGCACGGTCTTCCTCCTCGGCTGGGTCGCGGGCGGGATCGGTGCCGTGCTGACCGGGATCGCGCCGCTGATCGCCCTGGTCGCGGTCGGCCAGGCGATCGCCGGCGTGGGCAACGCGGTGGAGGTCGTCGCGATGGACACCCTGGTCCAGCAGGCGGTGCCGCGGGAGATGCTGGGGCGCATCTTCGGCCTCGTCGGCACGGCGGCGCCCGCGGGGCACACGCTCGCGTTCGCGGCCGGCGGCTTCCTCGTGGACCTCTTCGGTCCGAGGAACGTCTTCCTGATCGCCGGGCTCGGTGTCCTGCTCGTGCTCGTCCCCGTGATGCTCGTGCTCCGGCGGGCCGACACGGCGGGGCCCGAGCCGGCGCCGGGCGATCCTTCGGCCTGACGCGTCGCGTCTGCGGGGCCGGGATACTCCCACGGGATACGCTGAGGGACATGGATCTGACGGGATGGATCGACGGCTACCGGAGGGCCTGGGAGGCGGGCGACACCGAGCTGGTCCTCACGCTGTTCACCGAGGATGCGAGCTACCGATCGAACCCGTTCGAGGAGCCGCACGTCGGCCACGAGGGGATCCGCGCGTACTGGGACGGCGTGACGAGCCAGCAGCGCGGCGCCATCGTGAAGATGGGCCGTCCGTTCGTCGACGGGAACCGCGTGGCGGTCGAGTGGTGGACGACGATGGTCTCCGAGGGCGAGGAGGTCACGCTTCCCGGCTGCCTGCTCCTCCGGTTCGAGTCGGACGGGAGATGTAGCGACCTCCGCGAGTACTGGAACTTCACTCTCGGGAGGCGGGAACCCTTCGGGGACTGGGGAACCTAGCCCGGCCGACGGAGGTACTCCGCGACGGCGCTCATGTCGCGGCCGGAGAACCCCCCGATGAGGGCCCGCTCGACCACCTCGCGATTGCGCTCCGCCTGCCCCATCGGCGCGTCCACCTCGCGCGCGAGCGAGAGGATCAGGTCCAGGTCCTTGGCCATCAGGTCCAGCGTGAACGTCAGTTGCGCGTGGTCCGGGTCCTCGAACGCCGGACGCTTGTAGAGCACGAACGGCGCGGCCGCCGCTCCAGCCGCGAAGACGTCGTAGGCGGCGCTCCGGTCGACGCCGGCCTTCTCGGCGAGCACGAGTGCCTCCGACAGACCCACGTCGATCGCATGCACGAGGGCGTTCACCGCGAGCTTCACCGTCGCGCCGGCGCCGAGGACACCCACGTGGAAGATCTTCGCGGCCAACGCGTCGAGGACGGGCCGGGCGCGCTCGAGTGTTGCGGCATCCCCGCCGACCATGATCGTGAGCTCTCCCTTCTCGACGGTGGGCACGCTTCCCGAGACCGGCGCGTCGAGGAAGGCGGCCCCGGATGCCGTCACGGCCTCGCCGACGCGACGGGCGGTGTCCGGTGCGATCGTGCTCATCTCGAGGACCACGTGGTCGGGGCCGCACGCGCTCGCCGCTCCCTCGTCCCCGAGGTAGGTTGCCAGCACGGCCTCATCATCCGCCAGGCTGCTCAGCACGACCTCGGCGTTTGCCATGGCTTCCGTTGCTGTGGGTGCCGCCGTCGCTCCGTGGGTTGCCGCGACCGCCTCGCCGCGCGCCTGCGTGCGGTTCCAGACGACGACGTCGAACCCGGCACGGCGGAGCGTCCCCACCATCGCTCCGGCCATGTTCCCGGCGCCGAGGACGGCGACCCGGGACGTCATGTGAGCGACCAGCCGCCGTCGATCCGGAGCTCGGTCCCGTGCATCGAGGGGTTCTCCAGGAGGAACACCGCCGCGTCCGTGACGTCGCGCATCTCGACCAGCCGGCCCGTCGGGGTCTTCGCCTTCGTGGCCTCGAGCGCCTCGGTCTTCGGCGCCCAGAACGGACTGTCGCCGACGATCCCGGGGTGGAGGGCGTTCACGCGGATCGGCGGGAGCTCCGCCGCCATCGTGCGCACCAACCCGTCGACACCGTGGTTGATCGTCGTGATCGTCGTGGAGCCCGGATACGGGCGGAGCTTGGCGAGGCCCCCGTACAGAAGGACCGACGCGTCGGGCGTGAGCCGATCGAGCAGCGCGTGGACGACCTCGGTGTACCCGACGAGCTTCAGGGTGACGAGACGGATCGCGGCCTCGATGTCGTAATCCTTGATGGAGTTGAGGTCCCGGTCGAGCGCTGCGAGCGCGAGCCGGTCGATAGGGCCGAGCCCGGCGAGGGCCGGCGCGATCGTCGTCGGCTCGGAGAGATCGAACGCGATGCCCTCGACCGAGGTGCCGAGCTCGGCCGCGGCTGCAATGGCTCGCTCCGCATCGCGCCCCGTCACCACCACGCGGCGGCCGGCGGCTGCGTAGTGCCGCGCGAGATCCCGTCCGAGCCCTTGCGTCCCGCCCACCACGACCACCGTCTGCTCAGCCATCCGTGTTCTTCCCTTCGTCGATCGCGGTCGCCTCGGTCAGGTACTCCCAGTCCCGGGCGAACCGGTAGGAGTGGCGATGGGGCGGTTGTGGCGCCTGCGTCTCCAGCCACCGCACGATCCCAGGCCCGGAGTTCGTGAACGCGTGGACGCAACCCACCCCGGCCCACGCGATGTCCCCCGGCACGAGGTGGTACCGCTCGCCGTCGAACTCCGCGTCGACCTCGCCGTCAAGGATCAGGTAGGTCTCCTCGTATGGGTGGTCGTGGCGCCCTGCGAGCCCGCGCGGCTCGTACTGCACCATGAACATCGTCAGGAGCTGCGCTCCGAGGTCGGCGTCCACCATCATCTTCACGGTGATGCCGCTGTAGACGAGGAGCGCCGTCCGCATGCTCGCCGAGACCGCCAGCATGTCCTGCGTCTGCTTGTCCACCTCCATGTTCGCGGGGTCGATGTGCCCGAACGAGCGCGTGCGCGGATCGCGCACGTCGATCGGGGTCGGCTCACGCTCGGGCAGACCCGGCACCGCGTAGGTGTCGCCCTGGACGCGCGAACGCGGCTGGGGGGCCCACATCGTCGCCCACCGCGCGGGTGCCTCTGAGACGTTCCGGAGCGCGTGCGGCGCGCCGACGGGCGTCACGCCGTAATCGCCCGGCCGCAGCAGGTTCGCACCCTCGCCGGTGTCCACGACGACCTCGCCCTCGAACACGTACAGGCTGTCCTCGAAGCTGTGGACGTGCCACGGGATCCGGCCACCGCCGGCCAGCTCGACGATCGCGAACCCGGTGTGCACGGCGCCGGGCACGTGCTCGTCGACCACCGACCAGCGCCGGAGGCCTTCGGCGGTCGACCCCGGGGGAGCGGTGAGCTCGAGCTCGCGCCCGGCTCGGACCAGATGACGGGAGCTCATCGGGCGCCTCTCATCCCAGCGAGCGCCGCACGCCGTCGATGATGCGATCGACCGAGGGGATCGCCGCATCCTCCAGCACGTCGGCGGACGGCAGCGGCAGGTGCGGCGTCGTCACGCGAACGATCGGACCGTCCAGGGCATAGAACTTCTCGTCGGCCATGATGGACGCGATCTCGGCCCCCCAGCCGCACAGCCGCGGGTTCTCCTCGACCGTCACGAGATGTCCGGTTCGCTCCACGGAGTCCGCGATCGCGCGAACGTCGAGCGGGACCAACGACCGCACGTCGATCACGTCAGCCGCGACCCCGTCGTCGGCCAGCCGTCCCGCCGCCTCGAGCGCCTTTGGAACCATCGCGCCGATCGCGCAGATCGTGACGTCTCCACCCTCCCGCACGGTGCGTGCCTCCCCGAGGCGGTCCAGGATCTCCCCGTCCGGCACGTCGCCCTTCGACGCGTAAAGCACCTTGGGCTCGACGACGATCACGGGATCCGGGTCGCGCACGGCCGCGGCGAACAACCCGATCATGTCGACCGGGGTGGAGGGGACGACGACCTTCAGTCCCGGGATCGCCATCATCCACGTCTCGACGCTCTGGGAATGCTGCGCGCCGAATCGCACACCGCCCCCGTTCGCGGTACGGATCACGATCGGCAGCTCGACCTGCCCGTTGGTCATGTACCGGGTCTTCGCGATCTGGTTCGCGACCATGTCCCAGCACACCGCGAAGAAGTCGCTGAACATCAGCTCCGCGATCGGCCGGAGCCCGTTCATCGCGGCTCCCATCGCGGCCCCGATGATGGCCTGCTCACTGATCGGGGTGTCGCGGACGCGCTCGGGCCCGAACCGTTCGAGGAGTCCCTCGGTCGTCTTGAAGACCCCTCCTGCGGCGGCGACGTCTTCCCCGAGGAAGTACACGGTGGGATCGCGCTCCATCTCCTGCCCGATGGCACGTGCCACGGCCTCGCGATACGTCAGTTCCGCCATGCGGCGCCTCCGTCGGCCCACAGCTCCGTCTCGAGCGTTCCGGGATCGGGGAACGGCCCCTCGCGAGCCTCCTCGGTCGCGCGGTCGACCGCGTCTCGCACGTCGCGCTCGATGCCCTGCAACGTCGCTTCGTCGGCCCCCGCGGCCAGGAGTCGTTCGCGATACAGCGGGATGGGGTCGCGGCGCAGCCACTCCTCGACCTCCTCGGTGGGTCGGTACTTCCCGGGGTCGGCTCGCGAGTGCCCGCCGTGCCGGTACGTGACGGCCTCGACCAGGGAGGGGCCCTCGCCGGCTCGCGCCCGCCCAACGGTTCGGACCGCGACGGCGTGCACCGCGTCGGCGTCGTTCCCGTCGATGAGGATCGACTCCAGGCCGTAGGCGGACGCTCGATCCGCAGCCGGATGCTCGACCGCGGTGACGTCACGGATGGCCGTGTATTCCATGTAGAGGTTGTTCTCGCAGACGAACACGACCGGGAGCTTCCAGACGGCCGCCATGTTGAGCGCCTCGTGGAACGTGCCGATGTTGGTCGTCCCGTCGCCGAAGAAGCACACGGCGACCTGTCCCGTCCCGCGCGCCTTCGCGGCCCACGCGGCGCCCGCGGCGATCGGCATGTGGGCCCCGACGATCGCGTAGGAGCCCATCGCACCGTGCGCGACGTCCGTGAGGTGCATCGATCCACCCTTGCCGCCGCAGATCCCGTTCGCGCGGCCCAGCAGCTCCGCCATCAACGCCCCCATCGGCGCGCCGCGTAGCAACGTGTGCACATGACCCCGGTACGTGCAGAACACGAGATCCTCCGGTTCGAGCGTGGCGGCGAAACCGGCGGCGACGGCCTCCTGCCCTATCCCGAGGTGCGAGGTTCCCTTCACGAGCCCCTCGAGGAACAGGTCCTGGGCGCGCTTCTCGAACAGGCGGCCCTCCTGCATCATCCGATAGATCGACAGCCTCGTGTCGAGGTCCGCATCTTGGATCGTGTCCACCATCTCGTCCCTATCTCCTCGCCTCAGTACTCGTTCGCGACCATGAGCTCGTCGCAGGGGAACAACGTGATCACGCGACAGCCGTCCGCGGTGACGACGACCTCTTCCTCGATCCGCGCGGCCGATATTCCGTCGGTGGCGGGACAGTACGTCTCGAGCGCGAAGAGCATGCCCTCCTTGATCTCGAGCGGATCCACGAACGAGTTCAGCCTCGTGATGATCGGTCGCTCATGCAGGGCGACGCCGACGCCGTGGCCGAACTGCAACCCGAACGCATCCATCTCGTCTGAGAACCCGAACTCCTCGGCCTTGGGCCACACCGCCGCGATCTGGTCGGTGGAGACGCCGGGCTTCACGAGGTCGATCGCGGCATCCATCCACTCCCGCGACCGGGCGAACGCGTCGCGCTGCGCCTGCGTCGCCCGGCCGACGACGAAGGTGCGGTAGTAGCACGTCCGGTAGCCGTTGAAGACGTGGATGATGTCGAAATAGGCCTGGTCGCCCGGCCGGATGATCCGATCGGAGAAGACATGAGGGTGCGGACTGCACCGCTCACCGGCGATCGAGTTGATGGCTTCGACGAACTCCGAGCCCATCTCGAAGAGACGGGCGTGCGCCAGAGCGACGATGTCGCTCTCCCGGACCCCGGGCTTGAGCGCCTCGAAGATGTCCTGGTAGACGCCGTCGACCATCGCGCACGCCTGCGTGAGCAGCATGATCTCGTCCGGGCTCTTGATCTCGCGAGCGTCGGCCATCACCTGTTGCCCGTCACGGACCTCGACCCCCGCGTTCATGAGCTCGAGGAAGATGGAGGTCTCGGCGACATCCACGCCGAGCGGCATGTCGCCGACCCCTTCCTCGGCCATGATCGACTTGATCTCCTGGACCGCGCGCGCCTGCAAGCCGACTCGAGGATGGATCGCCCCCTGAAGCCCTGTGTTGCCGCCGACGGAGTTCGTCTCGTCGTAGAGGTGGGGGAGCTGCAGGCGGTGGGCCTTGGCCGCCGAGCCGAAGTCGAAGATCCGCGGTCGACCGGTTCGGGTGAGCAGGGCGTAGCGCTCGCCTTTGTTGAACGCCCAATAGCCGATCTGCGTCGCGGTGACGTACCGGATGTTGCTCGTGTCGAACAGGAGCAGCGCACCCAGCTCGGACGCCTCGAGCGCTTCCCTGGTGCGGTCGAGGCGGTAGGTGCGGAGACGTTCGAAGTCGACGCGGACCTCCCAGTCGACGCCGGCGATACCCGGGGAAGGGGTCGTCGCCACCGGGAACCCGTCCGTCGTCATCGTCATATCCCTCATCTCCTCTTCATCTCCTCTTCATCAGATGCTCGGCAGCTTGAAGCCCGATCTGGCAACGACGTGGTCCCTCGATTCAGTGGCCATCCGTTTCACCGCCGGCCAGTCGACGTGGAGCAATGTGCCGTGCCGTTTCATCACCCGGCCGCCGATCAAGACGGTGTCCACGTTGCCGGTATCCATCCCGGCGACGACCGCGGTCGCGGGGTCGTTCAACGGCGTCACGTTCATCCGATCCGTCCGCAGCAGGATGACGTCCGCCTTCTTGCCCGGCGTGAGTGAGCCGACCGTCGCGTCGAGCCCGTTCGCGCGGGCACCCTCGATCGTCGCGCAGGCGAGGACCTCGCCCGGGGAGAGAGGCGGCTTGTCCTCGGCGGAAGCCAGCGCCCGTTGCAGGGCCAGCACGGAGCGCATCTGGTTGAACATGTCGGCGGGTACGTTCGTCTCGACGTCGACGCTCAGGCTCGGGCGAAGCCCTCGGTCGAGGAACTTCTGGATCGGGGGCATCCCGTGGCCCATCATCATCTCGACCGGTGAGGCCAGGGACACCGTGCCCCCGGTGTCCACGATCATCTGGATCTCGGTGTCGTTCAGCGTGGTGCAGTGGATGTACGTCGTGTCCGGGCCGAGCAGCCCCGCCTCGCCCATCTCCTGGACCTTGGCGTCCTGTCCGTAGCTCCCGACGCCGACGTGGGTCGTGATCCGGGCGCCCGCCTCGCGGGCGAGCTTCCAGTGATCCCGCGAGACCTCGAAGTCGGTGAACTCGGGCCCCGGTGCCGCCAGTGCGAGCGTCAGCATCTGGTCCTTCGTCGAGAAATGCTCCGTCGCCGCGCGGACGAACCAGCTGGGCTGGCGCTCCTCCCACTTCCCCCACCAGGGGAACCCGTAGGCGAAGACGGCGCGCAACCCGGAGTCCTTCAGCGCCTGGATCACCGCGTCCGTGTGTGCGGGCGAACCCTGGATGTGCGACCAGTCGAGCAGCGTCGTGACGCCGGCGTCGATCGCGCCGAGTGCCGAGAGCAGGTCGCCGATGTACGCGTCCTCCGGCCGGAAGGCGGGCGCCAGCTTGTGCAAGACGAACGAGATGTAGCTGGACCGTCCTTCCAGGGGAACGTCGGTCCCGATGTTCCGGAGGAGCCCCTCCCAGATGTGACGGTGGGAGTCGACGAATCCCGGCATCACGATCATGCCCGAAGCGTCGATCATCTCAACCTCTCCGTTGGCCAGACCGGGGCCGACGGCGAGGATCGTGTCCCCTTCGATCAGCACGTCCCCCGTGGTGAAGTCGCCGAGCGCGGGGTCCAGACTCAGAACGGTCCCACCCTGGATCAACGTCCTCCCGGTGGGCATGGCGCCGAAGTCGGTTCCGACGGGATAGAAGGCGGGAAGGCTGGCGGCCTTCGGCGGGCGGCTGCCGACCACCAGACGCCTGCCTCGCTTGTAGTTCCGTTTCACCAGCTCTTTGATGTCGCCGAGCTGGAAGAGCACGATCCCGATCAGGACCAGGAGGCCGATGATCATCGGTCCGTCGTTCGGTGACAGACCGAGGTACGGCAAGACGGTGAGGATGAGCGCGAGGAGGATGGCAGCCACCGTCCCACCGATGAACGTGGTCCTGCCACCTGCGAGGGACGCGCCGCCGAGGACGGCGGCGGTGATGCTGTTCAGGGCGAACGTCGAGCCGACCGTTGCGTTACCGATCGGGGATCGGGCCATGACGAAGAACGAAGCCACCGCCGCCAGCACGGCCGACAAGAGGAGGGCCCGGACCCGAAGCCAGTTGGTGCTGACGCCGCCGCGTTTCGCCGACCGCTCGTCGAAGCCGACCGCCCTCAGCTGCAGTCCTGACCCGGAAGCATGAAGCCAGAGATCGGCGAGACCCGCCAGGGCGACGACGACGATGAATGCGACGGGGATCGGTCCGACACTCGTCGTAAGCACGGAAACGACGTCGGGGCTGATCACCCCTTGCGCCGTCGGCCGCATGGTCAGTGAGATCCCGTTCAGGATGCTCAACGTGGCCAGGGTGGCGATGATCGAGGGGACCTTGAGCCCTCGGACCAAGCCCGCGTTCACGAGGCCGAGGGCGACGCCGATGAGCAGGATGACGCCGATCCCGATCCCGATGTCGGAGACGGAGGCCTCGGCGCCGATCAAGAAGGAGGCCGTCACCACACCGAGGCTGATCATGCCGCCGACGGAGAGATCGAGATACCCGACGAGGAGCGCATGGTTCTGCGCCATGGCCGCCACGATCAAGGGGAGCGCCAGGATCAGGATCTGTTTGACGTTGGTGGCGTTGACGAAGCCGGGGAACCGCGAGTTCGTATACCACAGCAGCGCCGCGACCAGCAGG
Source organism: Actinomycetota bacterium (assembly GCA_035512775.1). Lineage (GTDB taxonomy): Bacteria > Actinomycetota > UBA4738 > UBA4738 > HRBIN12 > JAJNBA01. The sequence continues at coordinate 144,818 of DATKDI010000055.1, read as the reverse complement.
ATCTGCAGCACCACCGGCATCCAGAGTCGGAACCTGACGATCTTGCGCCATTTGTTCTTGTCGCGAGCGTCGCGGATGACCTTCCGGACGGCGCGTCGGGCAGCCTCGGTGCGCGCGCTCATGGCCCCCCGTTCGCCGAGGATGCCTTGGGCATGGCAACCCCCAGGGGCGACCGCCCTGCTTTGGACAGACCTGGCCCTCGCACCATCGCCTCGACGATGCGCAACTCGTCGAGCTCGTCGCCGGGGATCTCCTCGATGATCTGGCCCCGGGACATCACGAGGACCCGATCGCACAGCCCCGCCAGCTCGAGGGGATCGCTCGACTTGACGAGCAGCGCCGTCCCTCGGTCGGTGCGGGTGCGGAGGGCCTTGTAGATGTCGAATCGGGAGCCGACGTCGACGCCCTGCGTCGGTTCGTAGGCGAGGATCACGGACGGCTCCTTGAGGAAGCTGCGCGACACCGAGACCTTCTGCTGATTCCCTCCAGAGAGGAACTCGACCGGCTGCTCGAGCGACGGTGTCCGGATCTCCAGCTGTTCGACGAGGTCGGTGACGGAGCGCCGCTCTGCCCGCCTCCTCAGGAGGCCGAGCACGGAGAACCGGCGCAACGACTGGATCGTCGCGTTCACCCTGACGCCGAGAACGGGCATCAGCGCCTCGTGCTTGCGATCACCGGGCAGCAGCATCACCCCCGCCTCCACCGCCTCATGGGTCGAGATCAGGGACAGCTCCTTACCGTCGCAGACGACGCGTCCCGCCTTCGGCGCCTGGCGGCCCGCCAGGCAGTCGAAGAGCTGTGGCTGACCGTTCCCCTCGGCGCCGGCGATCCCCACGATCTCGCCGCTCTCCAGCGCGAAGCTGACGGGCCCGAACGACTGACCTTGGAGGCCATCGACCACGAGCACCTCGCGAGGATCACCCGCCTGGGGGGCGGGGGGCGGGAAGGCGGCCTCGAAGGGGCGGCCGACGATCAACTCGACGAGCTCCGCCTCGGTCGTCGCGTTCGAATCGAACGTACCCTGGTTCCTGCCGTCGCGAAGGACCGTGATCCGGTCGGCGATCTCGAGCACCTCCGGCAGACGATGACTCACGTAGACCACTCCGACACCGCGATCCCTGCAAGCGGCGACGGCCCGATGCAGTGCCGCCACCTCGTCCGGTCCCAGCGCGGTGGTCGGCTCGTCGAGCAGCAGCACCTTCGGGTCGGTGACGAGCGCCTTGGCCACCTCGAAGAGTTGGCGGTCGGCGAGGGTGAGGAACCCTGCCGGAGCGTCTGGGAACAACTCGAGGTCGAGGTCGAACTCGGCCAGAAGCTTCCTCGCCCACTTCTTCCGCTGCCGGAACGGCGGTCGCCGGTCCTCGGGCGCCGCCAGGAAGAGATTGTTCTTCACGGGTTCGGGCAGGATCAGCGAGGTGTCCTGGTAGGCCATGGCCAGACCCAGCTTCCTGGCCCGTGCCGGGGAGTCCCGGCGGAGGGGTTCGCCCCCGATCTGGACCGTCCCCAGATCGGGGTCGACGAACCCACTGGCGATCCCGAGGAGCGTCGACTTCCCCGAGCCGTTCTCGCCGACGACGGCGTGGACCTCACCGGCACGGCAGTCGAAGCTGACATCGGTCAGCGCTCGAACCGCCCCGAACTGCCGGGAGACACTGCTCAGCTCGAGGACCCGGCCGCCGGGGGCCGACGCTCCTCCAAGATCGCCTCCTTTCATCAGCCGCCGAACATCAGTTGCAGGACCGAGTCCGGCGCCAACGAGGTGCCGGAAACGGAGGGAGCGACCCGATCGGGATCGCAGTCATCGGCCGTCACCTCGCGCATCACGTGTGGCACGACGACCTCAGCCGGGATCTCGGCGCCCGCGAGCGACAGCATCGCCGCCGTGACGCCGACCCGTGACTGGAAGTTGCCACCTGCCGAGTACCAGATCTTGTAGGTGGGTTCGTTCCGATCCGCCCAGTCACAGAACAGGTCCTGCTCGTCGGTGCGCAAGGCGACGGTGAGGTTCTCCACCGGTATGCCCAGATCCTCATACGTCTGCAGGCCGATGTTCATCCCGTCGGCGTACTCGTATGCCCAGCCCTTGATGTCGGGGTTGGTCGTCAGCAAGCCTTGATACACACCGGGGATCGCGGGCGGGTACCAACTGGTGTCGCCGGTCGTGCTGTTCTTGTTGGCCGGCGGGTTGACTAGATCGAGCCCACTGGCGAGAGAATCGACGGTGCACCGTTGCCAGCCGAGGGACAGGGCGTTGCCCGGGGTCCCGCCGAGGATCGCGACCTCGCCGTCCCCGACGCCATCGTTGAGTACCTTCGCGAAGCTGTTGCCGAGGTCACACAGGTCCTCACCGACCACCGTCAGATAGTCCTCACCGGGGGTGAGGGCACCATCCTGATCAGGGAGACCGACCCAGCCGGCGGAGAACGAGACATACGGGATGCCCGCAGCGTCGGCTTCCTTGACCGCGTCGGCGAGGGCCACCCCCACGTCCGGGTATCCGACGATGAAGTCGACCCCTCGCTGGATCAGGAACCTGATGTCGTTGGCGTGGACGGCAGGATCCGGGTTGAAATCGGCCTCGGTGGACACGATGGTCCCGATCTCGTCGTAGGTGAGTGCCTGGAGGATGGCCTCCATGTGGCTCACCGCACGCCAGACGTTCACCGTGTCCCCGCCGCCGTCGGCGTAGCCCATGACCGTCTCGCCACCGGTTCCGGTGTCACACTGCTGGCTACCCCAACACTCCATCGCCTTGTCGATCGTGGCTTGATCGAGGTCTTGCGTGGCTCGCGCGATGGAAGCGAGGATGATGTTCCAGCTCGCCTCATCCGACGGCTCCACAGAGCCGAGGGCCTTGTCCACCAATGCCTGGTCGGCATCGGTGCTCTCCCCGTAATCCGACAGCGCGCCGCTCCCTGTAGCACCGTTCGGCGTGGGCGTGCCGCCCGGGGTCTCCTCGTCACCTCCGCATGCCGCTGCGACCAACGCCAGCACGGCGATGATGCCGATGATCCTGATCCGCTTCATGTTCCTCCTCCCGCTGAGTCGATAACCCTGGTCTTGCCGGATCGGTGGCACCGTCACATACCCTCCTCCTTCCAGGCACGTCCCCCTGTGGAACCCGCGAGCGTCGGCGTCTGCGAGCGATCCGGTTTCCGTTCTCGGATCAGCTGCTCGACGGCCCGAACGATCCGATCGCCCGAAACCAACATGCCCCCGATGATGACCACACCGAACACGACGAACTGGAGGGCGGTGGGCAGCCCCATCGTTCGCAGCATCTGGTTCAGGCCCGTGAGGAAGAGGGCGGCCGCGAACGTGGACAAGGGGCTGGCCAGGCCTCCGGTCAAGGATGCGCCGCCGATGACCACCGCCGCGATCGGGCCGAGGAGATACGTCGAGCCGACGGCGACCCCAGGCGTGCGGAGGAGACCCGCCAGCGCGACCCCGGCGATCGCGTAGAAGACCGCGGCGACCACATAGGCGAGGATCTGGTTCACGGTCACCCGGACACCGACGACGTGGGATGCCACCGGGTTGGCGCCCACCGCTTGGAACCTGCGACCGACCGACGTATAGCGAAGGCCGACGATCAGAAGGATGGTGAGCCCGACACCGATCCAGAGGATGGGGCTGATGCCGAGGACGCGGGCCGAGGTCCAGTCGGACAACCCGGTCGGCACCGGGCTCTGGACGGGGAAGGTGCTTCCGTAGCGATTCACCACTCCGACCACGATCAATCCGACGGCCAGGGTGATGATGAGACCGTTCAGCTTGAGCCCGCCGATGAGGATGCCGTTCACGAGTCCGACGGCGGCGGCGGCCGCCACCGCGGTGGCGATGGCCACCCAGATGAGCTCGTTCGATCCGTCCCCGACGCCGACCGTGATCACCGCCGCCAGGCTCATCGTCCCGGGGACGCTGAGGTCGATCCCCCCGGTCATGATCACCAACATCTGGCCGAGGGCGGCGATCCCGAGCACTGCCCCGTAGGGAGCGACGGCGCGCAGCGCGACACCACTCAGGGTCGCCGGGGCCCAGATGAGCGCCACGGCAACGAGGAGCAGCAGTGCGATGTACACCGGCATATACCGAGAGCCGACGACGAACGAGGTGAGCGCCGCCGACGGGGCTTTCGTCGTCGTCACCGCTCACCCCGCGGTGCGGTGCCGACGGCGAGCCGAGCGGTGGTGGCGACGCGCTCCTGGGCCGTCGCCGCGAGGTTGCGGGCTTGCTCCACGTTCGCTTCGAGGGCACCGCCACGCATCAGGGGTTTGCCGCCGACGAAGACCCAGTCGACGTTCGAGGTGTCCATGCCCCACACGACCGCACCGATCGGGTCGTTGATCGGGAAGATGTTCGGGCGGTCGGTTCGCAGCAGCACGATGTCGGCTTGCTTGCCCGGCTCGAGGGATCCGGTCACCGTGCCCAACCCCGCCGCTCGCGCGCCATCGATGGTGGCGTGACGGATCACGTCGCGCGTGCTCATCAGCTTCGGCACGCCGGCTTTCCCGGCGAGCTTGCGATCGAAGACGGTGGCGTGCTGCATCGAGATCGTGGCCCGCATCTGGGCGAACAAATCGCCGGGAGTGAGCCGTTCCTCATCGACCCCGAGGCCGGGCCGGATGTCGCGGTCGATCAGGGACTGGATCGGCGGCGTCCCGAGACCGCCCACCATCTCGCCCGACGGCGCGAGCGACACCGACGCTCCCGACGCTGCGATCGCCTCGACGTCCTCGTCGTCGAGCGACGAACAGTGCACGAGCGTCACGTCCGCACCCAAGAGACCGTGTCGGGCGAGCTCTGCGATCGCCCCGGGACCGGAGGTTTCCGGGTCGACGTGTGCGTGTATCCGCAGCCCCAGCCCACGGGCTGCTGCCCACTCCGCCTCGAGCCGTTCGTGGTCGTTCGCACCCGTCACGTCGGATCCGACCGCGATCGTCGTTCGCGGCCCGGCGGCGTCGCTCAGGCGCGCCATGAGGCCCCGGATCGCCGGCGCGGACGATCCCTGATCCTCCGTCCGGGTGCGCGCGGCATGGACGAACACCGTTCGCAGCCCCGCGTCGGCGTGCGCCCGGAGCGCGGAATCCACGAGGGCGTCGTCCGGTCGGATCGGCGACCAGTCGACCACAGTGGTGATCCCCGCCTCGATCGCGCCGAGCAAGCCGATCAGCGTGGCGGCGTACACATCCTCGGGCCGGAACGAGTCGCCGGCTCCCCCCGTCCCGCTGCCCGGTGGCCACGCGCCGACGTTCCGGGAGAGCGACTTCCAGGCATGACGGTGGGTATCCACGAAGCCCGGCATCACGATCGTGTCGGTCGCGTCCACCTGCTCGGCGTCGCGGGCACGGAGCCCGGTCCCGACCTCGGACACCACGTCGTCTTCGATCAGGACGTCGCCCCGGCGGAGGTTGGGGGACCGTGCCAGAGTGAGGACGCATCCACCCTTGAGCAGGATCCTCGTCATCCGCCCCCCTGCGCCGTACCGGTTTCAGCGGAGGCCGGGCCTCCCGACCGCCTCGGTTCGACGCCGTCCGATCACTCTCACTGGTCGTCCTGGCCTCGCACCGTTCAGGGACACTACATACCTCCGTGCGAGTTGGCTAGGCAGTGGAGGTGTTCACCCCGGGGTAGTTCTCAGTGACGCTAAGCGCTACCCTGCGGTCAACGAACGGCGTCGAGGTGCTGACTTGGCCGGCGAACTGGAAGACATCGGGACGAGGCTCCGGGAAGAGCGAGACCGGGTTGGCATCAGCCAGCGCGAGCTGGCCCGGCGCGTCGGGCTGTCCGCGAGCATGATCTCGCAGATCGAGTCGGGCCAGTCGAAGCCGTCGGTGAGCACTCTGTACGGGATCGTCACCGAGCTCGGCGTCTCGCTCGACGACATCTTCGGTGGCAACGGCGCCGTCGCACGTGCCGACGACGACGCCGCGCCGGACGACTCCACCCACCTCGGGCCGATGGTGCGCGTGGAAGACCGTCACGTGATCGACCTCGATTCGGGGGTTCGTTGGGAGCGGCTCACGAGCCATCAGCACGAGCACGTGGACTTCCTGCAGGTCGTGTACGACGTGGGCGGCTCGTCGGCTTCGGACGAGATGATGATGCGCCACCCGGGCCGGGAGTACGGGCTCGTCCTGGAGGGCAGGCTCGGCGTCCAGCTCGGGTTCGAGGAGTACGCGCTCGGCCCCGGTGATTCGATCGCGTTCGACTCGACACAACCCCACCGCCTGTGGAACCTCGGCGACGTCCCTGTCAGCGGGATCTGGTTCGTCGTCGGCCGCGAGGGCTAGGACCACTGGCCCAGAGACACGCCCCCCGGCGAGATGTCCCGATGTCAGTTCGCCGAGGTGCGAGCAAGGACGACCTCGAACCTCATGTCCCCACCTGTCGCCTCCCAGCGACCCGGCCGACCCATGAACATGGCTCCTTGGCTGTAGACGTTCCCGCTGCGGGGGGAGGCGGTCGCCTGGATGCTCGATCCGCTACCAAGCGTCGGTCTGATCACGATGCTGTAGATGCCACCGCACTCGACCGACCTCCTCACAATTAGGCCTGCCCGACGACGGATCAGACGGTTCGGGTTCGGTAGTAGCCTTCGCAGCCGTGACGGTCGCGGTCGGTGAGACGCTCACGCTTGCGGATGTGACTGCGGTCGCGGCGGGGGCCGATGCCACCTTCTCTCCGAAGACGCGAGAGAAGGTGATCTCCGCGCGACGCGTGATCGAGGACGCCGTGGCCTCGGGCGACGTCGTCTACGGGGTCACGACAGGATTCGGCGCACTCGCCAACGTACGGATCGATCCCGCGCAGGCGGCGGACCTGCAGCACGGGATCGTCCGGTCGCACGCGACCGCGGTCGGTCGTCCCCTGTCCCGCCCCGAAGCGCGCGCGATGCTGCTCCTCCGAGCCCACGTCCTCGCCCTCGGCCACTCGGGCGTGCGGCCGGAGCTCATCGACCTGATGGTGCAGATGCTGAACGCCGACGTGATCCCCGCGGTGCCGGAGCAGGGATCGCTCGGCGCATCCGGGGACCTCGCGCCGCTCGCCAACCTCGCGCTGCCGATGATCGGCGCGGGCGAGGTGCTGACGGACGTCGGCACGGAGCCCGCGGCGGGAGCGATGCAGCGTGCCGGACTGGTACCGCTCACGTTGGAGGCGAAAGAAGGACTCGCGCTCGTGAACGGGACCCAGGGGATGCTGGCGATCGGGGTGCTCGCTTCCGGGCGGCTGTCGACGCTGGCCCGCACCGCCGACGTGGTCGCGGCGATGACGATCGAAGCCGCCCTCGGCACAGACGCGCCGTTCGACGACAGACTGCAGCGCCTCCGGCCCCACCCCGGCCAGGCGGCGAGCGCCTCGAACCTCCGCCGCCTGCTGGAGGGTTCTCCGATCCTCGCCTCGCATCGGGACAGCGAGCATCTCGTGCAAGACGCGTATTCGCTTCGATGCGCGCCGCAGGTGCACGGCGCCACACGTGAGGCACTCGGCTTCGCGCGGGGTGTCCTCGAGATCGAACTGAACGCTGTTTCGGACAACCCGATCGTGCTCCCCGACGTCGGGGACATCGTGTCGGGGGGCAACTTCCACGGCCAGCCGGTCGCGGTCGCGATGGACCTGCTCGCGCTCGCCACCGTCGGGATGGCGAGCATCAGCGAGCGACGCCTCTATCGGTTGCTCGACCCGGCGCTCTCGAACGGGCTTCCCCCGTTCCTGGTTCCCGAGAGCGGTCTCAACAGCGGGTTCATGCTCGTGCAGTACACGGCGGCATCGCTCGTCTCGGAGTCGAAATCGCTCGCCCACCCGGCCTCGGTCGATTCGATCCCGTCCTCCGCCGGGCAAGAGGACCACGTGTCGATGGGGATGACTGCCGCGCGGCACGCGCGGGACGTCGTCGCGAACGCGGAGATGGTTCTGGCGCTCGAAGCGCTGGGAGCCGCGCAGGCGCTCGACCTCCGCGCTCCGCTCGAGCCCGGCCCGGCGACCGCTTCCGTGAAGGAGGCGCTCCGCCACGAGGTGCCTTTCTACCTGGCGGATCGCGAGTTCGGCCCGGACATCGTGGCCGCGGTCGAGCTGGTTCGATCCGGTCGGCTGGTGTCCGCCGCCGAGGGCGTGAGCAGCCCTCTCGACTGAGGAGCTCAGGCGATCGCGTCGCCGCCGATCACGGTGTGGACCACGGGGTTGTGACCCGGCCGGTATGGCACGTGCGCGAACGACGGTCCGTCCAGCACCACGAGGTCGGCGCGCTTTCCGGGCTCGAGGGTGCCGACCCGATCGCTCATGCCGAGCACCCAGGCGGGATTGGCCGTGGCGGCCGTGAGCGCCGCGAGTGGCGTCATCCCGTAGAGCGAGCACGCCATCGCGATCGTCTCGGGCATCGAGCTGACGGGAGACGTCCCCGGATTCAGGTCGGTCGCGATCGCGAGGGCGGCGCCGGCGTCCCGGAGCGCAGCGACGGGCGCCGGCGACGCCCGGAGGGTGAAGGTCGAGGTCGGGAGGAGGACCGCCGCGGTCGGCCCTTGGCCGAGCGCCGCGATGCCCTCGGGACCGATGTGGTTCAGGTGGTCGGCGCTCCGAGCGCCCAGCGCGGCGGCGGCCTCGGCCGCTCCGCTCGGCCCGAGCTGGTCAGCGTGCACCCGGAGCGGCAGCGCGGCGGCCGAGGCCGCCGCCGCCACCCGCTCGAGGTCGGCGAGTGAGAACGCGATGTCCTCGATGTAGATGTCGACGGCGTCCGCCAGTCCATCCGCCGCGGCGACGGGGATCAGCTCGTCGCACGCGGTCCTGACCCATCCCTCGCGTGAGCTCCCGTCGGGGATCGCGTGGCACGCGAGCAAGGTCACGCCACACGTCTGCGGCACCGCCTCGGCCAGTCGCCGGGCGAGCCGGAGTTGTCGCAGCTCGCCCTCGACCGAGAGGCCGTAGCCGGTCTTCAGCTCCATCGCGGTGGTGCCGTGCGCTGCCATCTCCACGGCCAGCGCCTTCGAGAACGAGAGGACCGCTTCGTCATCGGCCTCGGCGAACATCCTGGCCGAGCGGAAGATGCCGCCCTCGTTGCCGTGGATGTCGCGATAGGACACCCCCGCCAGGCGGGCTTCGAACTCGTCCGCCCGCCATCCGACGAACGGCAGATGGACGTGGCAGTCCACGAACCCGGGGACGATCGTGCCCTCGTCGGGGCTACCGAGCGCGACCGGCTCCCAAGGAAGGTCGTCTGCGGGCCCGACGAACACGATGGTGCCGTCCTCGTCCCACGCGACCCCGCCGGGCGAGATCACCGCGGCGGTGGCGGCGACGCCTCTCGCGGGGAGCGGTCCACGGGCGGTCGCCAGGGTCGCCGCGATCGCCGCCCCGCGCGTCATGCGAGAAGCCTAGCTTCGCGCCCGAGAGGGGGCGCTCGTGCGAGGTATCAGCCGGATGGCGGCGGCGCGACCACCAGCAGGACCACGGCGGGCTCATCCGACGCGTTCCGCATCGTCAGCTCCAAGCCTGCCGGCACATCCACCGCCTCCCACTGCTTCATGCGGGCACGACCCTTCCCGACCTGGGTCGCGACCTCGCCGGCGAGCACGACGACGATCCCGTCGGCGTCATCGTCGCGGATCGGACCGACCCCTTGCGCGCCCTGGAGGCAGACGATCCCCGACCACAGGCGCTCTCCCTCGGTCAGCGTCCGCCGCCGCGGTTCGTCGTCGGAGAAGTGGACGAAGTTCCGTATGTCCAGCGTCTTCACGGGCCTCAGGGTACCGGTGTGTGCCGTTGCGCCCGGGCTACACTGCGGCTTCTGCGCGAGGCCGGACGAAGGAGGCTGCACGCTGTGACGACGTTCTCGTTCTCCACGGACGCACCCGTGGCGGTGAAAGCCGGTGTATTGATCCTGCCGGTTTTCCAGGGACCGGAGTTCGGTCCCGGGGTCAAGGAAACGGGCCTCGAGCAGACCTTTCGCGATGCCAAGCTCACCGGCAAGAAGGGTGAGTCCCTGCTCGTCACCAAGCGGAACGGGGATCGCTTCGCCTCGGGCGCCGTCCTCCTGTACGGCGTCGGCGAACGCCGGGACTTCGACGCCCCTGCGATGCGCAAGGCCCTCGGACGGATCGCTCCCTCGATCGGTCGCTTCGGGCACGCCGCCACCACGTTCCCTCAGGCGGTGCAGGGCGACGTGGGCGAGGTCGCGCAGGCGGCCGCGGAGGGTCTGGGTCTCGGTGGCTATCGCTTCGATCGCTACAAGTCCACGAAGGATCACGAGCCATTGACGAAGGTCACGGTCGTCGGGGGGAACAAGGCGGATGCGAAAGCGGGGCGGAAAGCCGTTCGGGGCGCCGAGGTCATCGTGGATGCGGTCGCCTGGGCGCGCGATCTCGTCAACACGCCGGCCGGGGACCTTCCGCCCGCGCAGCTGGCGCGCGAGGCGCAGGCGATGGCGAAGGCTGAGGGACTGACGTGCAAGGTGTGGACGGAGGCCGAGCTCAAGAAGCGTGGGTTCGGCGGCATCCTGGGGGTCGGGCAGGGGAGCGTGAACCCGCCTCGGCTGATCGAGCTGTCCTACAAGGGCGCCGGAGGATCGACCCCCATCGCCCTCACCGGCAAGGGCATCGCCTTCGACTCTGGCGGGCTCTCGATCAAGGACGCGAAGGGCATGGAGACCATGAAGATCGACATGGGCGGGGCCGCGTCGATCCTCGCGACGATGAAGGTGATCGCCCGGTTGAAGCCGAAGATCAACGTGATCGCCGCGATCCCCTCGGCCGAGAACATGCCCGGCGGTGCGGCGCAGAAACCCGGTGACGTGATCACGCACTACGGAGGGAAGACGTCGGAGGTCCTGAACACCGACGCGGAGGGGCGGCTGATCCTCGCCGATGCCCTCGCGTTGCTCGCCGAGAAGAAGCCCTCGTGCATCGTGGACACAGCGACACTCACCGGCGCGTGCATGATCGCCTTGGGCACCGACATCACGGGCGCGATGGGCAACGACGACGCGCTCGTCGAGGAGATCGTGCAGGCGGGCCGATCGACCGGCGACTGGATCTGGCCGTTGCCGCTGCACAAGGAGTACCGGCGGCTGATCGATTCGAACATCGCCGACATCAAGAACATCGGCGATCGCTGGGGCGGCGCGATCACGGCGGCATGGTTCCTGGCGGAGTTCGTCGGCGACGTGCCGTGGGTGCATCTGGACATCGCCGGCCCGGCCTTCTCCGAGAAGGGCAACGACCTGGGGCCGAAGGGCGCGACGGGCGTTCCCGTCCGAGCCCTCGTGCGCTTCGTGCTCGACCGGGCGGCGTGACCGAGAAGGAAACCGCTCCGCGCACGGGGCCGGTCCTCGGGATCTTCGCGCATCCGGACGACGCCGAGATCTGCGCCGGAGGAGTGCTCGCGAAGTGGGCGGCCGGCGGCCGCGACACCCATCTGCTGATCCTCACGAACGGCGATCGCGGGTCGCAGGATCCGGCGCGAGACCGGGCGGAACTGGCCGTCACGCGGGTCCGAGAGACGGAGGAGGCGGCCGAGGTGCTTGGACTCGCCAGCGTCCGGGTCGGCTCGATCTCGGACAGCGAGCTCCGGAACACCGAGGAGGTGCGCGAGGGCGTCGTGCGCCGGATCCGGGAGGTCCGCGCCGAGACGGTCGTGGCCTGTGATCCGACCGCGGTGTTCTTCGAGAACAGGTACTACAACCACTCTGACCATCGCGCCTCAGGCTTCGTCGCGCTGGACGCGTCCTACCCCGGGAGCGGGAACCCGCATTTCTTCCCCGAGCAGCTCGCCCAGGGTCTCGAGACGCAAGACGTCTTCGACCTCTGGCTCGGCTGGACGAACGAGCCCAACCACGTGGAGGACATCTCGGGCTACCTCGCGGCGAAGGTGGCGGCCCTGGCGAAGCACGACAGCCAGCTGTCCGAGGGGATCCGCTTCTTCGAGGACTTCTTGAGCAAGGACGCGGTCGAGGTCGGACAGAAGATCGGCGTCGAGCACGCCGAGGAGTTCCGCGTCCTCGACTTGAGCTAGCGCTCGCGCAGGCCATCCCCCCGTACCCGGCTCGCGACTCGTCGACCGGTCCGCCGTCCCGTCGCTCGACAGGCGGGGACGACGATCCCGGTGGCGAAGGACGACAGCCGCGATCCCGGTGCGCCGCACGAGCCTCCCTCCCGACGCGACCCGCGCCGCTACCAGGAGGCCTCGCCGGGCAAGGAAACGCGATCGCGACCGTGGCGTCCGGTTCTCGGTCTCAGCGAGGCAGGGCGCCGACCGCGACGATCACGTCATGGAAGTCGTTCAGCGGGTCGGGGAACCGGTCCGCGAACGTCGTCCGGGCTCGCTCGAGGAACGAGGCCCAGCTCGATTCGCCGAGCATGTTGCGGGCGAAGCGACCTACCGCCCACGTCCCCAACCCTTCGACGAGATCGTCTCGAGGGTACGTCCACTGGTAGCGCTTCCGCTCGGTTCGGATGTGACGGAACCCGGCCTTGCGGAACGCGTCTTCGATCGCCTGTGGCTGCTTGAAGCGGTCATGGCCCGGGGCGGCCCCCGCGTAGGCGGGAGCCAGCAGGTCTCGCGGGATGACGGTCTCGATGAGCTCGATCCAGGTGTCCTGGAACGCGTCCTTGCCGTCCGACCACGTCGTGAAGCCGATCCTGCCACCGGGCGTGAGGACGCGCGTGATGTCGAACAACGCCGTCTCGACCTTGGCGAACTGCGCGAACACGAAGTTGCCGAGAACGACGTCGAACGTCCGGTTGCGGAAGGGCAGATCGAGGGCCTCCGCGGCCACGATCGGGAGCGACGGGCGCTCGCGGTGCGCGACGGCGAGCATCCCCAGCGAGCGGTCGATCCCCACGACCTTCGCCCCGGTCCGCACGACCTCGTCGGCCGCCGCGCCGGTCCCCGTTCCGACGTCGAGGACCCGCTCTCCTTCGTGGATGGCGAGCGCTCCGACGAGGTCGCGTGCCGCCTCCGCGAAGCGGGATGCGTGCACGCGTTCGTACGTCTCCGCGACATCGTCGTAGGAACGCCAGTCCTCCATCGGCGCAGCCTACCGGGTGCGCGCCGGACGCCCGGATGCAGTCTCCGAGAGCGCCACGGATAGACTCCCGCGCGATGCGGACGTGATCGGGGTTGCGGGCGTCATGGCCGTCGTCCTGGCCGAGGTAGTGGCCGGGGCGACGCTCGTCCTGTGGGTGAGTCCGCTCTGGAACGAGGTGAAGCGCGGCTTCTTCAAGCTCCTCGGCACGATCCTCACCGTGCTCGCCATCCTCGCGTGGCTCTCGGTCGAGTCGGCCCTCGTCGATCGGTTCTCCTCCGCCGGCGCGCTGCGTGCGACGACGATCGCGGCCGCCGTGGCGACCGCGGTATGGACCGTGCTGCTGTTCGCGCGCCAGCCGGTGGCATCCCGTGTCGTTGGTCTGCTCAGCGTTCCCGCGTGGCTCGCGGTGCTCGTCTGGATGGGTGGCGCCGGCCGCCAGTCGTATCCGCTCGCGCTCTTCCAGCTGGCGGCCGGCGCCGCCTTGCTGGGAGCGGCGATGGACGGTCTGCTCCTCGGCCACTGGTACCTCACCGATCGGAAGCTGCCGCGAGGCCCGATCGACAGGGTGACGACGATCCTGCTGGTATCGGTGGTCGTGGCGGCGATCGCCGTGATCACCGCGGGGTTCTCAGGCGTCGAGACGTCGGCGTCGATCAACCCGTTGCTCACCGCGGGCGCGTTGGCACCGTGGATCGCGCTCGGCATGATGGCGGCCACGGCGCTGATCGCCTGGCTCGTGAAGGCCGTGCTCAAGGGCGAGCGGGCCTCGGCAGTGCAATCGGCGACCGGCTTCTACTACCTCGCGGTGGTGACGGCGTTCACCGCCGAGGTGGCCGTGAAGACACGGTTCCTCGACACCTCCCTCGGGCCGGGCTGATGCCGGAGGCGGTGATCGTCGCCGGGATCATCGTGCAGGTCGTCGTGTGGCGCATGGTCGTGCGCGACCGCCTTCCGTTCTGGCCCACGACCGCGGTCACGTTCACGGTCCTCGGGGTCGCTTCGCTCCTCACCGGTGATCCGAGCTGTTGTCGGGAGAAAGAAGTCGCCGTCGCCGCCGGGGTGGGCATCGCGTCGGGGACGGCCCTGTACGGTGCGACCCGGTGGGTCGTCGGCCTCGCCACCCGGTATCCGCGACTCGATCGAGGGGTGACAGACGTCTATCGCCGCACGCAAGAGACCTCGTTCCTCATCGCTCTCGCGCTCACGCTTGCGATCGCGGTGCCAGGTGAAGAGCTGTTCTGGCGTGGACTCGTGCTCCCCGAGGTCCAGGAGACGACCTCCTCGACGACGGGCGCCTTGCTGACCTGGGCTGCAGCCGTCGGTGTGAATGCGGCATGGGCCAGCGCGCCGTTGCTCGCCGGCGCGGTCGTGGGCGGTGCGCTTTGGACGTGGCTGGCGACGTGGAGCGGCGGTGTCGTTGCGCCGTTGGCGAGCCACCTCGTCTGGACGGGACTGATGCTGTCGTGGCCGCCGCTCGCCGACCGTGCGAAGGTGAGGGCATGAGCTTCCTCTCAACCGCCGTCCAATCCGCGCTGGAGCTGGGCCAGTTCTGCTACGCCGCCACGTCCCCGCCGAGCGGTCCCCACTGCACACCGCTCGTGTTCGCGTACTCGGGTGGCAGGTTGTGGCTGACCACCTCGCGGCGTTCGGTGAAAACGCGGGCGTGGCGAGTGGATCGCTCCGCGGCCGGCCTCGTTCGCCACGGCGAGCTCGCGGTCTCGTTCACCGGTGAGGCGAAGCTCTACGACGCGCTGGACCGCAGCACCTGGGGAGATGCGGTGGCGGGTGCGACCTCCATCGCTCGAGCCACCGCGGCCTTCAGCAAGAAGAACGCGCGTTTCTTCGCCGGATACGCCTTCGACGCCAAGCAGGTGCCCTTCGCGTGGACACCGCCCGGGAGGGTGTTCGTCGGCATCGAGCTCGATCGGACCGCACTCGTCGATGATGACGGGGTACAGGAGGGGAGGGGTCGCTGGGGCGGCACCTCGACGTCGCACGAGACGTTCCGGCGCTCCACGAAGGGTGTGGATCCGTTCTCGGCCCTCCCGCGCGAAGTGAGGGAGCCCCTCGGCACGGACGGGGTCGGCGCCCTGACGCTCGTGGGGGACCGTGGCCCGGTCGTCGTGCCGGCGCGCTGGCGGGTGGACGCACACGCCCTGTATGCCTCCTTGCCGGCGGAGACCCTTTCGCTGGCCGCGGCGGGCCCGGACGTGCCGGCGGCGCTCACCGTCGACGAGGCGTCCGAGTGGCGTGCTCGTGACATGGTCGGCGCCATGGTGCAGGGCACCGGGTCGATCTACGTTCTCGACGAGGTCGGGAGCGGCGCCAAGTCGGCTCGGTCGCTTGCGACCGAGATCGACCCGGACGCGGAGGCGCTGGTTCGGCTCGCGCCTTCCCGGTTGGTGTGGTGGCGCGGCTGGTCCAGCGGCAGTGCCGACATCAGATGACCACGACGGAGTTCTCCGTCGAGGTGGACGCTCCCCCCGAGCGGGTCTGGGAGGTCGTGAGCAACCCCGTCAACATCCCGCATTGGGAGCGCCACGTCGTGAGCGTGCGGCTGCCGGACGGAGGGCTCGATGTCGGTTCCACGTACACGGTGGTGATGGCCTTCATGGGCGTCCGTATCAGGGTTCGCGGCGAGATCCTCGGCTGGGAGCCTCCGTCCCACGCGAAGATCAGGCTGCGTGGACCGCTGGATGCCACCGTCGACACCTCGATCGGACGGTTGCCGCGAGACCGGAGCCTGCTCCGTCACGAAGTCACTTACCGTTTCCGAGGACCGCTCGGTCGGCTCGTCGCCGCGGGGCTCAATGCCGTCGGTGGGGCACAGCTCGGCATCCGTCACGGAACCCTCGGACAGAAGCGCCAGATCGAAGCGGGTGCCTAGTCCTTGGCGTCCGGTCTCCTGAGCCTCTTGGCGCGCCGGCGGAGCCAGTTGACGCTCCATCCGATCACGAACCCCAGCGCGGCCGCGATCCCGATCGGCAGGGAGGTCGCCACGTCCCAGTCCCAGAAGAGGAAGTCGATGTTCGCCTCGTCGAGGTTCTGGAGGGCGAAGATCACGAGCAGGAGGGCGGCCGTGCTGAGCGCGACGGACTTGAACCCGGTGTCCTCCCGCCGGTACTCGAAGGCCGGCTTCCCTTCCGGGATCGCGTCGTTCGGATCTTCCGGTTCGCGTTGCATCGTGGCTCCCGAGGGCTTCGTGTTGAGCCTTCTGACGGTCGGCGACGATTGTCGCATGATGGCTCGCTGATGAGGGTGGGTCGAGGACTGGGCCGGATCGGGTGGGCGGCCGCGCTCGCCGCGGGGGGAGCGGTGATCGGCCACGCCGCGCTTCACACCGACGACGGACGAGAGCTCGACGAGAACCTCTTCAAGGGTGCCAACGCCGAGCGCGGCGAGGCCGCCGATCGCTTCTTCGGCGCGATCACCGAGCTGGGGTCGCTCTACGCGGCGGCGGCGGCGGCCGGCGCGCTCGCGCTGGCCGGCCGACGCCGCGAGGGCGCCCGCGCTCTGGCGGGCGCGGGCGCCACCTGGGCGCTCCTCCAAGGCGCGAAGCGCCTCGTCGATCGCCCTCGTCCGTACCTGGCCTCGCCGGAGAGCACCCGCCGGATGATCGCGGAGCCACACGGCACGTCGTGGCCCTCCAGCCACCCCGCGGTCCTCACCACGTTCACGCGCGTGGCCGCGCGTGAGCTCGGCATCGGTGCCGTGGGCCGGACCGCCCTCACCGCCCTGGACGCCTCGGTCGCCGCGTCCCGCGTCGCCCTCGGCGTCCACTACCCCAGCGACGTGGCGAGCGGCCTCCTGTTCGGTCGCGCCGTCGCGCGGCTCTGGCCGCGCGGAACCCACCGATAGACTCGCCCGCGATGTTCGAGACGATCGCATCCGTCGGCTGGCCCGTCCTCGACCGCTTCCGGTTCGGGGACCCGATCGCGATCTCCCCGCACGGCCTCGGCATCGCGGCCGGATTCATGACGGGAGCGTGGTTGTTCACCAAGCTCTCCGTCCGGCGTGGCATCCCCGAAGGTCTCGCGAGCTCCATCGTGTTCTGGTCGGTGGTCGGCTCGCTCGTCGGCGCCCGTGTGGCATACGTGATCGCGCACGTCTCCGAGTTCGCGAGCCCACTCGACTGGCTCAAGATCTGGGAGGGCGGGATCTCGCTCCTCGGCGGGATCGCCGGAGCGACGATCGCGAACGCCGTCAACATCAAGCGGCAGGAGTACCGATTCCGATTCTTCCAGGTGGCGGACGCGATCGCCCCGTGCCTCGCGCTGGGCATCTCGATCGGCAGGATCGGGGACCTGATCATCGGAGACCACCTCGGCAAGCCGACGTCGTGGCTGCTGGCGTGGACCTACGAAGGCGGCAGGCTCGCGCCGCCGTTCTCGTGTGCAGGTGATTCCTGCACCGCAACCCTCCGCGGAGGCTTCGTGGAGACGATCGATCGAGCGGGGGCGACCCTGTCCGACGCGGCGGCCAACGTCATCGCTCGGGGGGTCGGCGTCCACCAGACGGCGCTCTACGACATGTTGCTGGCGGGGATCCTCTTCGCGTTCCTGTGGTGGTTCATCCGCTCCCCTCGGCGCGAGGGCGTGACGACCCTCGCATTCGGACTGTCCTACGGGGCCATCCGTTTGCTCGAGGACTCGATCCGGATCGACAAGCGGTTCGGGCCGTTCACGGGATCCCAGTGGACGGCTCTCACCGTCGCGATCCTGGCGAGCGGGCTCCTGATCTACTGGGCCGTCTCGAAACGACCCGGTCCCACGACTCCCGGCCGAGGGGCTCCGATCCCGAACGCCGAGGCTCCCGTCACGTCCTAGCCGCACCTCGGAGCGTGCCGACCGTCAGCGACCGCCCAGGTAGGACCGGCCGATCTCTCGAAGCTTCTGGTGCGTGGCGCCGTACGCATCGGCGCGCGGGAGATACGTCTTGGCCACCTTCGCCAGGAACGTGTAGTTGGGGTCGACGACGTTCGCCACCGGGGACTCGCTCACCTGGGTCAACAGCTGATACGCATCCAGGGCTTCGAGCCCGTACTCCTCGCCCATCCACGCGATCAGATCCGTGTGCGCGATCCGGAACGCATCCTCCAGCGGTCGGGCCGACCCGGTCGACATGATGTGGCTGTCACTCTCGATCCGCGGCCACGGAGTCGATCGACCCTTCACGACGTCGATCGCGATCACGGTGTCCATGGCGGCCTCGACGGCGACGCCGCAGGTCTCTCCCTCGCCCTGCCGGCAATGCCCGTCGCCGATCGAGAACAGCGCTCCTTCCACGTTCACGCCCAGATAGCAGGTCACGCCGGCGCGCATCTCGGGCGTGTCCATGTTGCCTCCATGGGCATCCGGCACGAGTGACGATCGTGCTTCGAACGCGGCCGGAGCGACACCGACGGTGCCGTGCATCGGGTCCAGAGGAAGCGTCGCGACGTGATCGCCTTCGGTCGCTCGGTACATCACGGTGCGGCCGGCTCGGTCCACCTCGTAGATCCACACGCGCTCCGGAAGGGGTTCCTGGAGCGTCGCGGTCTGGTGGGTCGACGTGAGCGCTCCGAAGAGCGGGACCGTGCACGAGGACGCCCAATCCCTCGACGGCTCGATCGAGATGAAATGGATCGCGAGGGTATCGCCGGGCTCGGCGCCGTCCACGAGGAACGGGCCGGTCTGCGGGTTGACGAACGGGAACTCGATCACCCGCGAGACCCAGTCCTCCGGCCCTCGCACCTTGCCTCCGAACGCGTCCTCGGTCCAGAGCTCCAGGATGTCGCCAGGCTTCACGGTCCGGACCGGCGGTACTCCACCGAACGTCCACGCGAATTCCGAGGGCTCGGGCCGGTAGGCGAGCACACCCATCAGTCGGATGCCGAGTTCACCGAGCTATGAGCTGGAGCGGTTTCCCCACCTTCGACTTCGTGGCGCGAACGACCGCTTCGGCGGCCTCGGTCAACGCGACGCCGGCGGGGGAGTCGGGGTCGGAGACGACGATCGGCACACCCTCGTCTCCTCCCGCGCGCAACGCCGGCACCAGTGGGACCTGGGCCATCAGCGGGACCCCGAGGGTCTCGGCGGCCTCACGGCCACCGCCCTCGCCGAAGATCGTCTCGCGCTCGCCGCAATGCGGGCACACGTACCAGGACATGTTCTCGACGACGCCGAGCGGCCGCAGGTTCGTGCGCTCTGCCATTTTGCCGGCTCGCTCCGCGACCTTCCGTGCCGCATCCTGCGGTGTCGTCACGACGAGCATCGACGCTCCCGGGATGAACGAGGCGAGGGAGATCGAAACGTCGCCCGTGCCGGGCGGGAGGTCGCAGAGCAGGAAGTCCAGGTCGCCCCACCAGACGTCGCCGAGGAACTGCTGGATCGCTTTGTGCAGCATCGGACCGCGCCAGATGACCGGGGTCTCCTCGGGCACGAAGTGCCCCATCGAGATCACCTTCACGCCGTGCGCCTCGAGCGGCAGGATCATGTCGTTGAAGCCCACGGGCTTGCCGAGCGCGCCCAGCATCCGCGGAACGCTGAACCCCCAGACGTCCGCATCCAGCACGCCGACCGAGTGGCCGGCTTTCGCGAGGGCGGCCGCGAGGTTCACCGTGACGCTGGACTTGCCCACTCCACCTTTCCCTGAGGCGATCGCGATGATCGAGGTCTGCGGGGGGAACGAGATCGTGGTCTCCGGCGCTGCGGGGGCACCGCCGCGGAGCCCCGAGACCAATTCCTCCCGCTCCTCCGCGCTCATCGGCGTGAGCTCGACGTCGACGCGCTCCACGCCCTCGAGTGGCTGGACGGCGGCCGTCACGTCGCTCGTGATCCGGTCCTTGAGCGGACATCCCTCGATGGTGAGGAGGACGTGGACGCGGACGACGCCACCGTCCACCTCGACGGACTTCAGCATGCCGATCTCGTCGATCGGCCGGCCGATCTCCGGATCCTTGACGCCCTTCAGCGCCTCGCGGACCTGTGCTTCCGTGGCCACGGGCTCCCTCCCAGCTTCTGCCGGCTCTCGGGGTCTAAGCTCTGGTTGACACGGTGCGAACCGTGCAAAGCCCATCGTACGAGATGCGTGGATGAACGAACCCGCCCCCATCGAGATCCACAAGGCCCTGGCGGATGACACCCGCTACCGGCTCTATCGCTACCTGCGCCTGTCCGGGCGGCCGGTCCCCGTCCGCGAGCTGGCCACGCGGCTGGGCCTCCACGCCAACACGATCCGTCCGCACCTTCGCCGGCTGGTCGATGCGGGCCTCGTCGCGTCGGAGACGCGACGAGGCCCGTCGGCGGTCGGGCGCCCGCAAACCGTCTACACGGCGGTGGCGATGGACAACCGCGAGGGACGCGATCATCGGCTGCTCGCCGATATCCTCGCCACGCTCATCAAGGGACCGCGTGCCCGCACGGGAGCCGAGAACCTCGCCCGCGAATGGGGTGATTACCTCATGACCAGGCACGCCCCTCCTCCAGGTGCGCGGCGTCCGGGACCCAACCTGGCGGCCCTACGAGACGCGCTGGCAGAGGCCGGATTCGATCCGCGGTTCCGCCGCCGCGGGAACCGATCGGTCGAGATCGCGCTGCGGAGCTGTCCGTTCCGAGACCTGCTCGAGGAGCACCGGGAGCTCGTGTGCACGGTGCACCGCGGACTCCTCGAGGGGATGTTGGAGGGATCGCGTCCTCGACTCCACCTCCGCTCGTTCGAGCCCCTCGCGGACCGGGGTTCCGTCTGCCGCCTCGTCGCCGGAGAATGACCTTCGAGCCAGCTCGGGTGGTGCGCTGAAGTTCACCACCCGAACGACCGATGGGAGAGGAGTGGGTGTGCTCCGCATGCCTATGCATGGATCTCGGCATGGATCCGCTCGAGACGAGGTGTGGCGCAGTGAAGAACACGGATTCCGCCGTGGCGGAGTTCGACGGCTGGCTGAAGGACCTGATGGAGGGTCAAGGCTCTGACCTGCACGTCAAGGTCGGCTCTCCACCGATGATCCGACTGCCGGACGGGTTGCAGCGGATGGATCGAGATCCCATCACGCCGGTCGAGACGGCCGCGATCGCGGACTCGATCATCCCCGCCGACCGCAGGGAGTTGTTCGACAAGAACGGCGAGATCGACTTCGCCTACTCACTCAGGGACGTCGGTCGCTTCCGCGCGAACGTGTTCAAGCAACGGGGCTCGATCTCGATGGTGCTCCGCCGGCTCCGGTTCGGCGGCCCGACGTTCGAAGAGATGGGTCTGCCCGACGCGGTCCGGCAGCTCTCCGAGGAGCATCGCGGCTTGATCCTCGTGACCGGACCGACCGGGTCGGGCAAGACGACGACGCTCGCCTCGATGATCGGCCACATCAACGAGACCAAGCCGGTGCACATCGTGACGATCGAGGATCCGATCGAGGTGCTTCACCGCGACGCGATGGCCTCGATCAATCAGCGCGAGATCGGCAACGACACGCAGGATTTCCACGCGGCGCTCCGGGCCGCGCTCCGGCAGGACCCGGACGTGATCCTGATAGGCGAGATGCGCGACACCGAGACCGTGCGTGCCGCGATCCAGGCCGCCGAGACCGGGCACCTCGTGCTCTCGACGCTTCACACCGTGGACGCGACCGAGACCGTCAACCGGGTGATCGACTTCTTCCCTCCCTACCAGCAGAAGCAGGTGCGACTGGCGCTCGCGGGGACACTCCGCGGGATCATCTGCCAGCGGCTGGTGACCACCGTGGACGGTGGGCGGACTCCCGCGCTGGAGATCCTGGTGAACAACGGGCGGATCGCCGAGCGGATCGTCGACCCTGACCGGACCAGCGAGATCAAGGACGTGCTCGCCGACGGCCACTTCTACGGGATGATGACGTTCGACCAGTCGCTCCTGATCCTCCTTCAGGAAGGGAAGATCACGACGGAAGCTGCCTTCCAGGCCGTGTCCAGCCGACACGACTTCGAACTCGCGATGCAGCAAGCCGGACTCGCGGTCCCTGCCTGATCCCTCTCAGGGCGCCGGCCGTGTCCTGCCGAGCCGTCCGACCCCGAGCGCGAGACCGGCGCCGATCGCGAGTCCGATCAACGCCACGGCGGCCACGACGCCGCCGGGCATACCGTCCGGTTCGGCCGCGACGGGCGTGACCACCTTCGGGGCCGGCTCGAAGGCCTCGACAGTGATGTCATCGCCACCCGCGCCCTTCCCGTCACCGACGACGATCGCGCCGGTCATCCCGGGGTGGTAGTTGCACGCGAACGGGTAGACCCCGGTCTCGTCGAACGTCACGGTGAAGGCGTCGCCTTCGACCATGTCCTCGAAGTGACCCCACTGGTTGCCGCCCACGTTGTGCGTGACTCCCAGGTCCGTGTTCGCGAACGTCACGGGCTGCCCGGGATCGACGGTCGTCACGGTCGCGGTGAAGCAAGCATCGACCATCCGGATCGCGGCGACCTTGTCATCCGTCGCGTCGTTCTCGGTGACGCCCGAATGGCAGCCACCGCCCGCCAGAGCAGCGCCGGGCATGCCCAAGACGGCCATCGCCGCGCCCACGAGCACGTAGAGGAGCATCCCTCGCCTCATGCCGATCCCCCCTCGTTCATCCGATGCCCCTGCTACACCGGCCCGGGTCAGGAGGTTCCCGCCGACACGCCGATCCTGAGGGCTTCGGCCTTCGGCAGGAGGGTCTCGAGACGCATCGTGTGGCGACCGTCCCGCCACAGGAGCACGTTGGCCTCGATGCGCACGAACGCGACACCGTCGCCGGTGAGGAGCTCGAGGAGGTGCGTCCCCTTGGTCCAGTAGTACTCGACGCCGTCGACGGTCTGGAACTGCAGGATGCCCGTGTCCTCGTACAGGGTCTTCGACGCGAGGTTGGCGTCGCCCTCGAAGACCATGAGGACGGCTCCGTATCGGGTCTCCGAGATCTTTGGAAGGTCCGGTCGCGCTCGCCACGCCAGCGTGACTCGCGCGACCCTTCCTACCTCTGTGAAGACCCGGTCTGCCCAGACCCGATCCGGCCGACCGAGGCGTTCGGGGATCGGGACGTCCCGTCCCAGCAGGGTGGCTGCCTCCTCGAGGGTCACGGGTTGGCCGGTGGGAGCGATCGAGGGTGTCGGGAGGAGTCCGGGCCGGTTCGGAGTCACATGGAGGACGACCGCGCCAAGATCGATGATGATCTTCGCGGCTACCGCCGCGCCGGCCAGGAGGAGCACGGTCGCCGCGGCGATGAACATGATCCGCTTGGAGCGGGACAGCGGGAGTCGGACCAGGCCGGGATGCCCTTGCGTTGAGACACGCATCATCACCGCAGGTGCCAGGTCCGGCGTGGAAGGCCATCCGATGTCCAGCGTGGACAGCGCCGTACCGAGGTCGTCATCACCCATCGCACGGAGGCGTTCGCTCATACAGGCTCCTCCAGCACCGCGCGCAGGCGCACCATCGCCCTCGAGAGTCGCGACTTGGCGGTGCCGAGCCGCACGTCGAGGACCTCCGCCGTCTCGCTCTCGGAAAGCCCGAGCAGGAACCGGTACCCGATGACCTCCCGGTCCGGAGGCGACAGTCGGTTGAGCGCGGCGACCAGCACCTCTCGATCCTCCTGCGCGAGGGCCGCGGTCTCCGGGGACGGAGCCGTGTCCCTGTCGGAGACCGCGGCCGTGCGCAGGGCGAGACCCTGTCGACGCCGCATCGACCGCGCTCGGTTCCGGGCCTCGTTCGCGACGATCTTGAGCAACCACGGTCGGAACGGGGCGTCGAGTCGGAACCGTGGGAGCGCGTAGTAGGCCTTCACGAATGCCTCCTGAGCCGAGTCCTCCGCTTCGGCGCGATCGCGCGTGACGAGCCAGGCGACACGGAAGGCGATCTGCCCGTACCGCTTCACCAATCCCTCGAACGCAGCGTCGTCGCCCTCGCGGGCCCGCCGTGCGAGTTCGGCTTCCTCCAGTGGTCGGCCCTCCACGGGAGCTTTTCCCTTCACGGCTGTTTACACCGCTCCACTCATGGCGGTTCCCACGTCATCCATCGCCGAAGTCACCACGTTTGCGGCGGCGACGCGAGCGGGAGAGAACGGGTCCCGTCTGGGATCTAGCCCGTCGACGGCTTCCCGTCGCCCTTCGCCTGATCGGCGACCGCGACGATCCCGGCGGCGAGGCCCGCGAGCTCCATCGGCACCACGATCTTGGAGGACGAAGAGCCGCCGATCTGCTTGAGCGCGTCTAGATATTGCAATGTCATCGTCTTCTGATCCGCCGTGGACGCTTGCCGGTTGATGGTCTCCAAGGCAAGCGCGAAGCCCTCCGCGCGGAGGATCGCCGCCTGCCGCTCGCCCTCCGCCGTGAGGATCGCCGACGCCTTGCTTCCCTCGGCGTTCAGGATCGCCGACGCTTTGTTGCCCTCAGCGACCGTGATCGCGGCGGACTTCGTGCCGTCCGCCTCCAGGACGATGGCGCGGCGGGAGCGCTCGGCCGACATCTGGCGGGTCATCGCCTCTTGCACGCCCGGCGGTGGGATGATCTCGCGGATCTCCACGTTCGTGACCTTCACGCCCCAGCGCTCGGTGACCTCGTCGAGCTTCTGCCGCAGGATCTGATTGATCTCGTCGCGCTTGGCCAGCACGTCGTCGAGAGGGATGTCGCCGATCACGGCGCGGAGCGTGGTGGACGCGAGCGCTTGGGCGGCGCCCGCGAAGTTCCCGACCTGCACGACGCTATCCGCGGAGTTGACGACCTTGTAGAACGTGATGAAGTCGACCGCGATCGGCGCGTTGTCCTTCGTGATCGAGTCCTGCCTCGGGATCTCCAGGAAGAACTCGCGGAGGTCCACCTTGACCCCTTTGTCCACGATCGGGATCAGCAGGATGAGTCCCGGTCCCTTCACGGCCAGCAGGCGGCCCAGGCGGAACACCACGAGACGTTGGTACTCGGGCACGATGCGGATCGCGTTCGCCAGGAACAGGATGACCAGCACGATGGTGACGGCGAGGCCGATGAAAGCCGGGTCGGTGAAGTCCATCAGGTGTTCCCTCCTCGGGCCGGCAGGGCGCCGCCGGCACACGCGTGCTCGGGTTCGAGCGGTTCGACGGTGAGCACGAGCCCGTCGAGTCTGGTCACGCGGATCTTGGAGCCCTCAGGCATGGTGCCGCTCGCCGACGTGGCTTTCCACTCCTCTGCGGCGACCCGGACGACCCCTTCGGGGTTCAGGCCGCCGGGAAGCACCACGCCCTCCCGGCCGACGACGGCTCCCGGTCCCTGCGCGGGAGGGAGATGCCGCATCGCGAGGGCTTTCGCAACGACGAAGCCGAAGAACAAGGCCATGAAGGCGGCCACGGGCACGATCGCGAACGGAGAGACACGGACGCCGCCGGACGGATCGAAGAGGAAGAGTCCGCCCATGACCAGGGAGATGATGCCGGCGGCCGACCAGATCCCGAGACCCGGCATATTCAGCTCTACCACGAAGAACACCGCGGACGCGACGAGCAGTGCGATCCCGATCAGGCGCACGGGCAGCAATCCGAACGACGCGATCGCGGTCAAGAGCAGGATCGTGCCGATCGTGCCGCTGAAGACATGGCCGGGCACGATCAGCTCGAGGACGATCAGCGCGAGACCGAGCCAGAAGAAGATGAACGCGAGGTTGGGATCGAAGAGATCGTGGAGGAACGCCACGCCCGGGGTCATGTCGACGTCCTGGATCGATGCTCCGGCCGTGCGCAAGGTCGCGGTCGTGCCGTCGACGGTCTCGACGACCCTGCCGTCGACCTCCTCGAGCAGCGCTCGGTCCGAGTGGGCGATCAGATCGATGATGTCGCCGTCGAGCGCTTCCTGCGCCGTGATGCTTTTCGACTCGGTCACGAAGCGAGCGGCGAGTTCGTCGTTCCGGTCCCGCCTCTGGGCGAGGTCGCGGATCGTCGCGGCCGCATCCTCCTCGATCTTTCGGGAGAGCGTCACCCCACCGATCCCCACGGGCGTCGACGCGCCGACGTTGGTGGCTGGGGCCATCGCTGCCACGTGGCAGGCCATCAGGATGAACGCGCCCGCCGATGCGGCTCGCGCTCCCTCGGGCGCCACGTAGCAGAGGACGGGGACCGCCGAGCCCAGGATCGCTTTGGTGATCTCGCGCATCGAGGAGTCCAGCCCGCCCGGTGTGTCGATCGTGAGGAGTACGGCGTCCTCGTCGCTCGCGTCCTCGATGCCGGTGCGCAGGTAGTCGGCCACGAAGGGATCGACCACGCCTTCGAGCGAGAGATGGGTCACCGAGGACTCGGTGGGCTGGGCGGACGCTATCGACGCGAGCCCGGCGACCAAGAGCATGGCGCCGACCAGCGTGCGGGCGATGCTCGACCTCTGGATCACCTGGTCAGCGCTCCTGCGCGGATGTCGTCTCCTGTGATGCGCCAGCCTACTCCTCTCGGTTCTCCGGCCGGTTCTCCGGGCGGCGCTCTGGCCCGGCTCAGAGGTGTCCGTCCCGGCACAACCGTGCGAATATCGGGGGCAAGGCTCCGCAAAGCTTCGACCCCCGAATCCGCCGTATACCGAGAGGAACCGAGTGGACGCTCGGCACGAAGGCCCGCTCCTCCCAAGGGAGGAGCAACAACTGATGGAAGGGCTCCTCAACGGTGACGACGATGCCATCCGCGCTCTCTACGCGAGGTTCGGCCGCCCCGTCTACTCCTTGGGCATGCGGCTGCTCGGCTCGCGAGAGGCGGCCGAAGAGCTTGCGCAAGACGTCTTCCTCATGGCCTGGCGCAAGGCCGCTCGATTCGATCCGGCGCGTGGACGCCTCTCGACCTGGCTCATGACGATCGCGCACAACCTCGCCGTTGACCGCCTGCGTCGTGAGACGGGCGCTCGCCGTCCGACCCTCGTGCTCATGGACGAGGTTCCGGACGCGCCCAGCGCGAACGAGGGAGATGTGATCGAGGAGCGCGACGCTGCAACGCGGGCGCTCGCATCGCTGACGGACGCCGAACGGCGGCTGCTGACCCGGGCCTACTTCCGCGGCCTCACCGCGCGGGAGATCTCGGAGGCCGACGGGATCCCGCTGGGAACCGTCAAGACGAGGCTCCGCACGGCGATGATCAAGGTTCGGCGGGCGAACGAAGGCAAGGAGATCCCGTGAACTGCCTCACGGCTCGCGAGCGTCTCGCCGAGCACGCGCTCGGTGTGCTGACCGACGGTGACGCCTCCTCGCTCGACCGCCACCTCGAGTGGTGCGCGGCGTGCCGGAAGGAGGCGGGGGAGCTCCAGCGAGCGGCCGCCACGCTCGCCTACTCCGTGGCGCCGGCGGAGCCGCCGGCGGAGCTCGAGGAACGGGTGGTCGCAGCGGTTCGTGAAGCGGCGGGCAGGCGACTGGGGGCGGCGCCGCGGCGGAGCCGCGTCGCCGCGGCCGGCGTGTTGGCCGCGATGCTCGCCCTCTCGGGTTTGGGATGGGGCGCGGTGATGGCGGGGCGGGCCGGCCGCCTCGAGGATCAGGTGGAGATCCAGCGGCAGCAGCAGCGGCAAGCGGTCGCGAACTTCCGCGAACTGATCGAGGATCTCGAGGGAGCCGACCCGGCGAACATCGTGGAGGTCGCCAGCCTCATGTCCCCGCGGCTCCGGACCGGCGGGGGAGACGCCCTGGTGCTGCTGTCACCCTCATCCGACGATCTCGCGCTCGTGGTGCTCAGCGGCCTGACCGATCTCCGTGAGGCGCAGTTCCCGCTCGAGGTGCGCCTCCTGAGCGATCGCGCGGGCGCTCTGGTCGTCGGGCACATCCGAGCGCTGGACAGCGGCGGCGGTGGCGCGATCAGCAAGTGGTTCGTGGGGAACCTGAACGCGTACTCCACCGTGGTGGTGCGTGACGCGCGCGGCAAGGTGCTCCTCAACGGTGGCCTCGGCGTCCAGGAACCCGTGGCCTGACCGACACTATCCTCGCGGGATGCGCTTCGGGCTGACACTTCCGCACTACGGCTTCTCGCTCCCGACCGGACGCGTCGCGTTCGCGGACGCGGCCGAGTGGGCCCGAAGGGCGGAGGCCCTCGGGTTCGACTCGGTCTGGGTCTCGGACCACTTCTTCTACTCCTTCGCCCGGTACGGGGCCGATCCCTCCCCGATGGCGTCGCTCGAGCCGCTGACCATGCTCGCCGGCATCGCCGCGGTCACCGACCGCGTTCGGCTCGGGACCCTCGTCCTCTGCGCGGCGTTCCGCCATCCCGCGGTGCTCGCGAAGGCGACGACGTCCATCGATCTCCTCTCGGGCGGGCGCCTCGATCTCGGGCTCGGCGCCGGATGGATGGCGGAGGAGTTCGAGGCGTTCGGGTATCGATACGGGCCAGTGGGGGAGCGCTTCACGATCCTCGAAGAAACCTTCGACGTGTTGAAGCGGCTGTTCAGCGGGGAGTCGGTCACGTACGACGGACCGAACGTCACGCTCCGCGAGGCCGTGCTTCGGCCGACGCCCGATCGCCCGCCTCCACTATGGGTGGGCGGGAAGGGCGGACCGCGGCTCCTCCGCCTGGCGGCGCGCCTTGCGGACGGATGGAACGTCGTGTGGCGGATGTCGCCGGACGCGTACGCGGGGAAGGTCGCCGATGTGCGGGCGGCGTGCGAAGCAGCGGGCCGGGACCCGGCCACGTTCGGCCTCTCCGTCGGTCTGTACTCGCTGATCGGCGAGGACGAGGCGGCCGCGCGGGCGGCGTTCGAACGCGGCCGCGCCGCCGCTCCCGGAAATGCGATGGCCGAGGAGGATCACGAGACGTGGCGGGCCGACACGCTCTCGGGCACACCGGAGCAGGTCCTCGAGCGCGTCGCCGCGTTCGAGTCGCTGGGCGTCGGCGAGATCATCGTGGCGCCCTGGGTGCTGCCGTTCGCGATCCACGAACCCGACCAGGTCGAGCTGTTCGCCGAGCGCGTGATCGCCGCGCGAAGAGGGAGCTGATGGAGCCCCGTGCGGCCGTCCTGGCCGTCTTGCAAGAGGAAGCCGTTCCCTTGCATTG
The DNA here is from genome assembly GCA_035512775.1 of Actinomycetota bacterium. Taxonomy (GTDB): domain Bacteria; phylum Actinomycetota; class UBA4738; order UBA4738; family HRBIN12; genus JAJNBA01. The sequence continues at coordinate 115,857 of DATKDI010000055.1, read as the reverse complement.
GACGAAGATCCAGGACCTGGCCCTCCGCCGCGGTTACCTGGATCCGTTCGAGCATCCGGACGTGCGGAGGCAGGTGCAGACCACGCTCAGGGATCTGGCGCGTGAAGGTCTCGTCGTGAAGCAGGCGAAAGGCGTCTACTACGTGGCGGAGCGGGCCGACGCCTGAGCCTTCCTCCGGCCGGCGGCCTTCCTGCGGCTCGCAGTCTTCTTCCGACCACCGGTCGCCTTGCGGGGGCGGCCGCGTCGCTTGGGTGCCGCGGCGGCCGCCTGTCCCGATCCTGCCATCTTGCGTGGACGTCCTGGGCGGGGTCGGCGGGCGCCGGCGACCAGCTCCGTCACGTGGGTCCCGCAGAGATCCTTCGCGAAGTTCCCGCGCGCGACCTTGATCGTCACTGTCTCGGTGGCGGGTTTCCCGCACACGTCACACACCACGATCGTTCTCTCGGCCATGATCGGTGTCCTCTCGGTCGGGTTCGGGGCAGCATAGTCGAGACTCTCAGGGTTGCGATGTCTGATACGTCAACGTCGGTAATCCACTCCCGATATCCCTTCGAGTTTCTCGAAGCGATGTTCGGCCTCGACCCATCGGAGGGTCCCGGAACGCGATCGCATCACGAGCGAATACGTCGTCGCGCCGTCCGGCCAGTAGCGCACGCCCTGGAGCAGCGAGCCCTCGGTGATGCCGGTCGCGGCGAAGAACACGTCCTTGCCGGACACGAGGTCGTCCGTCGTCAACACGCGTTCCGGATCGAGCCCCGCGCTCTGGAGTTGTTCTCGTTCTTCGTCGGTTCGCGGCGCGAGACGTCCCTGGATCGCGCCCCCCATGCACTTCAGCGCCGCGGCGGCGATGACCCCTTCGGGGGTGCCGCCGATCCCCAGCAACAGGTCCACGCCGGCGCGAGGTGCCGCCGCGGAGATCGCTCCTTCGACGTCGCCGTCGGAGATCAGGAACACCCGCGCACCCACATCCCGGACCGCATCGATGATCCCCTCGTGTCGGGGTCGATCGAGGATCGTCACCGAGACCTCCTCGGGCTTCTTCCCCTTCGCCTTCGCGACCCGCCGGACGTTCTCCTCCGGCGACGCGGTCACGTCGATCACGTCTGCGGCGTCCGCCCCGGTCGCGATCTTCTCCATGTAGACGGCGACGTCGGGGAAGAGCATCGTGCCGCGCTCCGCGAGCGCGATCACCGAGACGGCGTTGGGCTGTCCCGTCGCCGTCAGGCGCGTCCCGTCGATCGGGTCGACCGCCACGTCGACCGCCGGACCGGATCCGTTCCCAACGGATTCTCCGTTGTAGAGCATCGGCGCCTCGTCCTTCTCGCCCTCGCCGATGACGACCACGCCGTCCATCGAGACCGAGTCGATCATGTGACGCATCGCGTCGACGGCCGCCTGATCGGCAGCGATCTTGTCGCCGCGGCCGATCCAGCGCCCGGCGGCGAGCGCGGCGGCTTCGGTCACGCGCGCGAGCTCCATCGCGAGGTTGCGGTCGGGTCGGATCCGGTTCGTCATCGGAGCACCTCCAGGACCTCGTGGGGACGGGCGCCTTCGAACAGCACCCGGTGGATCGCGTCGTGATACGGGAGGTGAACGCCGCGTTCGGATGCGAGGCGCTTCACATGCCGGGTCGATTCCACGCCTTCCACCGTGAGCCCGCCGGCTTCGAGCTCGCGGAGGGTGTCGTCCGGAGGATCGCCGGTTCCGACGAGCTCCCCGTAGAGACGGTTCCGGCCGCCGAGGCTCGTGACCAGCTGATCGCCGATCCCCGCCAGACCCATCGCCGTCTCGGACCTGCCGCCCAGCTCGGTCACGAGCGTGACGATCTCGTGCGCCGCCCTCGTGAACAGCGCGGCCTTCGCGTTCTGATAGCCGATCCCCGTGCGCTTGCCGAGACCGTCGAGAAGTCCGAGCCCGATCGCGGCCACGTTCTTCATCATCGAGCAGAGCTCGACGCCGACCACATCGTCCGAGAAGGAGAGCTGATAGCGACGGTCGTCGAACGGCTTGCCCGCGTCCTCGGCGACCGACACGATGCTCGCGGCCCAGACGGCCGCGGTGGGGAGGCCCTCCGCGAGCTCCCGGGCGAGGCAGGGGCCGCCGACCACGACCACGTCGACCCCGGAGAGCTCCTCGCCGTAGACCTCGCTCATGCGCTTCCCCGTCGTCGGTTCGAGCCCCTTCGCGACGGAGACGGCGACGCGAGCACCCGCGACGTGCTTACGCACCATGGACACGAGCGATCGAGCCCCCGCCGAGTTCGCGGCCAGCACGGCGATCTCCACGTCGCGGGCAGCCGCCTCGAGTTCGTTGGGACCGCGCAGCTCGACGCCGTCCGGGAGGTGCTCCGGGAGCAGCGGATGCTTCCGCTCCTCCCGCATCGCCGCGTAGGCGGCCAGGTCGTGCTCGTTCGCCCACAGCGACGTGGGGAGTCCGGCCCGCGCCGAATGCATCGCGAACGCCGTTCCCATCGCGCCGGCCCCGAAGATCGTCACCCTCGCCACCTGCTCACGATAGCCGCGGGCCGGCCGAGGCCGCCACGTCGGATACGCTTCGGCAGATCATGGTCGAGCAGCGATACCTCCAGGTCGACGACTACGAGCCTGTCGCGAAGTCGATGCTCCCCGCCGATGTGTACGACTACTACGCCGGTGGCGCGGGGGACGAGCGGACGCTCGAGGAGAACCTGAGGGCGTTCGACCGTTGGGTACTCCGCCCGCGTTTCCTCCGAGGGTCGAGCTTCCCCGATCCATCGACCGAGCTCCTCGGCACCCGAGTCGAGTTCCCTGTTCTGGTCGCGCCCTGGGCCTACCAGGCAAGGGCGCATCCCGACGGTGAGCGGGGCACCGTGGTCGGCGCCGCCCGGGCCGGCACCATCCCGGTGGTGTCGTCAACCGCGGTCGACACCCTCGAGGAGATCGCGGAGGCGACGGAAGGGCCGAAGTGGTGGCAGCTCTATCTCTTCGCCGATCAGGAGCGGTCGGCGAAGATGCTCGGGCGAGTCGTGGCGGCTGGATACGAGGCGATCTGCTGGACCGTGGACTTCCCCGTGACGGGCCTTCGGCATCGCGACACGCGGAGCGGATTCGTGATGCCGTACGGGATCGGCAACGCCGACTACGAGTTCGAGCCCAACATGTCGTGGGAACACCTCGCGTTCATCCGAGACCACGCCCCGGATCTCCCGGTCCTGGTCAAGGGGATCCTCACCGCCGAGGACGCGTTGCTCGCGGTCGAGCACGGCGCTGACGGGATCGTGGTGTCGAACCACGGTGGACGGCAACTCGATGCGTGCCCGGCATCTTTGGACGCGTTGCCCGAAGTGGTCGAGGCGGTCGGCGGACGCCTGCCCGTCCTGATGGACGGGGGCGTCCGCCGGGGGACCGACGTCTTGAAGGCGATGGCCCTTGGGGCGGCGGCGGTCATGGTGGGACGACCCGCTGCGTGGGCGCTCGCAGCGGAGGGCGAGGACGGGGTGGCGGGCGTGCTCGGCATCTTCCGCGCTGAGGTCGAGAACGCGATGGCGCTCACCGGATGCCGCTCGGTCGCGGAGATCGGGCGGGAGCTCGTCGGACCGGCACCGTAGACACACCACCTCTCTCCAAGACTCGAAAGGATCACGACCCCCGGTCACGCCCGGGCCGACCGCGTCGACGTGAAACCCGGCGCGGGGTCTCCGGGCAGCATCAGCGTGACCAAGAACGGGACCACGCGAACGTCGCGCACGCTCGCGATCTCGGCGAGGAGATCGGCGACCGGCGTGGACGGGCTCACCGACGGTCTGACACGCTTCCCTCGATGCCCGGCTACGACCTCCACACGCACTCGAACCGTTCCGACGGGACGCTTCGTCCCGCCGAGGTGATGGTGCTCGCCGCGCAGCGCCATCTCGCGGGGGTCGCCCTCACCGATCACGACACCTTCGACGGGCTCGAGGAGGCGGCGGCCGCGGCGAGCGAGCTCGGACTCGATCTCGTGCCAGGGATCGAGTTCTCGGCCGAATACGACGGTGCGAGCCTGCACATCCTCGGCTACTGGGTCGACCCGGACGATACGGCGATCGAGGCGGAGCTGCTGCGGCTCACCGCGACCCGCTTCCGGCGAGGGGAGATGATCGTCGAGAAGCTGCGCGAGCTCGGTTTCGACATCTCGATCGAACGCGTGCGGGAGCTCGCCGGCGGGGACGCGATCGCGAGACCGCACATCGCCGAGGCGATGGTCGAAGCCGGGATCGTCGCCGACGAGAAGGAGGCATTCGATCGCTACATCGCCGATGACGGCATGGCCTACGTTCCCAAGCATGCGCTCCCGCCGATGGAAGCCCTCCGGCTGATCCGTGACGCGGGAGGGGTGTGCGTGCTCGCCCATCCCGGCATGTGGCGAGGGAACGACACGGTGCCCGACGAGCTCATCGAGGAGATGGCGACTGCGGGGATGGTGGGCCTGGAGGTCCGGCATCCCGACCACGACGACGAGATGCGAGCGAAGTACGCGGCGATCGCGGAACGCCTCGGTCTCGTCGCCACGGCCGCGTCCGATTGCCACGGCGAGCGCTACGGGTTCCGGATGGGTGAGGAGCGCACGGACGCCGAGACGTTCGCGGAGTTGAAGAGGCGCGCCGGTCGCTGACCGGGTCCGGCGAGCTCTCCGGCCTCGACGCATCCCGGGTCTGAGATGGGGGCGGGTCGGAACCTCGCCGAGATGTCGCCCATGCCACAGGTGGTATGGCCTGGAAGCATGGAACCGTCCGAAGCCGAGCCATATCGGAACGGAGATCGAACGTGGGCCTGAGGCGATGACGATCGAGATTGTCTTCCTGGACATCGGCGGCGTGCTCTACGACGACACCGTGTACGCGCGTGCCTGGCATCGCGCTCTGCGCGATGCAGGCGCACGCTTCACCGACGCCGAGTTCGACGAGGAGTACGGGAGGGCGCGCACGGAGCAGTCGGGGTCGTTCCGGCGCCGCCTCATCGCGCGGTTCCTCCCCGAGGGAGACCTCCGCGAACTGGAGACGCTCGCCGCCCGCTACTGGCACTATCCGCCGTCCGCCCTCTACGACGACGTGGTGCCGTGCCTCGAGATGCTGAGAGACAGCGGATACCGTCTCGGGGTGATCGCGAACCAGCCGGGAGACGTCCGCTCGGCGATGCGACGCGACGCCCTCGAGCGGTTCTTCGACGTGTGGAGCGTGTCGGACGAGCTCGGCGTCGGGAAGCCCGATCCCGCGCTCTTCGAGCTCAGCGTGGAAGCTGCCGGGGTCGCCCCGAGCGCGAGTTGCATGGTCGGCGACCGTCTCGACTACGACATGCGCCCTGCCGCCGAGGTGGGCATGCGCACCATCTGGATGCTGCGCGGCGAGGCGCCCGACGACCCGACGCTCGACCAGTTGGCGGAGACCGACGGGACCATCAGGAGTCTCTCCGAGCTCCCCACGGAGCTGGAACGGCTCTCGTCGCCATGAGCGCCAGCGCGACCTGGGGATCGAGGCACATCCTCGTCGTCGGTGCCGGGTTCGCGGGACTGTACGCGGCCATGGGGCTGAAGGGCGCCGTCGCCGCCGGTCACCGAGTGACGGTGGTGAATCAGGAGAGCTTCTTCCAGTACCAGCCGTTCCTGCCCGAGGTGGCCTCCGGGACGATCGACCCACGGGCGGCGGTGGTGCCGCTCCGGCGCGTGCTGAAGCGATGCCGGATCGTGATCGGTGAGGTCACTCGCGTGGATCACGACGCTCGCGAGGTGCGGGTGCGCACGGCGGGCGGGGACGAGCGATCGATCGGCTACGACATCGTGGTGCTCGCCCCCGGCTCGCGTTCGCGTGTCCTGCCGGTGCCCGGGCTCGCCGAACACGGGATCGGATTCAAGACGGTCCAGGAGGCGATCTATCTCCGGAACCACGTCCTGGCGCGGCTCGACGTGGCGGCGTCCGAGGAGGACGCCACGCGACGTCGAGCCGCGCTCACCTTCGTCTTCGTCGGGGGTGGGTACGCGGGCGTCGAAGCCCTCGGCGAGCTCGAGGACCTCGCGCGCGATGCGATCGAGAACTATCCCGAAATCGATCCCTCCGAGATGCGCTGGGTGCTCGTCGACGCCGCGGATAGGATCCTCCCCGAGCTTCCCGAGGGCCTCGCGTCCTACGCGCAGGAGCTCCTCCAGCAGCGACGGATCGAGATCAAGCTCCGCACCCGGCTCGACTCGGCCGAGGGCGGCGTGATCCGCCTCTCGGACGGAGAGACGTTCTCCGCCGAGACGCTCGTGTGGACGGCCGGCGTGAAGCCGTCACCCCTTGCTCGCGAGTCGGCGCTTCCGGTCGACGAGCAAGGCCGCCTGCTCGTCGACCGATCCCTTCGGGTCGAGGGCATCGAGGGCGCATGGGGCGCCGGCGACGCGGCAGCCGTTCCCGACGACACCACCGGGGGACTCTCACCGCCCACCGCGCAACATGGTCTCCGTCAGGGCAAGCGAGTCGCTGCCAACATCGAGGCGGTCCTGGCCGGCCGTCCGCTCCAGCCGTTCGTGTACGCGAACATCGGTGGCGTGTGTTCGCTCGGCCGCTACAAGGGCGTCGCGACCGTCAAGGGCCTGAGGTTCAAAGGGTTCCTCGGATGGTTCCTGCATCGCTCGTATCACCTGCTCGCGATGCCGACGTGGACGAGGCGCGTGAAGATCGCGATGGACTGGACGGTGGCGCTGCTCTTCCCGCGAGATCTGGCGCAGCTCGGGTCGCTCGGCAGGCCTCGGGAGCCGTTCGAACAGGCCTCGGGCGATCAGTCTTCCTGAGGGTCCTTGCCGTCCGCCCTCGTGATCAGGCGCCGCGCTTGCGCTGGAGCTGACTGGCCGCCTGTAGGGCGGCGTGCGAGCCGGCGATGTCCGGCAGCTCGTGGCCGCCCGCGAGCTCCTCGGCTGCCCACCGGGTCATGTCCCGGATCGACACGATCCCCACGACGTTCTCGCCGTCGACGATCGGAAGGTGGCGGATGTTGCGCGACACCATCTGCTCGGCCGCGTGGGAGAGTTCCGTCTTGGGTCCGACCGTGACCAGGTCCCGGCGGGTCATGCCCTGCTCGACGGTGGTGGTGTTCGGATCGCCGCCTTCCGCCACGAGGTTCACGATGTCGCGCTCCGTCACGATGCCTTCGAGCTTCTTGCCGTCCAGTACCACGACCGAGGAGATGCCGTGGGTTCGCATCATCTTCGCGACGTCCGCGAAGGAATCGCTCGTGCTCGCCGTCTTCACGTCCGAGTGCATGATCTCACCGACGAGCATCGATCCTCCTGGGCCGTTGGAGGAGCAAGCCTACTATGGGGCGCCTGCGCACACCGTCGATGACATGATGCCGTGATGGCGAGGTCCACGTACGTCGCGAACGTCACACTGTTCGACGGGCGAGTCGTGAAGGAGCGTCAAGGAGTCCTGTTCGGGACGGATGGCATCGAGTGGGTCGGCGCGCACGCGCGGGCGCCGAAGTCCTCGGGCGCGGCTCGCGAGGTCGACGGCGCGGGCAGGTCCCTGATGCCGGGTCTGATCGACGTCCACGTCCACCTCCAGTTCGACGGCGGCGCGGACTTCGAGAAGGAGTCGAAGGACCTCACGACGCCGGGTCACGCGGCGATCAAGGCCGTCGTGAACGCGAAGCGGAACCTGGACGCCGGCGTGACCACCGTGCGCGATCTCGGTGGGATGGGCGGCGCGAGTATCGATGTCGCCAGGGCGGTCGCTGCCGGCCTCGTCCCGGGACCACGGATCCTCGCGGCCGGTCGAGCCTTCACGGTCACCGGCGGTCACGGCTACAACATCGCGTTTTCCCGGGAGGTCGACGGCGCCGACGGGGTACGTGGCGCCGTCCGCGAGGAGATCCGCGGCGGAGCGACCGCGATCAAGCTGATCGCGACCGGTGGCGTCCTCACGCCGGGCATCCCGGCAACGTTCAGCGCGTTCACGGCGGAGGAGCTCGAGGCCGGTGTCCGCGAGGCGCATGCTCGCGAGCTTCCCGTGGCCGCGCACGCGATCGGGGCGAACGGGATCCGCGCGGCGGTGCTCGCCGGAGTGGACTCGATCGAGCATTGCAACCAGCTCACGCCCGCCACCGCCCGGGAGATGGTGGCGCGCGGCACCTTCCGGTCGCCGACGATCTGCGCGATCCGCGGGATCCTCGATCACGCGGACCGCGTGCCCGAGTACGCCGTCGAGAAGGCCCGCCAGATCGAAGCCGATTCGAAGAAGTCGCATCGGACGGCGATCCGAGCCGGCGTCCGTCCGGTGTGTGGGACGGACGCCGGCACCCCGTTCAACCCGCACGGTAACGCGCCGCAGGAGATCGCGTACATGGCGGAGTGGGGGATGGCGCCGCTCGACGCCCTCCGGGCGGCGACCGCGAACGGGGCCGAGCTGCTCCGGCTCCCGGATGTGGGCACGGTCGAGGTCGGCAAGCGGGCGGACCTGCTCCTCGTCGACGGCGACCCGGCGGAGGACCCCCGCACCCTGCTCGGCCGGACACACGTGTGGCAGGCCGGCCTGCCCGTCTAGCGGTCGCGGAGGATCCGCTCCAGGACCTCGACGCCCTCGCCCAGGGCGGCGAGGTCGGCGGGGGAGAGACCGGCGAGGCTGGCCCTGAGGGTCTCGACCCTCCTCGCTCGTCCTCTCCGGAGTGTGCGGCCGCCGGTCGCCGTGGCCCGGACGCGCACGGCCCTCGCGTCGTCCGGGTCGGTCTCGCGTACCGCGAGACCGTTCCGTACGAGGCCGTCCACCAGCCTCGTCATCGTGGGTGGCTCGACCTGCTCGATCCGAGCGAGCTCGCCGATCCGCTTGGGGCCCGCGAACACGAGCACCGACAGAGCGGAGAGGCGCGGGGCAGAGATGCCCAGCGCCTCGTCGTCCACGCGCAGGCGCCGCAAGAGGTGGATCGCGGCCGAATGGAGTCGGTCCGCCACCCGCCCCACCTCTCGCGTCGGGGAAGTCCGCCTTGATGTGGTCATCTTGACGAGGATATCGATATTTAGTTAGGCTACACAAATAGTAACGAGGAGCGGGACGATGGCAAACACCTCGGACGAGCTTTTCGAGGCGATCGAAGCCGGAGACGTGGGAGGGGTCGAAGCGATGCTCGACGCCGACCCGACGCTCGCGATCGCGCGCGATGCGAGCGGCGTGTCCGCGCTCATGCGGGCGCTCTATCGCTTCGACAAGGCGTTGACCGAAACGGTGAAGCGCAGGGTCGACACGCTCGACATCTTCGAGGCCGCGGCGTTCGGTGATCTCGACCGGCTCACCGAGCTCCTCGAGGCCGAGCCGTCGCTGGCGAACGACTATTCCGGCGACGGGTTCACGGCGCTGCACTTCGCCGCGTTCTTCGGCAGGCACGACGCTGCCGCGCTCCTCATCGGTCGGGGCGCCGAGGTCGATCCCTTCGGCCGCGGGTGGATGACCGGGACCCCGATGCATTCCGCGGTGAGCCGCAAGCACGCCGACGTCGTCCGTATCCTCCTCGACGCGGGGGCGAACCCGAACGCGCGTCAGTCCGCGGGATGGACCCCGCTCCACGCCGCCGTGATGAACGGCGATCTGACCAGCGTCGAGCTTCTTCTCGCCGCGGACGCGGACCCCACCGCCACCAACGAAGAGGGACGGAGCGTCACCGACCTGGCGAACGAGAGCGGCGACGACGCCACCGCGGATCGGATCCGGTCCGCGCTTCAGGCAGCCCCGTAGCCGGCGAAGACGTACTCCTGATCCATCGAGTCGCACGGGTTCCCGCGGCCGAAGATCACTCGGCCGGAGGTCACGTCGGCCATGCACCAGAACACGGTCTTGGACGTCGGGTGACCCCACTCGGGATGACGGCAGACCTCGTCCGGCTGGTTCTCGTGGTCGGACAGGATGCCCTTGAGCACCTCGGGCGTCACGGAGCCGTCGGGGTGGTCGGCGAGCAGGTCACGAGCCCGGCAGAATCGGACGTCCGAGCGCACGGCGTAGTCGACATCGCCCTCGTAGGGACGCATCCGCTCGCTGACGTAGTGATTCGTGTGCGTCAGGTGGTCGTTCTCGTCGAGGTGCGAGATCTCGAAGTCGGTGGCGCTGCCCTCGATGTTCGCGACATCGCCATAACGGTCGGCGAGGACATTGTTGTATGAGGACGCTCGGTCCGATCGGATCGCCATCGCGATCATCTCGTGGAGGTTGCGAGCCCGCAGCATCTCGAAGACCTGGTGCGATCGTGAGATCCCGACGCGCTCGTCGTTGGGGCTGAGCTCGTTGCCGGTGAGGGAGAGCCCGGCCTGGTTCCAGCCCACGCTGATCCACGGCACGCCGCCGATCTGCAGGATCGTCGGCTCGTCGTCGACGTGCTTCTCGATCGCGACGATGTCCGCCTCCATCTCCGGACGAAGGTCGTTGTTGTGACCCACCCACAGATGGCCGTCCGCCGTCGCGCCCGGGCCGGCCACGACGTCGCTGCAACGGCCTTCGGTCTGCTTCGGATACGGCGTGTACCAGAGCTCCTCGACCGTCGTCGCGAAGAACTCCTTCGCATCCACCCCCGCTCCCGCCGCGCATCCGTCGAGCTCCTCGAGCAGCCAGGGGAGCGAGGGCGCGGTCACGTCGCGGTAGGCCCCCGCGAGGCTCAGCTGCTCGTCTCGCGTCCGACCCTCGGGGAGCTGCGCGTCGAAGGACTCGATCCCTCGCCGGATCTGCTCGGCGCCGAGCTCACCCATCTGGATCCCCACCTCGCGGTGTGTCCCGGAGACCCGATAGAGCTCGAGGGGATGGGGGGTCATCCGAGGATGGTATCCCTCTCCTTCGTCGCTTCCCAAGTCTTGTCACTCTCGAGGGGTACGGTGGCGCCATGACCCCTCAGGGCCAAGACTCCAGAAAGGTGACCGGATGATCGATGACGTCCTGATCGCCGCGATCGCGGTGTGCGTCGGTGTCGCCGTGGGCGCGCTGGTGGTGCTCCGCCGACGGCAGCCGCCGATCGAGGACCCGGAGCACCTCAACGCCCTCAACGCCCTCGGCGCCGTGAACGCGCAGCTCCACGCCGAGCTGACCGCCAGGCTGGAGGTCCAGGCTGCCGAGCTCCGTCGGATCGCCGACGCCTCCGGCCAGCGGGATGTCTCGGCCGAGCACCTCAGGAACGGCCTCGAGGCGACGCGTCAGGTCCTGGAGCAGCTCCAGGTGCGCGACGAGGAGCGTCGCTCGTCGGACACGGAGAATCGGGAGGTCGTTCGCCGGCTCGCGACGGTCCTCGCCGGGGGGAACACCAAGGGTCGCGCCGGCGAGCACGTCCTGCGCGAGCACCTCGGCCAGCTCCCTCCGTCCATGCTCGCCTCGGACTTCCGCGTCAACGGCAAGGTCGTGGAGTTCGGCCTGCGGCTGCCGGACGGTCGTCGTCTCCCGATCGACTCCAAGTGGTCCGCCGTGGCGGAGCTCGAGGCCATGGAGGCGGAGGAGGACCCGATCCGGCGTGACGCCTGCGCGCGGAAGGTGGAGAAGGCGGTCGCCGCACGGGCCAAGGAGGTCGGGCAGTACATCGACACGTCGGTGACCGCGCCGGTCGCGGTCGCGGCCGTGCCGGACGCCGCCTACCAGGTGTTGTCCCGCGCCCACACCGAGGCCTTCATGCGCGGCGTGGTCATCGTGCCTTATTCGAGCGCCCTTCCGATCATCATGTTCCTGTACGCGCTGGTCGAGCGCTTCGGCGATGCCGCAGATGTACAGGCGGCGCTCGCGGAGGTCGGGACGCTCCTCGATGCGATGGACGCCATCGTGGAGAACAAGTTCTCGAAGGCCGGAACGATGATCGCGAACGGTGCCGACGAGTTCCGGTCCAACCTCGGCAAGGCGCGCGGCTCCATCGCGCGAGCGCGTCATGCCGAGCAGCTCCAGCTGGCGGACGTGACCGACGAGGAGGTCCTCTCCATCGTTCGCTGACGGCGGCGGATAGGCTCACCGCCGATGGAGTTCGATGAGGCCCTCGTGCGGTTCGGGTTCCACTCGAGGGAGGAACGAGGCTTCGGGAGCGGGGCGCAGCTCCATGTCGCTCAGCCCAACAGATACCTCACGTACACCGTGCACGTCTATCGGGATGGCACCGCCGTCTTCAGCTGGGAGTTCGCGCTCGGCGAGTATCTGTTGACGAAGGGGATCCAGGTGGGGTCCGACGAGACGCTGAACCAGTTCGCGTACCCACGCGAGGAGATCCGGGGGCCGCAGGACGGCACGTGGCTCACATCCGCGATCGAGCGCACCGAGGCGATGTTGGCCGACCTCCGCCTGGACCGGCCCGAGGACTGAGGCGGGGATGCGAAGGGGGCGGCGCGCTTCGCGCGCCGCCCCCTTCTGCCGTTCATGCTCTTGGGGTCAAACGAGCCGGACGTTCTGGGCTTGGGGGCCCTTCTGTCCGTCGACGATGTCGAACTCGACCGCCTGTCCCTCCTCGAGGTTCTTGTAACCCTCCCCGGTGATACCGGAGAAGTGCACGAACACGTCGGGGCCTTCGGACTGGGTGATGAAGCCGAACCCCTTCTCGGGGCTGAACCACTTCACGGTGCCTGTTGCCACTGGCGTTCCCTCCTTCCGCGGCCGGTGCGGACGTATCGGCGAAGCGTGTCCGTCGGCCTACCCGGCCTCGGCCGGGGAGGGAACTGCCAGAACAACGGTGGCACAAAAACCGGTGCTGCATGAACCCTCGACAGCAAGGGTACTCGATGGCACCGACGGCCGCCAGCGCGAGGAGAGGCGGGTCGGGCCCGGGGGCGTTGTTCCTGAACGCATCCGGTCGGATCGCTCGGAGCCAGGATGCTCGCCTGGCATGGAGCTCGGCTCGTGGCCGTCGCCCTCGATCATCTTGGCGGGATGTGCTCCTGCGGGCCCATCCCTCCCGGCGAGGGACAGATCGGGGCATCATGTGCGGACCTCATCCCCGGATGTCGGGCTCGACGGCTCGGTGATGGGCGCCGCCGACGCGGACGAGCATCGTTTGGGCAACGGCACCAACCTCGCTTACGCGATCCGGTGGAGGGGACCTGTGGCGTTGGCGACGCGGGGCCGGGAGACGACGAGCCGCAACCCTGCGACGCCACGGTTTCCACGGTGCTCGACGCTCACACCGGGCGTTCCATCGTCGGTGGCTCACCCGGCTGACTGGGCGCGTTGGCCGGTCAGCGTGAGGTACTCGGCGCGACGAGCGAACGTCTCTTTCATCTGCTCGGCGATCCGCTCGACGACCTCGTCGCGGTACGCCTCGTCGAGCTGGGTCGCCGCCGCGTAGTACAGGGCCGCGAACGACGCCATCCCCGTCGCGACCCGCAGGAGCTCCACGGTGATCGTGATCACGGTGTCCCCGAAGAACGGGATCCGCAGGATCTCGGTCCCGTGCGTCCCCAGCCAGGCCTCACGGACCCCTGCGCTCACCAGGAGCGATCCGAACACCACGAAGAAGAGCCAGACGGCGAAGGCCACGAACACGACCTGCAGGAACTGGCTGAGGAACATCACCAGCCCGACGTTCACGCGCTGGGTCCGGCTGAGATGTTCGCCCTGGAGCTCAGCCTCCAGGCCACGAACGCTCCCGGGGAGTCGCAACAGGAGGAACCCTCCGGCCAGGAGCATGAAGAGCCCGGCCGCGACCACGAACTTCGGCAGCCTCGGCACCGTCCAGATCTGCCACGTCTCGGTCGTGAAGAAGATCACCAACAGGAAGAAGAGGAGCAACGAGAGCGCTCGGACAAGCACCGTGAGTGAAGCGGCGAACAGACTGACGAACCTGCGCACCGCCCACTCGAAGATCGAGATGGCGCCGAACCCCAGCACCAGGTACACGAGGCCGAGGAGAGCCGTGTTCCCGACCAGCGTGACGTAGGCGCTCGTCGTCTGGCTCCCGAACAGCAGCGGAAGGACGGAGGGCACCAACACGAACACGATCATCTCCGGAACCCCGACCCGCCGGGGAACGGAGACGAACGATTGTCCTCGCGCCAGGTTGAGCATCCCGATGATGCCGAGCGAGATCGCGATACCTCCCGCCAGGAACCCGACGTTGGTCCAGAACCCGAAGTCGAAGTTCAGCGCGTTCAGGATCTCGAGCACGAAGACGACCGTGAGGAGCGGGAGTGCTTTCGCGAAGGCCTGTCGGGCCGAATACCCTCGGATGAACGTGGGGAGCCCGGCCCGTCGGAACGATCGTTCCAGCTCGGTGACCCGGCGACCGTCTTCCATCGCCGGTATCGAACCACAGGGTGCATCCGGTTCGAACGAGTTGAGCTAGGCCGACGACATCTCCGGATGTTGAGGATCCGGGTGGAGGGACGCGGGAACGGGGATCGTGACCGTGAACGTCGTTCCCTGATCCTTGACGCTGTCGACCTCCACCTCACCGCCGAAGCGGCGCGTGAGCTCACGCACGAGATGCAGGCCCAGACCCACTCCTCCGTGGGCTCGGGTCGATGACTGATCGATCTGCGTGAAGCGGTCGAAGATGCGAGGGAGGTCACCGGGCGAGATCCCGGCGCCTTCGTCGCGGACCCGGATCGTCAGCGACCCGTCCGTGATCCGCGCATCGACGACGACGGGCGCTCCTGGCGTCGAGTACTTGAGGGCGTTGTCCACGAGATTGGCCACGATCTCATGGAGCCCCACCGGGTCCAGCGCGAGCGTGGGCAGGTCTTGTTGGACCTGGACGTGGATCCGATCGACCGATCCCGGGAATCCGTTCCGCACCTCGTCGAGCACATCTCCCACGGACGTCGGTTCCGCGATGCTCTCGGGATCACCGTGTTCCAGCTGCGCCTCTCGAAGAAGGTTCCCGACGAGTCGCTGTAGGTGAGCTGTCTGTCGTGCGATCGCCTCGACCGCGTCCCTCGTCCCCGGATCTGTGGAGGGTGCTTGCTGCTTGAGGATCTCCGCGAACCCGCGGATCGTCGTGAGCGGGGTACGGAGCTCGTGCGAGGCCGCCGCGGCGAAGTCGCTCTTCAGCCGATCCAGCTCCCGGAGCTCTGCGACCGTCTCCTGTTCGCGTGCCAGCAGCACGCCGAGCTGGTCGGCCTGGTCGAGGAGCTGCGCGTTCTGGCGTCGGAGCGTTCTCGTCGTCCCGACCATCACCGGCACGAGCAAGATGTACAGGGCGAGCAGTCCGATGCCCAGGGAGATCTTGAGCGTGTCGTTCAACCGGTCGATCTCTCCCTGGATCGCGGAATAGTCCTGGTAGATCTCGATGACCGCATCCACCTCATCGGGATCGGTACCGCCCGAAAGGTTGATGGGCACGTACGTCTCGAAGAGCTGATCGGCGAGGGACCGTTCGCTCGCGTTCTCCGCCTCGCTCAGGTCGGAGATCTCACTTGCCACCTCACCCTCGAACGCCTCGAGGAGATCCTCCTCGAGCTCCAGTTCCAGGCCCACCTGCTCCTGGTCGTTCGAGAAGACCACCATCCCGTCGTGGTTCCAGATCTTCACCCGCTCGACACCGGCGACTTCCATCGCGAACTCGTGGATGGCCCGGTCGAGTTCGCGGTATCGGACTCCGATCACCGGGCCGGCGAGATCCGCCGGGCCGAGCAACGGGGCGATCACGCTCTCGGCGATGAGCTCGGCCCGGACCTGGGCGGCCTCCTCGGAGCTGGCTCGGAGCTCCCCGGCGCGCAGTGCGGCGATCCCGACGCCGATCAGGCCGAAGACGATGAAGCTCGTGATGGCGAACTGCCAGACGATGGACGTGCCGCGGAGGCGCTCTGCGGGCATACGAACGGTATCGGCGGGTCGGAGAACCGGGTAAAGGGCCCTCCTCGGGGAAGAGGGGTTACCCTCATCTCGTGGCCTTTTCCAGCGCGCTGGTGCTCTTCGCCCACCCCGACGACGCCGAGTTCTTCTGCGGCGGGACGGTCGCCCGATGGGTTCGAGAAGGGTGCGAGGTGCACTACGTGTGTATCACCGACGGGTCCGCAGGCTCGAACGACCCGGGGACGACCCGGGAAGTGATGCGGCCCGTCCGGGAACGCGAGATGCGAGCCGCGGCGGCCATCCTCGGGGTGGCGTCGATCACCTTCCTCGGCGAGCTGGACGGCTTCCTCGAGGTGACGCCCGAGACGAGGCGGAAGGTGGCGCGTGAGGTTCGGCGGATCCGACCCGACGTGATCGTAGCGCCCGACCCTTCACGCCTTTGGTACGGCAACGGCTACATCAATCACTCGGATCACAAGGCGGCGGGCGCGCTGGCCCTCTCGGCGGTCATGCCGGACGCGCCGACCCGGGTCATGTTCCAAGAGCTCGAGTCGGAGGGCCTGGAGCCGTTCGAAGTGCCGAACCTCTACCTCTCGGTGGATGAGCCCGACACGTTCGTCGACATCACGGACACGCTCGCCATCAAGCTCAAGGCGCTGTTCGCGCACGAGTCGCAGCTCGGACCGGAGATCGAGGAGCGAGTCGTCGAGCGGGCACGGGAGATCGGGGAGCGGGCCGGATACGAGTTCGCGGAAGGCTTCAAGGCTTTCCGGTTTTCAGACGACGAGGACTAGATGGAAGACGAGCGCAGCGAGCCCGACCAGCCGTACGAGCTCACCGCTGAGGAGCGGCGTGACATCCAGGCCGACCTCGACGACCTGGCCTCGATGCGTTCCGTCTTCTCGACCCAATCGGTGAAGGGCGTGGTGATCGCGTGCCAGGAATGTGGCGCGAATCACTTCTACGAATGGGAGCTGCTCCGGGACAACCTCGAGCACATGCTGCAGTCGGGTGAGCCTCGTATGCACGAGCCCGCGTTCGACATCGCGGAAGAGGAATACATCCAGTGGGACTACGGGAAGGGGTACGTGGACGCGCTCACCGACACGGGGCTTGAGCCCGAACGAAGGATCGAGCTCACGCGGTGTCCCTGGTGCCAGTTCCCGTTCGCCGAGGACCACGCGTTCTGTCCCCGGTGTGGCCGCTCGATGGGTGCCGTCCGCCTCTATCAGGAGCTGATCGGCAAGGGGATGGACGAGCGGGACGTCAGGGCGCTGCTCGTCCGAGCGGGGTTCGAGCCGTTCTGATCCTCAACGCTTCTTCCTCACCTTGTCGAAGGCGGGCGGCTCGACCATGCACTCATCCGGTGTCTTGTCCGGGCGAAGGCCGCGGAACGACGGGGCGCGCATCTTCCCCGTGGACTTCGTGTATTCGAGGTACTCGACCTCGCAGACGAGCTCCGGCTCGACGAACGTCGCCCCCTTCAGCTTCCGGAGCGCGGCGTCGTCGATCGGCGGGTCGTCGCGCACCAGTGGCGTGAGCTGTTCCATCAGCTCCTCCAGCATCTTCTGCGTGAAGCCCGTCCCGACCTGACCGACCCATCGCAGCTCGCCACCGTCGATCGCTCCGACCAGCAGGGCGCCGAAGCTCCCCGCCCGACCACCTTGGCCCGGGGTCCACCCGAGGATCACGCAGTCCTGGGTCGAGATCAGCTTGATCTTCCGCCAGTCGGGCGAGCGTTTCCCGGGGACGTACTTCGAGCCCTTCTTCTTGGCGACCACGCCCTCGAGTCCCAACGCCCGTGCGCCGTCGACGAACGCCGTCCCGTTCTCCTCCTCGAAGCCCATGAGCTGGAGCCGGTGATCCTCTTCGACGATGAGCTGGAGCAGCTCCCGTCGCTCCTCGAGCGACAGGCCGGTCGTGTCACGGCCGTCCAGCCAGAGCAGGTCGAACGCGACGAACGCGACCGGGATCTGCTTCGCGACCCGTTTGATCTCTCGCTCGTTCTGGAGGTTCATCCGCTGTTGAAGGGTCTCGAAGGACGTCCGGCCCTGGGCGTCGACGGCGACGAGCTCACCGTCGAGCACGGCGTTCACCTGGTCGACGAGCTCGTGGATCATGTGGACGTCCGGGTACTGGAAGGTGACGTCGCGCCCCCTGCGGGTCCGGAACACGGTGCCGCCGGTCTCCATCTCCGCGAGCGCGCGGATCCCGTCCAGTTTGGGTTCGAACCACCACTTGGGGTCGTCGAACGGCCCGCCGCCACCCTCCGCGAGCATCGGCTGGTAGCGAACCGGAGCGGCGGGCAGGGGCACGTCCTGCGCGGAGGCGAGGAACGCCAGCCAGTCGGTCCTCGTCTTCACGAAGTGGTACTCGACGCCGGGGTAGCGACGGCCGTGGAGCTTGAAGCTCACCTTCGTGTCGGTCCACTCGATCGGCTCGTACCACCCGTCGTCGAAGATGCGCACCTCACCGGCGCCGTAGTGCCCTTCGGGGATCGTGCCTTCGAAGGTGCCGTACTCGAGGGGATGGACCTCGGTCTGCACCGCGAGCCGCTTGTCCCCCTTCTGGATCGGGAGTCCCCGCGGGACGGCCCACGACCAGAGTCCTCCCTCACGTTCGAGGCGAACGTCGTAGTGGAGCCGGGTCGCCCGATGCTTCTGGATCACGAAGGAGTTCCCCGTCCCAGGCGTGTCGCCGGGGGCGGGCTCGGTCGTCCCCTCCTCGCCGAACTCGCGACGCCGCACGTATTCGTAGAGGGCTGGGTCCTTCGACGCCGCGACGATCTCGTCCTGGGTCTTCTCCTTCGTGGTCTTCGCGGCCGTTCGGGGGAGCGGTGTGCTCGGGCGGGGCTCGTCGTCCTCGTCCTTCACGCCCAGTGCCTCGAAGGCATTGGCGAGGTCCATCTCCTCGGTGCGAACCCCTTCGAACAGGTCACCGACCTCCGCGAACCGATCCCACACATTGTCGATCCGGAAGTCCTGCGGCTCGAAGCCACCCTCGAAGACCTCGTCCCACGTGAGCGGGGTCGAAACGGGTGCGCGTGGCTCGGGCCGGACGGAGTACGCCGCCGCGATGTTGGCCCCCTGGCGGTTCATGTTGTGGTCGATGAACACCTTGCCGGTGCGATCGGCGATCTTCCACGCCATCGTGACGCGGTCCGGGTCGGCTTTCGTGATCATCCGTCCGCACGCACCGACGAACGCTCGCACCTGCCCGTACGTGTAGACGCCGCGTTCGACCGGGACGTAGATCTGGAGACCCGTCGCCCCCGAGGTCTTCGGATAGGCCGACAGGCCCAGTTGATCGAGCAGGACCTTGATGTGGCGAGCGACCGTGAGGACGTCCTCGTACGAGTAGGGCTCGAACGGATCGAGATCGAAGAACAGGTAGTCGGGGTGCTCGACGTCCTCACACCGGGAATGCAGAGGGTGCATCTCGATGCAGCCAAGGTTGGCGACGTAGAGCAGGGTGGCCGTGTCGTCGACCATGAGGTAGTCGATCTCGCCCCGTTTCGAATCGTCCGAGTGGACCTTGCAGCGATGGACCCAGTCGGGCGTATGGGAGGGCGCGGTTTTCTCGTAGAAGTGGGGTCCATCCGCGCCGTCCGGCATCCGCTTCATCGTCAGCGGGCGCCCGTGCAGGTGGGGGCCGATCAGGTCCGCGGCGTTCCAGTAGTACGCGAGGAGATCCCCCTTCGTGTACCTCTCCTTCGGCCAGAAGACCTTCGACAGGTTGGAGAGGCGGAGGTCGCGTCCGTCCGCCTCGACCCACCAGGCGTCTCCATCCTTCCGAGCGTCGAGCGCTTTCGGGAGCTCCAGCGTGAAGGCGGGACCGGATGACGTAGCCCGTCGGCGTGGTGGCATCGCCCCTCGATGCTACGTCCGAGTGCTACATCCCCCGTTGGGGGGTCAACCGGGTGGGGTCCTCGACCGATACCTCCTTCCTCGGAAGGAGAACGCCCTTGAGCGGATCGGATCGAACGGACGAGCATCGCTGGCGGCCCCGGCCGCTGCTCAGCTTCGCGCTCCGACTCGTGTCGGTACTCGTCCCGGCGGCGGCCGGAGCCGCGAGCGCGTACGGCTATGTTGTCGCGCTGCCCGCGCCGGACGTCGGCCTCGTCACGATCCCATGGGTCCTCGGTCTCGTCCTCAGCTCGACGATCGCGACCGCGTTGGCCGAACGGATCGGGAAGCGGTTCCTTCCGCTGGCGGTCCTTCTGCGTCTGTCCCTGGTGTTCCCCGATAAGGCGCCCTCTCGATTCGCGATGGCGCGCGGGGCGGGCAACGTACGTGTCCTGGAACGGCGCATCCAGGACGCCCGTGAGCAGGGAGTGGATGAGGCGCCCGTCCGGGCTGCGGGGCAGATCCTCTCGCTCGTCGCCGCGCTGTCCGCGCACGATCGCAAGACCCGTGGACACAGCGAACGCGTGCGTGCGTTCACCGACCTCATCGCGGGACAGCTCCGGTTGCCGGAGGCCGACCGGGATCGACTCCGCTGGGCGGCGCTCCTGCACGACATCGGCAAGCTCCACGTGCCGGCGAAGATCCTCAACAAGCCCGGGCGTCCGGAGCCACGCGAGTGGGAAACGCTCCAGGGCCACCCGGCGGCCGGCGCTCGCATCGCGGCGCCCTTGATGACGTGGCTGGGCCCGTGGGGTGACGCGATCGAGCAGCACCACGAACGGTTCGCCGGCGGCGGCTATCCGCGTTCGCTCGTTGGGGAAGAGATCTCCCTCGCCGCGAGGATCGTGAGCGTGGCCGACTCGTTCGAGGTGATGACCGCATCGCGGTCCTACAAGAAGCCGATGAGCGTGCCGGCTGCGCGTCGCGAGCTCGCGGCGTGCGCCGGCGAGCAGTTCGACCCCGCGATCGTCCGCATGTTCTTGAACGTGTCCCTCGGCAGGCTGTGGTGGACGGTCGGACCGATGTCGTGGACCGCGCTGATCCCGGTGCTCGGTCCCTTGCAGCGAGCGGGCGGCCAGATCGCCGCGGCCACCAAGGGCGCGACCGCCGTGGTGGTCGTCGGTGCGGCGGGGCTCCTCCCGATGGTCAACGGCACCGCGGCGGCCTCGACACACGCGACGAGCGGGAGCGCGTCTACGGGAACGTCGATCGCCTCCAGCGATCACTCCTCGCTGGATGACGACGTGCGGAGCGGCGGGATCGGTTCCACGGCGGGGGCGGGAGAGCATCACGACGTCCCCGGCGACGAGCAGACCGGCTCCGGCGGTGGCACCTACGGCGGAGGGACCGGGGGCGGTTCCGGGGAAGACCCTTCGGGTGGCGAGCCTCCGGACGACGGTAGCGACGTCGAGGACCTTGGGGACACGGTGGACGGAGTGGTCGACGGCACGACCGACACGGTGGACGGAGTGGTCGACGGCACGACCGACGTGATGGACGGGCTCCTGGGGACCGACGCGTCGGCTGCCCTGGATGAGCCCTTGGAAGACGTCACCGACATCGTGGATGGCATCCTCGGGTCGTGAGCCGCTTCCCGGATCGGGGCTGAGCACCGGCACGAGGGAGTGTCCGCGGGGCGGACTAGGATAAGACCCCCTCTCAGCACGAGGGATCCGACGACCCCTGGAGGACGACATGCCCAGAGCCATGTGGAAGGGAGCCATCTCCTTCGGCCTGGTGACGATCCCCGTGAGCGTCTACCCGGCCACCGAGGAGAAGACGCTCCGCTTCAACCAGCTGCACGACGAGGACGGCGGGCGGATCCGCATGAAGCGCACGTGTTCGGTCGACGGCGAAGAGGTCGGCTACGAGCACATCGTGAAGGGATACGAGTACGAGAAGGATCGCTACGTGATCCTCACCGACGAGGACTTCGATGCGATCCCGGTCGAATCCTCGCGCGCGATCGACATCCAGCAGTTCGTCGACCTCGAAGAGATCGACCCCATGCAGTACAAGAAGTCCTACTACCTCGTCCCCGAGGAGACGGGCGCCAAGGCGTACGCGCTGCTGCGCGAGGCGCTCAACCGTTCCGGCAAGGTCGGGATCGCCAAGGTCAGCTTCCGCGACAAGGAGCACCTGGCGGCGCTCCGGTTCCGCGACGACGCGTTCGTCCTGGAGACCATGTACTGGCCGGATGAGATCAGGGAAGCGGACTTCGGCGGCGTCGACGTGTCGGCGAAGATCTGGCCCAACGAGCTGGAGATGGCGCAGACGCTCATCGAGAACCTCACGGCCGACTGGGATCCCGGGGAGTTCAAGGACGAGTATCGCGAGGCGATGCTGCGGATCGTCGAGGCCAAGATCAACGGCGAGGAGATCGAGATCGTCGAGCCGGAGCCGACCGCGAAGGTCGTCGATCTCATGGAGGCCCTGAAGGCGTCGGTCGCCGCCGCCAAGAAGGAGCCGAAGGCCGAGCCGGCGGCCAAGAAGAAGCCGGCGGCCAAGAAGAAGCCGGCGCCGAGGAAGAAGGCCGTCGGGGAGTGAACCCGCCGGCCGGATACACGGTCCGGCCGAGCACGCGCGACGACATCGACACGATCGCCCGTCTGATACAGACGATCGATCGGCACGACGAAGGGGTCGTCGAGCCCGTCCGCGGCCACATCGAAGACGAGTGGGCCAATCCTCTGTTCGACGCCGAGCAGGACACGCTGGTGGTCGCCGCGGAGTCCGGCGGGCTCGCCGCGTACGCGACCGCGTGGGGCATCGAGCCGTCGGCCTCCGTGGAGGCGTGGATCAACGTCCACCCCGACCACCGTGGTCGAGGCCTCGGCACGTGGCTCGTCGACTGGGCGGAGGGTCGGTCACGCCGCTACTTGTCTCGGTCCGGGGCCTCCACGCTGCTCCGACCCAGCGTCTCCTCCGAGGAGGGCCGCGCCTTCCTGGAGCGTCTCGGGTATCGCCACGCTCGCACGTTCTGGCACATGTCTCGGCGCCTGGACGGCTCGGAGCAGGCCGGCTCTGCTCCCGACGGTGTGACGATCAGGGCGTATCGAGACGGAGACGGCCCCACGTTGCACCGTGTCCTCGAGACCGCGTTCGAGGGGCACTTCGGCTCGGAACCGATGGTCTACGACGCATGGGAGGAGGCGACCCTCAGAGCGCCCTCCTCGGACCTCTCGCTCGTCTTCCTGGCCGAGCGGGGTGGGGAGCTGGTCGGGGCGCTCACGACGGCGATCGACGTGGAAGAGCCGTGGGTGGCCGAGCTGGGCGTGCTCGAAGCCCATCGCGGGAGGGGGGTCGGCGGGGCGCTCCTACGGAGAGCTTTCGCCGAGCTGGCCGCCCGGGGTTGGACGATCGTCAAGCTCAACGTGGACGGCGAGAACCGCTCCGGCGCCACTCGGCTGTACGAGAGCGCTGGGATGACGCGGGGACGGTCGTGGCACTTCTACGAGAAACGGATCGACGCCGACTAGGATTCGGTGCATGAAGCTGGTGACGGCGATCGTGAAACCCCATCGACTCGACGAGGTGAAGGACGCCCTCCGCGAGATCGGTGTGAACGGCCTCACGACCACGGATGTGGAGGGCTTCGGGCGCCAGCGAGGCCACACCGAGGTCTACCGCGGCGCGGAGTACCAGGTCGACTTCGTCCCGAAGGTCCGCGTGGAGGTCGTGGTCGACGACGCCGACGCCCAGGGCGTCGTGGACGCGCTCGTGAAGGCAGCCCGGACCGGAAAGATCGGGGACGGCAAGCTCTGGGTGACCGAAGTAGAGCAGCTCATCCGGATCAGGACGGGCGAGATGGGCCCCGACGCTCTCTAACGGTCGCGTGGGCACCGCGCCCGACCCCGTCGCGAAGCTCCTGGCCGAGTACGAGGCCCTCGAGCGGGCGTACTCGCCGGGCCACCACGGGGTGTGGGCGGCACGCCGGCGTGCGGAACTGGTGGACGCCACTCTCGAGGAGTTCTTCGAGCGCGCCGGCGCGCCGCCCGGAACGGCGGTCGCCGCGGTGGGGGGATACGGGCGGAGGCTGCTCTTGCCGCGCTCCGACATCGACCTGCTCGTCCTCCACGACGGCTCCGACGGCGACGCGGTCTCGGCGCTGGCCGACGGTCTGCTGTATCCGCTCTGGAACGCCGGGTTCCAGGTGGGCCATGCGGTCCGAACGCCCCTGGAGTGCGAGGAGGCGTGCGAGCGGCTGGATGTCGGGGCATCGATGCTCGACGTCCGGCGCATCGCCGGGGATGAGGGCCTGGTGACAGATGCGGCTGCGCGGGTCGAGGCGTGGGCTCGGCGTGACCCGCGAGCGTTCGCGTCCGCGATCGGCGACGACGCCGCGAGGCGGGCGGAGCGCTTCGGGTCCGCCGCCCACCTGCTCGAGCCCGAACTGAAGGAGGGATCCGGCGGGTGGCGCGACCTCCATTCGATCTGGTTGATCGAGAGCGCCGTGGGGACGGAGCTCCTCCGCGCCCGCGAACGCGAAGCGCTCGTGGGGGCGGAGGAGTTCCTGGCCCGAGCCCGCAGCACGCTGCATCTGGAGTCGAGGAAGCAGGGGGATCGATTGATCCTGGATCACCAGCCGGCGATCGCCCGTTCCATGGGATTCGAGGACGAGCCGGAACTCATCTCGATCGACGGGCTCATGCGGGCCCTGTTCGAGCACGCGCGCCAGGTCGAGTTCATCCTCCCCGCGCTGATCGAACGCGTCCTGGGGGAGGGACGTCCGCTGCCCGACCCGCCCGGATCTCCCGTCGAGATGCTCGACGCGCTCGCGACCGAAGCGGAGGAGGGCCGAGAGCCATCGGCCGCGCTCCTCGACGCGATCGAGAGGATCGAGATGGCCGAGGAGATCGTCTGGGACGCGGGCACGCGTCAGGCCTTCTTCCGCCTCCTCCGAACCGGGGACCGAGGCGCCGGGGCGCTCGAGATCCTCGACAGGCTCGAGCTCCTTGCCCGATTCATCCCGGAATGGGCCGGCGTGCGGTGCCGTCCGCAGCGTGATCCGTATCACCGATTCACGGTGGACGCGCATCTGACGAGCACGCTTCGGGCGATGGCTCGGAGTCTCGCCGGCGACGGCGCCGCCGATGACCCGGTGCAAGCCGAAACGGTGAAGCAGATCTCGGATCCCGATCCGATCCTCCTGGGTGCGCTGTTGCACGACATCGGGAAGAACGGGGAAGGTGGCCACGTGCCGGTCGGCGCCCGTGTCGTCGGGTCGATCCTGGACCGGATGGGCGTCGAACCGAAGGTCCGCGATCTGGTGGGCTTCATGGTCGCCCACCATCTGCTCCTGCCCGACACCGCGACGCGCCGGGACCTTTCTGACGAGAACATGGTTCTGGACGTGGCCGCGGCGGTCGGATCCTCCGAGCGATTGGCGGCACTGTATCTGCTCGCCAAGGCCGATGCGGAAGCGACCGGCCCCGCCGCCTGGACCCCGTGGCGGCGCACCCTGATCCGGGAACTGGTGGCGAAGGTCCAGCACGTCCTCGATCGTGGCGAGATGGGCATGGAGCTGGCGGAGGAGCTCACCGATCGGGTGGACCGCGTCCGGAACCTCCTCGGCGGCGAGTCCGATCCGGAAGTCGACCGGTTCCTTCGACGGATGCCCCGGTCGTACTTCCTGAACGTCGAGCCCGCGCGAGCGGCCAAGCATTTCGCGACGATCGCACCGTCCACCGGCGTCAAGGAGGTCCGTGCGGTTCATTTCGAGGGGATCCGTTCCGGTACGTACGAGCTGCTGGTCGTGGCGCAGGACCGATCCGGGCTCTTGTCGTGGATCGCGGGGTCGCTGGCGCTGGCCGGCATGTCCATCCTCACCGCGCAGGTCTTCACGACCGAGGACGGTGTCGCCGCCGACCTGTTCGAGGTCGAGGGCGTCTGGGAGCAGTCGGTGCCCGACCGGAGGTGGCGCGAGTTCCGGGGGACGCTCCGCCGCGCGGTGGACGGCTCGATCTCTCTCGAGCGGCGGGTGGACGAGAAGCGCCGTTGGTACCCGGCGCCCAAGGTGCCGGCACCCGTGACCGTCGAGGTCGACAACGTGGCGTCCGACTTCGCCACCGTGATCGAGGTGGGCGCGTCCGACCGGCTGGGCCTCCTCTATGACATCACGAGGACGTTCGCCGATCTCGGACTCGACGTCCACCTCGCGAAGGTGGCGACCTACGAGGGCCGGGTCGTGGACTCCTTCTATATCCGGGATGCCGTGGGTCGGAAGCTCACTGATGACCTCGAGGAGATCGATCGCGCGCTACGGGTCCGGCTGGAGGCCTAGCGAAGAGCGGCGAGCCGGCTCACGCTGACGCGTGGCCAGCCGATCGTCGAGCGTCGCTCGCAGCCGTTTCGCCATCTTCGGACCCGCGCCGTCCTCCTCGTGCTTGAAGTAACAGAACACGTCCGCACCGGAGGCGAGTGCGGGCGCGATGCGATCGGCCCATCCACGCAGTTCCTCGTCGGAGTACTCGGTCTTCCGCAGGCGCAAGTACCCGATCGGCTCCCAAGAGAGATCGTCGGGCCCGGGGTCCTTCTCATCGGTCTCGGCGACGCACCACGCGACGCCCTGGGACAGCAACAGGGCCTTCGCCTCGATCCACGAGGCATGACGGAACTCCATCGCGAACCGGCCACCCGGCGGCAGGTAGCCGACGAACGACTCGATCAGCCCCCGGTCGTAGTGCAGCGACGGCGGACACTGGAACAGGACGCACCCGAGTTTGTCACCGAGCAGCTTCGCGAGCTCGAGGAACGCTCGAACGTCTCCGTCGGTGTCCGCGAGTCGCTTGAAATGCGTGATCCGCTGATTCGCTTTCAGCGTGAACGTGAAGCCGTCCGCCGCTTGCTCGCGCCAGGCGGTGAGCGACTTCTCGGAGGGGAAGCGACGGAAGGTGTAGTTGATCTCGACCGATGACAGCTGCTGCGAGTAGTACGTGAGCATCTCGCGGTTCTTCAGCCCCTCGGGATAGAAGACGCCGTGTTTCCAGCCGTCGAAGGAGAAGCCCGAGGTGCCCAGGTGGAGGGTGCCGGCCATCGCGTGCATCATGGCACGCGATGGCCGGTCCCGAAGAGTCGCTGCGTCTCGACACGGTGAAGGGACCGGTGTCGGCGAAGTACGCCCGGCCGAAGTCGCCGTTCGCGACCATCGTGGTCGCACACGGCGCCGGTGCCGGGATGGACCACCCGTTCCTCGTGGGGTTCGCGAGCGCATGCGTGGACGAAGGGCTTGCGACGCTCAGGTTCAACTTCCCGTATCTCGAGAGCGGGCGGCGCTCGCCGGATAACGAAGCCGTTCTCCGCGATGCGTGGCGTGCCGCCTTCGAGGCAGCCTCCGCCCGGCGGAAGGAGGAGCCGGTCTGGGCGAGCGGGAAGTCGCTCGGCGGCAGGATCGCCTCGATGTGCGCGGCAGACGCCGAGATCCGCCCTGCGGGCATCGTCTTCCTCGGCTATCCCCTGCATCCGCCCGGCAAGCCTGAACGGATCCGGGACGAGCACCTGTATCGCATCGACGTCCCGATGCTCTTCCTCCAGGGGACATCGGACCCCTTCGCCTCCCCGGACCTCCTTGGCCGGGTCGTGAAGAAGCTCGGCGACCGTGCGACGCTTGTCGCCTTCGAGGGCGGAGGACACTCCTTCGAGGTGCGCGGCCGGAGACGGGACCCCCGGGAGGTCGGCGCGTCGCTGGCTCCCCACGCCGCCGATCTCATACGGGAACACCTCTGATGCCTCGCAAGAACCGGCGGAACCCCGAGTTCTTCCGGCCGCAGGAGGCGCCCCGGGCGCGGTCCGCGGCGCCGGAGTGGGCGGAGCTCCCCGGGTACGACGTCCGGCATGTCGGCGGCGAGAGGGAGTACCGGTGCCCCGGCTGCGATCACATCGTGCGAGCCGGCATCTGGCACCTCGTCGTGATCCCCGTGGATGCTCCGGAGGAGCGCCGTCACTGGCACACGGAGTGCTGGCGGAAGGAGCTCCGGAGGATCGGGGCCTATCGACCTCCGCCTCCCCAGTGATGTCGGGCAGCGGGGCTAGGGTGTCGGGGATGGAGGCACCCGCGAGTACCGAGCGCTGCCAGCCGATCATCGAGTCGAAGAGGCTGCCCTGCGACGCATGCGGTACCCCCATGGAGCCGGAGCATGCGCACTACCGCTGCGCAGCCTGTGGCTACGTCCTTCCCTGCTGCGGCTGGTAGATCCTCAAGGCGGACGGCGTCATACAGCGCTAGCATCCGGACGATGGGGCAGGGGGAACCCGCTCGGGCTCGCATGTGGCAGTCGGGAGGCCGATGGTTCGCGCACGTCCTGGACGTGCCCGCCTACATCGAGGTGACCGGAACGAGCCGAGCGAGCTGCCTCGCTGAGCTCCGCAAGGCGACCGGAGACGATGTCGACCTCATCATCGAAGTCATCCCGGTCGTGGCGGGGGTGGCGGAGGCCGCCGAGATCATGGGTTGGGACAAGCGACGGGTGATCACCTACATCGATCGGGGCTCGTTCCCGGAGCCGATCGGCACGCTCGCGTCCGGACGGATCTGGCTCCGGGAAGACGTCGAGGACTACGCCGATCACTGGCGAGCGGCCCATCCACAGAGCCCGAGGCAGCCGCCGAGAACGCCCAACCGGAAGAAGCAGAAGCTGCCGAAGAAGCCGAACCAGGTGTCCGCGCCCGCGTGACCGGCCGCATCCTGTACTTGATCCGCCACGGTCAGTCGGACTTCGAGTGGGTCGGTGACCCCTGGGCGAGCGCTCGCGGAGAGCAGTGGGATCCGCCTCTGTCCGAGAAGGGACGAGAGCAGGCGGGCCGCCTCGCGAGGCGGCTCCGCGTGATGGACCTCGACCCGTTCGTCGTGTACTCGTCTCCGCTCCGACGCGCGAGTGAGACCGCGGAGGCCTTCGCACGCGAGGCGGGCACCGCGGTCTCCTTCGACGACGAGCTCGTGGAAGCGCACATCGGCGGATGGGAGGGCAAGCCGTTCGAAGAGATCATCGAGTCGGATCCCGAAGTGATGCAGCACATCCGACATCAGCGGGCGATCTGGCATCGGGCGCCCGATGCCGAGCGCGGGGATCGGTTCCGTGCTCGTGTCCACGACGCCGTCGAGAGACTCCTCCGGACGCACCCCGACGAGAACCTGCTCATGTTCGCCCACGGAGGCGTGATCAATGCCTATGTCGGCGAGCTCCTCGCGCTCCGGCAAGAGATGTTCTTCCTCCCCGAGAACACGAGCCTGAACAGCATCGACGTCGAGGGCGACACTCGCAGGGTGCGGTTCCTCAACGACGTCTTGCACCTGACCGACCCGCACTTCTTCGAGTAGCGCCGCCCTATACTCGGACGGATCCGTCACCCGAACGCACACCCGATCAGCGGAGGTCGAACACCGTGTCCGTGAAGTTCCTCTCCGACGAGTGGGCGGAGGCACTGAAGGCAGAGCTCAACCAGAGCGACGCGTTCCGTCAGGCCGCCGCCGGGCAGAAGGCAACGATCCAGCAGGTCATCACCGGAGCCGAAGGCGAGACCCACTACTGGATCACGATCGACGATGGGACGATCGACCTTGGGACCGGTGACATCGAGGGCGAGGACGCCACCATCACCCAGAGCTACGACACCTCCGCAGCGCTGGCGAATGGCGAGCTCTCGCCGGTCACCGCCTTCATGACGGGGAAGCTGAAGATCGCCGGCAACATGGGGATGATCCTCGGCCTCCAGGGGGCGCTCTCGCAGCTCCCCGCCGCGATGGCCAAGATCGACGTCGAGTACTAGCCGGCCGCGGGCTCGCGGCCGCTCACCGAGAATCGCGCTTGCGCTCGCGCGAGGAGCCTGCCCGTTCCGTTTTCGATCGACGCTTCGGCGAACGCCAGTGTTCGGCCGACTCTGACCGCTTTCCCGCGGCCGAGGAGCCGTCCCGGCTTGGCGGGCGCCAGGTAATGGATGTCCAGGTCGGTCGTGACGTGGAGCCGCCCCGGCTCCATCGCGGTGCGGATCGAGAGGCCGCACGCGGTGTCCGCGAGGATCGCGAGCATCCCCCCGTGGACGAGGCCCTGAAGGTTGACGTGACCGTCGAGCACGTCCATCGCGACCGTCACCTCGCCGGCGGACGCTTCCACCACGTCCATCCCTGCCCAGGTGTGGAACGGTGAAGCGACGAGGCGCTCTCGGAGCGCTCGCAGCAGGTCCTCGCCCTCAACCATCCTCCACGACCTCCGGTTCCGTAGTCTCCCATGGGGTTCGCGCACGCGCGTTGACGGACCCTCCCTCCGCCCGGAGAATCCGTGCGGTCGGGCGGAAGCTCGAGAAACCCAACAAGGGGGAAGCATGCCGAAGTGGCTTCGAACGCTCCTCGTACCCCTGGCCGTGCTCGCGCTCGTCGCGGCGGCCTGCGGCGACGACCCAGCGGATCCCGGTGATGGAAGCGCTGCGCCGGAGTGCGATGCCGATGTCAGCGTCGGCGTCGCGTACGACATCGGTGGCATCGGCGACAAGTCGTTCAACGACGCGGCGAACGCGGGACTCACGGCCGCGATCGACGACGGGCTCGTCTGCGAGGAGAACACGGACTCGCTCGAGCCGGACGCGACCGGTTCGAATCGGGACGACAACGTGATCGCGCTGGCCGATGCGGGCCACGACCTCGTGATCGGCGTCGGATTCGTGTTCTCTCCGGGCATCAACACGAGCGCCGGCGACTACGCCGACACGCAGTTCGCGATCATCGACGGCTACGCCACGTGTGGGACCGCATGCGGCCTCACGAACGACGGCCTCACGAACGTGACGGACCTGACGTTCAAGGAGCATGAGGGCTCGTTCCTGGTGGGCGCTGCCGCGGCGACGAAGGCCGACGCGGACGGCTGCACGACCGTGGGCTTCCTCGGCGGCCTGACCGGTCCGCTGATCGAGAAGTTCCAGGCCGGCTTCGAGGCCGGTGTCGCACATGTCAACGACGGCATCGAGGTCCTCGTGCAGTACATCGGCGACGACGTGACGGCGTTCAACGACGCGGTGAAGGGCGAAGCATTGTCGACGGTGATGTACGACGACGGCGCGTGCATCATCTACCACGCCGCCGGCGCCTCGGGAGCCGGGCTCTTCAACGCGGCCGTGGCCGCGGACCAGCTCGCGATCGGCGTCGACTCGGACCAGTACCAGCTGGTCAGCGCCGAGCAGCAGCCGCTCATCATGACGTCGATGCTGAAGCGGGTCGACACGGCCGTGCGCAACGCGATCGAGCAGGCCGGGGACGGCAGCCTCGAAGCGGGCGGCCAGGTCTTCGGCATGGCCGAAGGTGGCGTCGACTACTCGAAGAGCAACACGGAGCTGATGACCGACGACATCATCACCCTGCTCGACGACCTGAAGGCGCAGATCATCGCCGGTGACATCGTCGTTCCCGAGGCCCCGTAGGCTCGGAGGCGGGATCGCACGATGAGCGACGAACGAGGGGCGGGGCGCGAGAGCGCCCCGCCCCTCGTCGTGATGGAGCACGTCACCAAGCGCTTCCCCGGCGTCGTGGCCAACGACGACGTCTCGCTCGAGCTCCGCCCGGGGGAGGTCCATGCGCTCATCGGCGAGAACGGGGCCGGCAAGTCCACGTTGATGCGGATCCTCTACGGGATGTACCCGGCGAGCGAAGGCCGCATCCTCCTGGGAGGCGAGGAGATCTCGATCTCGTCACCTCGTGTCGCGCTCCAGCACGGGATCGGGATGGTCCATCAGCACTTCGTGCTGGTCGATCCCTTCACGGTCACGGAGAACGTGATCCTCGGTGACGAGGGCTCGGCGATCCTCGACATGGAGACGGCGCAGCAGAAGGTCGCCGACCTGGCGCAAACCTACGGGTTCCAGGTTCGCCCGAGCGCGTTGATCGAGGACCTGTCCGTCGGCGAGGAGCAACGGGTGGAGATCCTCAAGGCCCTGTACCGAGGGGTCGAGGTCCTGATCCTCGACGAGCCGACCGCGGTGCTGACGCCGTCGGAAGCGAAGGATCTCTTCACGAACCTCCGCCGCCTGCGGGATGACGGGAAGGCGATCGTGTTCATCAGTCACAAGCTGGACGAGGTGCTTGCCATCGCGGACCGCATCACCGTCCTGCGTCGAGGCAAGGTTGTCGGTGAGACAACCCCGGCGGATGCTTCGAAGGCCAAGCTCGCCGAGATGATGGTGGGACGTCCCGTGCTGTTCCGTCTCGAGCAGCCGGACGTGGAGATCGGCGAACCGATCCTCGAGGTCGAGGGGCTTCTGGGCGAAGGCAAGCTGAACGGGATCGGATTCGAAGTTCGGACTCGCGAGATCCTCGGCGTGGCCGGAGTCGAGGGGAACGGGCAGAAAGAGCTCGCCGAGGCTTTGATCGGTCTCAGGAAGCCCGCGGCCGGCACGGTCCGACTGGCCGGGACGGACATCACCGGCTGGCCGGTAGCCGATATCCGCAACGCCGGCGTGGCCTACATCCCCGAGGACCGTCACGAACAGGGACTCGTCCTGAACATGACGTTGTGGGAGAACGCCGTCCTCGGACGCGAGGACGACCCTCCGTTCTCGGGGAAGACGGGCTTCCTGTTCATCGACCGGATCAAGGAGATGGCAAGGCGACTCGTGAAGTTGTTCGACGTCCGAACCCGATCGATCAACGTCGCCGCGAGCACCCTGTCGGGTGGGAACCAACAGAAGCTCGTGCTCGCTCGGGAGCTGGACACGAGCCCCAAGCTGCTCATCGCATCGCAGCCGACCCGCGGACTGGACGTCGGAGCCATCGAGTTCGTGTGGCGACAGATCTTGGACCAGAAGAAGGAAGGACGTGGGGTGTTGTTGATCTCCGCCGAGCTCGACGAGATCTATGCCCTCTCGGATCGGATCGTGACCATCTACGAGGGCCGGATCACCGGCGAGTACGCGCCGGACGCGCGCCCCGAGGAGATCGGCGTCGGCATGCTCGGTGCCGCCGACACCGCCGAGGCGAGCTGATGTCCACCGGAGGCGCGACCCTGCCCGCCCCCCGTGCGCTGCCCCCGTGGCTCGAGTCGGCGGTGGGCCAGGGCCTCGCCCTCCTCGCCGCGTTCGCCATCGCCGTCAGCGCCGGCGCGTTGATCATCATCCTGTACGGGGAGAATCCGCTCTCCGTCTACAGCGCGATGCTCAGCTTCGCCTTCAAGGATGTGACCAGCGTCGGGACGGTGCTCTCCATCGCGACGCCGCTCATCTTCGCCGCGCTCGCGGTGTCGGTCTGCTTCAAGGGCGGCCTGTTCAACATCGGCGTCGAGGGCCAGTTCCTGGTGGGGATGGTCACGGCATCGTGGGCGGCGCTCACCTTCGACTTCCTGCCGGGCCTTCTCCATCTCGCCGCGGTGCTCCTGTTCGCGTGCTTCGGAGGGATGGTCTACGCGGCCGTCCCCGGGATCCTGAAGGTGACGACGGGGGCACATGAGGTCGTGACGACGATCATGATGAACGGCATCGCCATCAGCATCGTGGCGTATGCGCTCAACGGCCCCCTGAGGTTCACGAAGGCTCCGCCCGGTCAGAACGTCGACCTGCGAACGGACATCTTCGAGCCCAGCGCCCTCGTACCGGACCTCGGGCACGTGTTCGGTGTCGGCGGCTCGGCACACCTCTCGTGGCTGTTCCCCATCGCCATCGTTGCGAGCGCCATCGTCTGGTTCCTGTTCCGGCGTCTGCGTCTGGGATACGAGGCGCGCGTCGTCGGATCCTCTGCCGGATCCGCCCGCGCGGGCGGGATCGCGATCGGCGGCGTGCAGATCAAGCTGTTCCTGATCTCCGGTGCGCTCGCGGGGCTGACCGGGATGCAGCAGGTACTCGTTGAACGGGGCGCGCTCGTCCAGAACTACGAGGCGCAGCTCGGCTTCACCGGGATCGCCGTTGCGTTCCTCGGGCAGAACAACCCGATCGGGATCGTCTTCGCCGCGGTGCTGTGGGCGATCCTCTCCCGAGGGGAGACCGCGCTCCAGCTCGGAACCAATCTGCCGAGGGAGTTCGTGATCATCCTGCAGGGGATCCTGATCTTCTCCGTTGTCGTCGTGTATCAGGTCGCGAAGCGCCGGCTCGCCAGGCGTGAGCTCCAACGCGCCGGCGCCGAGGTTGGACTCCGGGATACGGCGACGCCCGAGGACGAGGCTCTGCAGGAGGCCTGATGGACCTCACCGACATCGGCGCCTCGATCCGGATCGCATTCACCTACTTCACGATCCTGTATCTCACGGGCCTCGGCGGACTGTTCAGCGAGCGTTCGGGGATCGTGAACATCGGTCTCGAGGGGCTCATGGTGATCGGAACCGTGAGCGGAGCGGCGGGAGCGGCGATCTTCGCCGGTCCCGCCCCGGAGGGGATGGGGCTGGGCGCGGGCGGTGTGGTGCTTGGCCTGCTGTTCGGCGCGCTCTGCGGCGCGCTCTTCGCGTCGGTGCACGCGGTCGCCACGATCAACTTCCGGGTAGATCACATCGTCTCGGGTGTCGTGATCAACCTGGTGGCGATCGGACTTGCTCGGTTCCTCTCGTTCGTCTTCTTCGAGCAGGCGACCCAATCGGATCCGGGCGGTCCGCATCTGGCGCGGCTCGACATCCCGGGGCTGTCGGACATCCCGTGGGGACTGGGGAATGCCTTCCAGAATCTGTCGCCGGTCGTGCTCTTCGCCGCCGTTCTCGTGTTCCCCGTGTCCTTCGCGCTCTACCGGACCCGCTGGGGTCTCCGTCTCCGATCCGCGGGGGAGAACCCGGAGGCCACCCGATCTCTGGGGGTGGCTGTGGCGCCGCTCCAGTGGCAGGGCGTCTTACTCTCCGGCGCGCTGGCCGGCCTGTCCGGTGCGTTCCTCTCGGTGGAGGTCGTGTTGAACTGGCGGGAAGGGCAGACACTGGGGCTCGGTTTCATCGCGCTGGCCGCCCTGATCCTGTCGAACTGGGATCCTCGAAGGCTGTTGGTGGCCGCATTCCTCTTCGGGTTCGCGCAGGCGATCCCGCTGCGGCTGGACGACGCGCCGTTGATCTCCCTGCTGCCGCCGCAATTCATCAACATGATCCCCTACGTCGTGACGATCGTCGCGATCGCCGGCTTCGTGGCGAAGGTGCGCCCACCGGCTGCGGCAGGACGAGCGTACGAGGGAGCCGGCGGCACGTAGTTTCCCGCCCGACTATTCGGTGCCGTGGAGCCGATCGCCGAAGTCTCCGAGGCCCGGCAAGATGAAGCCGACGTCGTTCAGTTCCCGGTCGAGCGCGCCCGAGACGATCGGCACGTCGGGATGATCGGCCTCGAGCTTCGCGACGCCTTCGGGCGCCGCGACGATGCACACGAACGAGATCGACGTCGGTGTGGCATGGCCCTTGACGTGCGCGATCGCGGCGCTCCCGGAGCCGCCCGTCGCCAGCATCGGATCCAGCACGAGGGCTCGCCTCCCGTGCATGGGGGGAAGTTTCGCGTAGTAGTCGCGGGGCTCGAGCGTCTCCTCGTCGCGCTCCATCCCCAGGTAGCCGACCACGGTGTCGGGATAGAGGTCCGTGACCGCGTCGAGCAACCCGAGTCCGGCCCGCAAGACGGGGATCGCCACCAACGGCTCCGCGAGCCGGGTGGCCTTCGTCTCCTCCATCGGCGTGTCGATGGTGACTCGCTCGGTGAGGAGGTCGCGGGTTGCCTCGACCACGAGCAGCCATCCAAGTCGGCGAGTGAGGGTTCGGAACTCGGCCGGGTTCGTCCCATGCTCCCGGAGCCGAGAAAGGAGGTCGTGAGCAAGCGGATGGTCGAGCACCGTGATCGACATGGAGCGAATCCTAGTCCTGCGTACCGGAGCGCGGGCCTGTTGACACCGGCGCCGCCCGGCGGTCACGATGGGCGCCTCATGCAGCGGTTCCGTGGTGACCGGTTCTTCTACTTCGGGCGTAGCCTGGCGTAGTCACCTGTCGCCGACAGAGCACAGGGGCCCCGGGCGGAAGACCCGGGGCCGTTTCGTCCCCGGGGCCGTCCCGGCGCCGGAGGAGGTCGCGGATGGTCGTCGTGATGAAGCAAGACGCGACGGAGGCGGACATCGAAGCCGTTTCCGAGCGAGTGCGTGGCGCCGGCGGTGAGGCGTTCGTCTCACGTGGTGCGGTGCACTCCATCATCGGCCTCGTCGGCGACACGGATCGCTTCCAGGCGATCGACTGGAGGCAGATGCAGGGTGTCGATCACGTCATCCGGATCGGCAAGCCCTACAAGATGGTCGCGCGGGACCTGCATCCCGAGACGACCACGGTCAAGGTGGGGACGACCCCGGTGGGACGGGGGACCTTCACGCTGATCGCCGGGCCGTGCGCGGTGGAGAACGCGGAACAGACGATGGCCGCCGTGGAGGCGTCGAAGGCGGCCGGCGCGACGATCGTGCGAGGCGACGTCTACAAGCCGAGGACGTCGCCGTACTCGTTCCAGGGGCTCGGTGAAGAGGGCCTCGAGATCCTGCAGGATGTCCGGCGACGCACCGGCTTGCCGTTCGTGGTCGAGGTCGTCGATCTGAACCAGGTCGAGCACGTCGCCGAGGTGGCCGACTGCATCAGGATCGGCACGCGGAACGCCCAGAACTTCGAGCTCCTCAAGGAGGTCGGGCTGTCGAACAAGCCGGTGATGTTGAAACGCGGTCTCGCGATGACGATCGACGAATGGTTGCAGGCGGCCGAGTACGTCGCGCAACGAGGGAACTCGGAGATCATCCTGTGCGAACGAGGGATCCGCACGTTCGAGCCGGCGACGCGCAACACGCTCGATCTCGCGGGCATGGCGGTGGCCCAGTACGAGTCCCACCTGCCGGTCATCGTCGATCCTTCGCATGCCGTGGGGAAGCGGCACCTGGTGGCCCCGATGGCGAAGGCGGCCGTCGCCGCTGGGGCGGACGGCGTGATGGTGGACGTCCACCCCAACCCGGAAGAGGCGATGGTGGACGGGGCGCAGGCCCTCCTCCCGCACGAGGTGGTGGAGCTCGGCGAGCAACTGGCGGCGATCGCGGCGGCCGTCGGCCGAACGATGAACCGCTAGCGAGGGCTTACGGCGCTAGGCGCTGGTCTCGAGAGTCCCGACGTTCGGGATGAGCTCGACGATGTCGCACTTCCCGCGCCAGCGGGAAAGCGAGTCGTCGGGAGATCCGACCCGGCTCCGGCGCCGGTCCACGAGCATCTTGGCGGCCGTCTCCCACTCCGGTCCTTCCAGCAGCCGCTGCGCGGCCGTGAATTCCTGGAGCGCCGTGTCGCGGAGCTTCCGCCGGGTCACGATCACGAGCTCCTGCGCGTCCGGGACGCCCGGCACGGTTTGCTCGTGCGCCTCCGCATCGCGGCAGGAAAGGAGGTAGATCTTCCCGTCCTTGAACGCGAACCACACCGGTGCCATCCGCTTGTCCCCATTCACACGAGTCCCGACCCAGATGACGTCGGATTTCCGCAAACCCTCCTCGGTTTCCTTCGGGAGCTTCAAGGCCGCGGCTTGCACGTACACGGGGAACTCGATCTCCCCGACGATCTCGCCTTCGAGGATGAACGAGGCGACGTACGTGCCGGTCTCTTCGAGCACCGCATCGTCGATGCGGTCGAGCTCGACCGTGAGGTCCATCGCGCCCTTCATCCGCCGCACCTGCGGGCCCCAGCGGTACAGCGTGCGCCCTGACGGGCCGACCAACCTGATCTCCTCGGAGACGAAACCGGTCGGCACCTTCCACGCTCGGAAGATCACGAAGGGCAGCGCGGGACCGGGTTGACCGACGAGGTAGATGCCGTCCGGCGCCGTCTCCTGATACGCGTCCCAGACCCGCTCGTCGACGACGGCCGCCGAGATCAGCTCACCGATGGTCATCGTCGGGCGATGATAGCCGACGGGTCGACGACTTCTCGCCGCCCTTAGACGGTGCGCGCGAGCCAGAGGCGAGGCTCATCCAGCTCGGGGAGCGAGGGCATCGCGTCCG
The DNA here is from genome assembly GCA_035512775.1 of Actinomycetota bacterium. Lineage (GTDB taxonomy): Bacteria > Actinomycetota > UBA4738 > UBA4738 > HRBIN12 > JAJNBA01. Next base: position 78,317 of record DATKDI010000055.1, on the reverse strand, counting down.
CCGAGTCCCACATACGAGCGAGGGTGACCTCGTCCGTCTGCTCCACGACGACCTCGCAGAACGCCCGCCCGCGCCGGTACTGCTCGCGCTTCATGTCAACGCCGAGCAGACGTTCGAACACGGGGTCGCCGTGCTCGCCCTCGCGGTATCGCTTCATCGCCTCTTCGATCCGGGGATAGGTGCCGAGCAGCTCCGCACCCAGCGCCTGCATCACATGATCGCCGTAGCCCTCGGCGGCCGCCATGAACGCCTGGATCCTGCCGAGCTTCAAGCGTTGCTCGTCGTCGAGGTCCGCCCAGAAAAGTCCCCCCTCGGACTCGGCGAGCTGCTGCAGCTCCTGGGGATCCGCGGGATCGAGCGTCGCGAGGCGGCCCTGCATCGCCTCGACGTCGAGCTTGAGGGTGGAGAGGTAGTCATCGAGGAGCTCCTGGAAGCGGTCACGAGCCCATCCCTGAGCGAACTCGAACCGATGCGTCACCTCGTGCAGGGCGACGAGCGTTCGGAACTCCCTGGGATCGAGCGACCAATCACGCTCGAATGCCACGAGGTTGGGGACGACGAACAGGAGCTGGCCCGGACCGGACCTCGGCACTGCGATGTCGTACTGGCCCAGCACCCGCTGGGCGAGCATCCCGAGGACCTGCCCCACCTGAGTGCCGAGCAGGAGGGGGGAGAGCTGACGGAGGAACCCCGAGAGCTGCGCCATCTCCGGCGGGAGCTGATCCCCGGCGCTGCGCTCGATCGCATCGGTCAGCCGTCTCGCAGCCGGTTCGAGGAGGCTCTTCAAGCTCTCCGCGTTGGCGTTCACCCAGCCGGCGCGGCGGACGGCGTGGACCTGCGCGACGTCCGCCGGCGCCGCCAACCCGGTGGATCTCCCCACGTGGAGTTCCGCGACGCGGACGGCCTCCTCCAGCATCCGGAGGTCACCTTCGGAAGGTTCCAGGTCGGGCCCGGCCTCGACCGCGTTCGCGACGCCGACCTGACGGGCGAGCTCCCAGTTCACCGGACCACTCGACGCGGACATCACGCGTTGCAGCTCGCGGAACAGAGGGGCGTCCTTGAACGCCTCGAGATCACCCGGGTCGAAGCCGAACCCTCCACTCACCCGTCCATCGTACGCGGGCCCTCCCGATACGATGTCCGCCGTGTCTCAGGCTGTCCTGGTTCGCATCTCGGCCGAGCCGCTCTCCGTCGACGAGGCGCTGGGCTTCGTCGGTGACCCCGCGGCAGGGGGGACGTGCGTGTTCGTCGGCACGGTCCGCGACCGCTCGGAGGCGGGAGACGTGACCGGCCTGCATTACGAAGCCTGGGACGATCTGGCGACCCAGCGCCTCGGAGAGATCGGCGCCGAGATGCTCGAAGGGTGGCCGCTCCGGAAGGTGGCGATCCTGCATCGGACCGGGGACCTCGCGATCGGCGAGGCCTCGGTCGTCGTCGCATGTTCTGCCCCCCACCGGGCCGAAGCGTTCGACGCCTGTCGGCACGGGATCGAGCGGCTCAAGGAAGATGTGCCGATCTGGAAGAAGGAAGGCCTCGTCTCCGGCGAAGCTCGATGGGTCATGGGGAGTTAGTTGGGCCGCGACCTCGCGATCGATCTCGGGAGCGCCAACACCCTCGTGTACCGGCAAGGGGATGGCATCGTCTTCGACGAGCCCACCGTGGTCGCGCTCCACGGCAACGGTGAGGTCGTCGCGATGGGGGAAGAGGCATGGCAGATGCTCGGAGGGGACTCCGGCAACGTGCTCGCCGTCCGCCCTCTCCGCGAAGGGACGATGACCGAGTTCGATGTGACGCAACGGATGCTGGCGATCGTGCTCCGCCGCGTCGGCGTCACCCGCTTCCCGAAGCCGAGGGTGCTCGTCTGCGTTCCCCCCTCCGCTTCCGCCGTCGAGCGAAGGGCCATCGAGCGAGCGATCCGCTATGCCGGCGGACGGCAGGTGGTCCCCGTCGAAGAGCCACTCGCCGCCGCGGTCGGTGCGAACCTGCCCGTGCACGAACCGCTCGGCAACCTCATCGTCGACATCGGCGGCGGGCGTTCGGAGATGGCGGTCGTCTCGATGGGCGGCGTGGTATCCGGCCGCTCCGCGAACCTGGGCGGTTTCCACCTCGACGCGGCCGTGCAGGAACACATCCGGGTGACGTACGGGGTCTCGATCGGGGAGAAGTCGGCCGAAGAGCTGAAGGTCGCGATCGGTTCCGCCTTCCCCTCGCCGACCGGTCGGGCGGCCATGGTGATCGGCCGAGAGCTCTCGACCGGGAACACCGTCGAGGTCAAGGTAGACGAGGACGAGATCAGGCAGGCGATGGCTCCCACCGTCAAGGCGATCGTCGGTGAGGTTCGTATGACCCTCGCCGAAGCGCCCCCGGAGCTGACCCACGACGTCCTTGAGACCGGGATGTTCCTCACGGGAGGCGGCAGCCTCCTCAAAGGCGTGGACATGCTCCTCGCGCAGGAGTGCGAGGTTCCTGTCCACGTGGTCGAGAGGCCGCTCGAGACCGTGGTGAGCGGCGCGGGACGGATGCTCGAGCATCTCGACGATTACCGGAATTCGTTCCAGCTCCTCAGGCGGGGATAGACGTGACGTTCTCGATCGCGGCGGCAGACCCGGAAGCGGGGGACTGGGGCGTAGCGGTCGCCTCGAGGTTCCCCTGCGTCGGTGCCGTGGTGCCTTGGGCGAAGGCCGGCGTGGGTGCGGTGGCGACGCAGTCGTGGGCGAACACGGCATTCGGTCCCGACGGCCTCCGGTTGATGGCCGAAGGGGTCCCCGCCGAGGATGCCCTCCGCCGGATGCTCGACGAGGACGACGGCCGCGAGGACCGGCAGGTTGGATCGGTGGACGCGGCCGGTCGCGCCGCCACGTTCACGGGCTCGAAGTGCATGGCGTGGGCCGGCGGCGCGACCGGCCGCGGCTTCGCCGCGCAGGGGAACATCCTGGTCGGCGAGGAGGTGGTCGGGGAGATGGCGCGAGCGTTCTCATCGACCGAGGGCGACGTGTGCGACCGGCTCCTTGCGGCGCTGCTCGCGGGGGACGCCGCGGGTGGGGACCGCCGCGGGCGTCAGTCCGCCGCTCTCCTGGTGGTCCGGGAGGGCGGTGGCTACGAGGGACGGAACGATCGGTACATCGACCTGCGAGTGGACGACCACCCCGACGCGCCCCGGGAGCTCGCCCGCATCTTCGAGGTCTGGGACACGACCATGCTGATCCGGAACGACCCGCTGCTTCCTTCGGCTCGGGACCTGGTCACGGATCTGCAGCGGCGCTTGGCGGCACTGGGGCGATATGCAGGCGAGCCGTCCGGGACGTACGACGACGCGACCCGGAAGGCCCTGGCGGAGTGGGCCGGGGAGTACAACCTGGAGGGCCGTCTGCGCGACGACGATCTGATCTCGAATCAGCTGGTCGTCGAGATGCGCGACGTCACGCCGGAGATCCCGCCTCCCTAGGTCGGAGAGGTGGCCGCCTTCTCGAGGATGCCGATGAGGGTCGAGCCCGCCAGATAGAGAGCGAACGCGAGCGTGGCCGCGCCGACCGCCACCGCCACGACGAGGCCCAGGCTCCCGATGATCCGGTCGTGCCAGGACAGGCGATCACGGGTGATCGAGAGGCGCTCGAAGTTGGTGGGGGGTGGGGGCGGCCCCTGCTTCGCAGGGGCCGCCTCCACCCACGCCTCCGGACCTTCCTCGACGACGGGGAGGTTCGCCGTCAGGCGATACACCCCGATGCCCACTCCCACCGAGATGGCGATGATCAGCACGTATCCCACGGGTCCGACCTCCCACCGATGATCAGCACGTATCCCACGGGTCCGACCTCCCACCATCGAGCGTACCGCCGCATCCCCGCTGTGGCGACGACCGGCTCTCGAGCGTCCGCCGCTACCATCGACCGATGCGACGACCCCTGCGGTTCGGCGGCTACGTGCTCCTCGTCGTGGTCGCGTTCGCCGCCGGGTGGGTTCCACTTCCCTACTTCTCGTTCGGTCCCGGGCCGGCGCGGGAGGTCGTGCCCCTGATCCACGTCGAGGGCGCGCGGACCTACGGGTCGTCGGGGCATCTGGTGATGACGACGATCCGGTTCACGCAGGTGACCGCGCTCGGTGCTCTCGTCGCGTGGCTCGATCCCGAGCAAGCGGTCGTGGACGAGGAGGAGGTGTACCCACCAGGGCTCTCGCCGTCGGAAGAGAAGGAGCGGGCGACATCCCAGATGGATCAGAGCAAGATCGACGCCGTCGCGGTCGTCCTTACCGAGGTCACCGACTACCCCCGCGAGCACGGTCCCGGGGCCCTGGTGGAGTTCGTGGGCGAGGGCTGCCCGGCGGAGGGTCGCTTGTTCCCGGGAGACCTGATCGTGCGCATCGACGATCAGCCCGTCGGGTCGACCCGCGTGGCGTCCCACCTCATCGACGCCGTCCCCATCGGGGACTCGATCCGGTTCCGCGTGGAGGCCGACGGCGAATCACACGACGTGGGTGTGACCCGAGGACGCTGCCCCGGCGTGGAAGAGCCGGTGATCGGCATCTTCTTGGTCGAGCCGTTCCCGTTCGGGGTCACGATCGAGAGCGGCGACGTGGGCGGGCCGTCCGCCGGGCTCATGTGGGCCGTCGGGCTCTACGACCTCCTTACTCCCGGCGATCTCACGGGAGGCCGAACGATCGCCGGGACGGGCTCGATCAACCTCGAGGGCGAGGTGGGACCGATCGGCGGGATCCTCGACAAGGTGGTGGCCGCGCGCGAAGCGGACGCCGACATCATGCTCGTCCCCCGAGACAACTTCGACGAGGTCAGTGGCGTCGACGCCGGCGATCTCATCCTGATCTCGGTGTCGTCGCTCGACGAGGCCATCGAGGCGCTCTCCCCATCAGAACCGGCGAGCTGAGCTAGGCTGCACGCGATGGCCACGACTGTCCGGCTTCCCTCGTACGCGCAGCGCCGCTGGCCCGTGGTCGCGATCGTCGTGGTCGTGGCCGGGTTCATCCTCCTCTCGTTCCTCTCGAACTTCTACGTGGACGTCCTCTGGTACCGGGAGGTCGGCCTGTCGCAGGTCTTCTGGACACGCATCTGGGCGCAGGCGGGGCTCGCGGCCGCCTTCTTCATCACGTTCTTCGCGCTCCTCCTGGTCAACCTCTATGTGACTCGCCGGTTGGCCCCGACGATCGTCGCCTTGACGCCCGAGCAGGAGATCGTCGAACGTTTCCGGGAGAACATCGAGCCGTACCTCCGTTGGGCCCTTCCGCTCGGCGCCGCCGTCCTCGCGCTCTTCGTCGGCCTCGCCGCGTCGGGACATTGGCAGGAGTTCCTGCTCTGGCGTTCGTCCGGTGGGATCGCGTTCGGCGACCCGGAGGCGGTCTTCGGCCGGGATCCCGCCTTCTACGTCTTCACCCTTCCGTGGCTGAAGTACCTCCAGGGCTGGTTGTTCGCGTCGCTGGTCGGGGTCACGGTGATCGTCGGGCTCGGTCACTTCCTCCAGGGCGGGATCAGGCCGCAGGCCGTCGGCCTCAGCGACAAGGTCGATCCGCAGGTGCGCGCCCACCTCTCGGTGCTCCTCGGGTTGGTGCTCCTGACGAAGGCTTGGGGCTACTGGCTCGGACGCTTCGACCTCCTCGCATCGGAGCGCGGCGTGGTTCGCGGCGCTTCCTACACCGATGTCAATGCCCAGCTCCCGGCGCTGACGTTCCTCGCGATCGTGGCGGTGATCTGCGCCGTGCTCTTCTTCGTGAACGCCCGGTACCGCGTCTGGAGCCTGCCGATCATCGCCGTGGGGCTGCTCCTCCTGGTGTCGATCCTCCTCGGGACGGCATACCCCGCCTTCATCCAGCAGTTCCGCGTGTCGCCCAACGAGCAGCAGTACGAGCTGCCCTTCATCGAGCGGAACATCGCCGGGACCAGGCGCGCCTTCGGGCTCGACCAGATCAGGCTCGAAGCTCAGTCCGCGTTCCGAGATCGGGTCACGGCGGAGGACATCGACGCGAACGACGCGACGGTGAGTAACATCCGCCTGTGGCGCCCGTCGGTGCTGCAAGAGAACTTCCAGTCCGTCCAACGGATCCGCCAGTACTACGAGTTCGTCGACGTCGACGTGGACCGGTACGAGATCGACGGCGAGCAGCGGGTGCTGATGGTGTCCGGACGCGAGGTCTCCCAGACCGGCATCCAGAGCGGGGCTCAGACGTGGCAGAACCGTCATCTCGTGTACACGCACGGTTTCGGGGCGGTCGCGGCCCAGGTGAACTCGATCTCGCGGGACGGCGCGCCGCTGCTAACGCTCGAGGACATTCCACCAGACGGGGAGCCGGTCACCGAGCAACCCCGGATCTACTACGGGGAGACCGACGAGGTCGACTTCGTGGTCGTGAACTCCCAGACGGAGGAGCTCGACTACGAGGGGGCGGCCGGCGAGACGCCGTTCGTCTACGACGGGCGGGGTGGGATCGAGCTGGGCGGGCTCTTCCGGCGTGCATTGTTCGCCTGGCGCTTCCAGGACGCCAACCTGCTGATCTCGGGTCAGATCCAGGCGGATAGCAGGATCTTGATCAATCGCAGCATCGATCAGCGTGCGGAGGAGCCGCTGCCGTTCCTGACCTTCGACAAGGACCCGTACCTGGCGATCACGTCGGAGGGCTACGTGTGGATCTGGGACGCCTACATCACGTCGAACACGTACCCGTACTCACAGAGTCTGGACCTGGGGGAGGCCACCGCGTCGCTCCTCCCCTCCCAGGAGGTCAACTACATCAAGAACCCGGTCAAGGCCGTGGTCGACGCCTACGACGGCACGGTGACGTACTACGCGGACCTGGACGAGCCCATCATGCAGGTCTGGAACCGAGCGTTCCCGGGCGTCTTCACGCCGATCGAGCAGGCGACGGACGAGCTGCGGGCCCACTTCCGATACCCCGAGAACCTCTTCCAGGCGCAGGCCTTCCATTTCGCGAACTACCACGTCGAGCAGCCGGAGGCGTTCTACCGCAAGCAGGACTTCTGGGAGATTCCGAGCGACCCGACGCTCCAGCAGGGTGTGATCGGTCCCGACGGCGGACCCTCTCCGGACTCGGAGTCGACCGCGAGCAAGCTCCTGCCCAGCTACCAGCTGATGAAGCTGCCCGGTGACGCCGAGGAGCGCTTCCATCTGATCGTCCCGTTCCAGCCCGAGGAGCGCCTGAACATGGTCGGCTGGATGGCCGCGAACTCCGACCCGGAGGGCTATGGGGAGCTGGTGGCCTTCACGCTCCCGGCCGGACGCGACGTCGACGGGCCGGGGCTGGTGTTCTCGCGCATCAACTCCGACGAGGAGTTCTCGGAGCTTCGAACGCTCCTCGACAACGCCGGGTCGAGTGTGCTCTTCGGCGACCTCCTCACGATCCCGATCGAGGACTCGATCCTCTACGTCCTGCCCGTGTACGTGCGAGCCTCGGGAGCGTCCGCCGTCCCGGAGCTCGAGCTGGTGCTGGTCGTGAACGGGTCCACGGTGACCCTGGCCGAATCCCTGCCGGAAGCGATCGAGGGATCCACCGGGGCCGTCGGCGGCGAAGAGCCGCCGCCGCCGGATGACGGCCAGGGCACCGTTCCGCAGCAGATCGAGCAGCTTCTGTCTCGGGCCGTCACCCACTTCGCGGCGGCCCAAGAGGCTCTGCGCAACGGCGATCTCGCGGGGTACGAATCGGAGCTCACGCAGGCCCAGGCGCTCGTCGAACGAGCGAACGAGCTCGCCTCCGGTGGGACCGGTGAGCCTTCGCCGTCACCGACGCCCTAATCGCCGCTGAGACGGAACCCCGGGTCGGCCTCGAGCTCCGTGGTGTCCATCTGCGCCTTCTGCAGGTGCCCCGAGTAGTCCCAGTTCATCGCCTGCCACCGCGTGAATTGGTCGAGCACCCACAGCCCCGATTGGCGGCTCCCGTTGCCGGAGCGTCCGTTGCCGCCGAACGGCAGGTGGGCCTCCGCGCCCGACGTGGAGTTGTTCACGCTCACCATCCCCGCGGAGATCCGGTCGCGGAACCGGAAGACGTGGAGCGGATCGTTCGTGTAGATGCTGCTCGACAGACCGTAGCCGTGGGTGTTCGCGAGCTCCATCGCTTCGTCGAACGTGTCGAACGACGCGACACCGACGATCGGTCCGAACGTCTCCGTCCGGTAGAGCTCGTCGTCGATCGTGACGCCGTCGACGATCACCGGGTGGTAGTACAGGCCGGCCTCCGGATCGCCGACGAAGCCGACCCGCGGGTTCGCCGAGGTGATGCGGCCGATCCTGTCCGACCCGGAGACGGCATGGTGCGGGCGGATCAACTCGAGCCAGTGTTCGAACCGTTCACAGAATCGCGCAGAGATCATCGGACCGTAGAGGACGTCCTGGAAGGGATCGCCGATCGGGGCGTCCGTGACGGCTTTCGAGAACCGCGACACGAAGTCGTCGTGCACGTCGCGGTGCACGATCGCCGTGCCGAGGGACGTGCAGCGCTGACCTGCGGTCCCGAAACCACTGAAGAGCGCGCCCTCGACCGCGAGGTCGAGGTCCGCGTCCGACATCACGACGAGCGGATTCTTGCCCCCGAGCTCCAGGCAGGGCGACTGGAGGTGTCGTCCGCAGAGCTCACCTATCCGCCTGCCGACCTCGGAAGACCCCGTGAAGCCCACCTTGTCGAGCACCCCTTCGTCGAGGGCGCGTTCGATGCCTTCGAAGGTCGGCGCCCCCTCGGCGAGCACCAGCTGGAAGACGCCGGTCGGGATCCCCGCATGCAGGATCAGCTGCGCGAACGCCTGGGCGGTGGCGGGGGTGTACTCGGCCGGTTTCCACACGATGGTGTTCCCGCATACGAGGGCCGGCACGATGTACCACGAGGGCACGGCGACCGGGAAGTTTCCGGCCGTGACGATCGCGGCGGCGCCCACGGGGGTGCGGAAAGTGAGCAGCTGCTTGTCTGGCATCTCCGACGGCACCGTCTGCCCGTAGAGGCGCCGGCCCTCACCCAGGAAGAAGTTGCAGGTGTCGACGACCTCTTGGACCTCGCCGCGCGATTCCTTGATCGGCTTGCCGATCTCGCGGGTGATGAGCTGCGAGAGCCCCTCGAAGTTGTCCTCGACGAGCCGCCCGAGGTTCTGGATCGCCCGGCCTCGCACCGGCGCCGGGATCCCCGCCCATCCGGGTTGCGCCGCCTTGGCCCGGCGGCACGCCTCGAGGAACGTGCCGGCGTCGCCGAGGTGCGCTTCCGCGACCGTCTGATCCAGTTGCGCGGGGTTCGGGACGGTGAGCGTCCCCCCGGGCGCGTTCTCCACGGGTTCGCCGTCGAGGAGCGATGTGACGGTTCGGGTCGTACCCATGCGCGCGATCGATGCTATCGGAGAGTGCTCCGAGCTGCGGTTGGCCCCGAGGGTCCTCGGGTAGGGTTGGGCCGAAGGAGTGATGTCATGGCATACGTGATCGCGGAACCCTGCGTCGACGTCAAGGACAAGGCCTGCGTGGACGAGTGTCCCGTCGACTGCATCTACGAAGGCCCGAGGATGCTCTACATCCACCCCGACGAGTGCGTCGACTGCGACGCCTGTGTGCCTGTCTGTCCCGTGACCGCCATCTTCCCCGAGGACGACCTGCCGGCGGAGTGGAAGCAGTTCACGGCGGTGAACGCCGAGTGGTTCGAGGTCACGGGTCTCGGCTCGCCCGGCGGAGCCGCACAAGCAGGGCCGCAGACGAAGGACCACCAGGTCGTCGAGGGCTGGCAAGCCGTCTAGTCCCCTTCGCGCAGCGCCCGAGCTACCTCCTCCCCGTCCTTCCGGTGGTGGAGGATGGGCGGCGGATGCGCCTTCCGCGGGACTCCGAGGTCACGTTGGCCCGTCGCCTGGTCGTGCTGGTCGGCCTGGCCTACCTCGCAGCGCAGCTGCTCGCCTTCTCCCTCGACCGACCACCGAGCTGGGACGAGGCGATCTATCTCTCGCAGGTCGCGCCCGGCGCCGAGCCGCTGCCCTTCGTTCCGTCTCGCGCGCGCGGTATCACGTTCCTCGCCCTCCCGATCCTCCAGCTCGGCGGCTCCCTCGCGCAGCTACGGCTGTTCCTCGCCGCCCCGTCATCGGTTTCGGCGCCGTTGCTGCAGCGGTCCTCTTCGCCGGCGCCTGGCCTGTCCTCTTCTACAGGTCGGAGCTCATGCCGAACCTGTGGATGGCGCTGATCGGTGTGGGCGCGACCGCCGTCCTCGCCCGCCGGCTCGCGGTCGGTGAAAGCCGAACCGACGAGCTGGTCGCCGGCGGGCTCGTCGCGGTCGCGGCCCTGATCCGTCCGCTCGACGCCGTGGTGTTGACGGCCGCCCTCGTCCTCGTGCCGGTCGCCGTGCGGGCGACGGTCTCGTGGATCCTCCACCTCGTGCTCGGTCTCGCCGCCGGGTGGGCGTCCTGGCTGGTCGAGATGACCGCACGGTTCGGGTCACCTGGGGAGGCGTTCGCGCTAGCCGCTCGCACCGGTCACGCGGGACGATTGTCTTTCTTCGAGAACGCGCGTCAGTACCTCGCGCTGAGCGACGGGCCGTCGCTCGGTCCGGTCGCGGATCCCGATGTCCCCCTCTTCGGACTCCTCTGGTTCATCTGGTTCGGGATCCTCCTGGTCCTCGGGGATTCGAGCGTCGAGCCGGCGAGGGGTCCTGCCCTCCGTCGTGGCCGCGACGGCCGCGGGTGTCGCCCTCGCGACGGAGTACGTCGCGCTGACCGACGCGCAGGCCCCCAGATTCCTGTTGCCCGTGCTGGCGCTCCTCACGATCCCCGCCGGCTTCGGCCTGACCAAGATCGTCGCCGGGATCCGGGCACGGGATGGATCCGATCATGGCCTGTCCGCCGGGCGTGCGGTGGCGTCGATCCTGGTCATCGTCTGGGTGGCCGTCCAGATGGGGATCGCAGCGAGGGTCGAAGCCGATGTGACGGACCAACGCGCGTCGGCGCAACGAGCCGGCCTCGAAGTCCGCAGGCTTGTGTCCGGAGAGCCGTGTCAGGTCTACGGCGAGAGAAGCTTCCCCATCGTCGGGTACAGCACCGGGTGCCGCGCCGCCCGGCTCGGGAAGGGGCTCGAGGGATGGTCGCGTCTGTCGGATCGTCTCGAGGGCGTTCGAGTGTTCCTGGTGCTCCATCGGACCAAACCGATCGCCCGCCCCGAGGCACCGACCTCCTTGCACAGGTCCCCTCGGAGAGTGAGCTCACGTGGTTCATCTACGGCCCCTCCTGATCGTCCATCTGTCATCTCGGGCGCTCCTCGCTATCCTGGTTGTGCGGGGTGGAGCAGTCCGGTAGCTCGCTGGGCTCATAACCCAGAGGTCGCAGGTTCAAATCCTGCCCCCGCGACGGACGAGACGGGCGCCGCCGAAGGCGGCGCCCGTCTCATCTCCATCCCCCTCGGTGCCGATGACATGCGGCATGAGCACCCTTGCTCCCGTCGAGCTGCCCGACGACATCCAGCGCCGCCTGAACGTCTACAAGGCGGTCGCCGCCCTGCTCCTGATCGCCGTCTGGGGTTGGTTCGCACTCGTGAAGAACGACCAGACCCCGATCTTCGTCTACCTCAACATCGCGGTGCATGAGATCGGGCACGTGCTGTTCCAGCCGTTCGGCGAGCTGACGATGCTGATCATGGGGTCGGGGTTCGAGGTCGTCTTCCCGTTCGCCGTGGGCGCGGTGTTCCTCCTCCGGAAGCGTGATCTCGTGTCGACCGCGGTGGCCTGGGGCTGGGCGGCGAGCGCGTTGGCGAGTGCCGCTACCTACATCGCGGACGCTGACGACGGACGGCTCGCCCTCCTCGGCGCGACCGGACCGGATGCTGCCGGTGACTGGGAGCGGATCCTGGGCGAGGAGTTCTTCGACAAGGTGTATCTCGCCGACTCGGTCGCCGGCACGGTCCGGACCTTCGGCTACGTGCTCTGGATCGTGGCGCTGGGCCTGGCCGTCTGGGCGATCGTCCGGAACCGGGCTCAGGAGCGTACCGCCGACCCGACCCGCCGGTCGATCGTCAAGCCGAGTTCGCCCCGTCCTGCCGTCGACGCCGAGGAGATGTGGCGGTAACGGGCTCGCATCAGGTCCCTCCCCCAGTTGGAGTACGATGCTCCGGCGTCGGACCCGAGGGAGAGAACCATGGCTGGAAGCACCGTCCTGACCGAATGGCTGAAGCGGGTGCCACTGTTCTCGGCATGCTCGAACCGCGAGCTGCGCGCGATCGCGGGAGTGGTGAAGGACGTCAAACATCCCAAGGGCACGGTGATCGCCACCGAGGGTAACCCGGGGGTCGGGCTCTTCGTGATCGTCGACGGGGAGGCGGAGGTGACGATCGGCGGCAAGCGCATGGCGATCTTGCGCCACGGCGATTTCTTCGGAGAGATCGCGCTTCTGGACGGCGGACCACGGTCGGCAACGGTGACGGCCCGCTCCGACATGCGGCTCCTCGGCCTGACCGAATGGGTGTTCCGAGGGCTCCTCCAGGAGCATCCCTCGATCGCAGTGAAGACGCTCGAAGCCATGGCCGGTCGGCTCCGCGACGCCACCCAGGCCGCGACCGCGTAGGTCCCCGCCGGCCGATGCCGGTCTTCACGCGTCCGGACGGCGTCCGGCTCTTCCACGAGCTTCACGGACCCATCGACGCGCCGCCGCTGATCCTCCTCGAGGGCATGGGCGGGGACATCCCGGGGTGGCGCAGGAACATCCCAGTGCTCGCCCGCGAGCTCCGAGTCGTCGCCTACGACTTCCGCGGCAACGGGAACAGCGATGAGCCTCCCGGCCCGGCGAAGATGGCCACCTTCGTGGACGACACGCTCGCCCTCCTCGACGCCCTGGACATCGACCGAGCGCACGTCTACGGCCAGTCCTTCGGTGGGATGGTCGCCCAGGAGCTTGCGCTCACGAGCCCGGAGCGCGTCCGCACGATGATCCTCGGTGGCACCCACGCCGGACCGCGGCACGCCGTGCGAGGGAAAGGCTCGAAGGTGCCGAAAGGGGAGCCGTGGCGAGCGATGTACTCGCCGAGTTTCCCGGAGCGTCACCCGGAGCACGTTGCGGAGGACCTCCGGATCGGGGGTGCACAGCCGAAGCATCCGGACGGCGGGCGGAGACAATGGGAGGCGATGCAGGAGTTCGACAGCTTCGATCGGCTCCCTTCCCTCCGGGTGCCGACGCTGGTCCTCCACGGGACGGAGGACCAGGTGATCGCGGTCCAGAACGCGAGGCTGCTCGCGGCACGGATCCCGGACGCCGAGCTCGTGCTGCTCGAGGGCGCCGGGCACCTCTATCACTCGGAACGAGCCGCTGAGGCCGATGCCGCCGTTCTGGACTTCGTCAAGAGGCGCGGGGATGCCTGAGGCACCCGAAGACGTCGTCCTTCTGGCGGAGGCTCGGGCCGCCGCGCGCGCCTCCCGGGACTTCGCGGAGGCCGACACGCTCCGCGACCGGATCGCCGAGGCGGGCTGGACGGTGGTCGACGAACCCGGCGGCTACCGACTGGAGTCCGCGGCCGGAGAGGCCGAGCCGGTCGCGCGGCGGCGCGCGAGCGACGTCTCATCCGTCCTCGACGACGAGACCGACATGGATGCGACCGTCCACTGGGTGTGCGAAGGCTGGAGCGAAGACATCGAGCGCGCGATCACCGCTTTCCGCGCGAACGACGGCGGTCGATCCGTGCAATACGTGGTCGCCGATGTCACCGACCGGGAGCCCGCGTCGTGGGGTGACGGGGTCGAGGTCGTGTGGCTCGAGCAAGGAACCGGATGGGGTGCCGCGCGGAACGCGGGGCTCAAGCGCACCCGCGGCCGCACCGTGCTGATGATGGACGGCTCGGTGGAACCGACCGGCGACGTCTTCGGGCCGCTGGAGGCGGCCCTCGCGGATCAGGCGGTGGGGATCTGCGGTCCGTACGGCATCGTGACCCACGACCTCCGGCGATTCGACGAGGCGCGCACGGGCGACGTCGACGCGATCGAGGGCTACCTGATGGCCCTGCGACGAGAGACGCTGGTCGCCGCGGGTCTCTTCGACGAGAAGTTCAGGTGGTACCGCACCGCCGACATCGAATACTCGTTCCGGGTGAGGGACCTCGATCGACGGGCGACGGTCGTCGACCTCCCGGTCACCAAGCACGAGCACCGGATGTGGTTCCACACCCAGCCCGAAGACCGAGCGAGATGGTCGAAGAAGAACTTCTACCGATTCCTGGACACGTTCCGCGACCGCTGGGACCTGCTGGTCGATCCACTACCCGAAGACGAGCGTCCGCATCCCCACCACGACCACGACCACAACCACGACGATTGAGCGACGTCGCTAGTCGGTCGCGGGCATCGGCGGCGCCGGGGGGATCGACACGGCGCGGGCAGCGACGGTTGGCTCGGCCGGCACCGTGTCGCGATCGCTCGCGGGCTCGGGCTTCGGCGTCGGTCTGATGGTCGCCGGATCCGGGATCTCCTTGCGTCCCTCGAAGTAGGCCTTCAGCTCGTCGCCGTCGATCACCTCGGTGGCGATCAGCAGGGCCGAGAGACGGTTCAGCAGCTCTCGGTGTTCGGTGAGGATCTTCTCGGCGCGGATGTGCGCCTCATCCAGCAACCGCCGGACCTCCTTGTCGATCAGCTCCGACGTGTGTGCGCTCACCTTGGGAAGGGCGCCGGGCATCCACGCGTTCGGGTCGGCTCGGCCGAGCGAGATGGGTCCCACCGCATCGCTCATACCGAACTGCGACACCATGGCCCGAGCGAGGTCGGTTGCCTTCTCGAGGTCGTTCTGGGCGCCCGTGGAGATCACCCCGTCGAAATAGATCTCCTCCGCGGCTTGCCCTCCCATCGCGAAGGCCATCTGGTCCTTGAGCTGGGGCTCCGTCACGACGTAGCGGTCCTCGAGGGGGCGCGTCATCGTGATGCCGAGGGCCGCGGCACCCCGCGGGATGATCGTCACTCGGTGGAGGGGATCGATCTCCTTGCAGTTGAGCGCGACGAGCGCGTGCCCCATCTCGTGCACGGCGACCCGCTCCTTCTGACTGTCGGAGACGACGCGCGATTTCCGTTCGAGGCCGGCTGTGGCACGGTCGATCGCCTCCTCGAGTTCCTCCATCGTCACCGAGTTCCTCTCGCGTCGCGCAGCGAGGAGAGCAGCCTCGTTCACGACGTTCTCGAGATCCGCGCCCGTGAACCCCGGGGTCCTCGCCGCGATCGTCTTCAGATCGACGCTGGGATCGAGCGCCACACCTCGCGCGTGGACCCGGAGGATCTCCTCGCGGCCGTTCAGGTCCGGCAGGTCGACGACCACCTGGCGGTCGAACCGCCCCGGACGGATCAGCGCCGGGTCCAGCACGTCCGGACGGTTGGTCGCGGCCATGATGATGACGCCCTTGGACGCGTCGAAGCCGTCCATCTCGACGAGGAGCTGATTCAGCGTCTGCTCGCGCTCGTCATGCCCTCCGAAGCTCCCGCTCATCGGCCCTGCGCGGCCCTTGCCGATGGTGTCGATCTCGTCGAGGAAGACGAGCGCTGGCGCCTTCTCCTTGGCCTGCTGGAAGAGCTCCCGGACGCGCGCCGCGCCCAGCCCGACGAACATCTCGACGAACTCCGAGCCCGACATGAAGAAGAAGGGGACGTTCGCTTCACCGGCGACGGCGCGTGCGAGCAGCGTCTTCCCGCATCCGGGGGGGCCGAGCAGCAACACGCCCTTGGGGATCCGGCCGCCGAGCCGTTGGTACTTCTTCGGGTTCTTCAAGAAGTCCACGATCTCGCGAAGCTCCTCCTTGGCCTCGTCGACTCCGGCGACGTCGGCGAAGCTCGTCTTCATCTCCTTGCGGTCGTAGATCTTCACCTTGTTCCGCCCGAGGTTCAGCGCCGAGCTCGCACCGCCGCCGATCCTTCGGAAGAGGAAGTAGTAGAGACCACCGAACAGCGCGATGAACAGGACGGTCTGGACGATGAAGCCCATGAGCGGGTTGGGCTGCTGCCCACCCACCTCGTATCCCTGCTCGGTGAGCTGATCGATCAGCTCGGTGGGGTCGTACCCGGGGGGGATGGTTGCCACGAACGTCTGTTCACCCTCGTCGGTGCGCACCACGCCCGTCACGGTCGTGGCGTTGATCGTGACCGGCTCAGATTTCAGCAGGTCGCCGCTGTTCACCGCCGCCCGGAAGCGCGAGAACGTCACCTCCGTCACCGAAGCTTGGGTGAGGAAGCTGTTGAACAGGATCAATGCGCCCGCCACCACGAGTACCACCAGCATCGCCGATCGCGGCCGTGGCTGGGGCGCACCCGGTGTGGCGCGTCGTCCGAAGGGATTCTTGTCCTGCTCGGGCATGGCTCAATCTTCCCACCGCCTCGTAGTTGTGACGACTATCGAGGGCGACGGCGCGCCGAGCAGGGATACTTGGCTCCGAATGGCGAACGCGAGCAGCGCGGCGGCGCCCACCGACCAGGATCTCCTGGATCGGTTCGACCGCGACGTCCTGCCGCTGCTCCCCGGCCTGTACGGGGCTGCCCTTCGGATGACGAGGAACCCCGCCGACGCAGAGGATCTCCTGCAGGAGGCGACGCTTCGCGCCTACCGCGGATTCGCGTCGTTCCAGGAGGGGACCAATCTGAAGGCGTGGCTCTACCGGATCCTCACGAACTCGTTCATCAACATCTACCGCAAGAAGCAGCGGGAGCCGAAGACGGTCGACGGCCCCGAGGATCTGGACGAATGGTTCCTGTTCGACCGCCTGGGCTCGCAGAGCGTCGCGCGCTCGGCCGAGGAGGACGTGCTCGACAACATCCCGGACGCCGACGTGAAGGCGGCGCTCGAGTCGATCCCCGAGAACTTCAGGATGGCGGTGCTGCTGGCGGATGTGGAAGGTTTCTCGTATAGGGAGATCGCCGAGATCACCGATGTGCCGATCGGGACCGTGATGTCGCGCCTGCACCGGGGAAGGAAAGCCCTGGAGAAGGCGTTGTACGGCGTGGCCAAGGAGCGAGGACTCGTCGATGGGTGACATGGGATGTCGAGAGACGAAGCGGGAGCTCGAGCGCTACGTCGACGGTGAGTGCCTGAAGGAGCTCACGGTCGAGGTCGAGGCTCATCTCGCGGGTTGCACCGACTGCCACGATCACGCCGAGTTCAAGCGGCACATGAAGCTCCTGATCGCCACGAAGTGTGGCGGCGAAGCGCTCCCTGAGGGGCTGGCGGAGCGGATCCGCGAGCGGATCCGCTCCGCCAGCCCCTAGCGGGCTCCCGAGCACACCGTTAGCATCCCGTCCGCATGCGTGACGCGGCGGAGCTGGGGACCGTCCTCGGCGTCTGGGCTCATCCGGACGACGACATCTACCTGAGCGCCGGCTTGATGGCGGCCGCGGTGGACGCGGGGCAGCGGGTCGTGGACGTGACGGCAACCCGTGGCGAGGGCGGTTCAATGGACGAGGAGAAGTGGCCTCCCGCGACGATGGGAGACGTTCGGACCAACGAGCTCCTGCGGAGTCTCGACGTGCTCGGCGTGAAGGAGCACCACTTCCTCCAAGGCCCGGTCGACATCGACATGGACACGGGGTTGGATCCGGCAGGCGCCGACCAGGTGCGTCAGATCATGGAGGACGTCGGTCCCGACACGGTTCTCACGTTCGGTCCGGAGGGGATGACGGGCCACGTGGCGCATCAGGACGTGTCGCGATGGGCCGGGGAGGCCTTCAAGGAGGTCGCGAAACCCGGCGCGCGTCTCTATCACGCCGTCTTCCCGACGAGCCTCGGTGAGGACTGGCTGGAGAAGCTCGCGCCGTTCGACATCTTCCGCCCAGGCACACCGAACGTCGTCGCCGACGATGCGATCGATCTCTACTTCGAGCTCCCGTCCGAGCTGCTGGACCGGAAGATCGCCTCGATCAAGGAGCATGCCAGCCAGATCGAGGCGCTCTACGGGGTCTTCGGCGACGAGGGATTCCGTCGATTCATGGCCACGGAGGGATTCGTGCTGGCGGAGACGAAGGGATCGTGATGGTCGAGCGACCAGAGCCCGTCCGCGACCTCGACTGGGACCCGAAGCGCGCCCGCGCGTTCACCGACGGCGTTGCGGACATCTACGAGGAGCTGTTGAGGAAGCTCCGGGATCTCCCGGTCTCTCGGGGTTGGGGTGTCCAGGAGGTCCGCAACGCCGTCGTGATCCCCGTTCCGGACGAGCCGATGCCCGAGGCGGAGCTCCTCGACTACCTGAGCCGGATCACGTTCGACTACTCCGGGTATCTCGGCCACCCGCGGTTCTACGCCTACATCTCCGGCGCCGGGACGGTGCCCGGCGCCGCCGCGGATCTCCTCGCATCCGGACTCAACGGCAACGCGGGGGGATGGCGCCTGGCCCCGGCGGCGACCGAGATCGAGCTCGGCTTCGCACGTTGGTTCGCGCAGGACGTGTTCGGCTTGCCCTCGACCTCCGGCGGCGCGCTCACATCCGGAGGGGCGATGGCGAACTTCATCGCGCTGAAGGTCGCGCGGGACGCGAAGGCGGGCTGGGACATCCGCAAGGACGGCGTCGCCGCCGGGCCGAAGCTCGCCCTGTACGTCTCGACCGAGACGCACATCGTTTCGATCCGAGGCGCCGACATGCTGGGGATCGGGTCGGAGAACGTGCGCCAGATCCCCGTGGGTCCCGACTACCGGATCCGGGTGGACGAGCTCCGGTCTCGGATCGCCGAGGATCGGGAGGCGGGCATCCGCCCCTTCGCCGTGGTCGCGAACGCGGGCACCGTCTCGACCGGCGTGGTGGATCCGCTGGAGCAGATCGCCGGTCTCTGCCGCGAGGAGGACCTCTGGTTCCACGTTGATGCGGCCTACGGCGGGCCCGCGATGCTCGCGGACGACCTCCGTCCGCTGTTCGCGGGGATCGAACGGGCCGACTCGATCGCCTTCGATCCGCACAAGTGGCTCTACACGCCTCAGTCCGGCGGCTGCATCGTCGTCCGCGACATGGAGCTGATGCGGCGGGCGTTCGACGTCGACTACGTCGCGTACGTCGTGAAGGACGAGGAGCACACCGACTGGGGCGTTGACCTCGGAAGGCACTCGCCGAACTTCAGCCGCGGGTTCTGGGCGCTGAAGGTCTGGGTCTCGCTTCTGGCACACGGCCGGAAGGCGTACGGGCGACGGATCTCGCATGATGCGGCGCTGGCTCGCTACCTGGGTGCGCGCGCGGAGGAGCTCGAGGAGTTCGAGCTGATGACGCCGGTCGGACTCTCGATCACGTGTTTCCGCTACGTGCCATCAAACCTGACGTCGTCCGGCGGCGCCGGGCGAGACGAGTATCTCGACCTGCTCAACAACCGGCTGATGACGGAGATCCAGCTCGACGGGCGCGTCTATTGCTCGAATGCGGTGCTCGAGGGCCGCTTCTGCCTGCGGTCGTGCATCGTGAACTTCCGGACCGAGGCGGAGGACATGGACGCGTTGTTGGACGTCGCGTCGGAGCTCGGGGCGAAGCTCGATGTCGAGCTTCGTCCCGAGGCGTTGCGATGACCTGGTGGTCGCTGCTCGGCTCGGGAGAGTTCCAGTCGTGGTCCGACCCTGTCGATCGGCGCCTGGTGGCCGAAGCCGACGGCGACGGCCGGGTGTTGATCCTGCCGACCGCGTCGGCCCCGGAAGGCAAGGACGTCTTCGAGCGGTGGGGTTCGCTCGGCCTCGCGCATTTCTCCCGGTTGGACATCCTCGCGGAGGTCCTCGATCTCCAGTCACGGGAGGACACCAACGACCCACGTCTGCTGGCGCGCCTCGACGGCGCCTCTGCCGTGTACTTCTCGGGTGGGAACCCGGCGTACCTCTCCGCGACACTCGCCGAGACCGATTTCCTCGACGCGTTGTTGAAGCAGCTGGATCGCGGCATGGCATACGCGGGCTGCAGCGCCGGCGTCGCGTGCCTCAACGAGATCACGTTCGACAGCGACACCACCGAGATGGGCGAGGTCTGGAAGCCTGGCCTCGATCTCGTGCCTCGATCGCTGTTCGCACCGCACTGGGATATCGTCGACACGTGGATCCCGGGCGCGCGCGATTTCATCATCGGATCGGTCCCCGACGGATACACCTTCGTGGGTTTGGACGAGGACACGGCCATGGTCGGCGACGGGGCGACCTGGGAGGTTCTGGGCAAGAGCGGGATCCACGTGCGGACCAACGGCACGTGGTCGACGTATCGGGACGGTGAGCGCTTCGACCTGGCGCTGATCTGAGGGGGGTGGCGACGATGGACAACATGTATCACGAGGGCAATCGGGAGCTGCAGGATCGCTTCGACACGCGTCGGCTCGCCGACCGCATCGAGAACCTGCTGGTCCACGAAACCTTCACCGAGCGGGACCGCGCCTTCGTCGACTCGAGGGACATGTTCTTCCTCGCGACCGCCGACGAGGACGGGAAGCCGAACGTCAGCTACAAGGGTGGCGACCCGGGGTTCGTCCGGGTCGTGGACGAGCACACCCTGGCGTTCCCGAACTACAACGGCAACGGGATGTACCTCTCGATGGGCAACCTATCGAAGAACCCACACGCGGGGATCCTCTTCATGGACTTCGAGGGGCGCGACCGGATGCGCGTGAATGGCGAGGCCTCGGTGGACTTCGACGACGAGCTTCGGTCGTGGTGGCCGGAGGCGCAGTTCGTGGTCCGAGTGCGCGCGCGAGAGATCTTCCCGAACTGCCCCCGCTACGTGCATCGCTACCAGAAGGTCGCTCCGTCCGAATTCGTTCCGCGTGAGGACTGCGAGACGCCCGTTCCCTCGTGGAAGCGTGCGGACTGGGCCGTCGACGTCCTTCCCGAAGGGGACCCGGCCCTCGATCCCGACGCGACGGTCGTCTGAGGGGACCCGAGTAGCATCTCGCGCGTGTCCGCGAAGCGACTTACCCGAGACGATCCGATCGAGGAGCGCGCGCCCGAGATCATCCGGCGCCTGTCCGAGGCCTATCCGGACGCGAAGGTCGCCCTGCACTTCACGGATCCGCTCGAGTGCCTCGTGGCGACGGTTCTCTCGGCCCAGTCCACCGACGAGACGGTGAACAGGGTCACGGCGACGCTGTTCCAGAAGTACCGGACCGCCGAGGATTACCTGCGCGTGCCCGAGGACGAGCTGAAGGCGGACATCCACGCGACCGGGTTCTTCAACCAGAAGGCGATCTCGATCCGCGAGGCGTGCCGGCGGATCGTCGAGGAGTACGGCGGCGAGGTGCCCGGCACGATGGAAGACCTCATCACGCTCCGCGGTGTGGCGAGGAAGACCGCGAACATCGTGCTCGGGAACTCGTTCGGGGTCGTCGAGGGCATCGCCGTCGACACCCACGTGAACCGGCTCGCGCATCGGCTGGGGTTCAGCGAACAGAAGAACCCCGAAAAGATCGAACAGGACCTGATGTGCTTGGTCCCGAAGGACCGATGGTTCGACTTCACATACGTGCTGATCGATCACGGCCGCGCGCTCTGCACGGCGAAGAAGCCCCGCTGTCCCGAGTGCCCGGTCGAGCCGTTGTGCCCGGCCAGCCAGGCATGATCATCGAGCGGCCGGCCCGGCCGATGGTCGTGGCGCACCGCGGCGCGTCGATCGAGCAGCCCGAGAACACGATCGAGGCCTTCGAGGCGGCGATCGACGCCGGCGCCGATTCCGTCGAGTTCGACGTGCGGCTGACGGCCGACGGACATGCAGTCGTGATGCACGACCCGGACGTGTCACGGACGACGGACGGGACCGGGCTCGTGTCGGAGATGACGCGGGAGGAGATCCGGGCGCTTGGTGTGCCCACGGTGCAGGATGCGTTGCGCTGCCTGTCCGGCCGCGCCGCCGCCGACATCGAGATCAAGAACTCGCCGGACGAGCCCGGGTACGCGCCCGACGCCGAACCTGCGGTCGAGGCGACGCTCTCGGCGCTCGACGAGGTCGCGTTCGCGAGCCCGGTGATCGTGTCCAGCTTCAACCCGAGGTCGATCGCCCACAGCCGAGCGCTTCGTCCCGACGTCCCGACCGGTCTGCTGACCTGGTTCGACGTCGATGCGGACGACGCCCTCGCGCGAGCGAGGACTGATGGGCACGCGTGGGTCCTGCCGTTCGTCACGAAGGTCCTCGAGGCCGGCGACGGCTTCGGCGCTCGTGTCCACGACGGCGGCGCGCTCCTGGGCGTGTGGATCGCCGACGATCCCGACACCGCGCGCCGCCTATTCGAACTCGACGCCGACGCCGTTACCACGAACGACCCCCGCTCGATTGTCCCTGTGCGGGATGGGGTGATCGCGCGGTCGTGAGCGATCACACCCTGCCGAATACGCTCCACATCTCGCTGTTCGCCGACGGACAGCCAATCTCCGGCGGATGGGTGATGGTGCATCTAGGCACGACGAAGAGGAACTCGCACGGGCTCCTCGCTGGTCCCACCGATGCAGCGGGTCGAGTCGCTGTTCCTCGTCACCGGATCGAAGAGCTCGTTCAGAATCAACTCACGACGAGCCCGATGGACTATAGCGGTCTCGATGCGTGGGATGGCTTGATAAACGTCGAACCCCTCACCCGACAGGCGGTGTCCGGTGTGTTCGACGCCATCCGCATCTGGGACAACCTCGGCAGCATCGAGACAGAGGAGAACCTCGAAAGGCTTCACGCGTTCCACGAAACGCTCGAGCGCCTATCGGGCGCTGAGCTCACCGTGACGGCAGGGTGCGAGCCAACGAACGCGGCGACTGTCACGACGTCCATCCGGCGCGCCTAGGAGGCCTGGGATGCGACGTCTCTTCACGAGGAAGCGGGAGCTCCCTGCCGAATTGGAAGTCTCACTGAATGGCCTGCGCCAGGTGGTCAGCGAGGTCGAGGCGGCGAAGGATGCGATGACCGGGACGGTGCCGTCGACGCGGTCGGCGGGGACGCCGCTCGCGGAGGGGATCCTCGAGCTCGAGCAGCGGCTCGCGGCGGCTCATGGGCAGATGCCAGCCTGGCGGCACCCGGATCTCGAAGACGAGTGGCTTGCTTGCGACGCCGGGATCCGTGAGTCGCTAGACCGAGCCCGACGGCTCCGAGAGGATCCGCCGGAGCTCGGCGGCTTCGAGGGGTTGATCTGGGCAGTCGACCAACTTCTCGAGCCGCTCGAGGCGTTCGAGGCGGCGGCCGAGCGGTTCCGTACGCTCCGACGTTGAGATGTCCGTCGTCAGCCTCGTCGGGGTGCAAAAGTCGTACGGCACATGGCCCGTGCTCCAGGGGGTCGACTTCATGGTGCCCGACGGCGCGCGGATCGGGATCATCGGGCCGAACGGCGCCGGGAAGTCGACGCTGCTGCGGATCGTCGGCGGCTCCGAGGACGTGAACGAGGGCGAGGTCGTGCGCCGCCGCGGCGTTACCGTCAGTTACCTCGAGCAGAACCCGGAGGGTGACGACCGGACCGCCGAGGCGTGGGTGCTCGCCGGCCGGCCGGACATCGCCGCGCTCGACAGTGAGCTCCGCGAGATCGAGGCCGAGCTCGCGCGGCCCGCCGTCACGGCCGACCTCGCGAAGATGGATCGCGTCCTCGTCAAACAGCAGGCGGGGCTCGATCGCTGGGTGGAAGCCGGTGGACCTGGGCTGGCAGGAGAGGCGCGGAGCTTGCTCGTCCGCCTCGGCTTCGACGACCACGACCTGACGCTCCCGACCATCGCCCTCTCGGGGGGCCAGCGCAAGCTCGCGGCGTTCGCAGCATGCCTGATCCGCGATCCGGACCTGCTCCTCCTCGACGAACCCGAGACGTATCTCGACGCCGACAAGCGGGAGATCCTCGAAGACGTCGTCGCGGAGTTCCCCGGCGCCGTCGTGACGGTCTCGCACGACCGGTATCTCCTGGACGACACGGTGAACCAGATCGCCGAGCTCGATCGAGGCGCGGTCACGATGTGGCCCGGCACGTACTCCGCCTACGCGGTGGCCAAGGAGCTCGCGCTTCAGCGCCAGCAGCGGATCTGGGTCACGCAGCAGAAGGAGATCACGCGGCTCGAAGCCGCGATCGCCCGGTTCGAGCTCTGGGCCTCCTGGGTGCCGAACGAGCGACACATCAGGCAGGCGAGGAACAAGCAGCGCCAGATCGACCAGATGGACAAGGTGGATCGTCCGGTGTTCGAGCGACGGAAGATGGCACTCGAGATGCGCCCCGCCACGCGTGGAGGCCAGCGCGTCGTACGCCTCCGCGACGTCACGATGGCCTTCGACGACGACCCGGTGCTGCTCGAGGTCACGTTCGACGTCTTTCGGCGGGAGCGACTCGGCGTTGTCGGACCGAACGGCGCGGGGAAGACGGTGCTCGGGCAGATCGTCGGCGAGCTGCAGCCGACGTCGGGTGAGCTCTGGGTGGGTCCCTCGGTCCGGATCGGGTACCTGGCTCAGGGATTCGTGGGCCAAGACCCTACGCTCACGCCGGTCGAGACCGTCCGCAAGACGAAGGCGATGTACGAGGGGGAAGCCGTTGCCCTCCTCGCGAAGTTCCTGTTCCGCTACGACCAGATGCGCACGCCGGTCGGGTCACTCTCGGGCGGGGAGCGGACGAGGCTCGAGCTCTGTCTGCTGATGTTGTCGGGCGCCAACTGCCTCGTGCTCGACGAGCCCACGAACCACCTCGACATCGAGAGCATGGAGGTGCTCGAGGGCGCGGTGGAGTCGTTCGACGGGACCGCGATCTTGATCTCGCACGACCGCTACCTGCTGGACCGGCTGTGCGACCGGATCCTCGAGGTCCGCGACGGCGACGTGAAGAGCTTCGAAGGCGGCTACGACGACTGGGTCGCCGCGAAGGCCGCCGCCGTGTGAGTGGCGTGAGCGACACCCTCGAGCGGATCCGCGACGACGTCGTCGTCTGCCGGGCGTGTCCGCGTCTCGTGGAATGGCGAGAGAAGGTTGCGCGCGAGAAGGTCGCTCGCTTCGCGAACCAGGAGTACTGGGGACGGCCGGTCCCGGGCTGGGGCGATCCGGAGGCGACGATCCTGATCCTCGGACTGGCCCCAGCCGCTCACGGCGGGAACCGGACCGGCCGCATCTTCACGGGCGACCGGAGCGGCGACTTCCTGTTCGCCTCGCTGCACCGAACCAGCTTCGCGAACCAACCGACGTCGGTCTCCGTAGACGACGGCCTCCGTCTCCGCAACGTCTACATCGCCGCCGTCAACCGCTGCGCGCCGCCCGCCAACAAGCCGACGCCCGAGGAACGTGACCGCTGTCTGCCCTATCTGGAGCGAGAGTTGAGCGCGATGACTCGCCTGAAAGTCATCGTGGCCCTCGGTGCGTTCGCGTGGGACGGGGCGCTCCGCGCCCTGGGGGCGCTCGGTCACGTCGTCAAGCCGCGGCCCCGGTTCGGCCATCTCGCCGAGGCCTCTGTAGGCTCCTTCGTTCTGTTGGGGTGTTTCCACCCGAGCCAGCAGAACACGTTCACGGGCAAGCTCACGGCCGCGATGTTGGACGAGGTGTTCGAACGCGCCCGCGAGCTGACGACCAGCGAAGTCTGATCCTCGTCGTCGCGAGGAAGAGACTCGAGGGTGGTTGACCGTTGCACACAACCGCGGCTACGGTCGGGGCAGGTCATCTGGGACAAGGTCGCACGGAAGCAGATGCAGCATGCGGATCGCTCGGTTGGTTGCGTTGCTCGGACTGGGAAGCGCGTCTCTGCTCCTCTGGGGGCTTCCGTCGATGGGGGCGGCGCCCTGCACGCAGACGGGAACGCAGGGTGACGACGTGATGAACGGGACCCCGGGCGACGACGTGCTGTGCGGGTTCGGAGGCGATGACGAGCTCAGAGGATTCGCCGGGAACGACATCCTCCGGGGCGGACCGGGCCACGACTTCCTCAGCGGCGGGGCCGGAGACGATCGGCTCCTCGGGTCCCAGGGGCGCGACACGATGATCGGAGGCCCCGGGAACGACGTGATGCGGGGTGCGCGCGGGGCGGACGACGCCGACGGTGGCAGGGGGGACGATCGCATCTACGGTGGTGAGACGGGCGATTCCACCCTGTACGGGGGCGCCGCCGGAGTCGACGTCGTCTACGGCGGGCCCGGCAACGACGCCTGCCTCGCGACTGTCGACGGGCTCGGGACCGACACTGTTCGAGGCGGCCCCGGAACCGACCGCTACTTCATCGATGACGGCGACGCGTATTTCAGCGCCGAGATCGAAAGTCCCTGCTTCGCCGAGTAGCAGCGCCCCATAGGTAACAGGGGGCGGCGGGCGTAGCCCGCCGCCCCCTTTATGCTCGCTCGATGGGTCGTCACGGCTTCTTCCGCGTCCCTCCGGCCGACGAAGATCACCGGAAGGTCGATCGCGCGACGGTCCGTCGCGTGATCGGGACGTTCCGTCCGTACAAGGGCAAGGTCGGTCTGGTCGGCCTGCTCATCGGTCTCACGTCCGGGCTCGGCGTCATCAACCCACTGATGATCGTGCTGGTCTTCGACCGGGCGCTCTTCGGTGACAACGGCGTCTGCCAAGGGCAGCCGTGCCCGAACCTCCCGCTGCTCTACCTCTACGTCGGGATCATGATCGCCGTCCCGGTCGTGACGAGCATCATCGGGATCGGGCAGACCTACCTCACGAACCTCGTCGGCCTGAACGTGATGCAGGACATCCGGAACAAGCTCTACGAGCATCTGCAGGGGATGCCGCTGCGATTCTTCACGACGACACGGACCGGGGAGATCCAGTCGAGGCTCGCGAACGACGTGGGTGGCGTGCAGTCGGTCGTGACCGACACCGCGTCCACGGTGCTCTCGAACGTGGTGACGATCATCAGCACGATCATCGCGATGCTCCTGATCTCGATCCCGCTGACGATCCTGTCGCTCCTGCTGATGCCGTTGTTCCTGTGGCTCACCGTGAAGGTCGGCCGGGCACGGCGAGAGGTCGCGACCAACACGCAGCGAACCCTCGCGGATATGACCACCATCACGGAGGAAACGCTCAGTGTGAGCGGGATCCTGCTGTCGAAGGCGTTCGGACGCCAGCAGTTCGAGATCGGCAGGTTCCGGGGGGAGAACGAACGGCTGACCGGATTCCTGCTCCGCCAGACGATGATCGGCCGGTCGTTCTTCGCGCTCGTGGGCACGTTCTTCTCGATCACACCTGCCCTCGTCTACCTGGTCGCGGGCTGGGTGAACGCGGACGCGGGCTTCGACGTGATCAGGTCGGGCATGCTCGTGGGGTTCACCACGCTCCAGTCCCGGCTCTTCTTCCCGATCGGGTCGATGCTGCAGGTGTCGACCGAGGTGCAGTCCTCGCTCGCGCTGTTCGACCGGATCTTCGAGTACCTGGACCTGCCGCACGAGATCCAGGATGCACCGGATGCCGTGTCGATCGAGCACGTGACGGGCCACGTGCGACTGCGGGATGTCCGCTTCCGGTACGAGGAGCCGCCCGCCGAACACATGACGGAAGGCATCCCCGTGTCGCCGGATGCACCGACGCTCGGCGACGACGATCCCCTGCCGCGGGAGTGGACGCTCGAAGACATGGACCTGGACATCCGACCGGGTCAGCTCGCCGCACTGGTCGGCCCGTCCGGCGCCGGGAAGACGACGGTCACATATCTGGTGCCTCGCCTCTACGACGTGCAGGAGGGAAGCGTCGAGATCGACGGCCTCGACGTCCGGAAGATCAAGCTCGAGTCATTGGGTGAAGCGATCGGCGTGGTCACGCAGGAGACGTATCTGTTCCACGACACGGTCCGTCGGAACCTCCTGTACGGCAAGCCGGACGCGACCGACGAGGAGATGATCGCGGCGGCGCGGGCGGCGAACATCCACGACCGGATCACGGAGCTGCCCGAGGGCTATGACACCGTCGTCGGGGAGCGCGGCTACAAGCTCTCCGGCGGAGAGAAACAGCGCCTCGCGATCGCTCGCGTGGTCCTGAAGGATCCCAAGATCCTGATCCTGGACGAGGCCACGTCGTCATTGGACACGACCTCCGAGCGCCTGGTGCAGTCGGCGCTGGAACCGCTGATGAAGGGCCGGACGACGATCGCCATCGCGCATCGCCTCTCCACGATCTTGTCGGCCGACGTGATCTTCGTCTTGGACCGGGGGAGGATCGTCGAGCAGGGGACGCACGAGAACCTGCTGAAGCGGGGCGGGCTGTACGCGAAGGTCTACGAACAGCAGTTCCGCGGCGGCCAGGTGCAGGCTGAGTACGAGGACGGCGTGATCCTCGCCTCCGGTGAGGTCGTGCGCACCGAAGGCTGATCGGCGGTCTCGTCCGGTTCCGGCGCCTAGTAACCGCCGCCCCCGCCGGGACAGGCGACCAGGAGCAGGGCCAGCGCGACCATGGCGAGCAAGAGCCAGAACATCCACGGTCCGCTGCCAGGACGTCTCATGCCCCCTCGTTCCCCCGCCACTCGCGGGCGGAATCCGAGAGCTGTTTCGTGTAGCCGAGCAGGACGAACCCGTCCGGGAACACGATGTCCGGGGTGCGCTCGTAGCCCAGTCGCTCGTACATCGCCTGCGCGGCCTTCATCCGATGCGTGGTGTTCAGCGTCATGAACGTCTTGCCGGCCGCGCGGGCCCGCGCCTCCGACTCCGCCATCAGGGCTCGCGCGATGCCGCGGGTCCGCGCGGCCGGATCGACGCCGAGCATCCGGATGTGGGCTTCCTCCGGTTCGAGCGGCCGCTGTTCGTCGTCCTCGTCGTCCTCGTCGTCCCGCACCCGACCATCGATCTCGAGCGTCAACGAGCCCACGACGCGTCCATCATCGATCGCGACGAGGATGGTCGTCTGATCGGCGCGTGAGGCGACGTCCGCGATCCGGAGGAGGTATCGCTCCCAATCATCGTCGCCCGGGCGCACGAACTCGCGATAGGCCTCGGCCGTCACGTGCCCCGCAGCGGCGTGCTCGTCCGCGATCGCTTCCCGAACCTCCACCCGCGGAAGGCTAGCGGAGCCGCTTCGGATGCTGACGGTCAGGTTCATTGACTTCTCATCACCGGCGGGCAGGATGGAAGGGTGACGGAACCACAGCTCGGTCGTCTCCTGCTCGCCGCGCACCGCGGGTTCGCGGTTGACCTGGTCGTGGAGCTCGAGGAGCGGGGCTGGCCGGAGCTGCGCGCCTCCCAGGCGGCCCTCGTGCTCAACGTGGACCGCCGCTACGGGACGCGGCTGACCGAGCTCGCCCGACGAGCGGGCGTCACCAAGCAGGCCATGATGGTGGTGGTCGACGAGCTCGAGGTTCGAGGCCTCGTCCGGCGGACTCCCGACCCCGAGGACGGCCGAGCGAAGGTGGTTCGGCTGACGGCGCGCGGTCGCACGTTCGCGGCCGAGTGCCGCCGGGCGGTCGCCGCCGTCGAGGCGCGAGCCAGACGCGCCCTCGGTGGCCGGCGGTACGAGGGGCTCCGGGAAGCCCTCGAGATGCTCCTGGAAACCGTCGATGAGGGAGCCTGAGTCCCGGTCAGACGCGGATGCCGGGCCGATCCATCCGGAACAGGTCGAGCGGGACCGGCGGCTGCTCCCGCGTTGCCAGGTCGGCGAGCACCTCTCCGATCAGCGGGGCGAACTTGAAGCCGTGGCCGCTGCAGGGTGATCCGATCACCAGCGGCCCGGTCCGGTCGATCACGAAGTCCTCGTCGGGCGTGGTCGTGTAGAGGCACGTCTCAGTTCGAAGGAGCGGCGGCCGTGACACGACGTGCTCGCCGACCCACATGACGGTCTGGGCTTCTCGGTCTGCGTCCGGCTCGAACGACCGAGCGTCCGGGTCGATGACGGGCCCGGACAGGTGTGCGCCGGCTTTGATCTCCCCACTGAACGGGTTCGGGACCAGGTACGGGGGCTGCTGCGGAGAGGAGTCCCAATCGATGACCGTCGGGATCGACGATGCCTCCTCGCCCGCGTCGAAGTGGGTCGACTGTTCCAGCGTCGGGCGCAGGGACAGGTGGATGCCCGCGTCCTCGAGCAACGGGGCTGCCCAGGCACCGGCGGCCACGATCGCGACCGGCGCCCGGATCACCTCGCCGTCCGTGACGATCTCGACACCGTCCCCCACGGGACGGAGGGCGTCGACCACCGTGCGCTCGCGGAGCTCCGCGCCCGTCTCACGGGCAAGTCGCGCCTGCGCCCCGATCGCTTCGTCCGCCCGGAGGATCGCCCCCTCCGACTGGTAGACGAACGCCGCCGCCCTGTCGAAGCGCAGGGCAGGCCAGCGCTCAGCGACCTCGGGCCCCGACGGTCGCTCGAAGGACTCCCCGGCAGCCTCGAGCGCGGCGGCCGACAGGTCGGTCGCCTCGCCGACGTCGAGCCCGCCCACGACCCGAAGGAGCTCGACGCCTGTTTCGGATTCGAGACGGCGCCACCGTGCGAGCGCCTCCCGTGCCATCCGGACGTAGACGGGGTCGTGGTAAGTGAGCCGGAAGTTCCGGGTCGGCCCTCCCGAGCTGCCGCTGCCATGACCGATCGTGAACCGTTCGAGCAGGACCACCGCGCGCCCGCGCGAGGCGAGCGCTCGCGCGGCCGCCGTTCCCATCACGCCGCCGCCCACGATCACCACGTCCGGTCGCTCCACGACGTCGCGGAGCGTACCGGGTGCGCGGGTGTTGGCATCCGGTCCCGGGGCGGCGAGACTCGGGCCGTGACGGAGACCGGCACCGCTCCTTCCGACGCGACACCTGCTCCCCCCGAGGAGCCGGGGATCGACGGCTGGCGGCGCCGCTGGCCACCCATGTCCTACTGGGTTCGCGTGCTGCTCACCATCGCTGCCGTCTCAGCGGTCCTCGTCGCGCTGTGGTCGGTGATCAACATCGTGATCCTCGTGCTGATGGCCGCCGTGCTGGCGATCGGGCTGGATCCAGCCGTTCGTTTCATCGAACGGCGCGGGAGGAGCCGAGGTCGAGCGGTGACGCTGATCTTCCTGGCGGTCCTCGCCATCCTGATCATGTTCGCCTGGCTGGTCATCCCGCCGCTCGTCACCCAGGTGGGGGAGCTCGCCGACGACATCCCCGGCTACGTCGAGCGCCTGTCCAGGCGGGACGACGCCTTGGGGCGGTACTTCCAAGAGAACGATGTCGCCGACAAGCTCCAGAAATTCGTGGAGGACCTCCCGAAGCAGATCACGAACTCGTTCGGGACGATCGTCGGCGTCGCCGGCAAGGTCGGGAGCCAGATCTTCAACGTCCTCACGGTCACGATCCTCACGATCTACTTCATGTTGTCGCTCCCGCGGATGCGCCGCACCGCGGCGATCTGGTTCGCGCCCGGGATGCGTGACCGCGCCGAGGCTGTGATGGATCAGGCGACCTCGAGGATCGGCGCGTACGTCGCCGGGATCCTGACGACGGCGTCGATCGCCGGGACCTCCGCGCTCGTGTTCTTCTCGATCCTCGGCTTGATCGGCCTCGGGATCCCGTTCGCCGTGCCGCTCGCCGTGTTCTCCGGGCTCCTCGGGCTCATCCCCGCGGTCGGTGCCTACATCGGGGCCGCCCCGGCGGTGATCGTCGGCTACTTCCAGTCCCCCCTCACCGGCGTCCTGATCCTCATCTACTTCATCGTGTATCAGCAGGTCGAGAACTACGTGATCCAGCCGCGGATCATGAAGAACGCCGTCAATCTGTCGCCGGTGGCGGTGGTCATCTCCACGTTGGTGTTCGGCTCCCTCGCCGGATTCGCCGGCGCGGTGCTGGCACTGCCCGCCGCGGCCACCATCAAGGTCATCCTGGTGGAGCTCTTCCTGCGCGACCGGGTCGCCGAAGGTGACGAAGCGGCGCAGGAGACGCTCGAGGAGCACGAACGCGCAGAGGCCGAAGCCGAGGAGGATGCCAAGGCGAGAGCGAGGGCTCGCAAGCGGATGATCAGCCGACTCCAGGAGCGCTTGCGGCCGAAGTCACGCGGGTAGCATGCTCGCGTGCCCGACGAAGCCGCACGGCCGAAGACGAGGGAAGAGGCATCGGGCAAGACCGGGAAGCCCACCGAGACACGGAGCAAGCCCGAGCGACCAAGGGATCGTCTCGGGCGTCCGCTCCCGTGGGGATCCGAGAGCGAGATCGTGCTCGAGGACTTCGACTCGTTGAGCCTGGACGAGAACCACGAACTCGGCAAGGGGCACGCGCGCGCGGGACGGTGGTTCGCGGCCCACGAGGCGTGGGAGACGGCCTGGAAGCAGGCTCGAGATACCGATGAGGCTGAGCTGTTCAAGGGGCTGTCTCAGATGGGTGCGGGCTACGTGCATCTCCTGCGGGGCAACGCGCATGGGGCGGAGACGTTGCTCCGACGCGCCGCCATACGGATCGCGCCGTACGACGAGGGCAGCAGGGACGTCCACACCAAGATGCTCGCGGCGCGCCTCGAGAAGGATGCGGACGCGGTGGAGCGTGGTGAGCTCGTTCCCGGAGCGTCAGCGACGGTGGCGCCTCTTGCGTTGTAGCCTTCCAGCGCATGAGTGAGGCCATCGAACAGATCCGATGGACGGGACGGACCGGCCCGTTCGAGTTCCGGGTGAATCCCGGCGTTTTCGCGCCGACCCACACGAGCAAAACGATCGCCGAGGCCTTGGAACTGAGACCCGAGGACACCGTCATCGACGTGGGATGCGGTTCCGGCGTGCTGTCGTTCGTGGCGGCACGGCTCGGTGCCCACCGGGTGATCGGCTGCGACATCTCCGAGGAAGCCGTGGAGATCGCGCGCCAGAACGCCAAGCGGTTGGGGCTGGAAGGGACCTGCGAGTTCCGGGTGGGCAGCCTCCTCGATCCAGTCCGTGAACTTCGGGCCGACGTCGTGATCGGCGACGTCTCCGGGATCCCCGACGAGATCGCGCAGGTGGCCGGATGGTTCCCCGACGGGAGGGCCGGCGGTCCGACCGGCGCGGAGCTCCCGACGGCGATGTTGGAGTCGATCGGCGACACACTGAAACAAGGCGGACATCTCTACCTGCCCACCGGCACGATCCAGGACGAACGGACGATCCTCGCGAAGGCGCGAGAGATATTCGGCGAACGGATGCAGGCGGTCATCGAACGGGACTTCCCGCTCCCCGACGTCGTGGGGAAGTCGCTCGCGGCCGCGCGATTGATGAAGGAGGGGCTCCTGAACCTCCACAAGCGCGGCTCTCGGTGGCTGTGGCGGCTGCGCGTCTGGCGCTGCGAGCGCTGACCTCTAGCCTTCCGGTCTGAGCACCGCCACGGCCTCGACCGTGTACCCCGCCTCACGAAGATGGTCCGCGCCGCCGCGATCGATGGCCAGGACGATCGTGACGATCTCCGCCCCGGCGGCTTCCAGGATCTCCGCCGCCCGCCGCACCTGGTGCCCGGTCGTCGAGACGTCCTCGATCAAGGCGACGCGGGCGCCAGGCTCGACCGTCCCCTCGACCTGCGCCCTGGTGCCGTACTCCTTCGACCGCTTGCGGACGACGGTCACCGGGAGGCCGGTCTCCAACGACACGGCCGCGACCAGCAGCATCGCAGCGCCTTCGGGCGCCCCGAGGGTGGTGACGCCCGGCGGTAGCAGGGATGCGGTGGCCTTCGCCACGTCCCGAAGAAGGTCAGGGTCGGTCAGGAACCGGAACTTGTCGAAGTACACCGAGGATCGTTGCCCGCTCGAGAGCACGAAGTCCCCGTGGAGTTCCGACGCGGTCACCATCCGTCGCACGAGGTCGTCGTTCATGGGCGGCTAGCATACGGACGTGGCTCGTGCCGACGGCCAAGGAGATGGCCAAGGAGACCGCCAAGGAGACGGATGGTACGGGGCCGTCGGTCGCGCGGCGTTCTTCGCGCTCCCTCCCGAAGCGTCGCATCGGGTTGCGACCGCTGCGTTGTCACTGCCGCTCCCGTGGGAGCGGATCGGGCGAGCCGTTCGCGATCCGTCGATCGAGGTCGACCTCTGCGGCGTGCGGCTTCCCAATCCGATCGGACTGGCCGCGGGCTTCGACAAGACGTGCCGGCATCTCGACGCGCTGGGACAACTCGGCTTCGGGTTCGTGGTCGGTGGCACCATCACGCGCGCGCCGAGGGAAGGGAATCCCAAGCCGAGGATCGTCCGTTCCCCCCGGCGTGGCGCGATCGTGAACTCGATGGGCCTCCCCAATCCGGGGGCGGAGGCCGCCGCAGCGAACCTGGCGCGGGTCCGACGGACGGCGCCCCGGTTCGCGAGCGTCGCCGATGAGGACATCGACGCGGCGACGATGACCGTGGAGCTCCTGGCTCCCCACGTGGATGCGTTCGAGCTGAACGCCAGCAGCCCGAACGCTCCCTGGCGCCACGATGCCGCGCACATGGGCACCCTGCTGACGACCTTCCGCCGTCGCACGGAGCTGCCGGTGCTCCTGAAGCTGCCGCCGTTCACGAACGACGAGGAGCGTGCGGTCGTCCTGGACCTCGCGCGCGCCGCGATCGACGCGGGGGCCGATGGGCTCGTCTGCACCAACACGATCCCGGTCCAGGACCCCCGTTTGGCGGCCGGTCGCGGCGGCCTCTCCGGCGCGCCCCTCCGGGAGCTGACGCCGCGGATCGTCTCCGCCGTCACCGCCGCGACCGGCCGCGCCGTCCCGATCGTTGCCTGCGGAGGCATCTCCACGACCGTGGACGTCCGAGCCTGTCTCGACGCCGGCGCGGTCGCCGTCCAGCTCTACACCGGGCTCATCTACCGCGGGCCGGGGATCGTCGGCGACCTCACGCGCGGACTCCTCGGCCATGCCGCTTCCGTGGACCCCTGACCCGGCGCCGCGCGACCCGTTGCACGGTTCGCACTTCGCCGTCAAGATTGCCGGGTTCACCACGCTGCGGGGTTGAGAGGGGGAGAGCGGCGAGTGGCTGAAGCAACCCGTGCGGAGGCGCCACCCGAGGTGGACGACTCCTCAGCTGCCGTCGCGCTGGACGACGTCGTCAAGCGCTTCGGCGACGTCGTCGCCGTTGGCGGCGTCACCTTGGATATCCGGCCCGGCGAGTTCTTCTCCCTCCTCGGGCCCTCCGGCTCCGGAAAGACGACGTGCCTCCGGATGATCGCGGGTTTCGAGCTACCCACCTCGGGACGGATCCTGCTCGGCGGCCGGGACGTCTCCGACCTCCCGCCCTTCGAGCGCGACGTGAACACGGTCTTCCAGGACTACGCCCTTTTCCCGCACATGACCGTGGCGCAGAACGTGGGCTACGGGTTGATGGTGCGCAAGGTATCGCGTGACGAGCGGACACGGCGGGTGGCGGACGCCCTCGAGATGGTTCGGCTCGGGCATCTCGGGGACCGCAAGCCCGGGCAGCTGTCCGGCGGGCAACGGCAACGGGTGGCGCTCGCCCGCTCGCTCGTGATGCGCCCGAAGGTGCTCCTGCTGGATGAGCCCCTGGGCGCCCTGGACCTCAAGCTCCGCCAAGCGATGCAGATCGAGCTGAAGGAGATCCAGCAGGAGGTGAGCGTGACCTTCCTGTACGTGACACATGACCAGGAAGAGGCGCTCACGATGAGCGACCGGCTCGCGGTCTTCAACCAGGGGAAGGTCGAGCAGGTGGGATCGCCGGCCGACGTGTACGAGCGACCCAGCACGGCGTTCGTGGCCGGTTTCATCGGCGTCTCGAACGTGCTGGAGGGTGAGGTGGCCGCACGGATCACGGGGAGCCCACACGCGTTCACCGTGCGACCGGAGAAGATCGCGTTCGTCACGGCGGAAGCCGAGGTGGACGGCTCGCATTGCACCGCAACCGGGCACGTGCGCGAAGTCGTATATCTGGGTGCGATCACGCGGTACATCGTCGAGCTCGATGAAGGGGGAGAGCTGGTCGTGATGGAGCAGAACCTCGCCACGAGCTCGATGGAGGCGCTGCAGGTGCGCGGGAAGCCCGTGCGCCTCCGGTGGGAGCGAAGCAACAACCGGGCCGTAGACACGACCGGAGGGAACGAGGGGTCCGCCACGGACCCGGAAGAGGGGGTCGCATGAAGAAGCTCAGCCGATGGCTGGTCGCCTTCTCCACGCTCGCGTTGATCGCGGCTGGCTGCGGAGGCGACGAGGGTGAAGACGGGGACGGCACCGCGGTTCCGACCGACCCGGACGAGGCGAGGGTCACCGAGGTCGGTGACGGCGAGGGCGAGGTGAGCATCATCTCGTGGGCCGGCTACATCGAGCGCGGGGACACCGATCCCGCGTTCGACTGGGTCACGCAGTTCGAGGCGGACACCGGGTGCGCGGTCACGAACAAGACCGCGAACACGTCCGACGAGATGGTCGCCCTGATGCAGGAGGGTGGCGGTCAATACGACCTGGTCACTGCTTCGGGGGATGCCAGCCTTCGCCTGATCGAGAGCGGGACCGTGCAGCCCGTGAACGTCGACCTGATCGAGAGCTACGACCTCGTCGACCCGAACCTGACGGACGCGCCGTGGCACACGGTCGACACGGACGACGACGGTACGGGCGAGCACTACGGCGTGCCGTACCAGTGGGGATACAACGTCCTCATGTACAACGACGCGATCTTCCAGGGCGAGGCCCCGACGAGCTGGAACGTCGTCTTCGAGGAGACGACGCTGCCCGATGGGGAGTCGAACCAGGGACGGGTCCAGGCGTACGACGGGGCGATCTACATCGCCGACGCCGCCGTCTACCTGCGGGCCCACAACCCGGAGCTCGGGATCACGGATCCGTACGCGCTGAACCGCGATCAGTTCGATGCGGCGCTGGACCTGCTGCGGCAGCAGCGGGAGCTCGTCGGTCGGTACTGGCACGACGCGTTCGTCCAGATCGACGACTTCGGCAACGGGGAGGCGGTCGCCAGCTCGTCCTGGCCGTTCCAGAGGAACGTGCTGGCGGCTGAGAACCCGGACTTCAAGAGCTCCACCCCGGAGGAGGGCGTCACCGGGTGGGCGGACACCACGATGATGCACACCGACGCCCCGCACCCGAACTGCGCGTACATGTGGATGGAGTGGTCGTTGAACGAGAAGCTCCAGGGCGACCTCGCCGCGTGGTTCGGGACGGTGCCTGCGAACCTCGCGGCGTGCGAGGGGAACGAGCTGCTGACCGACGAGGGGTGCGCGACGAACGGCCTGGGTGACTTCGACCAGATCGAGTTCTGGCGGACGCCGCAGGCCGACTGCTTCGACGACGACGAGGCGACCGAGTGCGTGCCCTACCTCGAATGGGTCACCCAGTACGTCGCCGTGATCGGCGGCCGTTGAGCCTCGTCCGAGGCGCAACGGACGACACGAGGATGGACGGGACGGGGCCCGCGGAACGCGGGCCCCGTCCGCCCACGCACGCATGCAGATGACGGCCCGCCGACGAGGACCCGCCGCTCGCATCAGCGGGTTCTTCCACCGGCATCCGTGGTCCAAGCTCACCCTCCTGCTTCTCCCAGGACTCCTGTGGCTCGGCGTGATCTATCTCGGGTCGCTCGTCTCGATGCTGATCTACGGGTTCTGGAGCCAGGAGGAGTTCACGGGTCTGATCGCGCGCGACTTCACGCTCGGGACCTACGGCAAGCTCCTGGAGCCCGCCCACCGCGACATCATCATCCGAACGTTCGTGATGGCCGCTGCGGTGAGCGTGGCGTGCGCGGTGCTCGCCTTCCCTCTCGCGTACTACATGGCTCGGTACGCGACATCACGCATGAAGACGGTCCTGTACCTCGTGGTGATCATGCCGCTCTGGTCCAGCTATCTCGTGCGCGCACTGGCGTGGAGGCAGATCCTCACCAACGAGGGGATCATGAACTGGGGACTGGAGCGGCTCGGCCTGGAGGGGGTCGTGCGTGCGATCCTGCAGACCCCGATCATCGGTGGCCCTTCGGTGATCCAGTCGTACTTCGCGCTCTTCATCGCGTTCGTCTACCTGTGGCTGCCGTTCATGATCCTGCCGGTGGAAGCCGCGCTCGAGCGTGTGCCCCGTTCCTACCTCGAGGCCTCGAGTGACCTCGGCGCTCGCCCGTGGTTCACGTTCCGCAGGATCGTGCTGCCCCTGGCGAAGCCCGGTCTGATCGCCGGCTCGATCTTCACGTTCTCTCTCACGTTAGGGGACTTCATCCTGCCATCGATCTTCGGGCAATCGCAGCTGTTCCTCGGTCAGGAGGTCTTCCAACAGGTCGGCGTGATCGGCAACACGCCGCTCGCCGCAGCGTTCACGTTGGTCGCGATGATCATCATGGTCGGCTACCTTCTGGTCTCGCGACGGACCGGCGCGTTCGAGACGCTCTGATGGCGCGGTGGACCGGCGATCGGGCGGGATCCGGGCTCCGGCTCGCCGCCTTCGGCGTGGTGGTGTTCCTCTACTTCCCCTTGGCGCTCATCATCCTCTACGCGTTCAACACCCAGTCGGCGTTGTTCACGTTCCCACCCCCGGGTCTGACCACTCGATGGTTCGAGGTAGCCCTCTCCAATCCGAGCCTGTGGGCGGCGCTCCGTCTCTCCGTCACGGTCGCCACGATCGCGACCGTGATCGCCCTCGTGATCGGCAGCCTCCTCGCCGCAGCGGTCTATCGGACGCGGTTCTTCGGTCGAGAGGCGATCTCGTTCGTGGTGCTGCTCCCGATCGCGCTGCCCGGCATCGTGACGGGGATCGCGCTGCGGTCCTCCTTCGCGATCGCGGGCGTGCCGTTCAGCACGTGGACGCTGGCCGTGGCGCACGCGACCTTCTGCATCGTGATCGTCTACAACAACGTGGTCGCCCGGTTCCGACGGATGTCGCCGAACATCACGGAGGCGTCCGCCGACCTCGGCGCGACGGGTTGGCAGACGTTCCGGCACGTAGTGCTCCCGAACCTCGCCACCGCTCTGTTGGCGGGCGGGATCCTGGCCTTCGCGCTGAGCTTCGACGAGGTCGTGGTCACGACGTTCACCGCGGGGAACCAACAGACGGTTCCGATCTGGATCTTCGAGCGCCTGTTCCGACCGAGGCAGCGGCCGGTGACGAACGTGGCGGCGATCCTCGTGATCGTGCTGACGTTCGTCCCCGTGCTGATCGCGCAGCTGCTCACGCGGGAGGAGCGACAGACCGGATCCTAGAGGTACTGCCCGCGCGGCGGGGCGCCCTGCTGTTCGGGGGTCTGCTGTTCGGGGTTCTGCGCCATGAGACCGCGGCGCCGGATCTCCTCGAACTGCTGTCGCGCCGCCATCTGCTGGGCGAACATGGCCGCCTGGATCCCGTGGAACAGCCCCTCGAGCCATCCCACGAGCTGCGCCTGCGCGATGCGCATCTCGGATTCGCTCGGCACGCCGTCGAGCGGCGGCACCAGTTCCTGGAGCTCGTCCTTCAGGTCCTGGCTGACCACCTGGCCCAGCTCATCGACGGAACGGTGGTAGATGTCGACCAGCCGTGTGCGCCCGGCCTCGTCCATGGAGGCGTGGCGTGTCTCCTCCAGGAGCTCGCGGACCATCGACGCGATCCTCAGGAGCTTTGCCGGCTCGGTGATGGTCTCCGCCGGTGGCGCGCCCTCGGTGTCTGGCTTCCCCGGCTCCGGAGGTACCTCGACGGGGACCGCGGGGATCGGCTGGACGGGGGCTGCGTCCTCGGAGGTGCTCACGCCCCCAACGTAGCAGCCGGCTCGCCGGTTCCCTCGCCGAGGTTGCGGACGAAGAGCGCTTCGGCGAGCGCGATGTGCTCGATCTCGGACAGGTCCACGCTCTCGTTCACGGAATGGATGAACGAGCGTTCGTCCATCGCGCCCCAGATCAGAACCTCGATGCCGGGGAACGTCTCGGTGAGCATCGGGACCAGAGGGATCGATCCTCCCGAGCCCACCTCGATCGGGTCGCGCCCGTACGCCCGCGCGAGGGCGTTCATCGCCGCGCGACTCGCAGGCGTCGACGTGTCGACCAGGTAACCGTGGCCGGCCTCGAAACCGGAACCGCCCTCGAACGTCACCTCCACGCCCCATGGGGCGTGGGCCCGGAGGTGGTCCACGAGCGCCTCGCGTGCCGCGCCGGGGTCGTCGCTCGGCGCGAGTCGCAGGCTCACGCGAGCGCGAGCGACCGGCACGATCTGGTTCGACGAGCCGGCGATCGCCGGCGCGTCGACGCCCAGCACGGCGACGGCGGGGGAGGACAGCAGACGGTCCGCGATCGTGCCCGAGCCGGTCAACTTCACCGAGTCGAGGACACCCGACTCGTCGCGGAACTCGTCTTCGGGGATCTGGGCGCCCTCCCACTCGGATCGCTTCAGGCCTTCGATCGCGACGTCACCCTCGTCGGTGTGCAGCGAGGAGATCATCCGCGCGAGCGCGGTGATCGCATCCGGGATCGGTCCCCCGTAGGCACCCGAGTGCTGGGCAGTCGGAAGGACTCGGACCTGCACCACGATGTCGGTCACGCCTCGGATCGAAGTGTTCATCGTCGGGACGCCGGTGCGGTAGTTGCCGCCGTCGGCGATGACCGCGACGTCGGCCTTCAGCAGGTCGGC
Organism: Actinomycetota bacterium; assembly: GCA_035512775.1. GTDB lineage: Bacteria > Actinomycetota > UBA4738 > UBA4738 > HRBIN12 > JAJNBA01. The sequence continues at coordinate 38,063 of DATKDI010000055.1, read as the reverse complement.
GTGACCCCGGACGAGGTCGGGCAGATGTTCGGTCGAGCATTCCTCCTCGCCTTCGACGACGACCTTGATCGTCACCGGAGGTTCGCCATCGGCGAGCAGGGCCCGGATCGCCGCCGCATGCACCACGATGCCGCTCTTGTCGTCCGCGGCACCACGCCCGTACATCCGCCCGTCTCTCACGACCGGTGCGAACGGTGGCGTGTCCCACTGGTCGAGCGGGCCCTCGGGTTGCACGTCGTGGTGCGCGTAGAGCAGGACGCTGCGCGCGCCGTCGGGTCCGGGGATCTCCCCGAAGACCGCCGGGTGTCCGCCCTCCAGTTCCAGCAGGCGGGCGTTCTCCACGCCGGCCTCTTTCAGGATGTCTCTGGTCGTCTCGGCCGAGGCCCGGACATCGGCCGGGTCGTAGCCTGGATAGCCCATCGACGGGATGCGCACGAGCCGCTCGAGCTCCGCGACCGTGCGCGGCATGTCGGCGGCGATCCGCTCGCGAAGCTCCTCATCGTCGCTCATGGGCTGCGAAGCCTACCGGCTAGGGCGAGAGCCGCCGGGTCGACCAGCCGCCGTCCGTCCGTTCGTACAGGAAGCGGTCGTGGAGCCGGTGCCGACGCCCCTGCCAGAACTCCACCGTGATCGGCTCGATCCGGTAGCCCCCCCAGAACGGCGGTCGCGGCACGTCATCGCCCGGATAGCGAGCATCGAAGGCGGCGAACCGCTCCATCAGCTCGTCTCGGGACGCCAGCTCGGCGCTCTGCCGCGAGGCCCACGTTCCGAGGCGAGCCTCGCGTGGGCGTGTGGCGAAGTACCCGTCGGACTCCTCCGCGGTCACCGGCGCGACGTCGCCGGTGACGGAGATCTGACGGTCGAGCTCGCGCCAGAAGATCGAGAAGGCCGCTCGAGGGTTCTCGTCGAGCTCAGTCCCCTTCCGGCTCCCGTGGTTCGTGTAGAAGACGAATCCCCCGTCCTCGATCTCTCGGAGCAGGACGTGACGGATGGAAGGACGTCCGTCGGATGCGGCGGTCGCCAGGGCGATCGCGTTGGGGAGATGGATGCCCGTGCGCTCCGCATCCTCGTACCAGCGCCGGAACAGCGCGACCGGTTCGGACGGGAGGCTCTCGAGCTCCAGCGGCTGGTCGTGCTCGGCGCCCACTGCGCGCCCCCGGCAGGATTCGAACCTGCGCCCCCGGCTCCGGAGGCCGGTGCTCTATCCCCTGAGCTACGGGGGCTCGGGTCCGGAAGTCTAGCAACCGGCCTTCTGATGCTTTGGGCGACGTCGGCCGGGCTATCCTCGGCGCGTGTCCTCGTCAGACTCACCCCGCGTCCTGTTCGCAGACGACGATCCGATCCTGCATCGGCTTCTCCAGGTCAACTTCCGCGCGGTCGGGATCACGATCGATTCGGTCGGGCGCGGCGACGACGCGCTCGTACGCGTGATCGCGGCGCCCCCCGACGCCCTCGTCCTGGACGCAACGATGCCGGGGATGGACGGCCACGAGGTCTACCAGCGACTCCGGGAGGAGCCGGCCCTCGCCTCGCTCCCGGTGATCTTCCTCACGGGGCGCGGCGCCGAGGAGTTCGGGGCCTACGCGGGGGAGTACGTGACGGTCGTGACGAAGCCGTTCGACCCCACGGAGCTCGTGAAGATCGTGTGCGAGGCGATCGGGGTGAGCGGGTGATCGAGGATCGGTTGAAGGACCTGCTCAACGAAGCGGTGGCGGTGGCCGCTTCCGCGCTCGGACTCGAGCCTCCGTTCCCCGAGCCGGAGCTCCAACGGCCCCGCCAGAAGGAGTTCGGCGACTTCACCACCAACCTCGCGATGGTCGTCGCGTCCCAGGCGGGGGCGGATCCACGGGCGACGGCGACCGCGATCGTGAACGCGCTGCCCCCCGCACCCTTCCTCGAGAAGACCGAGGTGGCCGGGCCCGGCTTCATCAATCTGTGGACCACCGATGACTGGCTCCACGACGTCTTGCGGCAGATCGTCCGGGAAAGCGACCGATACGGAGCCGGCCGATCGACCGGCCGGCGGATCCAGGTGGAGTTCGTCTCCGCCAATCCGACCGGCCCGCTCACGATCGGCCACGCCCGGAACGCCGCGATCGGCGACGCGCTCGCCCGGCTCTTGACGTTCGCGGGTCACGAGGTCGAGCGCGAGTACTACTTCAACGATGCGGGGGGCCAGATGGATCGCTTCGGCGCGTCCGTCGAAGCGCGATACCTGGAGCTCCTCGGCCACGACGTGGAGATGCCCGAGGACGGCTACCACGGCGACTACATCACCGAGCTCGCGCGAGACATCCTGGACAGCGAGGGGTCCGGCCTCGCCGACCTTCCCGCGGAGGAGCGGCTCGTCCGACTCCGGGAGGAGGGCGCGCGTCGCGCGATGGAGCAGATCCGCGCCACGTTGGAGCGGTTCGGCGTCACCTTCGATTCGTACTTCCTCGAGGTGTCGCTCGTGGAGAAGGGCGAGATCGCGCAGGCGATCGAAACGTTGCGTGAGGCCGGCTACGTCTACGACGCGGAGGGCGCCACCTGGTTCCGCTCGACCGCGTTCGGCGACGACAAGGACCGTGTCGTGGTGCGGTCGGACGGGACGCACACGTACTTCGGGGCGGACATCGCCTACGTCCTCGACAAGTTCTCGCGCGGTTTCGATCACCTGGTCTACGTGTGGGGCGCCGACCACCACGGCGACATCGCGAGGGTGAAGGGAGCCGCGACGGCACTCGGCTTCGACCCCGACCGCGTCGAGATCGTGATGCACCAGTTCGTCTCGTTCCTGCGCGGAGGCCAGCCCGTGAAGATGAGCAAGCGGGCCGGGACGTTCGTCTCGCTGGACGAGCTGATCGACGAGGTGGGGACCGACGCCGCCCGGTTCCACCTGCTCCTGTTCTCCAACGACCGTCCGATGAACTTCGACATCGCCGAGGTCGCCCGGCAGACGCTCGACAATCCCGTCTACTACGTGCAGTACGGGCACGCGCGGATCGCGTCGATCCTCCGCAAGGCCGCCGCGGAGGGGATCGCGCTCGGACCGATCGAGGGCACCGACCTGACATCGCTCGCCTCCGAGCCGGAGCAGGAGCTGCTCCGGGCGCTCGCCGACGCCCCGGGCTTGATCGCGACGGCCGCGGAGCAGCGCGCGCCGCACAGACTGACCCACGCGGCGCAGGATCTCGCGGCCACGTTCCATCGCTTCTACACGGAGTGTCGCGTGGTCTCCGATGACGCCGCGCTGACACAGGCGCGGCTCTGGCTCTCGTCGGGCGCGAAGCAGGTCCTTTCGAACCTCCTCGGGCTCCTGGGTGTCTCTGCCCCCGAGTCGATGGAGAGGATGGACGACGCGCCGCCAGATGAGCGAGTAGCCGGATGAGTGAGCGCCGAGGATGAGTGAGCGCCACAGGATGGCTGAGGGCGTGGGTGATGAGACGCTCGAGATCCGGCCCGCGAGGCCAGCCGACGCCCATGCATTCCTCGAGCACTGGACCGCGATCGTGGCGGAGGAACGGTTCGTCAGGAGCGAGGAGGTGCAGATGTCGGCCCGCGCCTATCGACGGCGTTTCCGCCAGCGGTCGGACCTCGAGACGAACCTGCTCGCGTTCGACGGCGCACGACTGGTCGGCCATGTCACGGTGCAGCGCGAGCGTCATCCGGTCACGCGGCATGTCGGGTCGCTCGCGATCGCGGTTGCCGCCGACGCCCGTGGACGGGGCATCGGACACCGGCTGATGGTCGAGGCGATCGCGTGGGCGAAGCAAGCCGGGGTCGAGAAGCTCGTCCTCTCCGTGTATCCGCACAACGACGCCGCCATCGCGCTGTATCGGAGCTTCGGGTTCGTCAAGGAGGGGAGGCTCGCGAGGCACTCGCGCAAGTCCTACGGTTACGAGGACGAGATACTCATGGCGGTCTGGATCGGGAGCGACGGGTGACGGCGGACGGATCGAACGAGGTGGTCGAGCGGACGGTGCGCATCGGCCTCCTCGGGAGCGGCAACGTGGGTGCGGCCGTGATCCGGCTGCTGCACGAGCACGGGGACGACGTGGCTCGCCGGGCCGGCGTGCATCTAGACGTCACCCGGGTCGCCGTGCGCGATCCCGGCCGAGATCGAGGTGTACCGCTGCCATCGGATCGCTTCACCGACGATCCCGGTGCCGTCGTCGATGACCCCGGGATCGACATCGTCTGCGAGCTGATGGGAGGTGTGGAGCCCGCGCGCGAGCTGCTCTTGCGTGCGTTGGCGAGCGGGAAGTCGGTCGTCACCGCCAACAAGGAGCTCCTGGCGACGCACGGGGATGAGCTCTTCTTCGCGGCGGACCGGGCCGGCGGAGATCTCTACTTCGAAGCGGCGGTGGCGGGAGGGATCCCGCTGATCCGGCCCTTGCGCGAGTCCCTCGCCGGGGAACGCGTCGATCGCGTCCTCGGGATCGTGAACGGGACGACCAACTTCATCCTGACGCAGATGTCGGAGCACGGCTGGACCTCCGAGGAGGCGATCGCCGAGGCACAGCGGCTCGGGTTCGCCGAAGCAGATCCCACCGCCGACGTGGACGGGTACGACGCGGCCGCGAAGTGCGCGATCCTCGCGTCGGTGGCGTTCGGGGCGCGTGTGGTCGCCGATGACGTCTACCGGGAGGGCATCTCGAAGGTCACGCCCCAGGACTTCGAGGACGCGGCTCGGCTCGGCTATGTGATCAAGTTGCTCGCGATCGCAGAGCTCGATGAGGAGGAGATCTCGGTCCGCGTCCATCCCTCGATGATCCCCATGGAGCACCCGCTGGCGGCCGTCCGCGGGGGGTCCAACGCGGTCTTCGTCGAGGGCCCGAAGATCGGACAGCTGATGTTCTACGGCGCCGGTGCCGGCGGGGATCCGACCGCGACCGCCGTCGTCGGCGACCTCGTGAGCGTGTCGAGGAACCTCCTGCAGGGCGCGCGCGGTCCCAGCTCGGCGCCGACCAACGCACGTCGCGTTCGCCCCATGGACGACACGCGCGATCAGTACTACCTCAAGCTCCGCGTGGACGATCGACCCGGCGTGCTGGCGGAGATCGCCGACCGCTTCGGCCGGAACGGCATCTCGCTCGAGCGCGTGTGGCAGGAAGGCACCGGGGAGGAAGCCACGCTCTCGTTCATCACGCACCGCGCCCAGGAGGGCGCGTTCCAGAAGACGATGCAGGAGCTGCGGGAGCTCGATGCCGTCCACGCGGTCGCGAGCGTCATCCGCGTGGAGGGCGAAGAGTGACCTCCTTGGAAAGGGAACCATCCGCGAACGGAACGCCGCAATGGCGCGGCGTCATCGAGGAGTACCGCGCGCGGCTGCCGGTCTCGGCCGACACGCCGGTCGTCACGCTCCGTGAAGGAGGAACGCCGCTCGTGCGCTCGGACGTCCTGTCGGCCGAGACCGGCTGCGACGTCTGGCTGAAGTACGACGGCACGAACCCCACCGGGTCGTTCAAGGACCGGGGGATGACGCTGGCGATCTCGAAGGCGCTCGAAGAAGGGGCCAAGGCGGTCGTCTGCGCGTCGACCGGCAACACGAGTGCGAGCGCGGCGGCGTACGCGGCGAAAGCAGGTCTCACGTGCGCCGTGCTCGTGCCCAAGGGGAAGATCGCGCTCGGCAAGATGGCCCAGACGCTCGTGCACGGGGCCCGGGTACTCGAGGTCGACGGCAACTTCGACGCGTCGCTCGAGCTCGCGAAAGGTCTCGCGGACCGGTACCCGGTGACGTTGGTCAACAGCGTGAACCGATACCGGCTGGAGGGTCAGAAGACGGCGGCGTTCGAGATCTGCGACGCGCTCGGTCGACCTCCCGACCTGCACCTCGTCCCCGTCGGGAACGCGGGCAACATCTCCAGCCACTGGCTCGGCTACACGGAGTACCTGGAGGCCGGCATCATCCACGACCCGCCCCGCCTCTTCGGGTTCCAGGCCCAGGGGGCAGCGCCGATCGTGCTCGGTGAGGTGGTGAAGGACCCGCAGACGATCGCGACCGCGATCCGGATCGGGAACCCGGCCTCATGGGAGAAGGCGGTCGCGGCCGCGAAGGAGTCCGAGGGCGCGATCCTCTCGGTGACCGACCGCGAGATCTTGGCCGCGTACCGGCGCGTCGCCCGGGAAGGGTTGTTCGCGGAGCCCGCGTCGGCCGCGAGCGTGGCCGGGCTGCTGCACCTGCACGCCGAGGGCAAGCTCGCGGCCCATGCGACGGTGGTGTGCGTCCTGACCGGGCACGGACTGAAGGATCCGGAGTGGGCGATCGCGGGGGCGGCCCGGCCGGAAACCGTGCCTGCCGACCCCGCGGTGGTCGCCGCCGAGCTGGGGCTGTAGATGCGCATCACCGTCCGGGTGCCGGCGACGTCGGCGAACCTCGGACCCGGCTTCGATTGCTTCGGGCTCGCGCTGGACCTCTGCAACGAGGTCGCGGTCGACACCGAGGCCGAACCGGGCGTCACATGGGAAGGCGAGGGCGCGGACGAACTTCCCACGGACGGCTCCGACATGGTGAGCCGCGCGATCGCATTCGCGCTCGAGCAGCTGCTCCTGCTCGATCCGCGAGCGGAGCTCCCGTCCTTCTCGATGCACGGCCTCAACCGCATCCCGCTGGAGCGCGGCCTGGGGTCGTCCTCGGCCGCCGCGGTTGCGGGAGTCGCGCTCTGTCGAGCGCTGGTTCGCCGGGCAGCGGGCGAGGACGATCCTTCCACGACCTTTTCATACGCGGCGGAGCTGGAGGGGCATCCGGACAACGCCGCGGCCGCGACGTACGGCGGATTCACGATCGTCGCCGACGGGGTCGTTCGTAGGCTCGATCCCCATCCCGATCTCGACCCCGTGGTCCTCGTACCCGAGCACCTTCGCCTGCCGACCCGTGATGCTAGGAGCGCGCTCGCCTCGAATGTCGGCAGACAGGACGCGGTGTTCAACGTGAGCCACGGTGCCTTGGCGGTCGTGGCGTTGACCCAGGATCCCGGCCTCCTTCTCGCCGCGCTCCAGGACCGCCTCCACGAAGATGCCCGCGCCGGGCTCGTCCCCGAGTCGGCGTCGCTCCTCGAAGATCTCCGCAGCCGGCAGATCCCGGCATGTCTGTCCGGTGCCGGCCCGTCGTTACTCGCCTTCGAGCGCGAGGGACATGCGATCGGCGAGCTGCCACACGCCTGGCGGGCGATCCGGCCCGGCGTGCGATCGAAGGGCGTCGAGGTGCGGGTCGAGGGCTGAGCTCAGCGAACACAACGGCCCGTACCGACTTCGTCGGTACGGGCCATCGCCCGATCGACCAGCGGGATCAGCGTCGGGGAGGTGATCGCGTAGCCCACGTCGTCGTGAGTGACGGATGCGCCGAAGATCAGGCCCGCGACCTCCCCGCCGGGCAGCACGAACGGCCCGCCGCTGTTCCCCGGTTCCACGGTGGCCTGGAGCTCGTAGATCCGCCGGCGAGCCTCGTCCTCGGAGTAGATGTCTCGACCGACCGCATCGAGCGCGCGTCGAACCGCCGCCGAGAGCTCGATGTAGCCCCCGTGCGGGTATCCGACGATGGCCCCGCCGGTGCCTCGAGTGACCTCCTCGGCGAGCAGATCGAGCGGCTGCGCGTCGAGCCCCTCCACCCGAAGGACGGCGGCGTCGAGGTCTTGGTTGAAGACCACTGGCACCGCGTCGAAGACCTGGCCCTCCCACTCCACCCGAGGGCTGCTGCCGGCGATCACATGAGCGTTCGTGAGGACGAGATCGTCCTCGACCACGAATCCGGTGCCCTGGAGGATCCGGTCGCACGCCGGTCCGGCGACCAAGACCACGGACGGACGGGCCGCGCTCGCTGCCCTCGCGGCGAGACCCTGCTCCGGCTGCGGCACCGGGTCGGCGGGCAGCGGAGGCAGGCCCGCGAACACGTCCGGGAACCCGATGATGTCGAGCACGTTCCCGAGCTGCGCCGCGAGCGCCGGTGGAGGCGGGAGCACCGTGTCGACGACGCGGACCACGGCGGAGCGCTGGAGCGACCGAGCGATGGAGGGGAACGGCCCCGCCGCCAGGTTGATCCCGAGGAACCAGATCGCGAGGATGAGCGCGCTCACGCTGAGCGCCCCGCCTCCCACCGCATCCGCCGCCTTGAGCCGAGCTCCCCGGGCTCGCCGACGGAGCTTGAGCCCCAGGACCGACCCGACCGCGTCGCCGATCACACCGAGGAGAAGCACCGTCCCGAGGGCCACCCCTGCCTTCGCCGGGTCGGACCGGACGAGGTCGGCCGTGAGGGGCGCGAGCCGGACGCCGACGACGAATCCGATCCCCAGTCCGATGAGCCCCGCGACCTGAAGCAGCGCGCCACGTCGATAGCCACCCCAGGCCGACAGCACGAGCAACAGTAGGAGGACAACGTCCAGGACGGTCACAGGTCGCTATCGTCCCATGCGGCTCGTGTCTCCAGGCCGTCTCGTCGACGGATGTCGGCGCCCCCTACACTGCCGACGTGGTCACGATCGCCCACATCTCCGATCCACACGTCGGCTCCCCCCACTTCGTGCCGAACCTCCTTCATCGGGTGATCGAGGAGATCAACGAGCTGCAACCCACGGCGGTGATCTGCAGTGGGGACCTCACCACCGACGGGTATCGGCAGGAGTACCAGTCGTGGCTCTCGTACGCGGAGCGGATCCAGGCACCTCTCCACACGATCCCGGGCAACCACGACTCGCGGAACGTCGGCTACCTGCACTTCGAGGAGTTGATCGGTGCACGCAACTGGTCCGTGGACGTGGAGGGGATCCGGATCGTCGGCGTGGATTCGAGCGAGCCGGACCTGAACGAGGGGATGGTGGGCCGGGGCCACTACTCGTGGATCCAGAAGCAGTTCGCCGAACCGGCGGATCTCAAGGTCTTCGTGCTGCACCACCACCTGATCCCGATCCCCGGCACCGGCCGTGAGCGCAGCACCGTGATGGACGCGGGAGACTTGCTCGAGGTGCTCGTCCACTCGGGCGTGCACGTGGTGCTCGCCGGGCACAAGCACGTTCCCTACGTTTGGCGGCTCGAGGACATGTACCTGGCGAGCGCCGGCACCTGTTCGTCGCTCCGGGTGCGCGGGCACACCAAGCCCTGCTACAACGTGTTGGAGATCGAGGGCGGGAAGGTCACGATCTTCCGGAAGTTCCCGTTCGGCGAGCGCCAGCAGATGGCCAAGGTAGCGATCGCCACGGGGACCCAGATGCAGCGCGTGGGCGAGGGCTTCATCCAGGAGTCCGCGCCCCGGTCGGATCAGGTTTCCGACCAGGTGGCCGATCCCGTTCCCGGCGACTGACCGCCCGACGCGTTCAACCCCCATCGACACGGCCACCACCAGGAGAACGCACATGCGAACGCTCGCCCTCGTGGACGGTGAGCACTACCCGCCCGTGACGCGTGCCGCCCTGGAAGCGGCGGGGGAGCGCGGCCACGAGATCGTGGCCGCGCTCCTGGTCGGCGGGACCGAGAAGCTCGCTGCCGGCGACGCTCCTCCCGACCTCGGCGTCCGTGTCCTCGTCACGGCGGGCGAACGCATGCAGGCGTTGCGGACCGCGATCGCCGAGTTGTCGCCCGAGGTGATCCTCGATCTCTCCGATGAGCCTGTCCTGGGCTATCGGGAGCGGATGGAGCTCGTGGCCGTCGCCTTGGTGGCGGGGATCCCCTACCTCGGCCCCGATTTCCGGATCGACCCGCCGGAGCTCGCCGCCCCGCTCGGGGTCGCGACGCTCGCGGTCATCGGCACCGGGAAACGGACGGGCAAGACCGCGATCGCCGGGGCGGTCGCCCGCCTGGCTGCCCGCCGGGGTCTCGAGCCGGTCGTCGTCGCGATGGGCCGCGGCGGGCCGCCGGAGCCCACCCTCGCGATGGCCGGCTCGATCGACCTCGACCAGCTCGTCCGGCTGGTCGCCGAGGGGCAGCATGCGGCGTCGGACTACCTGGAGGACGCCATCACGACCGGCGTCACCACGGTAGGTGCCAGGCGCGCCGGCGGCGGGCTCGCCGGCGCGCCGTATCTCTCCAACGTCCCGGAGGCCGCCGAACTGGCGGCCTCCCTCCACCCGGGGCTGGTGATCCTCGAGGGAAGCGGAGCGGCGATCCCGCCGGTGCCGTGGGACGCGGCCATCCTGGTGGCGCCTGCCACCGCCCCCCCGGAATACCTGGGCGGCTACCTCGGCCCATACCGGCTCTTGCGGTCCGATCTGGTGGTTGTTACCATGGCAGGCGACCCATCCGGGTCCGAAAACCTTTCCGCGCTCCGTTCCCCTGTTCGGCGCTACCTGGACGATGCGGCGTTCATCCTGACGGACTTCGTTCCGGTAGCGCTGGAAGATATCCGGGGCAAGGAAGCGTTCTACGCCACGACGGCTCCTCCCACGGTGGTCGAGAGGCTGATCCGACGCCTCGAAGCCGACCAAGGGTGCACGGTCGTGGGATGGAGCGCTCGACTAGCCGATCGCGCCGGTCTGGTCGAAGACCTCGATGCCGTCCAGGGATACGACGTCCTCCTCACGGAGCTGAAGGCGGCGGCCGTCGATACGGCGGTCGCCAGAGCCCTCGACCGAGGGGCGGAGGTCGTGTTCGTGGACAACCGCGCAGAGGCCGTGGAGGGATCCGCGGACCTCGACACCGCGCTCGGCGGCGCGATCGACATCGCGCTCGGCCGAGCAGAAGACCGCTTATGACGAGAGACCAACACCCACACCCACACATCACGATCTCCGACCAAGATCCCGGCCTGCCCTACTCCAAGGGTCTGATGGCCTCACAGGTCATGGTCACGGGGCTCTCCACCTATCGCGCCTACGAGGTGGCGGAGACGATCGAGATACGGCTCTTAGACGAGGGTCGTTCCTCGATCAATAGCATCGAGCTCTCCCATTTCGCGTTGGACATCATCCGGGAGCTCGCCGGAGATCGGTACGCCACAAACTTCGCGCGCTGGCAAGACGTGCAGCGGCTGGACGTGCCGCTCGTGATCCTGATCGGCGGTGCGACCGGCGTCGGGAAGTCCACGATCGCCACGCACCTGGCGCACCGGCTCGGGATCGTGCGCGTTGTCGCGACGGACGGCTCGATCCGAGAGGTGATGCGGTCGATGCTCTCCGCCGAGCTCATGCCAACGCTCCACGTCTCGTCGTTCCAGACGGACACGGTCGTCCGGGAGCCGACACGACGCTCCGACGCCCTCGTCGCCGGCTTCCGGGAGCAGACCGCGGCGGTATCGGTCGGGATCGAAGCCCTGATCAAGCGCGCCGCGGCCGACGGGACGAGCATCGTCATCGAAGGGGTCCATGTGGTCCCGGGATTCTTCGACCTGGGTATCCACGGTGAACGCATCGTGCCGGTTCCTTTGGTCGTCGAGGTGGAGGAGGAAAGTCGGCATCTGAATCATTTCGCCGCCAGGGAGACGGGCGTCCGTCCCGCCGAGCGCTACGCGCAGAACTTCGAGAACATCCGCAAGCTCCAGCGCTACATCAAGAGCCAAGCGCTTTCCCACGGCGTGCCGATCGTGCCGAACCACAGCTTCGATCAAGCGATCTCGGCCGTGCTCGACCTGGTGATGGAGCGTGCGACCGCGCGGGCGGCGCAGCACGCGGAAGAGCTCGGACGACAGGGGAGGACCGCGTGAGACTGTTCCTGGACACGGCCAGCATCGACGAGATCCGCGAGATCAACCGGTGGGGCGTGCTCTCCGGCGTCACGACCAACCCGTCGCTCGTCGCGAAGGAGGGTGGCGATCCGGAAGCGGTCTGGAAAGAGATCCTCGCGGAGGTCGACGGCGACATCTCGCTGGAGACGACCGAGCTCGAGGCGGGGCCCATGTACGAGGAAGGGCAACGGCTCGCGGGCATGGCGCCGAACGCGGTCGTGAAGGTCCCGATGATCCCCGCGGGCTTGGAAGCGGGGAAGCGGCTGGCCGGCGAGGGGATCCGGGTCAACGTGACGCTCGTGTTCTCCGCGGCGCAGGCGATCCTGGCGGCCGAGATCGGGGCGTACTGCGTGTCCCCCTTCCTCGGCCGGCTGGACGACGTCGGCTCGGACGGGATGAAGCTCCTGCACGACATCTGCGAGATCTACGCGGTGCAGGGCTACGCCTCGAACGTGCTGGCGGCCTCACTCCGCCATCCCATGCACGTGGTGGAATCCGCGCTCGCGGGCGCGGACATCGCCACGATGCCGTACGACGTCTTCACGAAGCTCGTGAAGCACCCACTGACTGACTCCGGACTGGAGCGGTTCCTCGCCGACTGGCGGACGCTTCAGGACGAACAGCCCTAGCGAAAGAAGAAAGGCAGGGCACATGGACACCATGGACCGCAGCACCTTGGAGGGAAAGCTCCTCCCGGAGCTGCAGCAGATCGCGCAGACGTTGGGGATCGAAGGATCCCAGCGTCTGCGCAAGGCAGGCTTGATCGACGCGATCGTCGAGGCCTCGTCGAACGGAGAACGACCGGACAACGGCGAAGCGTCGGCCCGTCCGTCCCGTGAGACGGCCGTCGCGACCATCGACGGCGCCATAGGCGACGGCGCGAGGAGCGACGTCTCATCGGACGAAGGCGCAGAGGACGACGCGGACGGTGGCTCCTTCTCCGAAGGGTCCGACGACCAGCAGTCTTCGGACCGTCGTCCGGGCGGCGAAGACCGCCAGCCGGACGACCGTTCGAGTGATCCCGGTGGCTCGCGCCCCCAGGACCGCGGCGAGCGGAACCAGGATCGCGGCGGGCCCCAGGACCGGGGCGACCGCGGCGACCGCGGTGAGCACGGGGATCGGAACGACCCCCGCAACCGGCGACGCCGTCCGACACGCGAGGAGCGGCGGCAGCAGCGAGAAGAGCGCCGGGAACGAGAGGAGCAGGAGCGGGTCGAAGCACTGAAGACCGCCCCGTCGGCAGCCGGCATCCTCGACCTGCTCCCCGACGGGTACGGCTTCATGCGGACCTCGGGCTACCTGCCCGGCCCGGACGACATCTACGTCTCGATGTCGCAGGTGCGCAAGCACCAGCTTCGCAAGGGCGACGTCGTGACGGGCAAGGTGCGTCAGCCGAAGGACAGCGAGAAGTACTGGGCGCTCCTCGAGGTCGAGAAGGTCAACGACGTCGGCGTCGATGACGTCAAGGAGCGGAGGAACTTCGACAAGCTCACGCCGTTGTTCCCCGACGAGCGGTTCCGGCTGGAATCCGGCCCGACGGCCGTGACCGAGCGGATCATCGACATGATCGCGCCGATCGGGAAAGGCCAGCGAGGGATGGTCGTGTCTCCGCCCAAGGCGGGGAAGACCACCGTGCTCAAGCAGATCGCGAACGGGATCATCAACTCGAGCCCGGACACGCACGTGATCGTGCTGCTCGTCGACGAGCGACCGGAGGAGGTCACGGACTGGCAGCGCACCGTCGAGGCCGCCGAGGTCGTCTACTCCACGTTCGACAAGCCGACCGACCAGCACATCCAGGTGACGGAGCTCGTCCTCGAGCGCGCCCGGCGTCTCGCCGAATCCGGCAGGGACGTGGCGGTCATCCTCGACTCGATCACCCGCCTGGCCCGTGCCTACAACCTGGCGGCGCCGTCCTCGGGCAAGATCCTTTCGGGCGGCATCGACTCTGGGGCCCTCTACCCGCCGAGACGGTTCTTCGGTGCGGCGCGCAACATCGAGGAGGGCGGATCCCTCACGATCATCGCGAGCGCGCTGGTCGAGACCGGATCCCGGATGGACGACGGCATCTTCGAGGAGTTCAAGGGAACCGGGAACATGGAGCTCCGGCTCGATCGTTCATTGTCGGAGAAGCGGTTGTTCCCCGCGATCAACGTGGACGCCTCGGGAACCCGCAAGGAAGAGCTGCTCATGCCGGCCGAGGAGCTCGCGCTGGTCATCAAGCTGCGTCGGGTACTTCATGCGCTCGACGTGGGAGCCGCTCTGGAGCTGCTGGTCGACAAGGTCAGGGCGACCAAGTCGAACGAGCAGTTCCTCAAGGAGATCGCGAAGGCGCCGTCCGGGGGATAGGGACCGCCGACCGGAGAAGGTCGGCAGCCTCGGGTACCCTGGAAGGCGAAGAGGAGAAGAGATGAAACAGGGCATCCACCCCGAATACCAGATCGCCAACGTGCACTGCTCGTGTGGCAATACGTTCCAGACCCGCTCCACCGTGAGCGAGATCCGCGCAGAGCTCTGCTCGAACTGCCACCCCTTCTACACCGGCAAGCAGAAGTTCGTGGACGCGGGCGGACGTGTCGAGCGGTTCCAGCGGCGGTACGCGAAGACCCAGGCGGCCCAGCAGGCGCAGCAGGGCTAACCGACCCGTGGCGGAGGCAGCAGCCCCCAAGGCGGCGTCCCCGCGCAGCCATCTCTATGGCGGTCAGGCGGTCGTCGAGGGCGTGATGATGCGCGGCGCCGGGTTCTGGGCGATCGCCGTCCGCAAGCCTGATGCCACGATCCACGTCGAGTCGCACGAGATCGACTCGATCGTGCTGCGCTACCCGCTCCTCGGCAAGCCATTCTTCCGGGGCATCATCGTGCTCGGGCAGTCGCTCGCGATCGGCATGCGCGCGTTGATGGTCTCGGCCAACCAGTCGCTCGAGGAAGAAGAGCGGCTCACGCCACGGCAGGTCGCGCTCTCGATCGTCCTCGCGCTGGCACTGTTCATCGGGATCTTCATCATCGGGCCGACCACGCTCTTCGCGTGGTTCGAGAACCGCACGGGCAGCGGCGGCGTCCTCACGCTGATGGGCGAGGGAGTCTTCCGTGTCGCGCTGTTCGTCGCCTACCTGTGGTTGATCGGCAAGACGAAGGACATCCATCGGGTGTTCGAGTATCACGGGGCCGAGCACAAGACGATCGCGGCCTTCGAACACGGTGAGGAGCTGCAGGCGGATCTGATCGATCGATACCCCAAGGAGCACGTCCGCTGCGGGACCAACTTCCTCATCATCGTGATGATCATCACGATCTTCGTGTTCACGCTCTTCGGCACGCCCGCTCTCGTCTGGCGGATCGTCTCCCGGGTGATCGCCATCCCGATCATCGCCGCCATCTCCTACGAAGCGCTGCGGTTCGGCGCCAAGCACCCGGGATCGCTCCTGATGCGAGCGTTGATGACACCGGGGATCTGGCTGCAGAAGATCACGACCCAGCAGCCCGATCGATCCCAGATCGAGGTCGCGGTCACGTCGTTCCAGGAGCTGCTCCGCCGCGAGGCGGAGGCGACCGCGCCCGAGCGCTAGCGGTCCGGAACGCACGACCCGAGTCCATTCTTCGCGCGAGGGTCGTTGCATCGCTCGTTTCTTGCGCGAAGATGATGCCGTTCCCCATGACTCGGGAGGTTTCCCCATGCCGACCAGCGACCTGGATATGCCGTTGCTGCCGAGCGCGGAGCAGATCCGCCGACGAGAGTTCGCAACCGTTCGTCGCGGCTATGACCCGCAGCAGGTGCGCGCGTACCTGACCTCGATCGCGAACCAGGTAGGGACGCTGGAGCGAGAGCTCAGCCAGCTCCGCCTCGAAGCGGGGTCGTCGGCCGCCGCGCGGAGCGAGCAGGTGGCCGGGCCGGCCATGGCTGCCCCCGCCGCCACGCCCGACGCGACCTCCTCCGCCGATCCGTACGACGCGTTGTCCAAACGCTTCGCCAACCTGATCGAGATGGCGGATCAGGAAGCCGACCGGATCCTCGAGAACGCGAGATCCGAATCGACGCGAACGCTCGACGAGGCGAGGAGCGAGGCCGATCGCATCAGGGTGGGTGCGCAGGCGCACGCGGAGGAGGCTCGTCAGGAGGGTACGGATCTGCTCGAGCGAGCCAAGACCGAATCCGATCGGCTCCTGATGGGTCTCGCCGAGCGCCGACGGAGCCTCATCTCCCAGCTCGAGGAGATGCGCGGGAAGCTCATCGAGGTGGCGGACGACCTCGCTGCCCCGATCGAGGAGGCCGCGCGAGCCGACGCGGAGGACAGCGACCTCGCGGAGACGACCCCCGACGCCACCGACGCCACCAGCACCGCCGATGACGCCGGCGACGCGGAGACGCCCGTCGATCCTCGATACGAGGATCTCTGGGTGCAGAAGGACGAGTCACTGCAGATCCCGGACCTCGCGTCGATCGACCTGGAGTTCGACGAGCCCGACGAGTAGCGGTCGCAGGCAGCCGGACGGCGCCTGGGAGAATCGACGTCATGGACGTCGAGGATCGCCTCAAGGAGATCGAGGCCCGCTTCGAGCAGATCCAGGCCGAGATGGCCTCGGTCGAAGCCGCGACCGACCACGATCGGATGCGGACACTCGGCCAGCTGCTCGCGGAGCTCGATCAGATCGTGGGGCCCTACCGCGAGTTCCGGCAGGCCACGGCAGACGCGTCGGAAGCGCGCGAGCTCGCAGCCGCGGAGGCCGACCCCGAGATGGCGGAGGCATTCGACGAGGAGGCCCGCGCCGCGTCGGGTCGAGCCGAGGAGCTCCGCGCCCGCCTCGAGCAGCTGCTGGTGCCGAAGGATCCCAACGAGGGCAAGGACCTGATCGTCGAGATCCGCGCCGGGGCGGGCGGCCAGGAAGCGGCCCTGTGGGCGGGGGCTCTGTTCGAGATGTACCAGCATCTGGCGGACCGGCGGAAGTGGAAGTCCGAAGTGCTGGCATCGGCGCCGGCGGAGATGGGTGGATTCAAAGACGTCGTGCTCGGGATCCGAGGACGCGACGCGTACGGCCGCTTGAAGCACGAATCCGGTGTGCACCGGGTGCAGCGCGTGCCGGTCACCGAGTCGCAAGGCAGGATCCACACGTCGACCGCCACGGTGGCCGTGATGCCCGAGGCCGAGGACGTGGAGGTCGAGATCCGTCCGGAGGATCTCGACATCGACGTCTACCGATCGAGCGGTCCCGGCGGGCAGTCGGTGAACACCACGGACTCGGCGGTGCGCATCGTGCACAAGCCCACCGGCATCAAGGTGGAGGTCCAGGAGGAGCGCTCGCAGCTGCAGAACCGTGAGAAAGCGATGCGATACCTGCGCGCCCGCCTCTATCAGAAGGCGCTCGACGAGCAGCAGGCGAAGGAGGCCGCGGCGCGCCGGTCGATGGTCGGCACGGGCGAGCGCTCCGAGAAGATCCGGACCTACAACTTCCCCGAGGGTCGGGTGACGGACCATCGCATCAAGCACACGTCGCACCAGCTGGCGAACGTGCTGGCGGGTGGCGACGAGCTGGACGGCTTCACGGAACGGCTGAACGCCGCGGAGCGATCGGCACAGCTCGCCGAGGTCGAGGAAGTGGTGCCGGCGCGACCCGGCACCACGAGCTGACGTGCGGCCGGCGCAGGTCGTCCGGCGCGCGGCCGAGTACCTGGAGCGGCACGGCGAGGACAGTCCGGTTCCCACCGCCGAGCGGCTCTTGTCGCACGTCCTCGGAACGGATCGAACGGGGATCTACGCCCGGGAAGGGCTGACCTCACAAGAGGCGAAGCTCTTCGGACGGGCGCTCTGCCGTCGGTGCGCCGGTGAGCCGCTCCAGCACGTGACCGGCGAGCAGGGCTTCCGCCGGCTCCGAGTCGGCGTCCGACCCGGCGTGTTCGTGCCCCGGCCCGAGACCGAGGTCCTCGTCCAGGTGGTCCTCGACGCTCTGGCGGAGGTCGAGTCGCCGGTGGTGGTCGACGTGTGCACGGGGAGCGGCGCCGTGGCGCTCGCGATCAAGGACGAACGGCCGGACGCGATGGTGTTCGCCATCGACCTTTCCCCCGAAGCCGTGGCCCTGGCTCGGGAGAACGCCGAGACACTCGGCCTGGAGATGGCGGTCTTCGAGGGGAGCCTGCTCGATCCCTTGCCGCTCGACCTCCGCGGCGAGGTGGACGTGGTCGTCTGCAACCCGCCCTACGTGGCGCCCGAGCAACGGGACTCGCTGCCTCCCGACGTGCGAGCCGAACCGGAGCTCGCGGTGTACGGGGGGATCGACCTCTACGAGCGGCTCTTCGTGCACGCGGTCGCGTGCCTTCGAACTCGAGGGCTCGTGGCCGTCGAGATCGAGGAGAGCACGGCGGCGTCGGTCTCGGAGGCAGCCGAACGGGCGGGCTTCGAGGACCTATCCGTGCGCCGAGATCTGGTCGGACGGGACCGCGTGGTGTGCGGACGGCGGCCGCCTCTCCTGTGACGCCGCTGCCATGACGCCGCTGCGATGACCTCCCTCAGTGGTCCAATGCGTGACGCGGCGGCCGCCGCCCGCGGCGGTGAGCTGATCGTCTTCCCGACCGACACGGTCTACGGGATCGGGACGCGCCCGGATGATCCCGCGGCGACCGCGAAGGTGTTCGAGGCGAAGCGTCGGCCCCGAGACCTCGAGCTCCCGGTGCTGGTCGCCACGGTGAACGCGGCGCGAGCGGTGGCCGTCTTCGACGAGCGGGCCGACCGTCTCGCGTCGGCGCTGTGGCCAGGACCGCTCACCCTGGTGCTGCCCAGGGACGCAGACGCCGCCGGGTGGGACCTCGGGGGCGACGCAACCACCGTCGGAGTCCGCGCCCCCCACCATCCCCTCGCCCTTGCGCTCCTCGCGGAGACCGGGCCGCTGGCCGTCACCAGCGCGAACCTCTCCGGAAGTGCGCCCGCTGAGACGTGCGGCGAACTTCAGGCGCTGTTCGGTGACGCCGTCGCCGTCTACCTATGCCAGGAGGGGCCGCTCGACGGTGTCGCGTCGACCGTCATCGACCTCGCCCACGGGGCGGCGACGATCATCCGGGAAGGTTCTCTTCCGCGGGATACGCTCGTCGAGCTCCTGCCGGAGGAGTCGTCGTTGCTAGACTCGCGCTCTTCGTCATGAGCGGGATCCTGGTGGTCTGCACGGGCAACATCTGCCGCTCTCCGATGGCCGAGGGGTTCCTGCGCGCGGCCCTCGTCGAACGGCTCGGCGAGGGGGCGCCGGTCGTCACGTCGGCGGGCACCGCGGGCTGGGACGGTTCCGGGGCGATGATCGAGTCGATCCTCTCGGCCGATGAACGCGGCGCCGACATCCGAGCCCATCTCGCGCGGCGGCTGACGGGCGAGATGCTCGACGACGCCGACCTGATCGTGTGCATGGCGGCGGACCACCGCGAGGCCATCGTCGCCGCGCGGCCGGACGTGGAGGCGAAGACCTTCACCATCAGGGAGCTGGTCCGGTTGATGGAAGCCTCGCCCACCGGAGGTGCCTTCGACGCGCGAGTGGCCGCCGCCGCGGCCGGGCGAAACGGCGCGATCCAGCCTGCTGAGGACATCCGGGATCCGCTCGGTGATCCGATCGACGGCTACCGGGAGGTGGCCGATGAGCTCCATGACCTCTCCGGTCGCTTGGCCGCCGCGCTGACCGAGGACCCGGTCTGATGCGCGTCGCCCTCGGCGCCGACCACGCCGGTTTCCCGCTCAAGGAGGACCTGAAGGCGTTCCTCGTCGAGGAGGGTCACGAGGTCGACGACCACGGCACCGACTCCACCGAACCGGTCGATTACCCGGCCTTCTGCGCGGCCGCTGCGCGCGCCGTTGCGACGGGGGATGCCGACCGCGGGATCGTGCTCGGCGGATCCGGCCAGGGGGAGCAGATCGCCGCCAACAAGGTGGACGGTGTCCGGGCGGCGCTCTGCCACGACCTGTGGCTGGCGCGCATGTCTCGCCAGCACAACGACGCCAACGTCCTGGCGATGGGAGCGCGGGTGATCGCGTCCGCGTACGCTCGGGAGATCGTGCGCATCTGGTTGGAGACACCATTCGAAGGCGGGCGTCACGTCAAGAGGCTGGATCAGGTCGCGCAGATCGAGCGAGGGGAGCTCTGAGATGAGGGAGTACGCCGCCGACTGGGACGCGCTGAAGGCCGCCGACCCGGAGGTTGCCGACGCGATCGCGAACGAGCTCCAGCGCGAGCGCAGCAACCTGCGGTTGATCGCGTCGGAGAACTACGCGAGCCCCGCCGTCCTCGCGGCGCTCGGGTCCACGATGACGAACAAGTACGCTGAGGGCTATCCGGGCCGGCGCTACTACGGCGGGTGCGAGTTCGTCGACGTGACGGAACAGCTCGCGATCGACCGGGCCAAGGAGCTGTTCGGCGCCGAGCACGCGAACGTGCAGCCGCACGCCGGCGCCCAGGCCAACATGGCGGTGTTCGGTGCGTTCCTCAGGCCGAACGACCCGGAGGACAAGGTCCTCGGGATGGAGCTCGCGCACGGCGGGCACCTCACCCACGGCTCGCCGGTGAACGTGTCCGGGATGTGGTTCAACTTCGTCGGCTATCAGGTCGACCGCGAGACGGAGCGACTGGACATGGATCGCGTTCGCGATCTGGCGAAGGAGCATCGCCCGAAGATCATCCTGTCCGGCTACACGGCGTATGCGCGCGAGATCGACTTCGCCGCGTTCCGCGAGATCGCGGACGAGGTCGGGGCGCTGCACTGGGTGGACGCATCCCACTTCATCGGCCTCGTGGCCGGTGGCGCGTATCCCTCACCGGTTCCTCACGCCGACGTCGTGACGTTCACGACCCACAAGGCGCTCCGGGGACCTCGCGGCGCGATGATCGTCTGCAAGGAAGAGCACGCGAAAGCGATCGACAAGGCGGTGTTCCCGATGATGCAAGGAGGTCCCCTCGAGCACTGCATCGCGGCGAAGGCGGTGGCGTTGAAGGAGGCCATGGCCCCCGGGTTCCGTGACTACGCGCACCGGGTGGTGCGCGATGCGAGAGCTCTTGCCGCCGCCCTGGCCGACGAGGGGCTCCGCGTGATCTCGGGCGGCACCGATTCACACCTGATCCTCGCCGACGTCCGTCCGGTCGGGATCGACGGCAAGGCGGCCGAAGCGGTCTGCGACGAGGTGGGGATCGCGCTCAACAAGAATCAGATCCCGTACGACCCGAACCCCCCTTCGGCGCCCTCCGGCATCCGCGTCGGCACCCCGGGGCCCGCCACCCTCGGCATGGACGAGGAAGAGATGGGAGAGATCGCGTCGATCATCGGTGAGGTCCTGAAGAACCCCGGGGACGCGGATGCACAGGGGAAATCCGCTCAGCGCGTCCGAGATCTGATGGAGCGGTTCCCGCCGTACGCATAGGACGCGAGGTCGGTTGCCGGACGGCGACCGCCCCCGCAGACTGTGCCCACCGTGGTCGCCTATCTGATCGTCTTCCTGGTCGCCGCGGGCACCACGTTCGCCCTCACACCCGTGGTCAGGTTGCTCGCGGTGCGGCTCGGAGCGATCGATCACCCGTCGGAGCGGAAGCTCCACGTGGTCCCCACACCGACGATGGGCGGGCTCGCGATGTGGGTCGGATTCCTCGTGGCGATGGGGGTGGCGTGGCTCCTGCCCTTCGGACAGCTCAAGCAGACCGCGCCCGAGCCGGTCGCCGCGATCGTCACGTGCACGCTGATGGCCGGCCTCGGCGTGATCGACGATCGGCGCGGGACGTCGGCGCTCGCGAAGCTGACCGCCCAGATCTTCATCGCGGGCATCCTCGTGCTGATGGGCGTGCAGCTCGCGTACTTCGTCCTTCCCGACCAGGGGCTCGCCGTCCTCGGGACCGAGCAGGCGGTGCCGCTCACGGTCCTGTGGGTCGTGGCGGCCGCGAACGCGATCAACCTCGTCGACGGACTCGATGGGCTGGCTGCGGGGATGGTAGCGATCGCGGCCACTACATTCTTCGTCTACATGATCCGGGGCGGCGACACTTCGGACTCGGCCTCGGTCGCGGCGCTCTTCTCCGTGATCACCGTCGGGATCTGCGTCGGGTTCCTCCCCTGGAACTTCCACCCGGCGAGGATCTTCATGGGGGACACGGGCTCGATGCTCCTCGGCATGCTCGTCGCGGTCGCGACCATCGCCGGTGTCGGGAACGACCTCGGGCCACCCAGCCGTGGGGGCGCCGCGGTCATCGCGTTGCCGGTGCTGGTGCCGCTGCTGGTGCTCGCGATCCCGTTCCTCGACGTGCTCCTCGCGATCGTGCGTCGCACACGCAAGGGCCTCGGGATCGCGCACGCCGACAAGGAGCACATCTTCCACCGGCTCATGGACATCGGGCACGGCCATCGACAGACCGTGCTGCTCATGTACCTCTGGTCGGCGCTGGTGTGCGGGTCCGCGCTCGCGATCGGCGTGATCGACGGGCGGCTGGTCGCCGGGATGATCGTCGGATGCGCGTTGGTGCTGTTCCTGGTGACGGCCCTGCCTCGGTTGCTCGAACGGCGGCGGAACGGCGAGCTGAACGGCAAGCACGTCGCCACGATCGGCTCCGGATCGGCGGACGCCGACCGATCCTCCGCCGCCAACTCCGGTCCGACGCCTGCCGGTCCGGCGCCGGTAGACCCGACCCGGCCCTAGCCGGCGGTCGGCATCCTGATTTGTGAATTCCTTCACAAGCTCGGGTCGGCATGCCGCGGAAATGGCCTCTGACCAGCGGAAACACACTCTCGAGGCGTTTGACGGCGTGCGTTGCAGGCGTTTAGAGTGTCCGCCTCCCATGAACGGGCCCGGCAAGAGCGACGCGTGGTCCGGCATGGGGATCGGCTGGGCGATCACCTCGACGATCATCGGGGGGATCATCACCGTCGGCGGGCTGGGATACGTGTTCGACCGGATCCTCGGAACCGGATCCGGCTTCACGGCGCTCGGGATCGTCCTCGGGGCGGCATGCGCCATCTACATCGTGTATCTGCGGTACGGCAGGGGAGGCGAGTGACCAGGACGGGAGACCCGGAGCACGAGCTGGTGCGCCGGCTCCTGCCTTACTCGCTTCCCGCGTTCGTCGTCGCCGCCGTGGCGGGAGCGCTCCTTGGCGCCGCCGGCGCCGCCTGGTCCGCGGGGATCGGGGTCGCGGCGGTCACGGCCAACTTCCTCGGCTACGCCTATTCGGTCGCCTGGGCCGCTCGGATCGCTCCGACGGTGCTCATGGTGGTCGGGCTCGGTGGGTTCGTGGTGCGGCTCGCCGCGCTCACGATCGCCCTGCTCCTGCTGGACCAACTCGCCTGGTTCTCACCGGTCGCCTTCGCCGCCGCCTTCGTGCCGACGACGATCGTGCTCCTCGTGTTCGAGATGAAGCTGCTCGCCGGACGGATGCAGGCTGACCTGTGGTACTTCCCGGAGCGGAGCTCGTGATCGCCGCGATCCTCGGCGCCGAGTTCCACCCGCCGGGCACCGAGGACTTCGTCTTCGATTGCTACTTCAGCATCGATCTCGTCGGCATCGAGATCTGCTTCAACTTCATCATCGCGCTGGTGACGGCGTCCGTCGTGGTCTACCTCCTGATGTTCCTGCTCGCTTTCCGCAAGCCGCAGACCGTTCCGGGAAAGCTGCAGTCGCTCATGGAGATGGGATTGACGTTCGTGCGGGAACAGATCGCGATACCGATGCTCGGCCCCGCCGCGGATCAGTTCCTGCCGCTGCTGGTGACGCTCTTCTTCTTCATCTTCTTCATGAACATGTTCGAGGTCGCGCCGTGGGTGAACTTCTCGGCGAGCAGCCGTGTCGCCTTCCCTCTCGTCCTCGCGGCGATCGCCTGGCTCACGTACAACGCGGTCGGCGTGCGCAAGCATGGGTTCCTCGGCTACCTGAAGTTCATGTGCGTGATCCCGGCGGCACCGTGGTGGATCCAGCCGCTGCTGGTCCCGATCGAATTCGTCTCGAACATCGTGATCCGACCCGTCACGCTCACGATCCGTCTCGCCGCCAACTTCGTCGCAGGACACTTCCTGCTCGCCCTTGTGTTCCTGGGCACCGAGTTCTTCTTACTGAATGGGCCCAAGACCTGGGCTTTGGTCGCCGTCTCGTTCCCGCTGTCCGTGATCCTGGTCGGCTTCGAGGTGTTCGTGGCAGTCCTGCAGGCATTCATCTTCGCCGTCCTCACCGCGTCGTACCTGGGCGGGGTCTTGGCGGAGGAGCACTAGAGAAGGAGGCAACATGTTGGGGTTGCTCGCACAAGCTGCCAGTGATTTCTCTGGCCTCGAGACGATCGGCAGGGGGCTCGTGATCGGGCTTGCCGCGATCGGGCCCGGCATCGGGCTCGGTGTGCTGATCGGCAAATCGGTCGAGGCGATGGCTCGCCAACCGGAGTACGCGAACCAGGTCCGCACCACGATGTTCATCGGGATCGGCTTGATCGAGGCGCTGGCGCTGTTCGGCATCGCGTTCTCGTTCATCATCTGAGGGGGAGACCGCTGGTGCATGCAGTGATCGCATCGATCCTCGCCCAAACCGAGGAGCACGCCGAAGAGGTCAACGAGGCGAGTCGCTTCTACCCGGAGCCGGGCGAGCTCGTCGTCGGCCTGGTCGCCTTCCTGATCCTGTTCTTCTTCACGTGGAAGTGGGTGCTGCCCAAGTTCAACCAGGTGCTCGAGGAACGCCGGGAGCAGATCCAAGGTGAGATGGAGAAGGCGGAGGCCACTCGCAAGGAAGCAGAGAAGCTGCAGGAGGACTATCGGCAGCAGCTCGCCGGCGCCCGCGAGGAGGCCAATGAGATCATCGAGGAGGCGCGCGCGACCGCCGAGCAGATGCGCCGCGACCTCCAGGCGAAAGCAGAGGAGGAGGCGCAGGCGACGGTCGCCCGAGCGCAGGAGGAGATCGGCGCCGAGCGTGACCGCGCGTTCCAGGAGCTCAGGGCCCAGATCGGTTCGATCGCGGTCGAGCTCGCGGAGCGTGTCGTCGGACAATCGCTCGACGAGCAGGCGCACCAGCGCCTGATCGACGAGTTCATCGACGAGGTGGCCTCGGGCGCGTCATCGGATGGCAACGGTTCCAAAGGCAACGGGAAGGGTGAGGCCTGAGTGGCGAAGGACGACGCCGTTCGCGGGTACGCACAGGCGCTACTCTCGATCGCGGATGCGGAGGGCGTCCTCGACCGTGTCGAGGACGAGCTCTACGCGTTCGCCAAGTCGGTGGAGCGCCATGCGGACCTGCGCGAGGCGCTGACCGACGAGGCGCTCCCGTCCGAGCGCAAGAAAGCGGTGATCGACGAGCTGCTCGGGGAGCGCGCCCATCCGCTGACGGCGACCCTCGTGGGGTTCCTCGTGGACGCCGGCCAGGCCCGCCACATCGCGGAGATCGCCGAGGAGCTCGCGCGCGAGGCCGCCCACCGGTCCGAGCGGACCCTCGCCGAGGTCCGCGTCGCCGTACCGCTCACGGATGCGCAGCGGACGAAGCTTGAGAAGGCGCTGACGAAAGCCACGGGACATCCGGTGGAGTTGAAGGTCGACGTCGACCCACACGTGATCGGCGGCGCGGTCGTCCGGGTCGGCGACGAGGTGTTCGACGGCTCGGTGGCCAGCCGGCTGGCCGAGGCGAGGCAGTACCTCATAGGGAGCGTGTGACCGTATGGCGATCGACATCGAAGACTTCGACTCGAACGACATCGCCCAGGCACTCCGCAAGCACGTCGAGAGCTGGAAGCCCTCGGTCGAGCGCGGGGAGCTCGGGCGTGTCATGGAGGCGGGTGACGGGATCGCCCGCGTCTCCGGTCTGCCCCGAGCCATGGCGAACGAGCTGCTCGAGTTCCCGGGCGGGATCCTCGGCTTGGCGTTCAACCTGGACGTGACCGAGATCGGCTGCATCGTCCTGGGCGACGCCTCGCACATCCAGGAGGGCGATCCGGTCAAGCAGACGGGGCAGATCCTCTCGGTGCCGGTCGGCGACGGGTTCCTCGGCCGCGTCGTGAACGCGCTCGGCGAGCCGTTGGACGACAAGGGACCGATCCAGTCGCAGGACCGGCGCATCCTCGAGGTGCAGGCCCCGAACGTCGTGAACCGGCAGCCGGTGAAAGAACCCCTCTACACGGGCATCACGGCGATCGACGCGATGACCGCGATCGGTCGAGGCCAGCGCGAGCTGATCATCGGCGACCGCCAGACCGGGAAGACGGCGGTCGCGATAGACGCGATCATCGCGCAGAAGGAGCACTGGGCCGGAGGCGACCCCAAGAAGCGGGTGAAGTGCATCTACGTCGCCGTCGGGCAGAAGTCCTCGACCGTGGCAGAGGTCGTCGCGACCCTGAAGGAGAACGGCGCGCTCGACTACACGGTGGTCGTGAACGCGCCGGCATCGGACCCCGCTCCGTTCCAGTACATCGCCCCCTACTCCGGCGCCGCGTTCGGTGCGCACTGGATGTACGACGGTGAGCACGCGCTGATCGTCTACGACGACCTGTCGAAGCAGGCCACCGCCTACCGGACGCTGTCGCTCCTGCTCCGCCGACCGCCCGGACGCGAGGCGTTCCCCGGCGACGTGTTCTATCTGCACTCGCGTCTGCTCGAGCGGGCCGCGAAGCTCTCGGACGAGCTCGGCGCCGGGTCGCTCACCGCGCTGCCGATCATCGAGACCAAGGGCAACGACATCTCCGCGTACATCCCGACGAACGTGATCTCGATCACCGACGGGCAGATCTTCCTCGAGCCGGATCTGTTCTTCGCAGGTGTGCGACCCGCGATCAACATCGGCATCTCGGTCTCGCGCGTCGGTGGAAGCGCCCAGACGAAGGCGATGAAGAAGGTGGCGGGGCGCTTGCGACTGGACCTCGCGCAGTTCCGTGCGCTGGAGGCTTTCGCCCAATTCGGCTCCGAGCTGGACAAGGCGTCGCAGCAGCAGCTCGCGCGCGGCGCTCGCGTCGTCGAGGTGCTGAAACAGCCGCAGTACCAGCCGCTTCCCGTCGAGCGCGAGGTCGTCATGATCTGGACCGCGACCGGGGGCTACCTCGACCCGTTCCCGGTCGAGGACGCGAAGCGATTCGTGGAGGACTTCACGACGTACCTGGAATCTCGGACCGACGTCCTCGGGACGATCCGGGAATCGGGGGACATGTCCGACGAGGTCGAGGCGACGCTCAAGGAGTCTGTCGAGGCGTTCGCAGAGACGTTCCAGCCGGCCGACGCCGGGGCCGGCAGCGAGGCCGGCCGCGGCGCCGGCACGCCGCCCGACGAGGTGAAGCCCGACATCGGCTGGGACCGGATGTCCTCCGTCGACGACGACGACGACGAGGAGGATGCCGACGCGGAGGATGGCGGTGCCGCCCTGGCCGAGGAGGACGACGTCCAAGGACAGGTCCCGCTGCCGGATGACGAGGACGGGACCTCCGACTCCGACGAGGGCGCCGAGCGCGGCGATGCCGGTCGCGGCCCGGGAGGGTAGATGGGCGCGCAGCTCCGCATCGTTCGACGGCGGATCCGCTCGGTCCAGTCGACCAAGAAGATCACGCGCGCGATGGAGCTCATCGCGTCCTCGCGGATCGTGAAGGCGCAGCAGCGCGTTGAATCGTCCCGTCCGTATGCCATCCAGCTGACCAAGGCGATGGAAGACCTCGCCCGGCAGACGGGCTCGGTGCAGCATCCGCTCCTCGAGGATCGCGAGAACCCGTCGAAGGCCGGCATCCTCGTCGTGACGTCGGACCGGGGACTGGCGGGGGCGTACAACGCGAACGTGCTGAAGATCGCCGAGAGGCTGATCCGGGATGTTCGCGAGCGTGGGCTCGAGCCCGTGCTCTACGTCATCGGGAAGAAGGGCATCGGGTACTTCCGGTTCCGCGGTGTGCCGCTGCGGAAGAGCTGGCAGGGATTCAGCGAGGTCCCGCCGTACGAGGAGGCCGAACGCATCGGCCGCACACTCATCAAGGATTTCGCGGACGAGGAGACCGACGAGCTCCGCGCCGCTTACACCGACTTCCGGTCCGCGTTCACGCTCCGCGCGACCGCGAAGAGATTCCTCCCGATCGCGCCGGAGGAGGTCACCGGTAAGGGACTGGGGGTCGTCCGCCCCGAGTACCTGTTCGAGCCCGAACCCGAGCAGATCCTCGACCACATGCTCCCGCAGTACGTGGTGACCAAGGTGTACGCGGGGCTGCTCGAGTCGGCAGCATCGGAGAACGCGGCCCGGCGCCGCGCGATGAAGGCCGCGACCGATAACGCGGAGGACCTCATCAAGGTCCTGACACGCCAGGCGAACCGCGCGCGTCAGGACGAGATCACGACCGAGATCATGGAGATCGCCGGCGGGGCCGAGGCCCTGTCCGCCGTTGCGAAGGGATAGAGGGATGGCTGAGCAGAACGGACACCCGGAAGGACGGGTGGTGCGGGTGATCGGGCCGGTGATCGACGTGGGGTTCCCACCGGCCGAGCTGCCGGAGATCCACACGGCATTGACGGTCGACCTGACCCTCGAGGGAGAGACGACCACGATCACGTGCGAGGTCGCTCAGCACATCGGTGACTCCACCGTCCGCACGATCGCCCTCCGGCCGACCGACGGCCTGGTGCGCGGGACCCCCGTGAAGAACACAGGTTCGCCGATCAAGGTGCCGGTGGGCGAGGGGGTTCTCGGTCACGTCTACAACGTGATCGGGGAGCCGCTGGACACCGACGCCTCGAACATCCATCCCGCCGACTGGTGGCCGATCCACCGCGATCCGCCACCGTTCTACGAGCTCGAGCCGAAGCAGAAGATGCTCGAGACGGGGATCAAGGTCATCGACCTGCTCGAGCCGTACGTCGAGGGCGGCAAGATCGGGATGTTCGGTGGCGCCGGCGTCGGCAAGACCGTGATCATCCAGGAGATGATCCGGCGCCAGGCCGAGCAACACGGCGGCGTGTCCGTGTTCGCCGGCGTCGGCGAGCGCACCCGCGAGGGGAACGACCTGTTCCTCGAGATGACCGAGTCCGGCGTCTTGGAGAAGACGGCGCTCGTGTTCGGGCAGATGGACGAGCCGCCGGGCGTCCGACTTCGCGTCGCGCTCTCGGCCCTCACGATGGCCGAGTACTTCCGCGACGTCGAGCGCAAGGACGTGCTGCTCTTCATCGACAACATCTTCCGGTTCACCCAGGCAGGCTCCGAGGTCTCCACGCTGCTCGGCCGCATGCCGAGCGCCGTCGGTTACCAGCCGACCTTGGCAGACGAGATGGGCGAGCTGCAGGAGCGGATCACGTCGGCCGGGGGCCGGGCGATCACCTCGCTCCAGGCGATCTATGTACCCGCCGACGACATCACGGACCCGGCGCCGCACACCGCGTTCGCGCACCTCGACGCGACGACCGTTCTGTCCCGAGACATCGCCTCGCTCGGTATCTACCCGGCCGTCGATCCCCTCGACTCGACGTCGCGGATCCTCGACGCGCGGTACGTCGGCCAGGACCACTACGACGTCGCGCGGCGCGTCCAGGAGATCTTGCAGCGCTACCGCGACCTGCAGGACATCATCGCGATCCTCGGGATCGACGAGCTCTCCGAGGAGGACAAGGTCATCGTGTCGCGGGCTCGCAAGATCCAGCGGTTCCTCTCCCAGCCGTTCTTCGTGGCGGAGCAGTTCACCGGGCTCCCGGGCAAGTACACGCCGATCGACGAGACCATCGCGTCGTTCAAGGCCATCTGCGAAGGCGAGTACGACCACCTCCCGGAGCAGGCGTTCTTCCTCGTCGGCGGGATCGAGGAGGCCGTGGAGCAAGCGAAGACGATCGAGGCCGCGTAGTGGCCCTCGAGGTCCACGTCGTCACACCCGAACGCGAGGTCTGGGCGGGCCAGGCGACCGAGGTCGTCGCGCACGGCGTGGACGGCGACGTCGGGATCCTTACCGGGCATGCCCCCCTGCTCGTGCAGCTCGCGATCGGGCCTCTCCAGGTGCAGGAGGAGGACGGCACCTGGCTGAAGGCGGTCGTGGACGGGGGATTCCTCCACGTCTCCAGCGAGGAGGGCACAACCAGGGTGGACGTCCTCGCGACGAACGCCCAGCTCGAGGGCGAGATCGACGTGGACGCGGTCCAACGACGGCTCGAGCAGCTGCGGTCGGGCCCCGCCGACGACGACGAGCACGCGAAGACCGAGATCGCCAGGGCCGAGGCCCGTCTCGCGCTGACCGGCTAGCGCGGCGCCGCTCGCACGTCGAGCGGCCGGCGGCGCTCGCGCCGGTACGATTCCTCTCATGGACCGCCTCTTCGTGACGGGCGGCGCCCGTCTCACCGGCTCCGTCCGGATCTCGGGCGCCAAGAACTCCGCCCTCAAGCTCATGGCCGCCTCGCTGCTCGCACCGGGTCGTTCGGTCCTGCGCAACGTTCCTCGCATCCTGGACTGCTTCACGATGGGCGAGGTCCTCGAGCACCTCGGGGCCGCGGTCTCGTGGGAAGAAGGGGGCGTCGTCGTTGACGCGACACACCTTTCCTCGGTCGAAGCGCCGTACGAGCTCGTCCGAAGGATGCGCGCTTCGATCGCCGTCCTCGGGCCGCTGCTCGCTCGAACCAGCGAGGCTCGCGTGGCGATGCCTGGCGGCGACAACATCGGCTCGCGTCCCATCGATCTCCATCTCGACGGGCTCCGGAGGATGGGCGCGGAGATCGTCGCCGAGCACGGGTTCCTGGTCGCGCGGGCCGACGGCCTGACCGGCGCATCGATCACCCTCGACTATCCGAGCGTGGGGGCCACCGAGAACCTGATGATGGCGGCGGTCACCGCCGACGGCGTCACGGCGATCGACAATGCCGCCCGAGAGCCGGAGATCGCGGATCTGGCGGCCTACCTCGTCGCGATGGGCGCGGGGATCCGCGGCGCCGGCTCCGCGACGATCGAGGTCGTGGGGGTCCAGGAGCTGCGGCCGGCCGACCACACGGCGATCCCCGATCGGATCGAGGCCGGCACGTGGGCCGCGGCGGCGGTCGCGACCCGCGGCGACGTCGTACTGGACGTTGCCCGCCCGGACCATCTCGAGCTGTTCCTCGAGAAGCTCGCGGAAGGCGGTGCTGAGATACGGATGACGGACGGAGGACTCCGGGTACGACAAGCCGAGCGTGCGCGTGCCGCCGATTTCGTCACGCTGCCCTATCCGGGGCTCGCCACCGATTTCCAGCCGATCCTGCTGGCGATGCTCGCCACGGCGAACGGCACGAGCATCGCCACCGAGAACGTCTTCGAGGGGCGGTTCATGTACGTCGACGAGCTGCGCCGGATGGGCGCGGACATCCGCACCGAGGGTCACCACGCCGTGATCCGCGGCGTCGAGCAGCTGTCCGCGGCGCCGGTTCGGGCGATGGACATCCGAGCGGGGGCCGCGATGGCCATCGCGGCACTGACCGCGGACGGCGTGAGCGAGATCGCCGACATCGACCACGTCGATCGGGGCTACGAGGACTTCGATGCGAAGCTCACCGCGCTCGGCGCCGAGGTCAGGCGGGATCCCGAGCTCGTCCGCCTCCCGTGAGGAAGGCCCTCCTCGCGGGGCTGACGATCTCGCTCTTCGCCGCGCATCCTGCGCACGCGCAGAGCGAAGGCTCGGACGCCATCGTGATCATCCTCGACGGCGCGTCCCTGCCGGATCTCTTGGCGGTGGACGAGCTCCGGGCGGTAGCGACGAACGGCGGCGCTGCGTTGATGAACGGGCGGAGCGACGTGCATCAGACATTCCCGGACACGTTCTTTCCTGCCCGAGGGGTCGGGAGACTCCCCTTCACGTACGTCGACCTGGCGACCGCGCAACCGTCGGAGGCAGCCCGCACGGTCACGGAGGAACTCCGTACCGCCGATGCTCCACTGTTGCTGCTCATCATCTCGGTGTCGCCGTCCGCGGCGTCAGCCGCGGACGGCGATGAGCTCGGTACCGTGATCGCCGCCTGGGGAGATCCTGCCGAGCTACTCGAAGCGACGGGGAAGCCCCGTGCGCTCACCTCCGGCTCCACTCGCCGAGCCGGTGTCGTCGCCGACGTCGACCCGGCAGCGACCGTCGCCGAGTGGCTTGGCCTGCCGTACGACGCCGGCGCGCCGATGAGACCCACCGACGAGCCGGTGCCACTGGATCTCTATGAGCGCTACCTCCAGCAGCGCCGGCTCGCCGTGCCGGTCGCCGCCGCAGCGTGGGGGCTGATGTTGCTCTTCGGCCTGGCGGGGGTCCTCGCGCTGGCGTTCCGTCAACGCGTGTCCCCCCGCACCCTCGCCGTCGCCGGCGCGCTGGCGGGCTCGTTGCCGTGGCTCGCCGTCGGCCTCCTGCTCGTGGGTCACCTGCCGTCTCTCACCTACGCGACCGTCGTGCCGTTCCTGCTGGCGGTGATGGTGGCCGGTGTCGCCTTCACCCGGTGGATGCAGGCGCGCCGAGGCATCTTCGTCGCCCTCGCGGCTTGCGGGGCCGTCATCCTCGTCATCCTCGGGATCGAGGCGGCGCTCGGCTGGCCCGCGGCCGTCACCCCGCTCGCGGGCGGCGGGCAGTTGGACGGCGGCCGCTTCTTCGGGATGCCCAACATCGAGATCGGGATCGTGCTCGGGTCCGCGATGTTCCTCGCGCATCGGATCCGCGTCGGCTCCGGCGTCCTGCTCCTCGCGGCATGCGCCGTCGTCGCCGGGTCGCCGTGGACCGGTTCGAACTTCGGCGCGGCGATCACGCTCTTCGCAGCCGCAGGCATGTGGCTCGGGGTCCGCCGCCGCCGCTCGTGGTGGCTGATCGTCGTGATCACGGGGGCGGTCGCGGCAGTCGGGACGGCCGCGGTCGCGCTGATGCACCGGTACCTGACCGACCGGTCCACCCACGTCACCGCGTTCCTGGAGGAGACCGACGGCGTCATGGGAGCCGTCGAGCGACAGCTCGAGCGTCTCGGTGTGGGGCTCGATCTCATCGTGGACAATCCGCTCGCGCTGATACCGGTGGTGGGCACGCTGGTCCTGCTGGTCGTCGTGCTCCGCCCGCCGACGGTGATCGCGCACAGCTTCGAGGGGCACGACGCATGGCGCGATGCCCTGCTGGTCATCGCGCTCGGCTCGATCGTCGCCTACTTCGCCGAAGACACCGGCGCCGCGGCTGTCGGGTTCGCGTTCGGGTTCGGGTTGTCCGGTCTCATCGACGTGTCGCTCGACTCCGCCCGGAGGATGATGGCCCGATGAGCGCGTACGTGCCCCCGCGGCCCGACGGGCCGTTCGTCGAGGACCTGCCGGCGAAGGCGACCTGGCGATGGTGGGAGGCGCTCATCGCCGTCCTCCTCGCCTGGCTGGCGGGAGGGCTCGCCACGCTGCCGTTGCTGGCCCTGTTCGACCCCGAGACGACCGGGCCGATCGGGGGAGAGGCCCTCTTCCTCGGCATCGTCTCGAACACGGTCACGATGGTCGTGCTCATCGCGTGGCTGCGGAGGGCGCACCCGGCCTGGGCCGAGATCATCGGGTGGCCGGATCGGTCGCGGGCCGTCATCGAGCTCGCCGCGGGGGCGGGCCTCGGCATCGTGGTGCGCATCGCATCGGCGATCGTGGCCACCGGTGTCGTCTTCGTCCTGCGCGGCGCCACCGACGAGTCGGTCGAGCTTCCCGCGCAGATCGATCCCGACCTCACGGCGTGGGGCCTCGTCAGCTTCGCGATCTTCGCCGTGATCGCGGCTCCCGTGCTCGAGGAGTTCGTCTTCAGGGGGCTCCTGTTCCGCTCGATCGCGGATCGGAGTGGCTTCTGGGTCGGCGCGATCGTCTCGGCGGTCGCGTTCGGCGCCTTCCATCTCCTGACGCCGGGCGACGGACTGGACGTCCTCGCCCTCGGGATCACGCACGTCGGCACGGGGCTCGGCCTCGCGTGGATCTACTGGACCCGGCGGAACCTCCTTGCCTGCATCGCCGGCCACGCCGTCTTCAATCTGATCGCGGTGGTCTCGATCATCGCGGGCTGGGAGGTCTGACGTGCCGGAGTTCCCGACCGAGGACTGGTTCCAGGCGTTCATCGAAGCGATCAACGCCTCGGAGGAGTACGCGGGGTTCGCCGCCACCTGGGAAGGCGATGTGGTCATCCAGATCGATGCGGAACCGGACAAGGGCCTGGCCGAGGATGTGCACGGGCTCCTCGACCTCTGGCACGGGGGATGCCGCGGGGGCGGCCTCGTCGACGAGGAGAGATCCGCGGCCGCCGAGTTCGCGGTCCGAGCCCCGTACTCGCGGTGGAAGGACGTGATCCACGGAGACCTCGAGCCCATCAGGGGGCTGGTCCAGGGGAAGCTCCGGGTCCGGGGTGATCTGCCGAAGATCCTCCGCTACGTGAGGGGCACGCAGGAGCTCGCGTACATCGCCGGCCAGGTGGACACGACCTTCCCCGACGATGGCCCCGACCAGCGCTGATGCGCGGCGTCGTCTTCGACGGCGTGGGCCGCGTCCGCGTGACCGATCTGCCCGATCCGGAGATCGCGGCTCCCGGTGACGCGATCGTGCGAGTCACGAGAACCGCGATCTGCGGGAGCGACCTGCACCTGCTCCACGGCAAAGCCCCGATGGAGCCGGGCGAGCCACTCGGTCACGAGGCGGTCGGCGTCGTGGAAGCGGTCGGTGGAGCCGTCGAGCGCATGCAGATCGGTGATCGCGTCGCGGTCGCATTCAACATCGCCTGCGGGCAGTGCTGGTTCTGCGGGAACGGGCAGTCGGCTCTCTGCGACGACGATGCGATCTTCGGTTATGGGATCTTCGGAGGGGCGCTCCCGGGGGCGCAGGCTCAACAGCTGCGCGTCCCGAACGCCGACATCAACCTGCTCCAGCTCCCCGACGCCGTGGACGACGAGGCAGGCGTCTTCGTGGGCGACGTCTTGACCACCGGCTTCTACGGTGCGTCGCTCGCCGAGGCCGAACGGGACGACGTCGTCGCGGTGCTCGGCTGCGGACCGGTGGGGTTCTGCACCGTCGAAGGGTTGCGGGCGCTCGGGGCGCCGACGATCTACGCGCTCGACCGCGAGCCGGGGCGGCTCGCGCTCGCCGCGGCGGCGGGGGCGATCCCCGTGCACGTGGACGAGCGGAACCCCGTGACGGCGCTCGCCGAGGCGACGGATGGCCGGGGTGCCGACGTGGTCATCGATGCGGTGGGGCACCCGTCCGCGTTCGAAGGGGCGATCGACGCGGTGCGTCGGGGCGGCACCGTCGTGGTGCTCGGGGTCTACTCGTCGGAGACGACCCAGATGCAGCTCGGCGCCTACTGGTCGCGCGCCCTCACCGTCCGGTTCGCGGGGCTCACGCCGGTCCTCGCCTGGTGGGAGCGGGCGACCGCGGCTCTCGAACGAGGTGAGGTCGATCCCACTCCCTTGATCAGCCATCGACTGCCACTGGAGGACGCGGCCGAGGGCTACGCGTTGTTCGATCGCCGCGAGGCGACCAAGGTCGTACTGGAACCGTGAAGGTCACCGTGGTCGGCCCCGAGCCGAGCGGGCTCGCGTCGATGGTTGGCGACCTCATCGACCAGAATCTCGCCCGCGATCCCGCGCGACGCGAACTCCTCCGACCGTCGGTCGCGGTGCTGGACGCATCGGACGCCGATGTCACGGTGTTCCTTCGGATCGCGCCCGAGGAGGTGCGAGTGGGAGACGGGAACGTCCCCGACGCGCATCTCGCGATCAGAGCGGAGTCGGGACGGTTGCTCGAGCTCACGACGGCGCCACTCCGCTTCGGCCTGCCCGACGTGCGGAGCCGGGAGGGCCGCGCGATCGTGGGGGCCCTCCTCGGACGGCGCCTGCGCATCCGAGGGCTGCTGCGTCACCCGCTGCGGCTCGCGCGACTCACCAAGCTGTTGTCCGTCGCCGACGCCGGACGAAGCGCGTGATCCGACCCTCGCCCGATGTGCCCGTCCGGCCAGACGCGACTGCCGGCGCGTTCCGGCCGGCCCGGCGCTGGCTGCCCACCGTGCTCGTCACGCTCGTGATGTCGGTGACCGTCCTCGGCGGGTTCGTCGTCGCGGAGACGCTCCCGGCGCCGGAGGTCCAGCCGGTCGCGCTCGCGAACGTGCTCCGTCTCCGTCCGCTCCCCGGCTGGGAAGTGGTTCGCCGCGAGCAGGCCACGGTGCCGTTGCCTCGGGGCGGCGTCATCACGGGCGAGTTCGCGCAGCTCACGCGCGGCAGCGGCGCCCTCGATCTCCTCGCGCTCCCGGGCGTCGGCGGTGACGCGCTCGAGCTGGCGGATCTTTATGCCACCGCGGTCCTCACGAGCCAGCTCGAGCGCCTGGCCGTCTCCGGCCTGGTGGAGCGGATCACGCTGCCGACCGGCATGGAGGCCGTTCGCTTCGGCTACATCGGTTCGCAACCGCAGACCGGAGCCGCCCTCGAGGGATCGGTCACGGTCGTGGTCGCCCCGTCCGGCAACGGCGCGGTGTTCGACGGGTGGGCACCTCAGGGTCAGCTCGAGCTGATCTCCGAGGAGCTCGTCGCCATGATCGCCCGGACGGAGGTGGTCTGAGTGGCTCGTCTTCTCTCCCTCTCACGCTCGCCCCTTCACCACGCGCGGTTCCTCCAGCCACGGCTGCCCGCGTTCTGGCTGTACACGTTGGTCGTCACGCTGACCGGGGTCGTGGCGATCGGGGAGCAGAACCTGTTCCGCGAGATGTCGCCGAGCGGCTGGGCCCTGTCCTGGGGGCTCGTCCTCCTGTACGCCGCTCCGGTCGCGGTGCTCATCTCTCTGCTGGATCTGTACGAGCGGGAGCCGATCCCGTTGCTGGCGGCGGCGTTCGTCTGGGGGGCGGTGGCCGCGACCACTCTGTCCGCGATCGGGAACGCCGGATGGGGGATCGTCATCGCCCGTCTCGGAGGACCCGAGTTCGCGACCCGATGGACGGCGGCGCTCACGGCGCCGTTCGTCGAGGAGATCCTGAAGGGGGTCGGCGTCGTCCTGATCGTCCTGATCGCACGCGACGAGGTGGACGACGTGATGGACGGGTTCGTGTACGGCGCCCTCTGCGGTTTGGGATTCATGATCGTCGAGAATGTCTTCTACTTCATCGCGGTCTTCGGTGGTGACGTCGAGGGCGTGTTGCAAGGGTTCTTCGTCCGCGTCATCGCAAGCGGTCTGTACTCCCACGTGCTGTACACGGGGTTGGTCGGCATGGCGATCGGGATCGTCACGACCCGCCGCGACGACCGTCCCCTCCGCGATCGGGTGCGATCCGCCGGTCTGCTGGCGGGCGCCGCCGTCTTGGGCCACTTCCTCTGGAATTCGCCGATCCTCGAGTTCTTCCCGCCGCATCCGTGGGAGGGAGGGGAATGGTTCCTGATCCCGGTGGCCACGGCCGTCAAGGGGTTGCCGCTCCTGCTGTTCGTGGTGCTCTTGGTCCGGCTCGCACACGAGCGGGAGCGCCGGTGGCTGCACGAAAGCCTCGTTTCGGAGATCGACGAGGGATCCGTAACCCCCCAGGAGTTGGCGATCCTCGAGCGCCCGCGACGTCGGTTCCAGGCTCGGCGCGAGCTGCGGCGGCGAGCGGGCGATCGCGCCGCCAACCTGCTGAAGCGCCTCCAGCGTGAGCAGGTGAACCTGGCGATGGTGCGATCCCGCGTGGCCTCCGAGGACGATCCCGCGCTCATCCGCCAACGCGCCGTGTGCCGGTCGATCCGCGATGCGTTGGAGGCGATCCCCGGCGGCGCATCCGCGGTCGAGAGCGGTCGGCCTGGAGCGGATGGACCGCTAGGGTGAACGACGTGATGGACGTCGCGGCGCTGGTCGAAGGGGTCTTGGCCGGTGACCGTCGCGCCGTCGCCCGCGCGATCTCGGCGGTCGAGGACGACGCCCCCGAGCTCGCGGACCTCTCCGCCGGCATCTACGGCAAGACCGGGGGAGCGACGACGATCGGCCTGAC
Source organism: Actinomycetota bacterium (assembly GCA_035512775.1). Taxonomy (GTDB): domain Bacteria; phylum Actinomycetota; class UBA4738; order UBA4738; family HRBIN12; genus JAJNBA01. Next base: position 601 of record DATKDI010000055.1, on the reverse strand, counting down.
CGGGGCCCCGGGTGTCGGGAAGTCGACGCTCGCAGGTGAGTTGGTGCGCATCGCGCGAGGAGAGGATCTCCGCGCCGCCGTGCTCGCCGTCGATCCGACCTCGCCGTACACGGGAGGCGCGCTCCTCGGGGACCGCGTACGGATGCAGGACCATGCGGTCGATCCCGGCGTATTCATCCGGTCGATGGCGACCCGCGGCCACCTCGGCGGGATGGCGCTCGCCGCGCCCGAGGCCGTTCGCATCCTCGACGCGGCAGGCTACGACGTGATCTTCGTGGAAACGGTCGGGGTCGGCCAGGCCGAGGTCGACGTGGCGGCAGCCACCGATACCGCCGTCGTGGTGATGGCGCCGGGGATGGGCGACGCGGTGCAGATGGCGAAGGCCGGCATCCTCGAAGCGGCGGACGTCTTCGTCGTGAACAAGGCGGACCGCGATGGCGCGCCGGAGGTCGCGAAGGAGCTCCGGCAGATGCTGCACCTGGGCGCCGCACGTGACTGGGATCCACCCGTCCTCATGGCGACGGCGGCCAGGGGCGAAGGGGTCGACGAGGTCTGGGCAGCGGTGCGTCAGCACCGCGACCAGGCCGAGTCGTCCGGCGCG
>DATKDI010000054.1:0-27984 GCA_035512775.1 Actinomycetota bacterium | reverse complement strand
CCGAAGGCGCGTCCGCGCCGCCATCCTCCCCACGGGTACGTCCACGAACACGGGGGCGACGCGATTCCCGATGTCGCCGCTCTCCCCCGGCGACCGCACCGATACCGGCACCATCGCGCGCAGGGTCTTGCCCCTCGTCGGCTCGCCGCGCTGCTCGAGGAGCTCATGGACTCCTCCGGCCACGACCGTCAACACCACGTCGTTCACGGTGCCTCCGAGCGTGCTCTTGATCGCCCGGAACACCTCGAACGGCCGCTCCGCGGTGGCGAAGCGGCGATTGGGACCGACCTTGCCATCGAACGGCCCTCGGGGCGGCGTGCCCATCCCCGCGACGATGCGAAGGGCATCCGCGGTCGCCGTCGCGGTCTGCGCGAGGACCCACGGCTGCCTCACGACGTGGGTGAAGCTCTGGATCGGGTGAAGGATCACCTCCTCGACGGCGTCGCGGATCAGGTCCTCCAGCGGCGGGACCGGGTCGGGGACCCACGCCTCCTCGGGCGCTCCGAGCGGCGCGTCGGGCGCCAGATCGAACAACGCCGACCAGATCATCATCACGCCGATCCCATCTGCCATCGCGTGGTGCAGCTTCAACAGGATCGCGGTTCGGTCTTCGGCGAGATCTTCGAAGACGTAGAGCTCCCACAGCGGCTTCGTACGGTCGAGCGGTCGTGAGGCGACGCGACCGACCGCGCGCTCGAGCTCGAATCGCCCGCCCGGCGAGGGCACGGAGGCACGCCGGAGGTGGAAATCCAGATCGAATCGGTCGTCGTCGACCCAGACCGGTCTCGAGATGTTGCCGGGGACCGCGAGCAGCTTCTGGCGGAGCCGTGGGGCCAGCCGGAGCCGAGCTTCCACGACCCGTTCCACGTCGTCATAGGTGAGGCGGAGACCGTCCTGACGAGGCCCGAAGACCGACAACCCCGCGACGTGCATGTGCACACCGGGCTTCTCGAGGTAGAGGAAGCTCGCGTCGAGCGCCGTCAATCGCTCCGCAGGCATGCACCCATGCTAGGGTCCGGCGCGATGCGCCGCCTCCCGACCGTCCTGGCGCTCGTAGCGTTGCTCGTGGCGCCGGGCACGCAGATCCGGGCACAGGAGCCACCCGACCCGGTCCCTTCAGGGCCGAAGGGCACCGTCCGCGTTCCCCAGGACGTCGCGACGATCCAGGAGGCGGTCGATCGGGCCGAGCCCGGCGGTCTCGTCCTGATCGCCGCGGGCGTCTACCGCGAGGCCGTCGTCGTCACCACGCCTTACCTCACGATCCGCGGCATGGACCGCAACGACACGATCCTCGAGGGCGACTTCGAGTTGGCGAACGGCATCCACGTGATCGAGACCGACGGTGTCGCGGTGGAGAACCTCACGGCAAGACACTTCCTCGTGAACGGCTTCTTCTGGTCGAACGTCCTCGGTTACCGCGGCTCGTACCTCACGGCGCACACGAACGGCGACTACGGGATCTTCGCGTTCGGATCTCGATGGGGGCAGTTCGATCACTCCTACGCCTCCGGGTCACCCGATGCCGGCTTCTACATCGGTGAGTGCAAGCCCTGCGACGCCGTCATCATCGACGTGCTCGCCGAACACAACGCCCTCGGGTATTCGGGGACGAACGCCAGTGGGAACCTCGCGATCGTGAACAGCGAGTGGCGAGAGAACCTGGGTGGGATCGTGCCGAACACCCTGGACTCGGAGGCGTTCGCGCCACAGGAAGACGTCGTCATCGCCGGCAACCACGTTCACCACAACAACTCAACGACCGTGGACGCGAAGGAGTACGGGTACGTGCCCTACGGCATGGGGATCGTCGTGGCGGGCGGCCGAGGCAACCGCGTCGCCGGCAACCTCGTGGAGGATCAGGCGACGTACGGCATCGCGATGATCCCGATCGTGGACACGAACTTCTGGCCGTCCGGGGGCAACGAGGTGCGGAACAACGTCGTCCGCAGGAGCGGTCGAGCCGACCTGGCGCTCGCCGCGCCGTCCGCCGGCGGTGACTGCTTCGAGAACAACGACTTCTCAACGAGCCAGCCACCGGCCGCCGAGCTCCTGTTCCCGTGCGATGGGCCGCGACCCTTCCCCGGAGGCGGAGGCAGCATGGCGCCGACGACGAACGTCCTGTCTCGATTCATCGATTCGCTCGACGGCGAGTTCCCGCATGGGGACTGGCGCGAGCAACCACCCCCGCCCGAGAACCTTCCGGACATGCCGGACGATCCGGTCACGGCACCGCCCAACCCTGCGATCCCGCAAGAGGCCGTCCCCGAGCTCTACCGCATCCGCGACGTCGCGGACATCCGTCCCGCTCGCGGGATCCAGATCAGCCAGGAGGTCAGCCTCATGGGAGTCCCGCTCGTCGCCAGCAGCTGGTGGACCCTGCTCCTCGGGCTCTACGGCTACATCCTGCCGTTCGTTCTCTACGCGTCCTGGGTAGCGATCGCGATGTGGGACCTGATCCGGCGCGATGCCGACTCGATCCCGGAGCGAGCGAGATGGATGGCGGTCGTGCTCCTGGTGCCGTTCGTCGGCCCGCTCCTGTACTTCGCGTTCGGCAGGTCGTCCATCCCGACACAGCTCCGGCTCATGCTCACGGCGGGTGGCGTGATCGCCTACCTCGTCTTCTTGCTACTGGGACTTGTGATCGGAGGGTGACGAGTCCTCGAGCTGGATCCGCATCCGCTTGAAGGCCTTGCCCTTCGACTCCGTCTTCACGACGGTGACGTGACCGACCTCACCGGTGGACTTCACATGCGTCCCGCCGTCCGCCTGCTTGTCGATCCCCTCGATGTCAATCACGCGGATCGGGTCCACGAACTCGGGGATGAGGCTCACCTTCGTGCGGATCAGGTCGGGGTCCGCCAAGGCTTCAGCGCGGGGCAAGAAGCTCACGTGCACCGGTCGGTTCTTGTTGAGCTCCTCGTTGAGCTTCGCCTCGATCTCCTTGCCGAGCTCCTGACTCATCTCATCGAGCTCGAAGTCCATCCGGGCGGAGCCGGTGTCGTCCATGTTCCCCCCGGTGACCTTCGCTCCGTGCTCCCGGAAGATCACGCCGGAGAGGGCGTGCAACGCGGTGTGGGTACGCATCAGCCGGTGCCTGCGCCCCCAGTCGATCTCGGCGGTCACGGGATGGTCGACGAGAGGCGCGTCTCCCTCCACCTGATGGACGATGTCGCCGCCCATCTTCACCGTGTCGGTGACCCGAGCGAGACCCCCTTCCCAGCGGAGCGTCCCGGTGTCGCCGGGCTGTCCGCCGCCGCGCGCGTAGAACACCGTCTTGTCGAGGATCACCCCTTCGTCGCGGATGTCCACAACGACGGCCTCGCAGCTGGTCAGATACGCGTCCTCGGCGAAGAGCTGTTCCGTCATGGCTCCGAAGGTAGCGCATCGGTAGAGCCGAAGGCCTCCGCATCGATCAGGAAATGAAGGCGCCGGAGCTCTTCCTGCACCTCGGTCGGTGTGCCGTCTCGGACGATCACGGCGAATCCTGCAAACGCTGCGCCCCTGGCTTCGATGAGAAATCGTGCGGCGAGAGCTTGACTACCCGTCTCGATCCAGTCGTCGACCAACAGAACCCGGTCCCCTTCTGTCAGAAGATCGGACTGGATCACAAGGGTGAGCCGCCGGCCCCGATAGTCGGGTGATGTCAAAACCTCCGACCGCCGACCAGGCAAGGCTCCGCCCTTCTTCCTGATACCGACCACGCCCGCTCCGAGCTCCTTCGCGACAGCGCCCCCCAGGAGGAGACCACGCGCCTCAACGGCAGCCACCTTGGTCACACCGACATCGCGGTACGGGTCGGTAAGCTCTCCGACGATCTTGCGGAAAAGCCCACCGTCGGCGAACCAGCGCCAGACGTCCGCATGGCCGTCGACCCAACGGAAGGAACGCACCAGTTCGTCTCGAACGCTCATATCACACGTCGGGTTCGCGTACGCGGGTGGTCCGGACGAGGGTAGCGAGGATCGCTCCTCCCAGGATGAGCACGCCGCCGATGGCCATCGGTGCGGTGACCGGCTCATCGAGGAAGAACGCGGCGAGCACGGCCACGCCGAGCGGTTCCATCACGCCGATGATCGCGTTGCGGACCGCGCCCACGAGCTGGAGTCCGCCGAGCATCGCAGCGAACGCGCCCGCCGAGAAGACGGCCATGCCCAGAAGGAACGGCCACGTCAAGGAGTCGGGAAGGTCGCTGGCGCCGAACGCGAAGGCGAAGACCACGTTGGAGGTCGCGGCACCCCCGCCGAGCCACGCCGCGGCCGTCACAGGGTCCGTCGTCTTGATCGTCCGATCCACCGTGACCAGGTACGCCGTGTACGCGAGCGACGTGGCGATGGCCAGCAGGATCCCCATGGGCGCCACCTCCACCTCGCCGCCGCCCACGATCACGACCGCGCTCCCTCCGAGCGCGAGCAAGAGCGACACGAACAACCGCCAGCCCGGCGGCCGTCGATCCAGTGCGATCGTGACGAGCATGACCCAGACCGGATAGAGGTAGAAGAGGAGCGTGACCGCGCCCGCCTTGCCGTGGTTCAGCGCGGCGAAGAACATCGCCGCCTCCGAGCCGTAGCCGAGCGTCGCCGCCAGGATCAGGGGGAGCCGCTCTCCCGGCGTGGGGGCCAGGGGCTTCCGGAGCACGATCAACACGATGAAGAGCAGCAGCGACTGTCCAGCGAACCGGATCGCGAGCATCGGGAACGGGAGCTCGCCTCCCGCCACCTCCTTGCCGAACATCACGACGGCCGCGAACTGCAGAGCCATCACCGCCGAGAGGGTGGAACCCAACAGCTCCTGACGGGGGGTTCTCGCCCGGCGGTCGCCGGTCGGAGCCTCGCTCACGCTCCCTCCAGGAACGCACGCACCCGCTCGATCAACATCGGGATCGACGCGATCAGCTCCTCTTCCGACGCCAGCGTCACCAACTCCGAGTTCGGGAACAGGTCGTCCAGGATCCTGCCGAGCTCGGAGGGATGGATCGTGTCTCCTTCCCTGCAGATCAGGAGCACCGGGGCCTCGACCTTCCTCAGCGCCTCGCGATCGGAGATCGAGATGTCACGCGTGACCTCTCGGATGGCCCGGGCGACTCCCACCGGGTTCATGTCCTCCCACAGCAGCAGGTCCAGCTCGCGGAGCCAGGGCGCTCGCTCGTATCGGTCGCGACTCGTCTCGAGGATCCGCTCGATCGCTTCCTCCTTGGGATACGACTCGAGGAGGTCGGCGATCCCGTCGAAGCGCGCCGGGTTGCGGAACGGGAGGTCGAGCGACGCGGGAAGCAGCATCACGATCCGGTCGAAGCGAGCCGGATCGTGTTCCAGCAGCGACATGATCGCGCCGGCGCCGAGCGACGTGCCGACGGCGTTGCGCGCGCCGTAGGCGCGCGCCACGCCGTCGAGGTCGGAGGCGAGGTCTTCGAACCGGTAGCCGCGCTCCGGGGCGCTCGAGTGGCCGTGCCCTCGGAAGCAGAACCGCACCGCGGTGCCTGCGAGCGACGGGGTGAACGGCGCGAGCTCGCGACACGAGTTTGTCAGGCCGTGCGCGAAAACGGTAACCGGCTCCCCGGCGCCGTCGACCTCGACGTGCAGCGTGACGTCGCCGTTGGAGACCTCGGGCATGGTTCCACAGACTCTCAGGCTTCGATGAGGTCGTCCTGAGGAGCGAACTGGTCTCGGATCCGCCTCGCCCACGCCGCGATCGCCGCGGTGAGCAGCAGGAACACGGCACCGGACGCCATCAGGATGACGCGCGTCCGGCCGGGGTCGTTCTCGATCCAGACGAGCGAGAGGATCAGCGCCGGCACGATGAACCCGAGGTTGTAGGCGATGTCGAACAGCGCGAACGCCCTGCCCCGGAAGTCATCCGGCATCGCCTGCTGCACGATCGTGTCCGCGGAGATCTTCCCGACGAAGAAGGCGAAGAACCCGACGAACAGCATGCCGGCGAAGCCCGCGACCGAGACGAGACCACCGAACACCAGCGTCCCTGCGCCGAGGAGGACCATCGAGACGAGCAGCAGACGCACCGGGGGGACACGATCCTTCCACGCCTGTGCGAGGACGAGGCCGAGCACACCGCCGATCAAGCCGACCCCGCCCGACAGGAGCGTCGGGACCTGGCTTTCCGCGCCCCCTTCGACGAGGTTCTTCGCGTAGAGCGCGAACACGAACAGGCCGAAGCCCCAGAACTGGTAGCGCAGCATCTGGAACCCGGTGACACCGAGCGCGGCTGCGGGACGAGCCGCCACCTCGCGGATGCCGTGGGTGATGCTCTTGATCACGCGTCGTGCCTCCTGCGCGAGTGTCGTGGCGTGAGGCTCCGCCTCGACGTGCCGGAGACGAGTGGCGACGACCGCCCCGATCCCGAGCACGATGGCTCCGACGAGCACCACCAGCCAGGCCGGGAGGACGGCACCGGAGCCGAGCGCGAACGCGATGCCCACGATCTGGAACAACGCGCCGCCCGCTTGCGAAAGGGCGTTGCCCTGGAGCAGATCGCGACCCGAGAGCACGTCGGGTATCGCGGCCGACTTGACCGCGAGCGTCACGCGGATCACCGCCTGGGCGGCGAGCAACCCCACGATCAGCGCGGCCGTCGCTCCGATGTCCCCTTCCGTGCTGCCCGCACCCAGGGGCAGGAGGACGGCCACCGCCACGATCGCGACCACGCTCGCCGTGATCAGGTTCGACCACCAGACGACGCGACGACGCTCGAACCGATCGATGACGACCCCGATGAACGGTGAGAGCAGCGTGTAGGGGACGTACAGCAGCAAGATCACCTGGAGGAGGTAGTCGGCCGAGGGCACGTTCTGCACGTCGAAGCCCTTCTGTCCGCCGAAGGCGATCGACTTCCCGATCGCGCCCTGGACCACGCCTTGCCCGGCCTGCGTCAGGAACTGCACGCTCAGCAAGGTCGCGAAGTCGTGGTTCGAGAACTGCGAGAACAGCCGGTTGAAGAATCCGCCGAAGGCACCGAGCGCGCGGAGGATCGTCGTCTCCCCGAAGCGCAGAGCCGCCCCCGCGCCGACCGCGACCGCCACGACGACCCACGCCTTGGCCGGGGTGAGGGGACCACGCCACACGCCCAGCACGGCGATCCCGGCGAGCAGCGACATCACGATCGAAGTTCCGGGGATCAATGCGATCCGGCTCGGTGTGTCCTTCAGTCCGAAGAACGGTGCCGCAAGCAGGCCCGGCAACACGGCCAGGAGGAACAGCCCCGCGAGGACACGGGTCTGATGCGGAAGGTCGTCCAGCGGTCCCGGTGGATCGGCGAAACGCCCGGCCGCCGCCTCGGCCGCTGCGCGCGCCCGCTCGACGACCGTCGAGGACGGCTCGTAGTAGCCGTCCCCGGTCAACACATAGGTCCCCGGGCCGATCTCGATCGCGTCGTCCGTCGCTCGCTCGAAGGCGGCTTCTTCGTCATCGGCGGTGCACTCCGGCACCCCGTTGCACCGCCCGGCGTAGTACTCGCCGATCAGGAAGACGACGGGCGACTCCGGATAGGTCGTGAGACGCCGACGCACCTCGTTCCAGTGGCTCCGAGTCGTGTCCCGGTAGTTCTCGCTCGGCCCGTCGGATGCGACGCCACGGCGGAAATCCTCCACCCTGCCGACGTAGGTCACCTGGTACTTCGCGACGTCGCCCGGCAGGCCCGTCCGGAAGACGTTCGTGAAGGTCTTCGCCCATCCGTACGTCGTGTTCGAGCCGGTCTCGTCGTCGGTGCTCCCGTAGTTCACGATCAAGACGATCGGGTGTTCGCGCGCGGACCCCGCCACCTCGCGGGCCGCCGCCAGCGACGTCCGGACGCTCTGCGGCGCCCACTGATTGTCCTGTTGCGCCCAGCGGTTCATCGCGGGATCGACGAACACGTACACCAGCGCACCGACCACGACGAACGCACCGAGAACCCCCGCGATCCTGCGTGCACCCTCGCCGTGGACGAGCCATCGCACCGCCACGAACGCGCCGAGGCCAGTGAGCGCCATCGGGGCGGCGGTCGCGTTCATGAATCGGTAGGACGGGATCGCCTGTCCCAGCAGGAACGTCAGGACACCCGCGAAGGGGAACATCCACCAGATCGAGACCTGCTCGTACTGCGCGACGGGCGTGCGGGTTCGCCTGGCGATGAGGACCGTCGAGATGATCGCGAGCAGGATCAGGGGGAACGTGATCAGCGGCTGCATGGAGGTCACCCACTCGACCAGCCGGTTCCGGAAGAACTCCGCGGTGTAGGGCGGTGGTAGCGCGGCGTCTTTCAGCAGCTCCGGACCGCCCGGACCCCAGATCCCGACGACCCAGAGCGCGAGACCCGTGACCATCCCGAAGCCGGTCGAGAGCATCAGGGGCCCGTCCGATCGCATCGCCGAACCGAGACGGAAGCGGCTGGTCACGAGGTGCGTCGCCCACACGCCCATGAGCGAGACCCCGAACAGGACGCAGGTGGTCGGGTGCGTGAACGCCGCGGCGAACCCGACCATGAAGATCGCGACACGAGCTCCCCACGACGTTCTCGCGGCATCCGCGAACGCCACGATCAGGCAGAGCAGGAAGAGAACCGTGATGTTGTCGAGGTAGCCGACGTACGGGGTGGTGAGGAACAGGCCGGCCGTCGCGAGCATCGTGAGCAGGACGACGAGCGGATCACGCTTGCTCCGGAACGCACCAACACCGAGCGCGAGGCCAGTGAGGATCGGGATCCCGAGCATCAGGAAAGCGCTGAAGCTGTAGGTGCTGATCCCGGCCACCCGCTGCAACAATGCCCCGGCAAGCGGCACGGTCACGCGATACCCACCCGAGAAGAGGTTGTCGGGACCCCAGTCGCCGGCGACCGAGCCCGGGTCGTCCTCGAGGATCACGCCGGCGCGCCAGGTGTACCAGGCGGGGTCACGGGTCGGCGCCGACAGGGAGGGATCGGCGATGAACCGCCAGCCGAGCGCGAGCAGGAGGACGAGCGCGAGGCCGACGATCGCCCACCACGAGCCCAAGCGGCTCGGAGACGTGGGAGGGGGCGGCACGGCATGCTCGTCGGCCTGTGGTCTTCGGGTGAGCGTCACGATCCTCCCGTCGGCGCAGCGCGCCGGGCTGGCACAAGCCCACAGGATAGATGACGACGTCCGGCCACCCGAGTCACGCGCCGGGTCATCGCTGGCACGTTCCTACGGCCGCCGGGAGCGCCAGGACCGGAGGAGCCCCATCCACTGGTCGCGCCGATGTTCCGGGATCGGATGCTCCTCGGGCCCGGCGTCCGCATCCCCGGATGCAACGGGCATCGTCCTCGAGCGCCGCTCTCGAGGGCTCGCGACGTGGACGGCGAGCCACGTGGTGATCGGCACCGAGGCGATCAACCCCAGGCTCCCGACGAGCGTGCGCACGATCTCGGTCGCCACGATCTCACCGTTGGCGACGGTCCCCATCGGTTGATCGGACAACACGAAGAGGATCAGGAGCGGCATGGAGGCGCCCGCGTAGGCCAGCACGAGGGTGTTCACCGTGGAGGCCACGTGGTCGCGGCCGATGCGCATCCCCGAGCGAACCAGGCGCCGCCGAGACATCGTGGGATCGACCGAGCGGAGCTCCCAGACGGCGGATGCCTGTGTGACCGTGATGTCGTCGATCGCGCCCAACGCGCCGATCATCATGCCGCCGAGGATGAGTCCTCGGAGGTCCAGGTTGGTTCCGAGCGCCGTCAGGAACAGCGCCTCCTCGCTCGCCAACCCCGTGATCTCGGCGGCGCCCATGAACACGACGGCGAGGATCGCGGCACAGAGCAGGCCGCCCAGGGTCCCGAGGAGCGCGACCGTCGTCTTCACGTCGACGCCGTGCGAGAGGTACAGAGCGGCGAACGCGATCGCGACTGATCCGACGAGCGCCACGAGCAGTGGGTCGCGCCCGTCGAGGATGGCGGGAACGACGAAGAGGAAGAGCACGAGGAACGTCGCCAGCAGTCCCACCAACGCGCTCGCGCCTTTCCACCTGCCGAGCGCCACCACGGCCAAGGCGAACAGCCCCGCGAGCGCGAGCAGGGGCGACCGACGATCCGGCTCGAGGTAGACGTACTCGAACCCTGGGACAGCTGGTTGGTGGCCGAGGAGCACCCGCCGGCCCAGGTCCACCCCGACGACGCGGGTCGAGTTCGCCGGCAGTTCGACGGTGACGGTCGTGCCCTCATCGGGCCCCTCGATCAGCCGGAACGTCACCGACAGGCAGCGGGTCGACCCGTCTGCTCCGGCGCACGGGACTTCGGTTCGACCCTCCGTCGTGGCGGCATGGACACCCTCGAACGACGCGAGAGCCGACACGTCGGGACCCGGATCGCCGGAGGGCCACAGAGCCCAGATGCCGATCACGGTGAGCGCCGCCACCATGCCGGCGATCACGGACAGACCAGGCGCGCGGGAGGGCGTCGATCGTCGCACGTCGTGATTCTCCACCCGGGACCTCAGGGTTCGAGCATCCGGTGCCGCAGCTGCGCTACGCGCAGCTGCGGCAGCGCCCGATCAGATCGAGCCGGTGACCGACCGAGGCGAAACCCGCGCCTTCAGCGAGACGATCCAGGGTCCTGCCGAGCGATCGCTCGACGCTGGCGGGGATCTCGACGTCTTCGATCCGGCCGCAGTTGGAGCACACGAGGTGGTGGTGGTGCTCGGTCAAGTCCTCGTCGAGCTCGAACCGAGCGAAGTCGCCGGCCGTGATCACCCGGCGGATCACACCGGCCTCTTCGAGCACCGAGAGGTTCCGGTAGGCCGAGCTCTGGGGAACGGCCCGCTTCCCCACGAGGAGATCGCCGATCGCCACCGGCCCTCGGGCCGCTATCAGGGCGTCCACGAGCGCGCGCCGATTCGCCGTGTACCGCTGACCGACGCGGTGCAGTCGCCCTTCGACGGTCTGATGGACCTCTCCTCGGCCGGTGGTCATCGCTCCGGCAACTCCAGCATCGATCCACCGGGCATCGTGTGCCGGGCGAGCGCGACGATCAGGAAGACGAGTGCTGCGACCAGGACGATCGCGCCGCCGGGTGCCAGCCCCCAGAGCCTCGAGGACGTGAGACCGACGACGACGGACCCGACCCCCACGCCGACCGCGATCCGCAACGTCCCCTTGAACGACCGAGCGAGGAGCTGTCCCGTCGCCACGGGCAGAACCATGAGTGCGGCGATCAGCAGGATGCCGACGATCTGCATGGAGGCGACGATCGCCACGGCCGTGAGGACGGCGAGCAGGGCGTTCACGCCGCCCACGGGCAACCCCGCGACACCGGACCAGTCTTCGTCTGTCACGACCGCGAACAAGATCCTCCGTAGCGCGATCACGAGACCGACCACGAGCGAGCCCAAGAGCAGGATCACGATCACCTCGGAGTTCCCGACCGTCAGCGGCTGGCCGAACAGGAATCCGATGATGCTCGTTCCGATGCCCCCGCTCGCGTTCGCGAACACCGCACCCAGGGCGATCCCCGAATAGAAGAACAACGCCAGAGCGAGGTCACCGCTCGCCTTCCGACGCGCGCGGAGCCATTCGATCCCCAGCGCCCCAGCGACAGCGAACACGAGCGCGGTCCACACCGGATAGATCCCCGCCAGGAGACCGGCACCCACGCCCGCGAACGCCACGTGCCCGATGCCGTCGCCGATCAGCGACATCCGCTTCTGGACGAGGAAGGTGCCGATGAGTGGCGCGAACACTCCGACGACGAGCCCCGCCGCCAGGGCCCGCTGCATGAACGTCAGCTCGAACGGGAAGGGCAGCGGCAGTGAGGCGATCATCGCAGCCCCTCGAGCCAGAGCGGGAGGTCCTCCCGGTGGATCCCGAGGCTCACTCCCTCGTCGACGAGGCGTGCCGGCGGCCCGTCGAAGAGGACCCGTCGTTTCAGCACGATCACGCGATCGATCACGTCGGCGACCGCGGAGAGCTCGTGGGAAACGAGGAGCACACCCGCGCCGTGGTCTCCGATCAGGTGCACGAGCGAGTCTTTGAAGCGCCGCTGCGACTCGGCGTCGATGCCGGCGATCGGCTCATCCAACACGAGGAACTCGGGCTCCCCCGCGAACGCACGGGCGATGAAGACGCGTTGCTGCTGACCGCCCGACAGCTGGGTGATCGGATGCGCGGCCAGTTCGTCGAGGCCGACCGATTCGAGCGCGTGATCAACCGCGTCCACGTCTGCGCTCCGCAAGGGGCGCCACCAGCCACGACGTGCGAGACGCCCGGTCGTCACGATCTCCCGGACGGTGGCGGGGACGTCCGGGGCGAGCGTGGGGCGCTGGGGCACGTAGCCGATCCGCCAGCGATCCTTGACTTCGCTCGCCGGGCGCCCGAGGAGGCGGACCGAGCCGCGCGCCGGACGGAGCGCGCCCAGCAGCACGCGAAGCAGCGTCGACTTCCCGGAACCGTTCGGCCCGACGAGTGCGACGAACTCCCCGCGGCGGACGTCGAGATCGACGTCCTCGACGACCGGTGTCGAGCCGTAGGCGTAGGAAACCCCGCGAGCCTCGACCAGCAGCTCGCTCCCCGCCCCGTCAGGGGCAACCGAGAGCGACACGGAGGGTCTCCAGGTTGTCTCGCATCAAGGAAAGGTAGTCGTCGCCGGCGGCGGCCTCCACGTCGGTGAGCCCCTCGATCGTGAAAAGGACCGCGGTTCCCACGCTTGCTTCTGCGGCGAGGGTCTCGGCGACGTCGGGGGACACGAGCTCCTCTGTGAGGATCGTCGTCACGCCCTCCCCCTCGACCAGCTCCATGACCTCGGCCAGACGCTTCGCGCTCGGTTCACCTTCCGGCTCGAGCCCGGCGATCGCCTCCTGGCGGAGCCCGTAGGCCGAGGCGAGATACCCGAACGCGGCGTGGTTCGTGACGATGACGTCGCGCTCGCACCCATCGAGGCCCGCGCGGAACTCGTCGTCGAGGCCGGCGAGATCGGAGCGGAGATCCTCGGATCCGCCGGACACATCGCATGACCCGGCTCCCTCCATCCGAACGAGGGCGTCTGCTATCGCTTGGACGATCTCCGCGAACTTCCCGGGGTCGAGCCAGACGTGCGGATCGGCGACGAGCCCCTCCTCCGCCTCCTCACCCGCGGCAGGCTCCGTCGTGACCATGTCGAGGAGATCGATCACCTGACCCTGCGCGTCCGGGATCGCGTCCTCGATCGCAGGCTGGAAGCCACCTCCAAGGTAGAGGACCAGGTCCGCGGTGGCGATCGACTCCACCGCGTCGGGCGTCAGCTCGAGGTCGTGAGGCTCCACTCCCGGCGGCGTCAGGTTGGTCACGCTGACGCAGTCGCCGCCGATCCGATCCGCCGCGAAGCTCAACGGGTAGAAGCTCGCCACCACGGAGACGCGACCGCCGGGGTCGTCGTCCACGCGGGCGCCGCATGCTTGCAACGTGGCGGCCGTCATCGTCGCGAGTTCGAGAATGAGAATCGTTCTCAACACACGAGAGAAGCTAACAGCTGAGGATGCCCTCGGTCAAGCGAGACGCGCGCCGCCTACGTCCCTTCCTCGGCGGGCTGCACCCATGGGTCGGGTCCGGGATCACCGCCGCTCGCCACCTTCGCGAGACGCGGAAGGAAGTGCTCCCACCCTGCGAGCTGCGCCGCGTCGGCGCCCTCGGGCAACCCCGAGTGCGTCAGCTGGACGATCGTTGCATCGCCGTCGGGGATCAACTCGATCGTGACGGTTGACGTCCCGGGTGGAAGTTGGTCGTCGCCCTCCCACCCCCACGTGAACACGACGCGGCGGGGCGGGTCGACCTCGACGAACTCCCCGACCGCGTGGTTCCTGCCAGTCACGTTCACTCGATACACCCCGCCGGGCGCGGCCTCGACCGTGGCGTCCACCCCTTTCCACTTGACGATCTTCTGCGGGTCAGTGAGGAACGGGAACACCGCCTCGGGAGGCGCTTCGATCCGGATCTCACTGTTGACGGTGATCGCGCCTGCGGCCACGTCGACTCCCTTCCTCGGCTTCCACTTCTTCCTTCAAGGTCGCCAGGCTCCCGCTCCAGAACGCTTGCAACGACGCCTCCAGCTCGGCGAGCGCCTGTTGGTTCGCTCGGTAGAGACGACGCGCGCCGTCCCGTCGCTCGTTCACGAGCCCGGCCGTCCGCAGAACGGTGAGGTGTTGCGAGATCGCGGGTCTGCTGACCTCGAAATGGGACGCGATGTCGCCCGCCGAGCGCTCCGCGTCCCACACGAGGCGGAGGATCTGCCGTCGCCGAGGTTCGGCGATCGCCTTCAGGGCAGCCTCCATGGCCCATGATGTAAGCAGCTACTTACGGGGACGTCAACGAACGGCCAGCCGGTACCGGCCCGAGCGGGTCCTCTCGAGGATCCGATCGTGCTCGAGAGACTCTGTGGCCGCGGCGATCGCGCGGAGTTGGTGACCGGTCCGGTCGGCGAGCGTCTCGGCGCTCGCCGAGCGGAGCGAGCGGAGGACGTCCACCACGGCACCTCGGACCTGGCGAGCGCTCCCTTCGAAGGGAGACTGCCGACGACCGGACGGCCTGCCCGTCCGGCCGTCGGCCCGGAAGCGACAGTGGGCCGCGAGCGGGCATGCATCGCACCGGGGCGCCGGCCGGCAGAAGACGCGGCCGAGGTCCATCAACGCCTGGTTCCAGTCGCCCGGCGCCGAAGGATCGAGCCAGTCCTGCGCATCCCGCGCGAGCCGCTCGCCGGAGACCTCGTCCGGCTCCGCTCCGTGGATCGCGCGCGCGCAGACCCTCCGGACGTTGGTGTCGACCGCCGCCGCAGGCTCGCCGTAGCCGATCGATGCGACGGCGGCGGCGGTGTACGGACCGACACCAGGCAGCCGTCGGAGTGCGTCCGGGGCCTTCGGCACCCGGCCTCCGTGATCGCGGGCGATCGCGCGGGCGGCCTCGTGGAGAGCGACGCCGCGGCGGTTGTAGCCGAGGCCCGCCCAGGAGCGGAGGACGTCGGCGCGCGAGGCCTCGGCGAGCGCGCCGACGTCAGGGTACCGCCCGACGAACGCCTCGAAGATCGGCTCCACCCGGGCGGCCTGGGTCTGCTGGAGCATCACCTCCGAGACCAACGTCCGGTACGCGCTCCGTTGGCCGCGGCGCCACGCGTACGCGTGTCGCCGGGGCTGATACCACTCGAGAATCGCGGATCGGAGCTGCGCCACACCCACGCGGTCAGAACCCGGTGTTCGAATCCTTCGAGGGCATCTCGTCCGTCGCTTCTTGCAAGGCCGAGTAGATCTCTCGGAACACCTCACCTACGTAGGAAGCGGGCTGGCTTCCCTGCGAACCCATCGCGCCGCGGACGGCGGAAGCGGTGACGTCGGCGGCCTTATCGAACACGTGCCAGTCGATATCGCGTGACATGGGTCCCTCCATGCTCGGTGGGGCCACAGGCTACCTCCGCCTCGGAGCTGAGACCTATCATCCGCCGATGAGAGGCGGCGTGATCGATCGGAAGATCCTCCTCGCGTTCGCGGGGGTCGTGTTGCTCGCCGGCTCGAACATCGTGGCCGTTCGGTTCAGCAACCGTGAACTGGATCCGTTCTGGGGAGCGGGGATCCGGTTCCTGGGGGCATCGCTGATCCTGTGGGCCCTCGTCGTCGCCGGTCGCCATCCGCTTCCGAGAAGTCGCGCGCTCGGTGGAGCGTTCGCCTACGGGATCCTCAGCTTCCTCCTCGCCTACGCGTTCTTCTATTGGGGGTCGCAGGAGGTTCCGGCGGGCCTCGGCGGCACGATCATGGCTGCCGTTCCGTTGCTGACCGTTCTGCTCGCTGCGGGGCACCGGCTGGAACGGCTGCGGCTCCGCGGCGTGCTCGGGGCCGTGGTCGCGCTCGCGGGGATCGCGGTGATGTCCTCCGGTGCCCTCGCCGGCGACGTCTCGCTGGTCTCGGTGCTTGCGGTCGTCGTCGCGGCGGCGGCGGCCGCTGAGTCCGGCATCGTCCTGAAGCTGCTCGTTTCCGCGCATCCCGTCGTGACGAACGCGATCGGGATGTCGGTGGGGGCGGTGCTCCTGCTCGTCCTTTCGTCGATCGCGGGCGAATCCTGGAGGGCGCCGCAGAGCCCGAGCGTCTGGGGGGCGGTCGTCTACCTGGCGATCGCCTCTCCGTTCCTGTTCATGCTCATCGTGTACGTGATCCAGCGATGGACCGCCACCGGTGCCAGCTACCAGTTCGTCCTGTTCCCGATCGTCTCCGTCATCGGCGGCGCGGTCCTCCTGAACGAAGAGGTGACGCTCTCGCTCCTGCTCGGGGCGCCGCTCGTCCTCGCCGGCGTGTACATCGGGGCCCTCTCCGGTTCGAAGGAGCCTACGAACGCCCCCGAAAGGCGGTCCGGTCACGTCGTCCCCGATCGTCGATCGGGTTGACGCAGCAACACCGACCGACCCCGCTGAGATCCGTCTTTGACCTCGGCTAGCATCCGAATCCGATGCTCTTCCCCACGGTGGACTTCGCGATCTTCTTCGTCCTCGTCTTCACCGGGCATTGGCTCCTGAACCACCTGTCCCAGACGTGGAAGTGGTTCATGATCGGGGCGAGCTACGTCTTCTACTCGTGGTGGGACTGGCGGTTCGTCCTGCTGCTGGTCGGCATCAGCGCCCTGGCCCAGCTGGGAGCGATCGCCGTCGCACGAACCCGCTCGCCGCGCGCGAGGCTCGTGGTCAACGGCATCGCGGTCACGCTCCTCCTGTTGCCTCTCGCCTTCTTCAAGTACTACGGGTTCCTCGCGGTGAACGTGACGAACACGCTCGCCTCGCTGGGCATCGAGTCGTCGGTCCCGTTGATCCAGGTGGTCCTGCCTGTAGGGATCTCGTTCTTCACGTTCATGGCGATCGCCTACGTGGTCGACGTGTTTCGAGGCGACTTCGAGGTGGCGAGCTGGACCGACACGTTCCTGTATCTCTCCTTCTTCCCGCACCTCGTCGCCGGCCCGATCGTTCGCCCGAACGAGCTGATCCCACAGCTGCAGGAGCGACGGGACGAGCGGCACGTCGACGTCGCGGGTGCCGCGTGGCTGATCTTCGGCGGTCTCTTCAAGAAGGTGGTGGTCTCGAGCTACCTCGCAGCCCAGATCGTGGACCCGGTGTTCGGCGATCCGGCGCGACGCAGCGCCCCCGACGCTTTCTTCGGGATCCTCGGCTACGCGATCGTGATCTACGCGGACTTCAGCGGGTATACCGACATCGCGATCGGCGTCGCGAAGATGCTGGGGTACCAGTTCCCGAGGAACTTCGATCGGCCGTACGCGGCGCGCTCGATCCAAGACTTCTGGCGTCGCTGGCACATGACGCTTTCTCGCTGGCTCCGCGACTACCTCTACATCCCCCTCGGCGGGAACCGGAAGGGTGAGCGCCGCACCTACGTGAACGTCCTGATCACGATGACGCTGGGAGGCTTGTGGCACGGCGCCGCGTGGACCTTCGTGATCTGGGGCGCGTACCACGGCACGCTGCTCGCGGCGCACCAGCGGCGCGCGCGACCCGGCGGGACGGAAGAGGAGATCGGCCGGCTGGACGTCCTGCGCCAACGTGCGGCCACGTTCGCGCTGGTCTGCATCGGATGGGTCTTCTTCCGCGCGGACTCGGTGGACACCGCGCTCTCCCTGCTGGGGCGACTCGTCGTCGGGTGGGCGACGCCGAGCGAGTTCGTGACGCCGCTCGTCGTCCTCACCATCGCGGGGATGCTCTCCCTGCAGTACCTTCCCCGCGGCGTGGGTCTCTGGCTGCGATCCGGACTGTCACGGCTCAAGCCCGTCCCGCTCGGGATCGTGCTCGCGATCATCCTCCTGGTGATCGTGATCCTGGGCCCGACCGGGGTGACCCCGTTCATCTACTTCCAGTTCTGATAGGCACAGCGGGATGAGCCAGCGACGAGCCCAGGAGGACGAGCAGGCGACGAGCCCCGCGAGGGTGCTCTACGGGCGCCGCCTGATGCCCGCCGGCCGCGTCCTTGTCGTCATCCTCGTGACCCTCCTCGTCTGGACGGTGCTGTACGCGCCGACGATGAAGCGAGCTGCCGAGGCGTCGCCGCTGGGCGTCCGGCGCACGGTTTCCCTCGCCGTCCTCGCCCCCCTCGCCGCCGTGAGCGACTGGATCGGGATCAGCGGATTGGCGAACACCATCGAGCGCGCCGTGGGGAGGGATCCGGCCAAGCCCGGGGGTGCGTTCGTCCCGCCCCCCGACGACATCCCGGTCACGCCCGACGAGTCGGACGAGGATCCCGGCGACCGGAACGGGGACGAGGACGGCGCCACGGCCGAGGCGGATTCGATCCGAGCGCCCTCGCCGAGCAGCAAGCTCCGCGTCGTGATCGTCGGAGACTCCCTCGCCGCCGGTCTCGGCTACTTCGCCGAACGTGTCTTCCGGCCACGGCTCGTCGAGGTCTCGCGCCAAGGCCGGATCTCCACCGGCCTCGCGAGGTACGACTACTTCAATTGGCCGTTCACGATGAGCAAGATCGTGAACAGCTTCGACCCAGACCTCGTGATCGTGATGCTGGGGGAGAACGACCATCAATCGCTGCAGTCGGTCCGCGGCGAACGCGTGGCGCAGATCGGCACGCCGCAGTGGCCGGCCGGCTACCGGGGTCGAGTGCTCAAGATGATGAAGATCGCCACCTCAGACGGAGCGAAGGTCGTGTGGGCCGGACTTCCCATCTCCGCCAACCGCAGCCTCCGAGATCACTCCAGGCGGCAGAACGACATCTTCGAGTTCGCCGCGAGCATCACGCACGACGCTGCGTACTTCGATTCGTGGGAGCGATTCCGGGAACCCCGAGGCGGATACACGGCGTACTTCCGGGAGGGCAGGCAGGTGATCCTCATCCGGGAGGGCGACGGTCTGCATTTCAACGCGATCGGCTACACGATCCTCGCACGAGAGATCGCGAAGCTCGCGGTCGAGGAGTTCGGTCTCTCGCCGAGAACCTTCGACGTCGCGCTCTAAGAGGCGCCGCCGTCCCCGGGGATCGGCACGTCGGGCACCTGCGCCATCGATGCCACGACATCCTCCTGTCGGTACTCCACCTCGGGGAGCCGACCGTTCAGGTAGTCGTCGTACGCCTGCATGTCGAACGCTCCGTGGCCCGACAGACCGAAGAGGATCACGCGCTCTTCTCCCGCGTCGCGCGCGGCGATCGCCTCGTCGATCGCTCCCCGAACGGCGTGGGCCGACTCGGGAGCGGGCACGATCCCTTCCGTGTGGGCGAACTGCACCGCTGCGTCGAACACGGCGTTCTGCGAGTAGGCCTGCGCCTCCATGTGGCCGTGCTTGACCAACAAGGAGAGCGACGGGGCGTCCCCGTGGTAGCGGAGGCCTCCCGCGTGCACGGGCGCGGGCACGAACGTGTGACCGAGCGTGTACATCGGCAACAACGGCGTCATCTGACCGGTGTCGCCGAAGTCATATACGAAGCGGCCCTTGGTCAGCGTCGGGCAGGCGGCGGGCTCGGTGGCGAGGAACCGGATGTTTGGCGTGGTCGCCGACAGGCGATCTGCCATGAACGGGTAGGCCAGGCCGGCATAATTGGATCCGCCCCCCACGCATCCGATCACGACGTCCGGCCGATCGCCCGC
Organism: Actinomycetota bacterium; assembly: GCA_035512775.1. Taxonomy (GTDB): domain Bacteria; phylum Actinomycetota; class UBA4738; order UBA4738; family HRBIN12; genus JAJNBA01. The sequence goes on along the minus strand of DATKDI010000054.1, from coordinate 8,446 downwards.
GATCTCCATCTGCGCCTTCGCCTCGAGCCCGATCACCGTCTGGTGGAGCAGGACGTGGTTCAGCACCGAGCCGATCGCGTACTTGATCGCTCCGCCGGAGGTCGCGGCCACCTCGATCGCCTCGCCGATCGCGATGCCGAGCGAACCGGTCGACTCAGGATCCGCCTCGAGGATCGCCTTGCCGACCTGCGTGGTCGGTGACGGGGAGGGCACCACCTCGGCGCCGAACGTCTCCATGAAGATCCGGCGGTAGGGCTTTTGCTCGTACGAGGCCTTCACCATGAAGACCTGGCAGTCGATGCCGAAGAACTTGGCCGCCATCGCCAGAGCCGACCCCCATTGACCGGCGCCGGTCTCGGTGGCGAGCCGCTTCGTGCCCGCCTCCTTGTTGTAGTACGCCTGGGCGATCGCGGTATTCGGCTTGTGGCTGCCCGCGGGTGAGACCCCTTCGTACTTGAAGTAGATGCGTGCGGTCGTTTGGAGCGCCTTCTCGAGCCGCACGGCGCGATGCAACGGGGATGGCCTCCAGAGGCGGTAGACGTCGAGCACCCCGCCGGGGATGTCGATCCACGGGTCGGTCGAGACCTCCTGGAGGATCAGGGCCTCGGGGAACAAGGGCGCGAAGAGATCCGGCGTGACCGGCTCGTGAGTGCCAGGATGCAGCGGCGGCAGCGGCTGCATCCCGGCCTGCGCGATCGACGGCATGATGTTCAGCCATGCCGTGGGCAGCTGGTCCTGCGACAGATCGAACCGGGTGGGCGCGTCGGTCATCGGGGAAGCCTCCTCGTTCGCCGGAAGAGGGCGAGCCTACCCCGGCGCGGGGCTCCGGAGCCAACTCTCGAGAGCCGGCCGACGGCCGGTTCGCAGCAGCCAGTCCTAGCGGACCGGCTGCTCCCCGACCTCGACCCAGCCGTCCACCAGGCGCGCCTGGTGGACGGCGACGGGATCCCGGGCGGGTCCTTCCAGCGGCTCACCCGTCTCGATGTCGAAGACGCTGCCGTGACACGGGCACTCGACCGTGGTCCCACGATCGTCGACCTCTCCCTCGGAGAGCGCGCAGCCGGCGTGCGTGCACTCGTCCGCGAAAGCGAACAACCGGGCCTCCACGTGCACGACCGCCACGCGCCCCGTGGGCAGGTCGAACGCACGAACCTCTCCTTCGGGGATCTCTGCGATCGACCCGACCCGGACGAAGTCCACCATCTACGCCCGTACAAGCGCGGACCACCCGCGCTGCAGCGCCGTCACGGCTCCGAGCGTCGCGAGGATCAGCAAGACCGGAGTCATCGCCCCCGGGATGAGCAAGCCGATCATCAGGGCCAGGAACCTCTCGAGTCGTTGGAAGAACCCCTCGGTGAGCTGCACGCCGACGGCCTCGGCCTCCGCCCGGATGTGACTCACCGAGAGGCTGACCACGAGCGTGAAGAGCGCGAGCGCCGCGTCGAGGCGCCTTCCGTCGTCGGCGAGCGCCCAGAACAAGCAGGAGAACAAGATCGCGTCCGAGACACGATCGAGCACGGAGTCCATGAAGGCGCCGGACCGCTTCTGCTGTCCGTGATGTCGCGCGACGGACCCGTCGAATACGTCGCAGAGTCCGGCCGCGAGCAGGCACCAGCCGGCGGCGAACCACTCGCCGGCGATGATCAGCGCTCCGGTCACGACGTTGAGGACGAGGGCGAGGAGCGTGAGATGCCATGGCCGCACCCTCACCCAGATCAGGAACGCGAGGATCGCGCGGTACGGCCACTGGAACATCCATCGGATCGCGCCACCGGCGGCCGACCGATTCTTCCGAGGTTTCGGGAGATCGCGGACCTTCGGAGCCTCGCGCTCGACGTGCGGTCTCGACCGATGCCCGGTGGCCGCGCGCCGACCCATCAGTTCTCGCTCATCAACCCATGAACGGTTCGAATCCGACCACGACGTACTTGAAGCTTCCGCCTGGGGCTTTCACCAGGATCTCTTGATCCTTCGACGCCCCCATCATCGCCCGCCCCAGCGGGGAGGACGTGGTGACGGTGCGAGCGCCGGGCGCCTTCTCCTCGCCGTGCTCGGCCAAGAGGTAGGTCTCCTCGTCGTCGTCATCCAACGCACGAACCGTCACGAGCATATGCGGGAAGATCCTGTCGGCGGCGATCGGAGCCTCGATGATCTCCGGATCCCGCAGTGCTTCCTTCAAGCGGCGGATCTGGGACTCCATCAGACCTTGCGCATCTTTCGCCGCGTCGTACTCGGCGTTCTCGCGGATGTCGCCGTGCTCGCGAGCGACCTTGAGTCGCTCCGCCATCCGGTCACGTCCGGCGGTCATGAGCTCCTCGAGCTCAGTCTTCAGCCGGCTGTAGGCCTCCAGCGTGAGCGACGCGGTGGGCTCTTGTCCGGGCTTGCGTTTCGGGCGGGCCTTGATCTCGTCCGGCAGTTCAGGCATCCGTTCGAGTCTACTGAACGGGCTATCCTCGCCAGCATCCGGTCGGAGTGCGGAAGAGTGTGGAAGGGTCCGGAGGAGGAGAGGGAACGATGGGGCGACTTGACGGCAAGGTGGCGCTGATCACCGGCGGTGCGAGCGGCATGGGGATGGTCGCATCACAGCTGTTCGCGTCGGAGGGAGCGAAGATCGTGTTGACCGACGTCGGCGACGACGCCGGCGAGCAGGTGGCCGAGAAGATCCGCGCCGACGGAGGTCAGGCGACGTACGTGCACGCCGACGTGTCGAGTGAGTCGGACGCGAAGGCTATGGTCGATAGGGCGGTCGAGACGTACGGAGGCCTCACGGTCCTCTACAACAACGCCGGTGTGATGCTCGACGACGACGGCTCGGTCCACTCCACGGATGAGTCCATCTGGGACAAGACGCTCGCCATCAACGTGAAGGGCGTCGCGCACGGGTGCAAGTTCGGGATCCCCGCCATGATCGGGTCGGGAGGCGGCTCCGTCATCAACGTTGCCTCTTTCGTCGCCTGGATGGGAGCCGCGACGTCCCAGACCGCGTACACCGCCTCGAAAGGCGCGGTGCTCGCCATGACGCGTGAGATCGCGGTCGAGTACGCGAGGAAGAACGTGCGCTGCAACGCCTTGTGCCCCGGACCCATCGACACTCCGCTGTTGGCCGAGCTCCTCTCGGACCCGCGGCGACGGCAGCGTCGTTTCGTCCACATCCCGATGGGTCGGCTGGGCCGGGCAGAGGAGCTCGCGAACGCGGCCCTGTTCCTCGCGAGCGACGACTCCAGCTACATGACGGGAACCTCGCTGATCGTCGACGGGGGGATCACTGCCGCGTACGTGACGCCCGAGGATTGAACGAGGTCGCAGATGATCGGCAGGATGCTGAGCGATCTCGCCACGGGACACACGTGGAGTGGGGGCGATGGCCCCTACACGCTCGCTCCCCTGGTCGGTTCGATCCTCACGGTCCTCTTGATCCGATCGATCGTGAGGCGTGGCATCGGGATCGTGGCACTCGCCATCTCGGTGCTACTTGGCGCGCTGTTCGCGACGATCTCGGGTACATGGGGATACACGCTCACGATCGCGGCGTGGATCGTAGGTGCCTCTGTGGTGGGTGCCGTCCTCCGGAACGCGCGAGGATCATCTCGAGGCAACCCGTCAGATTGACAGCTGGACCGAGCTGAGGCTGAATAACGCCATCGACCGCGTGGGTGGTCGAGGGAGGGAGGTTGTCAGCCGTGTCTGAACGCAAACTCGGCTCGGTCACCTACCGCGAAGTGGGCGAGGACTACTTCGAGAAGCGAGGGCTCCGACGGCATGCCGGCGTCTGGTCGCTCTGGGCACTGGGTGTCGGCGCGGTCATCTCGGGCGACTTCTACGGCTGGAACTTCGGCCTCGACGTCGGCGGGTTCGGCGGACTGCTCATCGCGACAGCGGTTATCGCCGTCATGTATTACGGCCTCTGCTACAGCATCGCGGAGATGTCCCCGGCCCTGCCGCACACAGGCGGCGCGTACTCCTTCGCTCGTTCGGCGATGGGTCCGTGGGGTGGGTTCACCACCGGGCTCGCCGAGAACATGGAGTACGTGATCACGCCCGCCGTCGTGGTCGGTGCGATCGGCCTGTTGATGCAGGAGCTCATGATCAGCTTCTTCGACATCACCGGTGATCCCTGGTGGAACAGTGAGCCGGTCTGGTGGCTCCTGTTCTACGTTCTCTTCGTCGGGGTCAACATCATCGGCATCGAGGCGACGATGCGGTTCACCGTGACGATCACGATCCTGGCGCTCGGCGTGCTGGCGATCTTCTACGTCTCCGCGATCGTTTCCGGGGAATTCGACATGGATCTCTGGTTCAACATCCCGGACGGAGGTGGTGAAGCCCTTGCGGGCGGCGGCGGTCCGTTCCTGCCGTTCGGGATCGGCGGCATCTTCAAAGCCCTTCCGTTCGCGATCTGGTTCTACCTCGCCATCGAGGAGGTGCCGCTCGCGGCGGAGGAGTCGATGGACCCACGGCGAGACGTCCCGAAGGGCACCATCCTTGGGATGCACACGCTGTTGATCGCGAGCGTTCTCACCCTGTTCATCAACTCCGGGGTGGGCGGCGGCGCGTCGGCGATCGGCGCGTCGGGAACGCCGCTCTTCGACGGCTTCAAGGGAGTGTTCGGAGATGGCTTCGCCGCCGAGATCCTGGCCCTGTTCGGCCTGATCGGGCTGGTGGCGAGCTTCTTCACGATCATCTACGCGTACGGCCGCAACACGTTCTCCCTGTCACGTGCCGGGTACTTCCCGAAGTTCCTCTCGATAACGCATGGCGAGCGGAAGACGCCGCACATCGCCCTCTTCACCGGCGCGATCGTCGGGTACCTCGTCGTGCTCACCGTGTGGCTCTTCTTCCGCAACGCAGAGGCGGGCACCGCGGGCGCACAGGTGGTCGCGGCTGTGCTGAACATGGCAGTGTTCGCAGCGGTCATCTCCTACGCGCTGCAGTGCCTGTCGTTCATCCTGCTTCGACAGAAACTCCCGAACATCGACCGACCCTACCTAAGCAAGTGGGGCGTCCCGGGAGCGGCGATCGCCGGGGTCATCGCGTTGGTAGCGCTCGTGTCGATCTTCCTGAACGAGGACTACCGACCGGGCGTGTACGGCGTCGCCGTGTACTACATCCTCGGTCTCCTCTACTTCGCGATCGCCGGCCGGAATCGGCTGGTGCTCTCGCCTGAGGAGGAGTTCGCGCTTACGCAGGGCGAGCGTGGCGTTCCGGAAGTCAGCTACAGCACCAGCGCCGCCGATCAAGAGGCGATCCTGGAGGGGCGAACGACCCACGAGCCACCGCCCCCGGCGCCGTAGCCTGCGATCACTGAGACGGGGCGGTGGGCGAGCGCCCACCGCCCCTCCGTCTCCGAGGAGGTGCGATGAAGCCGCAGGGTATGATCGACGCGAAGCAACTCGAGGAGCTGGCCGACGCCGGCGAGATCGACACCGTCCTTTGCATGTTCACCGACTTCCAGGGCCGCTTCGTCGGGAAGCGGATCCTGCCCCATTTCTTCCTCGAGGACGTGATGGGCGAGGAGGGCTTGCATGCCTGCCTGTACCTGATCGCGATCGACATGGAGATGGAGCCGCTGCCCGGCTTCGAGTACGCGAGCTGGGAGACCGGCTACGGCGACTTCAAGATGATCCCCGACATGTCGACGATGCGGCTCGTCCCGTGGCTCGAGAAGACGGCGATGGTGATCTGCGACGTCGCGGACGAGCACACGAGCGAGCTGGTCGAAGTGGCGCCCCGCACGATCCTCCGCAGGCAGGTCGAGCGCGCGCAGGCAGCCGGCTACACGTTCAAGACGGGATCGGAGCTCGAGTTCTATCTCTTCAAAGACTCCTACGAGGAGGCCGCGGCCAAGCGCTATCAGGGCATCCAGCCGTCGTCCCCGTACATCATGGACTACCACATGCTCGCGACCACCAAGGACGAGTGGCTGATCCGCCAGATCCGGAACGGCATGATGGGCGCAGGCATCCCGATCGAGTTCTCGAAGGGCGAGTTCGGGCGGGGCCAACACGAGATCAACATCACCTACGCGGATGCTTTGGCGACCGCGGACTACCACTCGCTCTACAAGCACGGCACGAAAGAGATCGCCGCGATGAACGGGGCCGCGATCACGTTCATGGCGAAGTGGACGATGGACGAGGCGGGCTCCTCGTGCCACATGCACTCGAGCGTCTGGAACGAAGACGGCTCCACATCGCTGATGTGGGACGACGACGACCAGAACCACATGAGCCCGACCTTCAAGCACATGCTCGGTGGCCTGATGTCCACCTCGCGCGAGATGGCGTGGATGTACGCGCCGTTCGTGAACTCCTACAAGCGCTACCAACTCGGATCATGGGCGCCGACCGCGATCCTGTGGAGCCACGACAACCGGACGTGCGGGTTCCGGGTGGTTGGCGAGCACCAGGGCAACCGCGTCGAGTCGCGGCTGCCGGGCGGAGACGTCAACCCGTACCTCGGGTACGCGGCGACCATCGCGGCGGGCCTGCACGGGATCCAGAACCAGGTCGAAGCTCCACCACTCTTCGAGGGCAACGCCTACGAGTCGAAGGACGCCGAGCGGGTGCCGTCCTCGCTGCACGAGGCGATCGCCGAGATGGAACGCTCCGAGGTGATGCGGGAGGCGTTCGGCGACTTCGTGTACGGGCACCTCCTGAACATGGCGCGCCAGGAACAGATCATCTTCGACAACCAGACCGTCACGGACTGGGAGCTGATCCGGTACTTCGAACGCGGCTGAGGGGTGAAGCCCCCGAGCGCTCGGGTAAGGGCTCGTCCGTGAGGAAGACGGGTCTCGTCGTGGTGACTGTCGTCGCCGCGCTCTTCGCGGGGTGCAGCGAGGGAGACCTGAACGACCTGGCCGGGGATACCGAGCAGGCGCTCCAGGACGCCGGCGAGGCTCTGGAGGATCTTGCCGATCGAGCCGAAGGACCCATCCGTGAAGCTGCGGACCGTGCCCGGGAAGCCGCCGAGGAAGCCCGGGAGGCCTCGGATGAGTTCCGCGAGAACCCCACCACCGAGACGCGCCAGGCCCTGCGTCGATCGGAGCAACGACTCGATGAGGTAGGAAACGAGCTCGAGGGGCTGATCGCCCAGGCACCCCAGGGGGTCAGGTCGGTCCTGCGTCAGGCGCTCGATCCCCTGACCGAGCTACGACGACGGATCCAGAACCAGCTCGAGAGCTCGTAGCTCCCCGGGAAGCCGGTGACTACGGCCCGTTCTCGAATACCGGCACGAGCGCGAAGTAGAGCGCCCGGTAGCGCCGGTAGGCTTCGTCGTAGACCTCGCGTGCGGCAGGATCCGGCTCGTGCTCCTCGGGCCGGAAGGCAACGAACGCATCGACCGCCTCGGCCACGCTCGCGTGCACACCGGAGCCGACCGCGGCGAGGATCGCCGCTCCGGTCGCCGTCGTCTCCACGCTCTCGGGGACACGGACCGGGAGTCCGGTGACATCCGCCTTGATCTGACGCCAGAGCGGACCCTTCGCGCCGCCGCCGACGATCGTCAGCCGGCGGACGCCGAGCCCCGCGGTCTCCATCGCCTCGAGGATGTCGCGGAGCGCGAAGGCGCTGCCCTCGAGGATCGCTCTCGTCATGTGGTCCCTCGTGTGGGCGAGCGTGAGGCCATAGAAGACGCCGCGCGCCGCGCCGTTCCACTCGGGGGCCATGGCCCCCTGCATCGCGGGGAGGAAGACGAGGCCGTCGCTCCCTGCGGGGATGCGAGATGCCTCCTCGCTCAGCTGGTCGTAGGCGTCGCCCAACCCCTTCTCCTCGTTCCGCCGTTCCTCGTGGGCGAACTGATCTCGCCACCAGCGCAGGTTGCCTCCGGACACGAACCCGGGGTTCTCCAGCAGCCAGGCGTCGGGGTCGGCGTGCGGGTGACACTCGACGAGCATCGTCGGGTCCTCCCGCGGCTCTGCGCTCGCCGCGCACACCGGCTCCGCCGTTCCCACAACGTCGCACACCTCGCCGGGCTCGAACACTCCCGCGCCGAGCGTGGCCGCCATCTCGTCGCCGCAGCCGACGGCGACGACGGTGCCCGGAGAGAGTCCGCTCGCGTCCGCGAATCCTGCGGTGACGCTCCCGACCCCCTGCGTGGCGTCGCCCAGCTCGGGGAGCATCGTCTGGTCGATCCCGGTCGCGTCCAACGCCTCGGCGGACCACGTCTTCGTCCGAGGGTCGAGCAGAGCGAGCGAGGAGGCGTTGGACGGATCCACCGCCACGACACCCGTCACATGTCTGAGCACATAGGAGCCCGGCGACATGAGCGACGACGCCTCGCTCCAGACGTCGGGCTCTTCGTCGCGGACCCAGAGCGCTTTGAACACGGCGTGGGACGAGTCGAGGTTCGCCCCGGTCGCGCGATAGAAGTCACGGGGCGAGATCCGCTCGGCGAGGGCCGCCGCCTGCGCTTCGGCCCGGCGATCCATCCAGATCAGGGCGGGGCG
>DATKDI010000053.1:0-12149 GCA_035512775.1 Actinomycetota bacterium | reverse complement strand
CACGTGCGGGTCCTGACCGAAGACGGGGAGCTGCTCCGAGACCTGACCCTCGATCCGACGCGGGACTACCAGCCCCACGGGCGATCGTGAGGTGGAAGGATGTCGCGAGACATGTCGGCACGATGTCGCGAGACATCACATTGGCGGAGACGGGAGGATTCGAACCTCCGAGGGAGTATTACCCCCCTAACCGCTTAGCAGGCGGCTGCTTTCGGCCACTCAGCCACGTCTCCGTCGACGAGTGTAGAGGACCCGTCTGCGGTGCCCGGCCGAAACGCCCGAGGTCGTCACCGCAGGCGCTCGGGTCCACTTCTCGCCCGTCGAGGTCGAACCCGGCTGGGTAGGATTCCCCGGTCATGGCCGTCCTCGCCCTCGGCATCTCCTTCCGACACGCTCCGATCGACCTCCTGGAGTCGCTCGCGTTCGCCGAGGACGACCTGATCAAGGGGTATCGCCGCGCGCGAGATCTGGGCGGGATCGATGAAGCCGTGGTGCTCTCGACCTGCAATCGGGTGGAGGTGTACGGATCGGTCCCGAGCTATCACGCGGGGTTCCTGGCGCTGAAGCGGTTGCTGATCGAGACGAAGGGCGTCGCCGAAGCGGACCTCGCGGAGAGCCTGTACGCCCATTGGGAGCGAGACGCGGTCGAGCATCTGTTCTCCGTCGCCGGTGGCTTGGACTCCATGGTGCTCGGCGAGACGCAGATCCAGTCGCAGGTGCGCGAGGCGATTCGCTTCGCCGAAGGCGAAGCGATGGCCGGCTCCCGTCTCACCGGCTTGTTCCACGCAGCAACGAGGGCCGGGCGACGGGTCCGTCAGGAGACGTCGCTCGGGGCGGCGCCCGACGCGTTCGTCGGACGGGGCGCCTCGCTCGCGGAGGAGGTGCTAGGGAGCCTCGCCGGTCGACCGGTCGTGGTGGTCGGAGCGGGCGCCATGGCCGCGCTCGCGGTGAAGCATCTCCGGCAACGAGGGGTCGGCCGCATAAGGATCCTGAATCGCTCAACCCCGCACGTCCGGGCGCTGGCCGAACGAACGGGTTCGGCTTTCGGCGATATGGACGACCTCCTGTCGGCGCTCCGCGAGGCCGACCTCGTCGTCTCCGCGACCGGCGCGACGGGAGTGGTGGTGCCTGCCGAGGTGGTTCGCGCGGCACGGCCCGCGCCGGCCTCGCCGCTCGTCCTCCTCGACCTGGCCGTGCCGCGCGACGTGGATCCGGGGGCCCGCTTCCTCGCCGGTGTGACGGTCATCGACGTGGATGCGCTGCGATCTCATGGTTCGGCGGTGGAACACGACGCGCTTGCGCAGGGTCGCGAGATCGTGGCCGAGGAGGTCCGTCGGTTCGTCGTGCGTCGCCGCGGCGACGAGCTGGCTCCTCTGATCCGGGCGATCCGTCGCCGCGGCGACGCGGTGCTGCAGGGCGAGCTGGCGCGCCACGCGGGCCGGCTCGCCGACCTCACCGCCGACGAGCGGGCCGCCGTGGAGGCGCTCACGCGCGGGATCGTCGCGAAGCTCCTGCACGATCCCATCGTGGCGCTGAAGGAGCGGTCGGAGCCCGGCTCCGGGCGGACCCACGCGAAGCTGCTGGCCGAGCTCCTCGGCCTCGACCCTTCCCTCCTCGACGAGGAGTGACCACCCTCCGCATCGCGACGCGGCGTTCGGCTCTCGCGCTCGCGCAGGCCGAGGAGATCGCCGCGCTGCTGTCCGCGAACGCCTTCCGCTCGGAGATCGTCCCGATGTCGACGTCGGGCGACGACGGCGTGACGTCGGCGGAGTCACCTTCGGGCATGAAGGGCCTCTGGGTCGATCGGATCGTCGAGGCGCTCCGCACCGGCGAGGTCGACCTCGCCGTGCATTCCGCGAAGGATCTGCCCGCCGAAGACGACGAGGGGATCGCGATCGCCGCGGTTCCCAAGCGAGCAGATCCCCTCGACGTCTTGATCGGTCGCGACGAGAAGCTCCAGCCGGGGATGGTGGTCGGGACGTCAAGCGTCCGTCGTCGTGCACAGCTCCTCGCCGGCTTCCCGGGGATGGGCGTGACCGAGATCCGGGGGAACGTGGACACGAGGCTCCGGAAGCTGGCCGAGGGCGAGGTGGACGGGCTCGTGCTCGCCGCGGCCGGGCTCGCACGGCTCGGCCTCGATCCGCCGCACGCCCGCCGGCTGCGCGTGGACGAGATGGTGCCGGCACCGGGGCAGGGATGCCTGGCCGTGCAGGTCCGGGAGGAAGACCGGACCACTCGAGCGGTCATCTCCGTCCTTGACCATCTCGCGTCGCGGCGGGCATTCGAGGCCGAACGGACCCTCGTGCAGCTCCTGGGCGGCGGCTGTGATCTTCCGCTCGGGGCGCTCGCGGCAACGAAAGGCGACCGGATCAGGATGGTGGCCCTCGTCGCCACACCCGACGGGGCGAAGATCGTTCGGACCGCGTCCGAGAGCTCCGACCCCGGCGCCGCCGCATCCATGCTCGCACAGCGGCTGCGCGCCGATGGCGCGGATCGGATCCTGGGGGAGCTGCGGGGGTGAAGCGAACTTTCGCCGGGCGGACGATCCTCGTCACGCGCCCGGTGGATCAGGCCGCGCCGCTGGTACGCGAGCTCGAGCGCCGCGGAGCGCGCGTCCTCCTCGCCCCGACGATCCGGCTGGTGCCCGCGCGCTCCGCGGCCCTCACGGCGGCGTTGAAGGAGCTCGCCGCCGCGCGGTTCGACTGGATCACGCTCACCAGTGCCGCGACCGTGGACGTGTTTCGCGAGCGACTGCCGTCTCCACGCGACGTCCGCGCCGAGGTCGCGGTGATCGGTGAGGGGACGGCGGCGGCGTTCCGCCGCTGGGCTCGTCGGTCCCCGGACCTGCAGCCGGCGACGTTCACGACCGCGGCCCTCGCGCGCGCGTTCCCTCGCGGCTCGGGCCGCGTGCTCTGTGCCCGCGCCGACATCGCGCCGGAGGGATTGGAGGACGCGCTGGCCCGGAAGGGCTGGGAGCCCGTCCGGGTCGACGCCTACCGGACGATCTTCGCCTCGTCTCTCCCGCGGAAGGCGCGAGATGCGCTCCGCGGCCGCGAGGTGGACGCGGTGACGTTCACGAGCGCCTCGACCGTTCGCGGCTTCGTCGGCGCGCGCGGCGATGGGGTGATCCGTGGTCCGAGTGGCGGGCCGCCGAAGATGGTGTGCATCGGCCCGGTCACGGCAGCCGCCGCTCGCGCCGCGGGCCTCCGGCCGGCGGCCGTCGCGAAGCCGCACACGATCGAGGGCCTCGTCGCCGCCCTCGAACGAGCACTCCCCCGTTAGACCCAGACGTCCCGGAGCGCCCGCAGCGCGTTCCCGCCCACGACCTTGGCGATCTGCTCGTCCGGATAGCCGTGCGCGACGAGCCAACGGATCACGTTCGGGAACTCGGATGGGTTCTCGAGTCCCTCGACGTACTCAACGGGCTCGAACTCGCCGACCTCACCGGTGTCGAGGTTGCCGGCGTACTGCACGTGCAGCCCGACGTGGTCGCCGAAGAACGTGTCGGGTCCGAACCCGACGTGGTCGATCCCCATCACGTCGACGCAGTGCTCGAAGTGATCCATCACCGACTCGAGCGAGTGCCGCGGATGCGTCGGAGAGATCGTTGTGTGCGGCGACGCCTCGATCCCGATCAGGCCGCCCGTCTCCGCCACCGCCTTCAGCACGTCATCGTCCTTCAGCTTGCGTTCCGAGAACAGCGACCGCGATCCCGAGTGCGACAGGAACACCGGCCGCTCGCTCACCTCGCACGCCTGCCGTGCGGTCTCGTCCCCGGCGTGGGAGAGGTCGATCGCCATCCCCAGCCGGTTCATCCGACGGACCGCGTCGATCCCGAGACGCGTCAACCCTCCGTCCCCCGGATCCTTCACGCCGCCGCCGAGCTGGTTGGACTCGCTGTACGCGATCCCGCACATCCGCACCCCGAGCCCGAAGAGCACGTCGAGACGGTCGAGCTCGTTCTCGATCATCGCGGCGCCCTCCGTGCACGGCACCATCGTGATCCGGCCGCTCCGGTGAGCCTCCTCGATGTCATCGACCGTGCCCCCCACGAACACCATCGACTGGTGCGCGACGTCGGCGAGGTGCATCCCGAGGTCGTGGATCGCGTCGGTCCATTTCCAGCCCGCCTTCGACGTGATCGTCGCCGTGCCGTCGAGGAAGTTCTCGAAGACCGCATCGAGCCCTGACGCCGCGAGCCCCTCGTAGCCGTACCACTCGCGCCCCTCGCGGATGTACTCGTCGTTCTGCGTCATGTCCACCGGCGTGATGCCGCAATGGTCGTGCAGCGAGATGCACACGCACTCACGCAGCAGCCGACCGGCGCGTTCGTCGTCCGCGCCGGAGAGGGGGTAGACGAACGGTGGTACGCGACCGAGCTGGGGTGAGAGCTCGAACTCCTTGTAGTCGACGCCCGGCTCCAGGTAGGAGAACGACACGTAGCCGTCCCACCGCTTCTTGGGCTCCATCCGGCATCCTTTCGCGGTCGTCGTCGAGGTACGCTGGGCATATGAGCTTCCCGCATTCGCGCCCGCGTCGCTTGCGGCGCACGGCGGCGCTCCGCTCGCTGATCCGCGAGACCGACGTGCGACCCGGCGACCTGATCGCGCCTCTGTTCGTGAAGCAGGGGATCGGCGACGCGGTCCCGATCGCCTCGATGCCCGGGCAGTTCCAGCACACACTCGAATCGCTGCGGAAGGAGGCAGTCGAGATCGCGGAACGTGGCGTTCGGGCGTTCATCCTGTTCGCCGTTCCGGCGCGCAAGGACCCTGAGGGCTCGGAGGCGTGGAACCCGGATGGGATCGGTCAGCAGGCGATCCACGCGCTGCGCGAGGAGTTCGGCGACGAGGCGGTCGTGATCGGCGACCTCTGCCTGGACGAATACACGGATCACGGGCACTGCGGGGTGTTGAACGACCGAGGGGAAGTGGAGAACGACGCGACGGTCGAGCTCTACCAGCGGATCTCGATCGCGCAGGCCGAGGCGGGAGCCCATCTCGTCGGGCCGAGCGGGATGATGGACGGACAGGTCGCCGCGATCCGTACCGCGCTGGACGAGGGCGGGCACCAGGACGTCGGCATCCTCGCGTACGCGGCGAAGTTCGCGTCGCCGCTGTACGGCCCCTTCCGCGAGGCCGCGGAGGGCGCGCCTCGCTTCGGCGACCGGACGGGTTACCAGCAGGATCCGGCGAACGCCGACGAGGCGCTCCGTGAGATCCGGACCGACATCGAGGAAGGCGCGGACATCGTGATGGTGAAGCCGGCGCTTCCGTACCTCGACGTGATCCGTCGCGCGAAGGACGAGACCCGCTTCCCGATGGCCGCGTACCACGTGAGCGGCGAGTATTCGATGGTGAAGGCGGCCGCCGCGAACGGCTGGCTCGACGAACGGCGGGTGGTGCTGGAATTGCTGACATCGATCCGGCGCGCCGGTGCCGACCTGATCCTCACGTACCACGCCAAGGACGCCGCGGACTGGCTCCGCGGCTGAGGCCCCCGCGGTGGCCCGTCACGTCGCGCTGCTCCGCGGGATCAACGTCGGGGGCAAGAACGCGATCCCGATGTCGGCGTTGAAGGCGTGCTTCGAGGGAGCCAGCTTCGCCAACGTCGCGACGTACATCCAGAGCGGAAACGTCGTGTTCGACGCGCCGTTTTCGAGTCAGGTCGAGCTCACTCGGAGGATCGAAGGGATCCTCCGGAAGGCGTTCGGGCACTACGACGCGAGGGTCGTCGTTCGGAGCCGGAGCCAGATGCGCGCGGTCGTCGACCGGGCGCCGAAGGGGTTCGGTACCGAGCCGGCGACGTACCGCTACAACGTGGTCTTCCTCAAGCCGCCCCTGACCGCGAAGACCGCGATCAAGGACGTGTCGACGAAGGAGGGCGTGGACCGGATGTGGGCGGGCACCGGGGTCCTCTATATGTCGAGGCTGGAGAGCCGGGCGACCCAGAGCCGTCTCAACCGGGTCGCCTCGCTCCCCATCTACAAGAACATGACGATCCGGAACTGGAACACGACGACGAAGCTCGCGGGACTGCTCGAAGCCAAGCCTGACTGACGGAACCACGTGCGCCGCCGCGGTGTATCCGGGGACATGCGCAGGATCGTCTTGACGGTGATGTTGCTGGTGCCCTTCCTGGCGCCCGCGCTCGCCAGCGCGAAGCTGTCCTACTTCGGTCTCGAGGTCGCACCGCTCCGCCCTGACGTGGGGGAGCGGATCACGTTCACGATGACGTGCTACGACGACGCTGCCCACTCGGAGCTCTCTTCGTCATGCTTCGGCTCGGGGGACCACATGGTGTGGGTGCATCCCTTGGATACCGAAGGTGAGCTCGACCGGAGCGATTGGATCCCCGTGGCCGGCCATACGACCTCGAACGGGGTCGACCGGGGCCACATCACGATCGACGAACCCGGCGCCTACGACGTCCTGCCCCTGTGGCGTACCTGGGAATCTCGCCAGGGCGGGGAGTTCCCGAGCGTGATCCGGATCGAGGTGGGCGGGGACGCCCCGATCGTCCCGATCGCGGCGGCCGCGATCGGGATCGTCGGGGTGTCTCTCGCCGCGCGGTCGTGGCGACGGCGAACGGCGACCCGGCCCGTCAGCCCGTGACCGTCGCCGGGTCGCAGTTCGCACCCGAGGCGAGGACGCACACCCGTTCTCCTACGTTGGGCACGTACGCGCCCGAGCGGAGCGCGCCGAAAGCCGCGGCACCTCCCGGCTCCACGATCAACCGGCACTCGTCCCAGTACGCGCGTTGCGCCTCCCGGATCGCGTCGTCCGCGACGAGGACGACGCCAACCACGTGATCGCGGACGAGCGGGAACGTGTGGTCGCCCACCCGGGCCGAGCCGAGTGAATCGGCCGCGACGCCGCCGACCTCGGCGACGACCGGACCGCCCGCCTCCAAAGCCGCGGTCATCGTCGCGCAGGTCACCGGTTCGACGCCGATCACGCGGACCCGCCCTCGGAACCAGGCCGCGATCCCGGCGATCAGTCCGCCGCCGCCGACCGCGACCAGCACCGTGTCGACGTTCGGCACCTGTTCGTCGAGCTCGATCCCGATCGTCCCCTGGCCCGCGATCACCTCCGGCTGGTCGAAGGGATGCATCAGCAGTGCCCCGGTCTCCTCCTGCCGCGCGCCGAGCGCTGCCTGCGCTTCGGCGTAGTACCCGTCCACGACGGTCACGTGCGCGCCGTGTGCGCGCACGCGAGACACCTTCGTCTCCGGCGACGTCGCCGGCACGAAGATCTCCGCCGCCACGCCGGTCTCCCTCGCCGCGTAGGCCACGGCCGAGCCGAAGTTCCCGCCCGACGCGGCGATCACTCCGGCGGGCGGCACGTCGCTCGACAGCAGCTTGTTGAACGCGCCGCGAGGCTTGAACGACCCGGTGTGCTGCAGGAGCTCGAGCTTCGCGACCACCGAGGCGCTGTGCATCTCCCCGAGCTCCAGGACCGGCGTTCGGCGAACCCGACCGGCGATCCGTTCGGCGGCGTCGCGGACGTCATCGGGTCCCACGGTCACGGCCTGCATCCAACCACAGGCGGCCCGTCCGGAGGCGCTCATAGACTGACGGGCCGTGGGCCGGTCCGAGGAACTCTTCGAGCGAGCGAAAGGAACGATCCCCGGCGGCGTGAACTCGCCGGTCCGTGCGTTCGGAGCCGTCAGCGGCACACCCCGCTTCGCGGTCCGAGGCGACGGTGCCTATCTCGAGGATGCCGATGGAACTCGCTACGTCGACCTCTGCCAGTCCTGGGGAGCCTTGCTGTTCGGACACGCGCGGAAGGAGATCGTGGGTGCCGCGGTCGAGGCCGCCGGGCGAGGAACTTCATTCGGCGTCCCCACCGAAGCAGAGGTGCAGCTGGCGGAGCGGATCGCCTCGATGATCCCCTCGATCGATCAGGTGCGGCTCGTCTCCTCGGGAACCGAGGCCGCGATGTCTGCGATCCGCCTGGCCCGTGGCGCGACCGGCAAGGACACCCTCATCAAGCTCGAGGGCTGCTACCACGGACACTCCGACGCGCTGCTCGCACGCGGCGCCGGCAGTGGGCTCGCGACCTTCTCGATCCCGAGCACGCCCGGCGTCACCGCCGGCGCCGCGCACGACACGGTGATCGCGCCCTTCAACGACCTCGACGAGATCGCGTCGCTCTTCGAGGCCAACGAAGGAACGGTCGCCGCGCTCATCGTCGAGCCGGTCCCCGCGAACATGGGAGTCGTGCCGCCCGGCGAGGGGTACCTCGAGGGTCTTCGTCTCTTGTGCGAAGAGCACGGCGCGCTACTGATCTTCGACGAGGTGATCACCGGGTTCCGGATCGCGCGCGGCGGCGCACAGGATCGCTACGGCATCACGCCCGACCTCACCGTCCTCGGCAAGGTGATGGGCGGCGGGTTCCCGTGCGCAGCCTTCGGCGGGCGGCGCGACCTGATGGAGCAGCTCGCGCCGGTCGGACCCGTCTATCAGGCCGGGACCCTCAGCGGGAACCCGGTCGCGGTAGCAGCCGGACTGGCCGCCCTCGAGTTGATCGATCGCGAAGATCCGTATGCGGCGCTCGAGACGATGGCGGAAGATCTTCAGGCCGGTCTCGCGCTCGCCTTCGAGACGAACGGGATCGAGGCGATGGTCAACCGAGCCGGCTCGCTCCTCAGCGTGTTCTTCTCGGGCGGCCCGATCAGGAACTTCGAGGATGCGAAGGCAGCCGACCACGAACGGTTCGCACGCTTCTTCCACCACATGTTGGGCGAGGGCGTGTATCTGCCGCCGTCGGGCTACGAGCTGTGGACGCTCTGCACGGCCTTCGGTGAGAGCGAAACCGAGATGGTGCTCGGGGCGGCCGGCCGCTTCCGTGGCTGACCGCCCCGAAGCTCACACAAGCGTGAGGGTGGCCGCCTGCGCCGCCATCGGCTCGTCGCCGTCGGACGCCGGCTCGGTGGCGATGCAGAACGTCCCCACGATGTGCTCGCCCGCGTCGTGGGTGGGCGCGACGCGGCACCACATCCGCCCCTCGATCCCCTTGAGGCTGAACGTGACCGTCTTCCCCGTGAGCGCGGCCGCGTGTGCCTCGAGGATCGGGAGGTTCTCCCCTTCCATCCCGAACGCCTCGAGCAGCTCTCTTCCGTCGAGGAAGCGAGGGTGGATCCCCAGGTGCTGGGAGGCCGTCCAGGAGACCCCTCTCAGTCGAAGCGAGCCGTCGGTGGTCCACATGACGGCCGGAAAGTGCTCTTCCTCTCCAGAAGGCGCTGGCTCACGGCGAGGCGGCGACCAATCCACCGTGTCCGTGATGCCGATGAGCTCCCACTGTCGCATGTGCTCTCCTCCTCGATGCCTCTCGCTTGCTCTACCTGATATCGGGTACATGGGGCAGCGGGCGTAGTCGGCGAAGTGGACCATTTCGAGCTTCCCCGAGGGGACTACGACTTCTGAGGGAGGCGGGGGGTAACGCCGAGCCACAACAGAACGCCTCCGGGTGGCACTATGGGAGGAACGACCTCCGGAAAGGACACGACATGCCATCTGAGACCGCAACCTTCGGCGCCGGCTGCTTCTGGGGAGTCGAGCACCTGTTCCGAAAGGTCCCCGGCGTGATCGACGCCGTCTCCGGCTACAGCGGCGGGTTCGTCGAGAACCCCACGTACCGCGAGGTATGCAACGACACGACCGGCCACGCCGAGGTCGTCGAGGTCACGTTCGACCCCGAGGTCGTGTCCTTCGACCAGCTCCTCGAGGTCTTCTGGGCGATGCACGACCCGACGCAGGTCAACCGGCAGGGACCCGACCGCGGCTCGCAGTACCGGAGCATCGCCCTCACGCACTCCGAGGAGCAGCACGCCGCCGCGGATGCCTCACGCGACCGGGCGCAGAGCCGGTACTCGCAGCCGATCGCCACTGAGATCCGGCCGCACGTAGCCTTCTATCCGGCCGAGGAATATCACCAGCGGTACTACCTGAACAACGGACACGAGCCGTACTGCCACGCGATCCCGCCGGGACTGCTCGAGGGCTTGGGACCGGTCAGCGCGTAGCTCAGCCGTCGCGGAAGCCGACGATCGAGTGTGAGCCGTCGCAGAACGGCTTGTTCTGTGAATAGCCGCAGCGGCAGAGCACCTGACGGTTCCTGACCTCGTACGGCTCGCCGTCTGCTCCGACGACCCTGACCCCACCGCGCACGAACAGCGGCCCGTTGCGGAACACGGCGATCTCCGGCTCGTACACCGGCTCGTGATCGGGGGTGTCGGGCGAGTCCGCCCATGCGAGCCGTCCGGACGGACAGAGCTCGACCATCCTCCCCATCCGCTCACGCACCGAAGGGTCCGCGTCGCCGAGCATCTGCCACACGCCCGTGAACCGGTCCTTGCAGTAGCCGGCCTTCGAGCAGAGCGAGAGGTCGTCGCTGATGATCGCCCCGTCCTCGGCCTGGAAAACATCGGCCCGTGGCTCGCGCGGGCCGTGATCGGCCCGCTCCGTGACGTCGACGCGCGGTTCCTCGAGATGACTGTCGTCACAGAATGGCTTGGTCGCGCTCCGGCCGCACCGACAGAGGCGATAGGCGGCGCCCGCGTCCAGCCCTTCGAACGGCGCGTAATCCACCGGCTCGCCGAACTCCGTCTTCACCGTCCTCGTCCGTGCGATCGGCAGGGGACCGGTCACCTGGTACGGACCGTTCTCCTCGACGCGGATCTCCGGCTCAGACATCCAGGCATCCTCCCACGGCACACCATCACGGTGGGATCCTCGGACCTCGATGGAGAACAGTGCTTGGCCGGGTCTCCGACAGGACCTAGACTCCGAACGCGTGTTCGAGGACCTGAACCCGGAGCAGCGGGCCGCCGTTCGTCACGGCGAGGGACCCTTGCTGATCGTCGCCGGTGCGGGGAGCGGGAAGACGATGACGCTCGCTGCAAGGGTCGCCTCGCTAGTCGAACGAGGCACCCGCCCCGAGCGGATCCTGCTCCTCACGTTCAGCAGGCGCGCCTCTCGCGAGATGGTTTCGCGAGCGGCCCGGCTCGCTACGGGCGACACCGGCCGCGTCTGGGGCGGCACCTTCCATGCGATCGGGAACCGACTCCTGCGCCTCCACGGTCGGGCGCTCGGCCTGACGCCCGACTTCACGGTCCTGGACCAAGCCGACGGCGCCGACGTGATGAACCTGCTCCGGGACGAGCTCGGGTTCTCGGTGCGTGAACGACGCTTCCCGAGGAAGGACACGCTCGCGGCGATCTACTCGCGGACGGTGAACGCGGGCGAGCGGCTCACCGACGTGCTGAAGCGCCATTACCCCTGGTGCCTCGACGAGGCCGAGGGGATCCGGGACATCTTCCGCGCGTACACGGAACGCAAACGGCAGCAGCACGTCCTCGACTACGACGACCTCCTGTTGTTCTGGAAAGCCCTCGCCACCTCACCCGCGACGGGGTCGCAGCTCGCCGCGATGTTCGAGCACATCCTGGTCGACGAGTACCAGGACACGAACGCGCTGCAGGCCGACATCCTCGAAGGGATGCGGCCTGCTGCGGGCCCCCGGAACCTCACCGTCGTGGGCGACGACGCCCAGGCGATCTACGCGTTCCGCGCCGCGACCGTCAGGAACATCCTCGAGTTCCCCGAGCGCTTCCCGGACGCAACGATGATCAAGCTCGAGCGCAACTACCGTTCGACGCCCCCGATCCTGGCGGCGTCGAACGCGGTGATCGCGCTCAGTCCGCAACGGCACGAGAAGACCCTGCAGCCGACGCGCCCCGGCGAGGCGCGGCCGATCCTTCGGGCGTGTCTCGACGAGGCCGAGCAGAGCGACGCCGTCTGCCGAGCGGTCCTGGCGCACCGCGAGGCAGGCGTCCCGCTGATGGCACAGGCGGTCCTGTTCCGCGCCGCGTACCACTCGGATCACCTCGAGGTGGAGCTCGCCCGGCGGAACATCCCGTTCATCAAGTACGGAGGGCTGAAGTTCATGGAGGCCGCTCACGTGAAGGATGCGCTGGCGTGCCTCCGCATCCTCGAGAACCCGCTGGACGAGGTGAGCTGGTTCCGCGTTCTGCAGCTCCTCGACGGGATGGGCCCTGCGTCCGCGCGTCGGCTCATGGAGGAGCTCGGCGTGCGACGCGGGGACGACGAGGATGCGGTGTCGCCGCTTGCGCGGTTCCTCGACGAGCCG
>DATKDI010000052.1:0-6153 GCA_035512775.1 Actinomycetota bacterium | reverse complement strand
TCCGCAACTCCTCGTGCTGGATGAGGTCGGACGCCTTCCCCTCGAGCACGATCCGGCCGGTGGAGAGCACGTAGCCGCGGTCGGCGATCGACAGCGAGACGTTCGCGTTCTGCTCGACGACGAGCATCGCGACGCCGGACTCGTGCACCTGCTCGATGACCTCGAAGCTCCGCTCCACCAGGATCGGGGCGAGACCCATCGACGGCTCGTCCATGAGCAGCAACTTTGGCCGCGCCATGAGCGCGCGTCCCATCGCGACCATCTGCTGCTCACCGCCCGAGAGCGTCCCCGCGAGCTGCTTTCGCCGCTCGGCGAGCAGCGGGAAGATCGCGTGGACGCGGTCGAGGTCCTCCTTCAGGTCCGCTCGCGGCCGCAAGTACGCGCCCATCTCGAGATTCTCGAGCACGGTCATCGGCCCGAAGAGGCGCCGGTTCTCGGGAACGATCGCGACGCCGAGCTCGATACGGCGAGACGTGGAGGCCCGCGTCACGTCGCGACCGTCGAGCCGAACCACCCCGGTCTTGGGCGGGACGATGCCGAGGATCGTCTTCAGCGTCGTCGACTTGCCGGAGGCGTTGCCGCCGAGCAGGCAGACGAGCTCGCCCGCACCAACCTCCAGGTTCACGTCCTGGAGGATGTGCATCTGCCCGTAGTACGTGTTGATGCCCTCCAGCCGGAGAAGGGCTCCGGGGTCGCCGTTCGCGCTCATTCCCGCTCCGTCGCCGAGGCCCCGAGGTAGGCCTCCACCACGCGCGGGTCCGTAGCGACGCGTTCGAACGATCCTTCCGCAATCTTCACCCCGTGGTCGAGCGCGACCACGCGATCGGAGATGCCCTCGACGACGTGCATGTCGTGCTCGATCACGAGGATCGTGTAGCCGCCCTCCTCGCGAAGCCGGCCGATCAGCTCGGTGATCTCGTGCGTCTCCACCGGGTTCATGCCGGCGGCCGGCTCGTCCAGGAGCAGGAGCCTCGGCTTCGCAGCCGTCGCGCGCGCGATCTCGAGCCGGCGGCGGTTCGCATACGAGAGGCTGTACGCGGGCTGGCGCCACCGATACCCGACCAGACGGTCGCCGAAGAACGCGAGCCGCTCCTCGGCGAGACGCTCGATCTCGCGCTCCTCGCGGCGCATCCCCGGCGTGCGCAGCACCGAACGGAGCACGCCCGCCTTCGTGTGGCCGTAGGCCGCAGCCATGACGTTCTCCTTCACCGTCATGTTCAGGAAGAGGCGGAGCGTCTGAAAGGTGCGGGCGATGCCTCGCTGGCCGATCTCGTGCGGATCGAGCCCGAGAAGCGACCGGCCCTCGAACATGACGTCCCCCGAGTCGGGCGGGTAGACGCCTGTGATCACGTTGAAGAGCGACGTCTTCCCCGCTCCGTTGGGCCCGATCACGCTGACGATCTCGCCCTGCCCGACGACGAGATCGAGTGCGTTGATGCACGTCAGGCCGCCGAACGAGAGCGAGAGGCCCTGCACCTCTAGCAGCGGCTCGCGGACGGCGTCTGCCATCAGATGATCTCCACCCGCGCCTTACCGAAGAGACCCTGCGGCCGGTAGGCCATGAGCCCTACCAGGAGCGCCCCCATGAGGACGAAGCGCGCGACGGCAGGCTGCGAGAGCAGGAGGTTCTCCCACACGCAGGCCGCGTAGTAGAGTACGGGGACGACCGCGATCGTGCGCCAGCGCGAGCTCCGGATGAGCGTCAGCCCGAGCACGGCGGCGACGAACAGCAGATAGATGAGGCGGCCGGCTGCACCGGTCGGTACCCCGTCGGGGCCCACGATGTCGACCGGCAGGAGCACCCACGAGTCCACGAGCTCGTCGATCCGCGCCTGCCCGAACGGGATCCCCTCGACGAGCGACGGCCTCCACCGCTCGGCAGCCTCGTGCACGACGAAGCCGAAGGCGATCGTGCCGCCCAGGACGGCGAGCGCCCGCCACCACGGCCGGACCAGAACGACGATGGCCAGAACCACCGCGAAGTAGAAGAGCGAGCTCGCATCCTCTGGGCCGCGGAGCGCTTCGAGCGAGGCGACGATGATGACCGCCCCGACGGTGACGCCGAACAGGCTCCCCGCACCACCGAGCACCATCATCGCGTAGACGGTGATGAGTAGGACGACGTCGAAGCTCAGGGGGAAGATGGCCCCCTGAGCGGGCGCGTAGATCGCTCCGGCGATGCCCGCGATGCCGGCGCCGAAAGCGAAGGCCATGAGCTTCAGCCGGTTCACGGGCATGGTCATGAGCTCTGCCGCCAGCTCGTCCTCGCGCAGCGCTCTCCACGAGCGCCCCGTGCGTGACCAGTTGACGAGGTAGAGCGCCGAGATGACGACGACGAAGGCTGCGAACGCGACGTAGTAGTAACCGCTGAGCGACGTGACCTGACGGCCGAAGAACTTCAGCGGGAGGATGTCCGAGATGCCGTTCGGCCCGCGCGTGAACGTCGCGTTCAGCATCACGACCAGCCAGAGCTGCAGGAAGAAGAGCGTCACGATCGCGAGGTAGTCGCCGACGAGCCTGCGGGAGGTCGAGCCGAGGAGGAAGCCTGCGGCGGCCACGGTCATTGCGATCGCGGGAATGGCGAACTGAGCCTCCCAGTGCCTCCCGGCGTACTCGGAGGCGACGGCCGCATACAGGTAGGCGCCGAGACCGAAGAAGGCGACGAACCCGAGATCGAGGAGGCCCACCCACCCGGCGGCGACGTTCAGCCCGAGGACGAGGAGGACGAAGATGAGCGTGTCGATCCCGACCTGCATGAGGTAGTCCGAGTCGACGAGCAGCGGGTAGACCGCGAACGGCAGCGCGAGCGCGGCGAGCTTGAGGACGGGAGGCACGCGGTCCAGTGCGTCCTCGAGCCGCGCGCCGAGCGATCGGGCTCGACGCTCCTCGGCGCTCGCGACCCACTCGTCGACGCCGATCCTCGGCTGCGCGGACCGTTGGGTCGGGGGCTGGGCCGGCGGCTCGCTCACGTCAGACCTTCTTGACGTCCTTCTTGCCGAAGATGCCCTGCGGCCGCAGGAGCATGAAGGCGATGAGGATCAGGAAGACCACGAGGTCGCTGAACTGGCTCCCGAGCCGCCCGAGCGTGACGTCCTCGATGTACCCGACCGAGAACGCCTCGGCGAGGCCGATGAGGACGCCGCCGAACATCGCGCCGGGAATCGAGCCGATCCCGCCGACGACGGCAGCGGTGAAGCCCTTCAGCCCGTAGCCGAAGCCCATGAAGTGATTGATCGAGCCAAAGACGAGCCCGACGAGCACGCCCGCCGCGCCCGCGAGCGCGGACCCGATGAAGAACGTCTTCACGATCACCCGGTCGACGTCGATGCCCATCATCGCCGCGGCCTCGCGGTCGAACGCCGTTGCACGCATCGCCTTGCCGAGCTTGGTGCGGGTGACGAGAACCCACAGGCCGACCATCATCACGAGCGCCGCTCCCATGACGACGACCCGCAGGATCCAGACGTTGAGAGGGCCCCAATGGATCCCGACCTCGACGTCGACGAGGTCGAAGGAGTCGTAGCTCCGGAAGTTGGCGCCCCAGAGGAGGAGCACGGAGTTCTGGATGAAGAACGAGACGCCGAGAGCGCTGATGAGGGGAGCGATGCGCGGCGCCCTGCGTAACGGCCGGTAGGCGAAGCGCTCGATCGCTACCCCGAGGAAGCCGCAGCCGACCATCGCGACGAGGATCATCAGCACGATGAGCAGCCACACCGCGACGCGGAGGTCCTGCGCTCCGCCGAGCCATCCCAAGACGCCCCAGCCGATGAACGCGCCCACCATCAGCACGTCGCCGTGGGCGAGGTTCAGGAGCTTGAGGATCCCGTAGACCATCGAGAACCCGAGCGCGACGAGCGCGTACACACCGCCGAGGGTCAGGCCGTTGACGATCAGCTGGACAAGCTTGTCCCAGTCCATCGGCACGTTATCTCACAGGCGGTGTCCGAATCGTGAGCGGCCCACCCTGGATTGGGGTGGGCCGCTCTCTCCGATCAACGTGCGTTCTCTCTAGCCGACCGGGCTGTACTTCCCGTTCGTGATCCTGTAGATGACGAACTTCGTCGGCAGCGGATCTCCAGCTCTGGAGAAACGGACCGTTCCGCCATAGATCGACGGGATGTTCGTCCTCTGCGTCTGCTTTACGACCTCGGCACGGGTCGCCCTGCCATCTGCGCACGCGTTCTTGATTGCGTTCATCGCCACCAGCCCGGCCAGATACGTTGCCGGACCAAAGGCGCCGAAGGGCTTGTTCTTCGACCACCGCTTGTACTCGTTGATGAGCGCACGCGCTTTCCGGTCGAACTGGATGTCCGGTGCAAAGACCGACACGTAGCCGCTCCGCGGCTTGAACTGTGTCGGCGCGTACGCACCGTCCGAGCCGAACACGATCGCCCGCTTGCCCTGCTCCCGAAGCTGGTTCGAGAGCGTGTTCGCGGCCGTCGCGACCTGCGTCGCGAAGACCACGACCTGGATGTTCGAGCTGATGTTCGCAACAACCGACGAGAAGTCGGTGTCGTCGGCCGAGACCGACTGCCGCGAGACGGTGACCTTCGCGGCCCGCAAGCCCCTCGTTATCGCCTGCGCCAGCGGCAGCGAGTAGTCGTCCTGCGAATCGATGACAACGACGTTCCGCGCCTTCAGGACGCCCGAGACGTATCTCACGATCGTCGGTCCCTGGATCCCGTCATTTGGCACGACCCGGAAGAACGTCTTGTACGGACGACCCTTCGTCAGGTCGACAGCCGTGGCCGATCCCGAGATCGAGACGAGTCTCGCATTCGCGAACAGCTTCCCGCTCACGCGGACGGCCTGACTCTCCGATCCTCCGACGATGGCCATGATGTTCCGGTTGGAGGCGAGCCGACGCGCGGCAGTTCGAGCCACGGGCGCCTTGAGCTGCGTGTCGCCCTGGACAGTCTTGAATCTCGTGCCGTTCTCCTTGTTGTACTTCTGCACGCCGAACTGGAGCCACGAGAACTGCTCCTGGCCGAGGAATGCGGCAGGCCCGGTCAGCGGCCCCAAGAAGCCGAGCGACACGTTGGTGCACTGTGCGAGCTGTGCAGGTACAGCCGGCCCCGCTGTGTTCGCGACGGCGGCAGATACGACGGCCGCCGCGGCGAGAACCGCCAGAGCGGCGGCGATTACTCCCTTCCTCATGTGCCCTCCTGTTGGAATCGTTTCCCTTCTTGGACGTCGGCGGTGCCGCGATGTTGCAGGCGGACGCCTCCTCGCCTCGAACGATGGATGCATCACACCGCGTTCTCGCTGTCATGTCAAACTCGTCCGGACGTGGAACGGGGCCGCACGAGCGACTGGAACGCCATCCGACTGTGGGACGAGGAGTACTACGCGCACGTCTTCGTGAGCGCGGACGAGTACGAGCACGTGGCCGTCGTCAGCGCGGACGGGGACTTCCTCGAGCTCTCCGACGGACGGCGGCTCCTCGACTTCACGAGCGGGCTCCTGTGCACGAACGCCGGCCACCGCAACGAGCGCATCCGGAACGCGATCGTCGAGGCCCTCGACCGCTACGGCTTCGTGTGGGAGGCCTATGCGACCGACTACCGCTCACTCGCGGCCAAGCTGATCGTCGAGGATCTGCTCGGCCCGGACGACTGGGCGGGGCGCATCCGCTTCACCTCCTCCGGCTCGGAGGCGGTGGAGCTCGCGCTCCTGCTCGCGAAGCTCGTCACCGGTCGCCCGAACGTCATCTCGCGCGACTTCGCCTACCACGGCTGGACGCACGGCGCGCTCTCCCTCATGGGACTGCCCGGCTCGCGCGGGATCTTCGCCTCGGCCGCCACCGACGAGATCCGGCGCCCCGCGGGCATCCCGATGCAGGGCGTGCACTTCGCTCCCGCGCCCTACTGCTTCCACTGCCCGATCGGCCACACGTACCCGGAGTGCAAGCGCGGCGGGGAGACGCTCGCGTGCATCGACGCGCTCGACCACCTGATCCGCACGCTCGGCCCGGACTCGGTCGCGGCCGTGGTCGCCGAGCCGATCTTCGGGGTCGGGATGTTCCACCCCCCGGCCGAGTACCTGCGCCAGCTCCGCGACCTGACGCGCAGGCACGGGATCCTCTGGATCGACGACGAGGTGATGACGGGCTTCGGCCGCACGGGGAAGCACTTCGCCTACCAGCACTCGCCC
>DATKDI010000051.1:0-30010 GCA_035512775.1 Actinomycetota bacterium | reverse complement strand
CCGGAAGGTGGGAGTGGAGATGGACGACGAGCACGACGAGCGGGAACACATCGAAGATCAGAAGCCCCGAAACACCTGAATGGACAAACTCGACCACCTCGGGTGGGTGGGGAGGCATCACTACTACGAGATCGGCGGGAGACGGCTAGGGATCCGCACCACGTCGGAGGGATTCGGGGAGAGGCTTGACGCCATCCTTGCCGAGTACCGGACGGAGCCCTCGGACGGGACCCCTTACTACGGAGTTGTCCTCGCCGACGGAGCCGAGGGTACCCGCCGGGAGAAGAAGTTCCACATCTTCTACAGGGGGACACAACCACTCGTCCGTACCCTCGATCCCTCCACGCTCGTCAGGGCGATGCTCTCGGAGTTCGAGTTCTATCTGTTCGCCGAGCGCGACGACGCCATCTACACGGATGCTGGGCTGGTGAGGGCCCATGGGATGCTGGCCGTGGTTCCCGCCTCGGTCACGGCTTCCTTGTGGAAGCTGGGGGGGCGGGTGACGCGCGAGGGCCTATCGCTGCATGCGGAGCCTTACATCGCCGTCGATGCCGAGTCGGGCCAGGTGGTTCCGTTACGCTCAGCGCTCCGCATCCCTGACGGATCCCTGGAGACCCTCACCGCCTTCGCTACGACGAACGGCGACACCGATCCGAGCCCGCTCGATGGCCCGTCACGCGTTGATCTGCTGTGTTCATACGCCACGGGTGAGCCGTCCGAGGAACGCGTGGAGCCCATCTCTCGTGGGCGGGCCCTCTCTCAACTCACCTCGAACGTCGTTAACCTTGAGACGCTCGGGATCACCGCCGTGGCTGGCCTGGCTCGGCTGACCGAAGGAGCTCGCTGTCGCCAGATAGCACCGGCTCAGCCCCGGCCCCTGCTCGACACGATAGTCGCCGCCTTCAAGGCGCTCTGAGAGCGGCGACCGGAGAGAGGATCATGTGGTGACCGAAGCGATGATCGAAGACCCGAGTGGGGAGTTGCCGTCCGAGGAGATCGCCGCGGACGACATCGGGGGAGGGTTCATCCCGGTGCCGAGGCCCCAGGTTGCCGGGGTCGAGATCGACGGAGAGGAGGTTCTGCTCGAAGAGGGGACCAGGAACATCCATTGGCTCAACCAGATCGGGTCCGTCGTCTGGGCTTCGTACGACGGATCGACCCTCGATCAGATCGCGCGAGAACTGAGCGACATCTTCGGAGCCGACCCCGACCTGGTCAAGAGCGATGTGCTGGAGCTCACTCGTCAGATCGGCCGAGTCGGTCTCCTCGAGGGCGTCGCCGCTGAGATCCGGCCCCAGCCCACCGGCCCCGAGGGCTTGAGCCCCGGAACCCTCATCCCTGACTTCGAGCTCCCGGACCTTGAGGGGCGCACGGTCACGCTGAAAGACTTCCGCGGGGAACAGCTGCTCCTGGTCAATTGGAGCCCGCGATGCGGGTTCTGCGACCGGATCGTGCCAGACCTGGCCGACCTTCAGTCGGAGCTCCGGGAGCAAGGGGTGCGACTCCTGCTTCTCGCGATCGGGAGTGCCGAGGACAACCGCCTGCAGCTGGAAGGGCACGGGTTGGGATCGACGGTGCTCCTTCAGGATGACATCGATGTGAACATCTTCCAGAACATCGGTACGCCCGCCGCCTATCTGGTCGACGCGGATGGCCAGATCGCTTCCGAGATCGCGGTCGGCGCTCTCGACGTGCCGGTGTTGGCCCGCAAGGCCGCCGGCGGCGATGGGATCGCCTCCGACGAGGGCTGATGTCAGTTCGGGCCGGCCGTGCTGCGACCATGACATCGGAGGAACGGCTCAGCAAGGTTCGATGGACGGGTGGCGCGACGTATCGGGTGCTGTCCTACTACTTCTCGCTCCAGTGGAACCGGACGAAGATCGGCCGCTACCTCCACCGGGTGCTGGAGGACTTCTCCGTTCCCCCAGATCCGGGCGAAAGGCGTTCCCCTCCGACCCCGGGTATGCCCTCCGCCTACCGGCTGGTCGACTTCGGACCGTCGACCAGTGGTCGGTATTCGCTCCTGTACCCAGAGGCTCCCCTCATCACCAGCGATCATGTGAGCGACATCCTGGAACATCTGTTCTGGCATGTGAACTCGGAGGCCATCCGCCGGACGGGTGATTTCCTGCTGGTCCACGCCGGAGCCGTTGTCACGCCGTCAGGGAGCGGGATCCTGCTGCCGGGAGATTCGGGGGCGGGCAAGACGACGCTCGTGGCCGGCTTGTTGCGGGCCGGCTTCGGCTACCTCTCCGACGAAGCGGGAGCGATCGATCCGGTGACTGGTCGGCTCTACCCATACCCGAAGGCGCTCACCCTGAAGAAGCATCCGGCCGACCTGTTCCCCGGGCTCCCTCTGAACGGCCAGGGTGGCCTCGTGCGTGGTGTTTGGCACGTCCGGGCGGACGACATCAGGCCCGGTGCCACGGTCGGGCCATCGGACGTCCGGTTCATCGTGGCGCCTCGCTACCAGGTGGGTGCATCGACGGAGTTGATCCCCCTCGGCCGCGCCGAAGGGGTCGCGGAGCTGGCGAGGAGCACCCTGAACCTCTCCACGTATCGGTCCCGCGCCCTCCCCTTGCTGGCGCGGGTCGTGCGCGGAGCCGATTGCTACCGCCTCGTATCCGGAGACGTGGATGGTGCCGTGCGTGCGCTCGCTCAGCTGACCAGTAGCGGCTGATGAGGCGGCTCACCACGCCATCGAACGTCTGTTCTACTCGATGGCGAGGGCCGCAGCGTAGGAAACCCACCGCGACCGGGGTGGCCGAAGTTCACGCCGATGGTTGGTGTCCCTCACGAGGCCTGCCGCCAAGCTGACTGAACTGGGCTAGGACGAGGGAGGTGCTCCATGGACGAGGAGCTGACCGCGGACGAGCAACCGACCGTTCCGCGGATCTCACGACGGAAGGCGCTGAAGCGGATCGGGGTAGCTGGAGCGGCGGCCGCGTGGAGTGCTCCGCTCATCTCGAGCCTGCGAACACCGGCGTTCGCGCAGTCGAGTCCGCGATGTGGCGAACCCCCGTGTGGCACCGCATGCGGCGGAATCTTCCCCGACGACTTCGTGGTGTGCGGTGACCGGTGCATCTGCGTCGAGACCCTGGAAGGAACGTGCGCATGCATCCAGTTCAACGTGGGCTCGGATGCCTGTACATCGAGCAGGGATTGCGGAGCTGACGCCGTGTGCGTGAGCGACACGTGCATCGGAGACGTCTGCCAGCCGCTGTGCGGCGTGGGCGCGGCCAGCATCACGTCGGAAGCTCCTACGAGAGGACCGAACGTCCGCTAAGAGCACTCTCGCAGGTGCGTGAGGGATGATATTCCGAGTCGGCGAGGGCCTCCTTCGAGGGGGCCCTCGCTCCGGCTCTTCCTCACGTCGATCCGGCATCCGTCGAACCACCGGGCTAGCCAGGGCTCGTCCAGCGGCCAAGTGATCCTCGATGACGTCGAGGTGACGACTTCGTGAGTCGGAAGTCCTCCCTCAGTCCCGGAGGGTGAGGATCTCGGGGCCGTCCTCGGTGATGGCGATCGTGTGCTCGAAGTGGGCCGCCAGCGATCCGTCGGTGGTCACCACCGTCCATCCGTCGGCGAGAAGCCGGTTCTCCTCGCCCCCGAGGGTGAACATGGGCTCCACCGCGATCGTGAGGCCGGGCCGGAGCTCGAGCCCCCGGCCCGCCGGTCCCCAGTTCTGGATGAACGGCTCCTCGTGCATGCTCCGGCCGATCCCGTGCCCGCCGTACTCACGGACCACGCCGAGGCCGGCGGCATCGGCCACGGACTCGATCGTATGGCCGATGTCGGAGAGCCTCCCTCCCACCCGGATCGCGTCGATCGCCGCGTAGAGCGCGTGCTCCGTCTCTTTCGCGAGCTTCGCGGCCTCCTCCGACGGCGCCTGTCCCCCCACGAACACCGTGACCGCGGCGTCGCCGTGGAAGCTTTCGAGGATCGCTCCGAAGTCCAGGGAGAGCACCATCCCTTCCTTGAGCTTCCTGGTGGCCGACGGGATCCCGTGGACGATCTCCGCATCGATCGAGGTGCAGATCGAGGCCGGGTAGGTCCCGCGATACCTCTTGAACGAGGGGATCGCACCCTGGGCGCGGATGTAGCGCTCCGCCACGCGATCGAGGTCGAGCGTGGAACGCCCCGGCTCCACCGCCGCCACCACGGCGTCGATGGTACCGGCAACGACCCGACCGGCCTTCCGCATCTTCTCGATCTCTTCGGCCGATTTCCGGATGATCACTCGAGCTCCTCCAGGACCTGGATGGTGCGGGCGATCACTTCGTCGGGCGTCGCCTCCGCGTCCACCTGGTGCAGCAGGTCCCGCTCGGCGTAGAACCGTTCGAGCGGCGACGCTTGTTCCCGGTAGACGGCCAGCCGCCTTCGGGCCGTGAGCTCGTCGTCGTCGGCGCGTCGTTCGAGCGTGGCACCACAGATGTCGCACAACTCGTCCTCCGCCGGTGGCTTGTACTCCATGTGATACGTCCGGCCGCAGTTGGGACACGTGTATCTCCCGATAAGCCGCCGGACGGCGAGCTCGCCGCCGACAGAGAACTTCAGCACCGCGGTGAGGGGATCGTCCGACGCCTCGAGCGCCCGCTCGAGAGCCTCGGCCTGCGCCACGGTCCGTGGGAACCCGTCGAGGATGAACCCCTTGTCCGCGTCCGGGTCGTCCAATCGATCCATCACCATCGAGACGACGACGTCGTCCGGGACGTACTCGCCACGGTCCATGTACGAACGGGCGCGGATCCCGAGCCTCGACCCGCGCTGCACGTGGTCCCGCAGGATGTCGCCGGTCGAGATCTGGGGGATCCCGTAGCGCTCACCGAGGAACACCCCTTGCGTCCCCTTCCCCGCGCCCGGTGGGCCGAGCAGCACGAGCCGCATCGCTCTATCCGAGGAAGCCCTCGTAGTGACGCATGAGCAGCTGTGACTCGATCTGCTTCATCGTCTCGAGGGCGACGCCCACCGCGATCAGGATCGACGTGCCGCCGAAGGGGATCTGCTGGATGCTCCACGTCGCGAGCACGATCGAGGGAACCAGCGCGATCACCGCCAGGAAGATCGCTCCCGGCAGCCCGATCCGGAGGAGGATCCGGTTCAGGTAGTCGGCGGTCGGTGGCCCAGGCCTGATGCCGGGGACGAACCCGCCGTTCTTCCGCAGGTTGTCCGCGGTCCGCGTCGGGTCGAACTGGATCGCGGTGTAGAAGTACGAGAAGAAGATGATCAGCATCGCCAGGATCGCCATGTAGACGGGGCTCGCCGGATTCTGCAGATGGTTGTTCACGAAGTCCTGGAACCACTGGGCGTGGTACACGCTGCTCAGGAGCGCCGGGAAGTACAGGACCGAGGTGGCGAAGATGATCGGGATCACGCCGGCCTGGTTGACCTTCAAGGGCAGATAGGTACTCCCGCCGGAGGTCATCTTCCGGCCGACGACCCGCTTCGCGTACTGGATCGGGACGCGACGCTGCCCCTGGTCGACGTAGACGACCGCGACGATGATCGCGAGCCCCAGCAGCATGATCGCGACGAACTTGCCGGTGCCGCCCTGTTGCAGGATGGCGCTGCCCTCGGAAGGCAGCGTCGAGATCACGCTCGTGAAGATCAGGATCGACATGCCGTTCCCAACCCCTCGCTGGGTGATCAGCTCGCCGAGCCACATGATGAAGGCGGTGCCGGCCGTCATGATCAGCACGATGAACGCGACGTTCGAGCCCGTGACGGTGCCGGCGGGGAAGACATCGGGGAGCCCGGACGCGTCCGGGTTGTGGAACAGGAACACGAGCCCCGTGGACTGCAGCAGCGCCAGCACGATGGTGACGTAGCGGGTCCACTGGTTGATCTTCTTGGTCCCGGTCTCCCCCTGCTCCTGCCACTGTTGCAGCTTGGGGATCACGACCGTCATCAGCTGCATGATGATCGAGCTCGTGATGTAGGGCATGATCCCGAGCGAGAAGATCGCCAGGCGGGTCAGGGCGCCGCCCGAGAAGAGGTTGATGATGCTCAGGAACCCCCCGGAGCCCTGGCGCTCGAGCTCTCGCTGGAGGATCCCGATGTCGACCACCGGGACCGGCATGTAGGAGCCCAGCCGGAAGACGGCGATGATGAACAGCGTGAACAGGATCTTCGCGCGAAGATCGGGGACCCGGAACGCGTTCAGGAACGCCTTGAGCACGGTCTCCTAAGGGTAGCTCAGCTGAGGACTTCGGCGGTCCCTCCGGCCGCCTCGATCTTCTCTCTCGCCGCCTTGGAGAAGGCGTGGGCCTTCACGGTCAGCTTCTTGTCGAGGTCACCACGGGCGAGGACCTTGATCTTCGCCCCCTTGTGCGCGAGGCCGTGGGCATACAGCGCCTCCGGCGTCACGTCCCCGTCGAAGTACCGGGCCAAGATCTCGACGTTCACCGGCGCGAACTCGACCCGGTTGGGGTTCTTGAAGCCCTTCAGCTTGGGGACGCGCCGGATCAGCGGCATCTGCCCGCCCTCGAACCCGGCGCGGATCGTGCCACGGGCGCCCGTGCCCTTCATGCCGCGCCCGGCGGTCTTGCCACGGGTGCCCGCGCGCCCGCGACCCACGCGCGTGCGTTCCTTCTTCGCGCCCTTGGCGGGGCGGAGATGATGGAGCTTCATCTACTTGACCTCCTCGACCGTGACGAGGTGACGGACCTTCGCGAGCATCCCACGGATGTCGGGGCGGTCCTCCTTGATGACGGTCTGATGCATCCGACGCAGGCCGAGCCGATGGACCGTGTCCTTCTGGTCCTTGGGGCGGTCGATCACGCTGCGGACCTGCGTCACCTTAAGCTTGGTCACCGTAGGCCTCCGTGAGCGCCTCAGCGCGGGCCGCCTGTGCGTGCGCCTCCGCGGCGGCGACGGCCTCGAGCATCGGCTTGGGCGCCACCTGGTGATCCTCGCGATCGCGCATCAGCGCGACCTCGTGCGGCTTGCGCAGGCCTTTGAGCCCCGCCATCGCCGCCTTGACGATGTTGATCTGGTTCGACGAGCCCATGGATTTCGAAAGGATGTCCTTGATGCCCGCGGCCTCGACCAGCGCTCGCACGGGGCCGCCCGCGATCACGCCGGTCCCCGGCGCGGCGGGCTTGAGCAGCACGCGTCCCGCACCCGCCTGGCCCACGATCTCGTGTGGGATCGTCGTCCCCATCATGGGGACCTCGAACATCTTGCGCCGGGCGAGCTCCACGCCCTTGGCGATGGCGGCCGGCACCTCCTTCGCCTTGCCGTAGCCGACGCCGACGCGGCCCGCGCCGTCGCCCACGACGATCAGCGCGGCGAACGAGAAGCGGCGGCCGCCCTTGACGACCTTCGCCACCCGGTTGATGAAGATGACCCGCTCTTCGTAGGGGTTCTTCTCTTGGTCCCTCGCGTCATAGCGTCGCGACATCAGATCTGCAGTCCTCCCTCTCTCGCACCCTCGGCGACCGCGGCGACGCGGCCGTGGAACTGGCGGCCGCCTCGGTCGAACACCACTCGCTCGATCCCGGCACCCTTCGCGCGGTCGGCGATCAGCTTGCCGACTTCTTTCGCGCGGTCGGTCTTGCCCTTCGACAGTTCGATCTCCGCATCGGAGGCGGCGGCGAGCGTCGCGGCCGCGCGGTCGTCGATCAGCTGGACGTAGATGTGGCGGTTGGAGCGGTACACGGCCAGGCGCGGCCGCTCCGCGGTCCCCGTGACCTTCTTGCGGACGCGCAGGTGACGGCGCACACGCGCGGTACGTCTCGTCTTGGCGTCCATCACACGGTCGCCCCCTTCGCAGCCTTGCCTGCTTTCTTGCGGACGTACTCGTTCTCGTAGCGGATCCCCTTGCCCTTGTACGGCTCGGGCTTCCGGATCTTCCGGATGTTGGCGGCGACCTCGCCGACCTGCTGCTTGTCGTTGCCTCGCACCACGACCTGGGTGGGTACCGGCACCTCGAACTCGATCCCCTCGGGCTGGGACACCAGCACGGGGTGCGAGTAGCCGACCTGCAGCTCGATGTCGTTGCCCTTGGCGATGGCGCGGTAGCCGACGCCGACGATCTGCAGGCGCTTCTCGTACCCCTTGGTCACCCCTTCGACCATGTTGGCGAGGAGCGATCTCGTGAGCCCGTGCAGGCTGCGGCTGAACCCGACGTCGTCGGGTCGCTCCACACGCGCGACACCCTCCTCCGTGAGGATGCGCATCGTGGGATGCATCGTCTGTGAGAGCTCGCCGCGAGGACCGCGCACGGTCACGAGGTTGGTCTCGTCGACCTTCACCTCGACCCCATCCGGGATCTCCACGGGCTGCTTACCGATCCTGCTCATGTCTTCTCGTCCCTCACCACACGTACGCCAGCACTTCGCCGCCGACGCCCTTGCGAGCGGCGTCCTTGTCCGTCATCACGCCGTTGGACGTCGAGATGATCGCGATGCCGAGCCCTCCCTGGACCCGCGGGAGCTCGTCCCGGCCGCGATAGACCCGTCGCCCGGGCGTCGAGATCCGCCGCAGGCCCGTGATCGTCCGACGGCGCCGGACCCCGTACTTCAACCGGATCCGGAAGGCCTGGGTCACGCCTTCGCCCTCCTTGGCGAAGCCACCGATGTATCCCTCGGTGTCCAAGATCTTCAGCACCGAGTCGGCCAGCTTCGACACGGGCGCCACCAGCTCGTCCTTGTAGGCGAGGTTGGCGTTCCGGATCCTGGTCAACAGGTCCGCGACCGGATCGTTCACGTTGGAGGAGACCTTCTTCCTGGAGGACAGCTTCGTCACCATGAGGCTTTGGTCACCCCCGGCAGCTCGCCCAGGTGCGCGAGCTCACGGAAACAGATCCGGCACAGCAGGAACTTGCGGTAGACCGCCCTCGCGCGGCCGCACCGCAGGCACCGTGTGTAGCCCTGCACGCGGAACTTCGGCTGCTTCTTCTGCTTGTTGATGAGTGCCGTCTTCGCCATCTCTCGTCCCTCAGCTCGCTTCCGCCGCGCTCTGGGCGAATGGGAATCCCAGGGCGGCGAGCAGCGCTCGTCCCTCTTCGTCGGTCTTCGCGGTGGTCACGATCGTGATGTCCATCCCCGTGACCTTCACCACCTTGTCATAGTCGATCTCCGGGAAGATCAGCTGCTCGGTCACCCCGAGCGTGTAGTTGCCGTGCCCGTCGAACGCCGTCGGGCTGAGACCCCGGAAGTCTCGGATCCGCGGCAATGCCAGCGAGACGAGCCGATCCACGAATTCCCACATGTACGCGCCCCGGAGCGTCACCTTGGCGCCGATGGCCATCCCCTCTCGGAGCTTGAAGCCGGCGATCGACTTGCGGGCCTTCGTGATGACCGCCTTCTGACCCGTGATCGTCGCCAGGTCCTCGAGAGCCGCGTCGAGGAGACGACCGTCCTTGACGGCCTCGCCGACGCCCATGTTGACCACGATCTTCTCGAGGCGAGGCACCTGCATCTGGTTGATGAGCCCGAGCTGCTCCTTGAGCGCCGGGACCAGCTCATCCCGGTAGCGCACGCGGAGGCGTGGGGCGTAGTCGCTCGTCTTCGTGCTCATCGCATCTCCGTCTCACACTTGCGGCAGAACCGCACCTTGCGGTCGCCTTCGATGCGATGTCCGACGCGGGTGGCCTGCCCACAGGCGACGCAGACGACCTGCACGTTCGAGATGTTCACGAACATCTCGGCATCGATGATCCCGCCCTGCTGCAGCTGCTGCGAGCTGCCGCGCGCTCGGCGTCCGGACGAGCGCTGATGCTTCTTGGCGAGGGCGACGCCGTCCACCATCACACGGCCCTCACGAGGGAGCACACGCACGACCCGGCCCTCCCGGCCGCGGTCCTTCCCCGAGATCACCCGCACCGTGTCGTCCTTCTTGATGTCGACTCCTGGCATGGCTAGAGCACCTCCGGTGCGAGTGAAACGATCTTCATGTATCGCTTGTCGCGGAGCTCCCGGGCCACGGGCCCGAAGATGCGCGTCCCCCGCGGGTTCCTCGAATCCGGCGTGAGCAGCACCACGGCGTTGTCGTCGAATCGGATGTAGGAGCCGTCCGGACGCCGGCGCTCCTTGGAGGTGCGCACGACGACCGCCTTCACGACCTCACCCTTCTTGACGCCGCCACCGGGCAGCGCGTCCTTGATCGTGCCGACGACCGTGTCGCCGATGCTCGCGTAGCGGCGAGCCGACCCGCCGAGCACACGGATCACCAGGAGCTCTTTGGCTCCGGTGTTGTCCGCCACGCGGCATCGGGTCTCCTGCTGGATCACTTCGCCTTCTCCACGATCTCGACGAGTCGCCAGTGCTTCGACTTGGACAGCGGCCGCGTCTCGACGACGCGGACGCGATCGCCCACGTGGGCCTCGTTGGACTCGTCGTGCGCCGCGAGCTTCTTCGAGCGACGCACGGTCTTGTCGTACAGAGGATGACGGAACGAGCGGTCGATCCGGACGACGACGGTCTTGTCCATCCCGTCCGAGACCACCACGCCGGTCCGCGTCTTGCGACGACCGCGCTGCTGCGTCATCTGCTCGTCGCTCACTGATCCTTCTCCGTCCTTGGCTCGGTCGCCGGCGCGCTCACTCGGGCGTCGGTCGAAGCCAGCTGCGTCGCCTCGATGTCGCGTTGCCGCATCACGGTGGCGATCCGCGCGATCTCGTGGCGGATCTTCTTGATCGCCGATGAGTTGTCGAGCTGCCCCGTCGCGAGCTGGAACCGCAGGTTGAACAGCTCCTCCTTCGCGGAGT
This sequence comes from Actinomycetota bacterium, assembly GCA_035512775.1. Classification (GTDB taxonomy): domain Bacteria; phylum Actinomycetota; class UBA4738; order UBA4738; family HRBIN12; genus JAJNBA01. The sequence continues at coordinate 19,299 of DATKDI010000051.1, read as the reverse complement.
CCGCACGCTCGATGAGCTGATCGTCGGTCAGCTCACGGAGCTCGGCGGCGGCCTTGCTCGGCATCGGCTACTCCCCCACCCTCGTGATGAACTTCGTCTTGATCGGCAGCTTGTGCTGCGCGCGCCCCATGGCTTCGCGGGCGAGCGCCTCGTTCACGCCGGCCAGCTCGAACATGACCCGGCCCGGCTTCACGACCGCGACCCAGCCCTCCGGGTTGCCCTTGCCCGATCCCATCCGCGTCTCCGCCGGCTTCTTGGTGACGGGCTTATCCGGGAAGATCGTGATCCAGACCTTCCCGCCTCGGCGGATGTGCCGCGTGATCGCGACACGGGCCGCCTCGATCTGGCGGTTGGTGATCCAGCCGGGCTCCATCGCGACGATCGCGTAGTCGCCGGACTGGATGTCGGTGTGCCCCTTCGCCAGGCCGCGCATGCGCCCACGGTGCTGCTTCCGGTGCTTCACGCGCTTCGGCGCGAGCATCAGGCGTCACCGCCTTCCGGCTTCGCGGGCGCCTCTGCAGGCGTTTCAGCCGGAGGTGCCTCGGCGGGCGTCTCGCCGGGCGTCTCGGCGGGCGTTTCGGCGGGCTCCGCCGGCACCGCCGCGGCCTCGGCCTCGGCCGGAGCGGCAGCCGGCTGTTCTGCCGGGCCGCCGGGCGTCTCGGCCGCGGGTTCGGCCGGCGCGGCGGCCTCGGCGGTCGCAGCCCCCTCGGGTGCGGCGGCCGGCTCGGCCTTCGGTGTCGCCTGGGCGCGGGTGGCGGCAGGCTTCGTCGTCCGTTCGCCCTTCTCGGCTCGAGCGTGGGCACGCGCGAGCGCACGCTCCGTCTCCTGCTCGCGGTGAGGAACCTCGTCGCCGTGGTAGACCCAAACCTTCACACCGATCGCCCCGAACGTCGTCTTGGCGGCCGCGGTCCCGAAGTCCACCTTGGCGCGGAGCGTGTGCAGCGGCACCCGTCCCTCCCGATACCACTCCTTGCGCCCCATGTCCGTGCCGCCCAGGCGCCCGGCGCACGCGACGCGCACGCCCAAGGCACCGGCGCGCATCGCGGTCTGGACGGCCCGGCGCATCGCGCGACGGAACGCCACCCGCCCGGCGAGCTGCTCGGCGACGCCCTGCGCCAGCAACGCGGCGTCCGTGTCCGGACGCACCTCGCTGGAGGCCTGGTTCATGTCCTCCACCTTCACGTCCACGCGCTTCTTGGTGTAGCGCTCGACGTCCTTGCGCAGGCGATCCACCTCGGCGCCCTTGCGCCCGATCACGATGCCGGGGCGGGCCGTGCGGATGTAGACCCAGATCTGGTCGCCCTTGCGCTCGATGTCGATGGACGAGATGCCCGCGCGGGACAGCCGCGAGCGGATGTGCTTGCGGATCCAGATGTCCTCGTGGACCGCCTCGATGTAGTCGCGCCGGGACGCGTACCAATTCGATTTCCAGGGGTAGATGACCCCCAGCCGGAACCCGTACGGGTGGACCTTCTGTCCCACTACTCCTCGTCTCCCATCGTCTCCACTACGACCGTCACGTGCGATGTGCGCTTCCGGATCCGACTGGCGCGTCCGTACGCCCTGGGGCGGTACCGGCGCAACGTCGGCCCCTCATCGACCCATGCCTTGGACACCAGCAGGTTGTCCGCGATCACGCCCGGCCGCTGTTCCGCGTTGGCGACCGCGGAGTTCAACAGCTTCTCGAGGTCCCGCGAGGCGCCGAGGGTGGACAGGCGCAGGATGCGTCGGGCCTCCTCCACGTGCTGCCCGCGGATGAGGTCCACCCCTCGCCGCATCTTGCGCGGCGACGTGCGAACGTACTTGACCGTGGCTCGAGCTTCCATCTATCGAGGTCCCGTCTTTCGCTCATCCCTCGAGTGCGTGCGGAACGTGCGCGTCGGGGCGAACTCGCCGAGCTTGTGCCCGACCATCGCCTCCGACACGAACACGGGGACGTGCTTGCGACCGTCGTGGACCGCGATCGTGTGACCGATCATGTCCGGCACGATCGTCGAACGCCGCGACCAGGTCTTGACGACCTTCTTCTCGCCGCGCTCGTTCATCCCGGCGACCTTGACCATGAGGTGCTCGTCCACGAACGGACCCTTCTTCACCGACCTGGCCATCAGCCACGCCCCTTCCCACGGCGCCGGATGATCTGCGAGTTCGACGCCTTCTTCTTCTTCCTGGTGCGGCCTTCCTTCTTGCCCCAGGGCGAGGTGGGATGCCGGCCACCCGACGACTTGCCTTCGCCTCCGCCGAGGGGGTGATCGACCGGGTTCATCGCGACACCTCGCACCGTCGGGCGCTTGCCCTTCCAGCGATTGCGTCCCGCCTTCCCGAGTGAGATCAGTTCGTGCTCGGGGTTCCCCACCACGCCGACGGTGCCCTTGCAGGAGGACGGCACGGTCCGCGTCTCCCCCGAGGGCAGGCGCAGGGTCGCGAGCTTCCCTTCCTTGGCCATCAGCTGCACGCTGGTGCCGGCCGAACGCGCCATCCGAGCGCCCGCGCCGGGCTTCAGCTCCACGGCATGCACCACCGTCCCCACCGGGATGTTCCGAAGCGGCAGAGCGTTGCCCGGGCGGATCTCGGCGCCCTCGCCGGACATCAGCATGTCGCCGACCCGGATGCCGTCCGGGGCGAGGATGTATCGCTTCTCGCCGTCCGCGTAATGCAGCAGGGCGATCCGCGAGCTCCGGTTGGGGTCGTACTCGATCGTCGCGACCTTGGCCGGGATGTCGTCCTTGTTCCGGCGGAAGTCGATGAGCCGATAGCGGCGCTTGGTGCCGCCGCCCTGGTGACGCGTGGTGATCCGGCCGTGCACGTTGCGCCCGGCCTTCTTCCGACCCTTCGCCAGCAGCGACTTCTCGGGCGTCGAGCGCGTGATCTCGTCGAAGGACGAGACGCTCGCGCCGCGTCGGCCCGGCGTCGTCGGCTTGTACTTGCGAACGGCCACGGTTACGTACCTCCACCTTCGAAGATCTCGATGCTGTCGCCCGGGGCGAGCGTGACGACCGCGCGCTTCTCATCGGGACGGCGGCCCCGGGTGTACCCGCGCCGCTTCAGCTTCCCCCGGCGCTTGAGCGTGTTGACCGAGAGCACGCGGACGTCCCAGATCGACTGGACCGCCTCCTTGATCTCGGTCTTGTTCGCTCGCGGGTCGACCAGGAACGTGTAGGTGTTGTGCTCGATGCCCGCGTAGGACTTCTCCGAGACGATGGGACGAACGATCACGTCACGAGGGGACTTGATCACTCCGCCACCTCCTCGGCCTTCTGGGCCTTCTCGGCCTTCTGCGTCTCGGGACCCGGCTGCGCCGCCTTCGTGAGACCGTCGATCGCGGCAGCGGTGAACAGCACGCGATCCGCGAGCAGCACGTCGTAGGTGCCAAGCCCGCGCGCGTAGGCGATCTTCACGTTCGGCAGGTTACGGAACGACTTCTCGACGGCGCCGGACTCCGTCGGGACCGGCAGCACCAGCAAGATCCTGCCCGCGAGCTCGAACGACTCCAGCACGCCCGTCGCCCGCTTCGTCTTGGGCTCGTCCCACGTCAGCTCGTCCACGACGGCCAGCTTGCCGCTCTGCAGGGCGTCGGTGAGGGCGGACCGGAGCGCTCCTCGCCGCATCTTCTTGTTGACCTTCTGCGAGTGATCTCTCGGCGTCGGGCCGTGAGCCACGCCGCCACCGACCCACTGGGGTGACCGGATCGAGCCCTGACGAGCCCGGCCGGTGCCCTTCTGCCGCCACGGCTTGCGGCCGCCGCCGCGGACCTCGCCTCGCGTCTTCGTCGAGTGCGAGCCCGAGCGGATCCCGGCGAGGCCCGCGACGACCACCTGGTGCATCAGCGGCACGCTCACCTTCGACTCGAAGATCTCCGCAGGGAGATCGAGGGATCCGGTGTTCTTCCCGGCGACGTCGCGCATCTCGAACGAGGCCATCAGGCGTTCCTCTCCGCCGGAGCCCCGCCGGTGGGCGACTTGACCGCGGACCGTGCCATCACGAGGCCGCCGTTCGGCCCGGGGACCGCGCCCTTGACCAGCAGGAGGCCGCGCTCGGCATCCGCCTGCACGACCTCGAGGTTCAGCACCGTCACGCGCACGTTCCCGAACTGACCCGCCATGGGCATGTCCTTGAAGACCCGGCTCGGGGTCGCACACGCACCGATCGCCCCCGGCGCTCGGTGCTTGCGCTTCGTGCCGTGGCTGGCGCGGAGCCCGTGGAACCCGTGGCGCTTCATCACGCCGCTCGTGCCGTGGCCCTTGGAAACACCCACCACGTCGACCCGGTCGCCCGGGCTGAACACGTCGACGGTGATCTCCTGGCCCGCCTCGTAGCTGCCGGCGTCGTCCGTCCGCAGCTCGACCGAGAAGCGCCCCGGCGTGGCGCCGTGCGCGTCGAAGTGTCCCTTCATCGGCTTGGTCAGGTCGCGAGGCCGCACGGTGCCGAAGGAGAGCTGGACGGCGTCGTAGCCGTCGGTCTCCTTCGTCTTGACCTGGGACACGACGGACGGTCCCGCCTTGATCACCGTGACCGGCACGGCGCGGGTGTCGTCGAAGATCTGGGTCATCCCCAGCTTCGTGCCCAAGATGCCTTTCGTCTCAGCCATCGCTCCTACAACTTGATCTCGATGTCGACCCCTGCCGACAGGTTCAACCGCTGTAGCTCCTGCACCGTCTTGGACGTGGCGTCCACGATGTCGATCAGCCGCTTGTGCGTGAGCATCTGGAAGTGCTCGCGCGAGTCCTTGTACTTATGCGGCGAGCGGATCACCGTGTAGATGGATCGCTCGGTCGGCAGCGGAACCGGCCCGACCACCTTCGCGCCCGTGCGCGTGACGTGCTCCACGATGTCGCGCGCCGCCACGTCCAGCATCCGATGGTCGTACGCCCGGAGCTTGATCCGGATCTTCGGTCCCGCCACTGACTCTTCCCCTCGCCCTTCGTTCCTCGACGTCCCCTACTTCAGGACCTTGGTGACACGTCCGGCTCCCACGGTGCGACCGCCCTCGCGGATCGCGAACCGGAGGCCCTCCTCCATCGCGATCGGCTTGTCCAGCTCCACCCGCATCTCCACGTTGTCGCCGGGCATCACCATCTCGACCCCTTCGGGCAGGTGTGCCACACCGGTGACGTCCGTGGTGCGGAAGTAGAACTGTGGCTTGTAGCCGTCGAAGAACGGCGTGTGCCGGCCGCCTTCCTCCTTGGACAGGATGTACACGTTGGACATGAACTCGGTGTGGGGCGTGATGGACCCCGGCTTCGCGAGGACCTGACCCCGCTCCACGTCTTCCTTGTCGATACCTCGGAGGAGCACCCCCACGTTGTCGCCGGCGGTGATCTCGTCGAGCAGCTTCCGGAACATCTCGAGGTCGGTCGCGATCGTCTTGCGGGTCTCCCGCAGTCCGACGATCTCGACCTCCTCCATCTTCTTGAGCACGCCCTGCTCGACACGCCCGGTCACGACCGTGCCGCGCCCGGTGATCGAGAAGACGTCTTCGATCGGCATCAGGAACGGCTTCTCCGTGTCGCGGACGGGCTCGGGGATGAACGTGTCGCACGCCTGCAGCAGCTCGTCGACCTTCGCCATCCACGTCTCGTCGCCCTCGAGCGCCTTCAGGGCGGAGATCTGGACCACCGGGACGTCGTCGCCCGGGTAGTCGTACGAAGAGAGGAGCTCACGGACCTCGAGCTCCACGAGGTCGAGCAGCTCGGGGTCGTCGACCATGTCGCACTTGTTGAGCGCGACCACGATCGAGGGCACGCCGACCTGACGCGCGAGCAGCACGTGCTCGCGGGTCTGGGGCATGGGGCCGTCGGCTGCGGACACGACCAGGATCGCGCCGTCGACCTGCGCGGCGCCGGTGATCATGTTCTTGACGTAGTCGGCGTGGCCCGGCATGTCGACGTGGGCGTAGTGCCGGTTGTCGGTCTCGTACTCGACGTGCGCGATCGCGATCGTGATCCCGCGCTCGCGCTCTTCCGGCGCCTTGTCGATCTCGTCGAACGGCGTGAACTCGGCCATGCCCTTCTCGGCCTGGCGCTTCGTGATGGCCGCCGTGAGCGTCGTCTTCCCGTGGTCGATATGACCCATCGTGCCGATGTTCACGTGTGGCTTCGTGCGCTCGAACTTCTTCTTCCCCATGACTGCTCTCCCCTTCTGGCCTTACTCGCCCGAGACCCGGGCGATGATCTCCTTCGACACCTGCACCGGCACCTCGGCGTAGGCATGGAGCTGCATCGGGCTGTGCGCGGCGCGGCCCTGCGTACGAGAGCGCAGGTCGGTCGCGTAGCCGAACAGCTCGGCCAGCGGCACCAGCACCCTGATCACCTTCTGCCCTCCCGCGTCGTCGATGTGCTCGATCCGGCCGCGCCGCGCCGTCACGTCGCCCATGACCTCACCCATGAACTCTTCGGGCGTGGTCACCTCGAACTCCATGACGGGCTCCAGCAGCGCGGGGTCGGCCTTGCGAGCCGCCTCCTTCAGCGCCATGGAACCGGCGATCTTGAATGCCATCTCGCTCGAGTCGACCTCGTGGAAGGTGCCGTCCATCAGGGTCGCCCGGACGTCCACCATCGGGTAGCCGGCCAGCACCCCGTTGTCGAGCGCCTCCTGGATCCCCTGGTCCACGGCGGGGATGTACTCGCGGGGGATCTTGCCGCCGACGATCTTGTTCAGGAACTCATAGCCCCCACCGGGGCCGGTCGGCTCCAGGTTGATCACGACGTGCGCGAACTGTCCGCGGCCGCCCGTCTGCCGGACGAAGCGGGTCTCGACCTTGTGCACCTCGCGGCGGATCGTCTCGCGGTAGGCGACCTGCGGCTTGCCGACGTTGGCGTCGACGGAGAACTCCCGCTTCAGGCGGTCCACGATGATGTCGAGGTGGAGCTCGCCCATCCCCGAGATCACCGTCTGTCCCGTCTCGTCGTCGAACTTCACGACGAACGTCGGGTCCTCGTCCGCGAGCTTGGCGAGGCCCGAGCCCAGCTTGTCCTGGTCCGCCTTGGTCTTCGGTTCCACGGCGACGGAGATGACGGGCGTGGGGAAGCTGATGGACTCGAGAACGACCTGGTCGTCGGGGTCGCAGATCGTGTCTCCGGTGGTGGCGTGCTTCAGCCCCACGACGGCGACGATGTCCCCGGTGTAGGCGGCCGCCATGTCCTCACGGTGGTTGGCGTGCATCTGCAGGATGCGTCCGATCCGCTCCTTGCGGTCCTTGGTCGCGTTCGCGACGTGGCTCCCCGCCTTCAGCACTCCGGAGTAGACACGGAGGTACGTGAGGCGTCCCACGTAGGCGTCCGACATGATCTTGAACGCGAGCGCGGCGAAGGGCTCCGAGTCCTCGGGCTTCCGCTCCACGTGCTTGTCCTCCTTGTTGGGGAGATGGCCCTCAACCGGAAGGACCTCGGCCGGGGACGGGAGGTAGGCGACGATCGCGTCCAGCAGCAGCTGGACACCCTTGTTCTTGAAGGCGGAACCGACGAGCACCGGAACGCCCAAGCCGGCGAGCGTCGCCCGGCGGATCGCGCGGTGGAGCTCCTCGTTCGTCGGCTCCTCCTCGTGGACGAACTTCTCCATCACCGACTCGTCGTGATCGGCGAGCTTCTCGAAGAGGTGGTGACGCGCGGTCTCGGCCGCCTCCTGATACTCGGAGGGGATGTCCGTGTCGTGCCACTCCTCGCCCATCTCGCCCTCCCAGTAGTGGGCGTTCATCTGGACGAGGTCGATCACCCCGTGGAAGTCGGACTCGGTACCCCAGGGGAGCTGCAGGACGAGCGGCGTCGCGCTGAGACGGTCGATGATCATCTCGACGGTCCTCTCGAAGTTCGCGCCGGTCCGGTCCATCTTGTTGATGAAGCAGATCCGCGGCACCCTGTATCGGTCGGCCTGACGCCACACCGTCTCGCTCTGCGGCTCGACACCGGCGACCGCGTCGAAGACCGCGACCGCGCCGTCCAACACGCGGAGCGAGCGCTCGACCTCGACCGTGAAGTCGACGTGACCAGGGGTGTCGATGATGTTGATCCAGTGGCCCTTCCACTGGCACGTGGTGGCGGCCGATGTGATCGTGATGCCCCGCTCGCGCTCCTGGACCATCCAGTCCATCGCGGCGGTGCCCTCGTGGACCTCACCGATCTTGTAGGCCTTCCCGGTGTAGTAGAGGATCCGCTCGGTGGTGGTGGTCTTGCCGGCGTCGATGTGCGCCATGATGCCGATGTTGCGCGTGCGAGCGAGGGGGTACTCGCGGATCGCGAGCCCCTTCCCACCACCCGTCACCCTCTGTTCTGTCGCTGCCACTTCCATCCTCTCCGCGGGGACCGCCATCAACGGTTCCCCTCCACACGGGAAACCGGCCCCTCGGGGCCGGTCCGGTGTTCCTCTTCCATCACCATCGGTAGTGCGCGAACGCCTTGTTGGCCTCGGCCATCTTGTGCATGTCCTCACGGCGCTTCACGGATGCCCCCTGGCCGTTGGCGGCGTCCATGATCTCCGCGACGAGTCGCTCGGCCATCGAGTTCTCGCGCCGGGCGCGGGAGAAGTTCACGAGCCACCGCAGGGCGAGCGTGGTGCCCCGCGTCGGCTTGACCTCGATCGGTACCTGATACGAGGCGCCTCCGACCCTACGGGACTTCACCTCGAGCATGGGCCTGACGTTCTCGACGGCTCGCTTCAGGGTGATCACCGGGTCGTTCGCGGTCTTCTGGCTGATCTGCTCGAGCGCCTCGTAGACGATGTGCTCGGCGACGGTCTTCTTCCCGTGCAACAGCACCTTGTTCACCAGCTGCGTGACGAGCGGGTTCTGATAGACGGGATCGGGGGTGATCGTCCGGTGTGCGGCAGGGCCCTTGCGCGGCATCGCTACTCGCCGACCTTCTTGGCGCCGTATCGCGACCTCGCCTTGCGGCGGTCGCGTACGCCGGCGGTGTCGAGGGTGCCGCGAACGATCTTGTATCGAACGCCCGGGAGGTCGCGTACGCGACCGCCGCGGACGAGCACGATGGAGTGCTCCTGGAGGTTGTGCCCCACGCCCGGGATGTAGACCGTGACCTCGATCCCCGACGTCAGCCTGACCCTGGCGACCTTCCGCAGGGCCGAGTTCGGCTTCTTCGGGGTCATGGTGTAGACGCGCGTGCAGACGCCGCGCCGCTGGGACGACCCCTTCAGCGCAGGGCTCTTCGTCCTCTTCTTCGGGCGCGTCCGGCCCTTCCGTACGAGCTGTTCGATGGTGGGCATGGCTCTCTCGTCTGCACTCTTCCTTTTTCATTCACCGAGGCGTTCTGCCCCGGAGCCGAAAAACCGCCGAAACCCTTGGGGCGCAGCGCGAAACGCAACCACCCTGTCTGGGTTATCGCTCCGACCGGAGCCGGACACCCGTCCACATCCTCCATGGATGGGCGCGACCGACAAAGCTACTGGTCGTGAGCACGAGGTGTCAACCGCGTCGGTTTGCCTTCCGGCGTGAGGGCCGGCCTGCGCAGATGCGTCCCCTAGCGTACCGCCCGGCTCGCCGCACCGACATCGGTGCAGCTCCGCCTACTCCTCGTCCCGCCGGGGGCCCCCACCCAGCATGGCCTCGGCCTGCTGCCGGGTGAGGCCGACGAGCGCCGGCTCTCCGCTCCCCTCGGCCAGCTCGGCGAGCTCCCGCTGCCGGGCGAGCCAGTATTCGGGGATCGCGTCGGGCTTGATCTTGACGGCCACGTTCCGGTACCTGCTCATGCCCGTACCGGCCGGGATCAGCTTGCCGATGATCACGTTCTCCTTGAGCCCCAGCAGCGGATCGGCCTTGCCCTGGATCGCGGCGTCCGTGAGCACCCGGGTCGTCTCCTGGAAGGAGGCGGCCGACAACCAAGAATCCGTCGCGAGCGAGGCCTTCGTGATGCCGAGCAGGACCGGTCGCGCCGAGGCCGGCACCCCGCCTGCCTCCACGATCTCCTGGTTCGTCTCCTCGAAGACTCGGCGATTCACGAGGTCCCCCGGCAGGAGGTCCGTCTCACCGGGCTCGATGATGTGCACCTTCCGAAGCATCTGGCGGCCGATCAGCTCGATGTGCTTGTCGTGGATCGTCACGCCCTGCGAGCGATAGACCTGCTGGACCTCCTCCACCAGGTGCAGCTGCAGCGCCATGACTCCCTCGACCCGGAGCTTCTCGTGGGGGTTGACCGATCCCTCCGTCAGCTGCTGGCCGACCTCGACCGCGTCGCCGTCCGCGACCGTGAGGCGGGCGCGGAACGAGACCTGGTACTCGACCATGTCGCCGGTCTCATCGGTCACACGGATACGGCGAACGTGCTTCTCGTCGTCGTCCTCGATGCTCACGACGCCGGACAGCTCGGTGATCTGCGCCATGCCCTTGGGGTTGCGAGCCTCGAACAGCTCGACCACACGCGGGAGACCGTGCGTGATGTCCTCGCCCGCGATCCCGCCGGTGTGGAAGGTCCGCATCGTGAGCTGGGTGCCCGGCTCCCCGATCGACTGGGCGGCGATGATGCCCACCGCCTCGCCGATGTCGACCAGCCGGCCCGCGGCGAGCGAACGCCCGTAGCACGCCTGGCAGACCCCGACCTCCGCCTCGCAGGTCACGACGGAGCGGACCCGGATGCTCTCCACGCCCGAGTCGATGACGACCTCCGCGAGCTCGTCGGAGAGCTCCGCACCGCGCGGGGCGATCTTCTTCCCCCCGACCTTCACGTCCTCCGCGAGCACGCGCCCGAACACCGACGTGTCCGTGTGCGCGGCCTTGACGGTTGTCCCGTCGGGCCGGGTGATGTTCACCACGGCCGTGATCGACCGATCCGTGCCGCAGTCCTCCTCGCGGACGATGACCTCTTGTGCCACGTCGACGAGACGCCTCGTGAGGTAGCCCGAGTCGGCCGTCCGCAGCGCGGTGTCGGCCAGGCCTTTGCGGGCGCCGTGGGTCGAGATGAAGTACTCGAGGACCGACAGACCCTCACGGAAGTTCGACTTGATCGGACGGGGGATGATCTCCCCCTTCGGGTTGGCCACGAGGCCTCGCATCCCCGCCAGCTGCCGGATCTGCATGATGTTCCCGCGCGCGCCCGAGTTGGCCATCATGTAGATCGGGTTGGTCTTCGTGAACTGGGCCTCCATCGCGTCCTTGACCTCGTCGGTGGCCTGCGTCCAGATCTCGATGAGCTCCTGGCGGCGTTCGTCGTCCGTGATGATGCCCTTGCGGTACTGCTGCTCGACCTTCTGCGCACGCTTCTCGTGCTCGTCCAGGATCTTCTGCTTCTCCGGAGGCGTGGTGACGTCCTCGACGCCGATCGTCACACCGGCCCTGGTGGCGTAGTGGAACCCGAGGTTCTTGAGGTTGTCGAGGACGATCTCGGTCTGGGTCCGGTCGTACCGGTGCACGACCTCGTCGACCAGGCGAGCCACGTCCGGCTTCAAGACGGGCTCGTTCCGGTACTCGAAGTCGTCGGGGAACGCGGTGTTGAACACGATCCGGCCGATGGTCGAGCGGATCACCGGCGTCCGCTTGGCCCATCCGTCCGCCTTGGGGTCGTACCCCTCCGGCAGGAGCTCCTCGGGAAGCGCCTTGCCCGTGAGGCGGACACGCACGGGATCGTGGAGCGAGTGACCCCGGTCGTACGCGAGCAGTGCCTCGGCGGTCGATCCGAACGTCGGGATGTCCTCGTCCTTCATCTCTTCGTTCTGGGTGAGGGTCAGGTAGTAGAGCCCGAGGACCATGTCCTGTGACGGGGTCGCGATGGGGCGTCCGTGCGCGGGCGACAGGATGTTGTTGGTCGACAGCATGAGGATCCGGGCTTCGGCCTGCGCCTCCGCGGACAGCGGGACGTGCACCGCCATCTGGTCACCGTCGAAGTCGGCGTTGAACGCGGCGCAGACGAGCGGGTGGATCTTGATGGCCTTGCCCTCGACCAGGACCGGCTCGAACGCCTGGATCCCGAGTCGGTGCAGGGTCGGTGCGCGGTTGAGCAGGACCGGGTGCTCGCGGATGGCCTCCTCGAGGACGTCCCAGACCTGTGGCCGCGCACGCTCGACCATGCGCTTGGCGCTCTTGATGTTCTGCGCGAGGTTCTGATCGACGAGGCGCTTCATGACGAACGGCTTGAAGAGCTCCAGCGCCATCTGCTTCGGCAGCCCGCACTGGTGCAGGCGAAGCTCCGGTCCGACCACGATCACGGAACGTCCCGAGTAGTCGACCCGCTTGCCGAGCAGGTTCTGGCGGAAGCGTCCCTGCTTGCCCTTCAGCATGTCGGAGAGCGACTTCAGCGGACGGTTGCCGGGCCCGGTGACGGGTCGACCGCGGCGACCGTTGTCGAACAGCGCGTCGACAGCCTCCTGGAGCATGCGCTTCTCGTTGTTCACGATGATCTCCGGCGCCTGCAGGTCGAGGAGTCGCTTCAGCCGGTTGTTCCGGTTGATCACGCGCCGGTACAGGTCGTTCAGGTCCGAGGTGGCGAACCGACCACCGTCGAGCTGGACCATCGGACGGAGGTCGGGCGGGATGACGGGGATCGCGTCGAGCACCATGCCCAACGGGTTGGAGCGACCCTCCACGAAGTTGGAGGCGACCTTCAGTCGCTTGATCGCCTTGAGGCGCTTGGTGCCCTTGCCGTTCTCGATCGTTTCGCGGAGGGCCTCGCCCTCGGCCACGACGTCGTAGTCGGAGAGCAGCCGCTTGATGGCCTCGGCGCCCATCCCACCGTCGAAGTAGTCCGCGAATCGCTCGCGGAGCGACCGGTAGACGGCGTCGTCCGCGACCAGCTGCTTCACCTTCAGGCTCTTGAACCCGGCAACCACGTCGTCCAGGTGCTGGGTGTCGCGACCGGCGGTCTCGTGGATCCGCTCGACGTCACGCTGGGCCTCGCGCTTGGCCGCCGAGAGCTGTGCCCCCTTGGCACCCTCGGCCTCGAGCTCCTTCAGCCGGTCCTCGAGCTCGGACAGCCGGTGCTTGACCTGGTCGTCCCGGTCGGCCTCGATCTCGCGCTTCTCGCCCTCGATCTCCTCCTCGATGCCGGGCAGATCCTTGTGACGCCGCTCGTCGTCGATGCGGGTGACCACGTAGGCGGCGAAGTAGATGATGCGCTCGAGGTCCTTCGGCGCGATGTCCAGCAGGTAGCCCAGGCGCGAGGGAACGCCCTTGAAGTACCAGATGTGGGTGACCGGAGCGGCGAGCTCGATGTGGCCCATACGGTCGCGGCGCACCTTGGAACGGGTGATCTCGACGCCGCAGCGCTCGCAGATGATCCCCTTGAACCGGACGCGCTTGTACTTGCCGCAATGGCACTCCCAGTCGCGCGTCGGTCCGAAGATCCGCTCGCAGAAGAGGCCGTCCTTCTCCGGCTTCAGCGTGCGGTAGTTGATCGTCTCCGGCTTCTTGACCTCGCCGTTGGACCATGCACGGATCTGGTCGGCAGTCGCCAGCCCGATCCGAAGCTCGTCGAAGTAGTTCACGTCCAGCACTTAGGCCTCGCCCTCCTTCTGCTCCTGGGGGCTACGCTCGCGCTGGTCGCGCTCGCTGCTTGAGCCCCCAGACCCCTTCTGCTCCTGGGGGCTACGCTCGCGCTGGTCGCGCTCGCTGCTTGAGCCCCCAGACCCCCGCACCCGTCCCCGCACTACGCTCAACGTTTCCGTATTCCCGTGGCTCCTCAATCGAAGTCCGCCCCGGCAGGCTCGCGCCGGCTGAGATCGATCCCCAGCTCCTCGGCCGCCCGGAAGACGTCCTCGTCGGTCTCGCGCAGCTCGATCTCGTCACCCGTCGCCGAGCGAACCTCGACGTTCAGGGAGAGCGACTGCATCTCCTTGATCAGCACCTTGAAGGACTCGGGGATCCCCGGCTCGGGGATGTTCTCGCCCTTCACGATCGCCTCGTAGACCTTCACGCGGCCCAGGACATCGTCGGACTTGATGGTGAGCAGCTCCTGGAGCGCATAGGCGGCTCCGTAGGCTTCGAGCGCCCAGACCTCCATCTCCCCGAACCGCTGCCCGCCGAACTGGGCCTTCCCGCCCAGCGGCTGCTGCGTGATCATCGAGTAGGGACCGGTCGACCGAGCGTGGATCTTGTCGTCGACCAGGTGCAGCAGCTTCAGGATGTACGCCACGCCGACGGTGACCAGCTCCGCGTAGGGCTGACCGTTCCGCCCGTCGAACAGCCGCGCCTTGCCGATGTCGTTCACGAGGTTCTGCCCGTCCGAGCTGGGGTGCGAGCTGCGGAGTGCCGAGAGGATCTCGTCCTCCTTGGCACCGTCGAAGACCGGCGTCGCGATGTGCACCGGCCCCGTGTGGTCCTCGCCGTCCTTGTCGAACCCGACCATCGCGGCGTACCCGAGGTGCGCCTCGAGCACCTGCCCCAGGTTCATCCGCGAGGGGACGCCCAGCGGGTTCAAGATGATGTCCACCGGCGTGCCGTCCTCGAGGAAGGGCATGTCCTCCTCCGGCAGGATGGTGGAGATCACGCCCTTGTTGCCGTGCCGGCCGGCGAGCTTGTCGCCGTCCGAGATCTTCCGCTTCTGCGCGACGTAGACGCGCACGAGCTGGTTCACGCCCGGCGGCAGCTCGTCGCCGTCGTCGCGGTTGAACACGCGAACGCCGATGACCTTGCCGGACTCGCCGTGCGGCACCTTGAGCGACGTGTCGCGGACCTCGCGCGCCTTCTCGCCGAAGATCGCGCGCAGGAGCCGCTCCTCCGGGGTGAGCTCGGTCTCGCCCTTGGGCGTCACCTTGCCGACGAGGTAGTCGCCGGGGTTGACCTCGGCGCCGATCCGCACGATCCCCCGCTCGTCGAGGTCCTTCAGGATCTCCTCCGAGACGTTGGGGATGTCCCGGGTGATCTCCTCGGCCCCCAGCTTGGTGTCGCGGGCGTCGACCTCGGGCTCCTCGATGTGGATCGAGGTCAAGACGTCGTCCTTGACCAGCCGCTCCGAGATGATGATCGCGTCCTCGTAGTTGTGGCCCTCCCACGGCATGTAGGCAACGAGGAGGTTCTTCCCGAGGGCGATCTCGCCTTGGTCGGTGGAGGGACCGTCCGCGATGACCTGACCCTTGGCGACCTTCTCTCCGATGTCGACGACCGGCTTCTGGTTGAAGTTGGTCCCCTGGTTGGTCCGCCGGAACTTGATGAGGTCGTAGGTGCGGAGCTTGCCGGTCTTCTCCTTGACCACGATGTCGACCGCCGACACGTCCTCGACCGTGCCCGCCTCGTCGGCGAGCACCACGTCACCGGCATCGACCGCGGCACGGAACTCGACGCCGGTCCCGACGAGCGGAGCCTCTGCCCGCAGCAGCGGGACCGCCTGACGCTGCATGTTGGCGCCCATCAGGGCACGGTTGGCGTCGTCGTGCTCGAGGAACGGGATCAATGCGGCGGCGACGGAGACCAGCTGCTTGGGGGAGACGTCCATGTAGTCGATCTCGTCGGGTGAGACCTGATCGACCTCACCACCCTTGCGGCGCACCAGGACCTGGGTGTCCTGGAAGGTGCCGTCGGACGACAGCCGCGCGTTGGCCTGGGCGATGACGTGCTTGTCCTCCTCGTCTGCCGACAGGTAGTCGATCTTCGCGGTGACCTTGCCGTTGTCGACGCGGCGATACGGGGTCTCGATGAACCCGAACTCGTTGATCCGGCCGAAACTGGACAGCGATCCCATCAGGCCGATGTTCGGACCCTCCGGTGTCTCGATCGGGCACATCCGCCCGTAGTGGGACGGGTGCACGTCGCGCACCTCGAAGCCCGCGCGCTCACGCGACAGACCGCCCGGTCCGAGCGCCGACAGACGGCGCTTGTGGGTGAGCCCGGCGAGGGTGTTCGTCTGGTCCATGAACTGGGACAGCTGCGACGTCCCGAAGAACTCCTTGATGGAGGCGACGACCGGGCGGATGTTGATCAGGGTCTGTGGCGTGATGGCCTCGACGTCCTGCGTGGTCATCCGTTCCTTCACGACCCGCTCCATGCGGGACAGGCCGATCCGGATCTGATTCTGGATCAGCTCGCCGACCGACCGGATCCGGCGGTTGCCGAAGTGGTCGATGTCGTCGGGGTCATAGCCCTCTTGACCGGCGTGCAGGTTCACGAGGTAGCCGACGGTCTTGAGGATGTCCTCGAAGGTGAGGACCGCCTTGTACTTCGGCGCCCCCTGCCCTGCGGCCTCTTCCTTCTGCAGGGCGGAGAAGACGCGATACCGGTTCTGCTCCCAGGCCTTCTTGTCGGGGTTGTTCAGCTCCCCGAGCCCCTTGTGATGGGCCCGCAGCTGCTTCAGGAGCTGGCCCTCGGCGGGGCCCAGCTTCTTGTCCACCTTGTGCCGACCGACCCGTGCGACGTCGTAGCGCTTGGGATTGAAGAACAGGTTCTCGAGGAGCGTCTTCGCGCTCTCGGCCGTCGGCGGCTCGCCGGGCCGGAGCTTGCGGTAGATGTCTTCGAGCGCTTCCTCCTGCGTCTCGAAGTGGTCCTTCTCGAGGGTGTTCTGGATCGACTGCGCGTTCTCGAAGAGCTTGAGGAGCTGGGCGGTATCGAAGCCCAGCGCCTTCAAGAACACGGTCACGTGCTGGCGGCGCTTGCGATCGATCCGGACCCCGACAGTGTCTTTCTTGTCGACGTCGAACTCGAGCCACGCGCCGCGCGACGGGATGATCTTGGCGATGAAGACGTCCTTGTCGGACGTCTTGTCGGGCTCCTTGCTGAAGTAAACGCCAGGCGAGCGCACCAGCTGGGAAACCACGACACGCTCGGTGCCGTTGATGATGAAGGTGCCTCGGTCGGTCATCATGGGGAAGTCCCCCAGGAAGACCTCCTGCTCCTTGATCTCGCCGGTGACCTTGTTGACGAAGGTCGCCTCGACGAACAACGGAGCGGAGAACGTGATGTCCTTGTCCCGGCACTCCTCTTCGGAGAACTTCATCTCCCGGAACTCGTGCTTCCCGAAATAGAGCTGGAACTGCTCGGTGAAGTCCTCGATGGGCGAAACCTCCTCGAGGACCTCCTTGAGGCCTTCGTTCAGGAGCCGATCGAAGGAGTCCTTCTGTATGGCAACGAGGTCGGGAAGCTGAAGAACCTCGTCCAGCTTGGCGAAAGTGACACGATTCCGAACAGGCACGAGCTGATCAGGCAAGCAGAACCCCTCCCGGGAGACGTCGAGGGCGCACGGCAGAGCGCGGTGGACGGCACGGCAAACGAGCAGTCTACGAGGAGATGCGGGCACCGTCAACGGAGCCTGCCCGGACGGCGGGTTCTGATGAGGGTACGCCTCTCGGGGGCCGCCGGTCAACCCGCCGATAGGCGGGGGTTGCCGGGGGCCCGGCGGGGCCTACCGCCTGGGCTGATGGTGTCGTCACCCGCTCGGCGGTAGGGTCGGCGACGATGGCTTCAGACCCTGCCCCGTCCGGTCGGTGGCGCCCACGGACCCACCGGAGACGGGTCGCCCTCGCGGTCTGGGCGGGTCTGGCAACCTTCGCGTTCCTGCTCGTTCTCGACGGCATCTGGGCCGGCCGGAACCTCGTTCGGGGCCTCACCGGCGCCCGGTCGGAGCTCTCGGTGGCGATCGAGTCGATCGTCACCGGGGACGCCGAGACAGCGGCGCTCCATTTCGTCGCCGCTGCCGAGGCCGCGGACCGTGCCGTCGGCTCGATCGGGCATCCGTCCCTCGGTCTCGCCGGACTCCTCCCGGTGGTGGGCGACAACATCGAGACCGCGGAGGCCGTCGCCCGAGCCTCGCGGGCGACGGCGGAGGCGGGCGCCACGATGGTGGAGGTCGCCCGTGACCTCGGGTGGACGGACATCCGGATCCCGGCCTCGACCGCCTCGGGCGCGCTGGACATCGAGGCCTTCGAGGCGGCCCTGCCCGCCATGGGATCGGTGGCCGCTCGGCTCCGAGAGGCCGCGACCGCCCTCGAGGCAGCCGGAGGCGACGGGCTCATCGGGCCCGTCGCCTCCGGCTACCGCGACGGCCTCGAGGGTCTGTCCCGCCGCGCCGACCTCGCCCTCCGCTTCCGGGATTCGATGCAGCTCGTGACGACGATGTTCGGGGGGGAGCGCCGGTACCTCGTCTGCGTGCCGTCACTCGGCGTGTCCCGGCCGGGCGGGGGTGCCCCGGCCGCGGTCGGCCTCCTGGTGGTCGACGACGGCGCGCTCGAGCTCGAGTCGATGTCGCCCGCGGCGGGAGACCTCGCAGGCATCGACGTCTCCCTCGACTGGCCGACGACCGCGCGGGCGCTGATGAGGGCCGCCGAGGGATCGGAGATCGGAGCGGTCGACGGGGCGATCCTGATCGACGCGGTGGCGCTCCAAGACCTCGTGTGGGTGATCGGGGATGTGAAAGTGAAGGGTCTGCCTCTCGCGCTGTCGGACGCGACCACCACGGCGGCCCTTGAGATCGACCCCTTCCTGGGGAGCAACCCTCGCGAGGCGGCCCTCATCCACGCCGATCGGGTCTCCCGGATCCTGCGGGCGTTCCTCGAACGGCGGCCGGGTGTCGAGTCCTTCGCGCTCGCCACCGCGGCCGACGCGCGCAGCAGGCATCTGTCCCTGTATCTCCCCGGACCCGAGGAACGACGCCTGGTCCGGTCCCTCGGCCTGGACGGACGGGCCAACCTGAAGGGCGAGGGGGTCCTTCCGGTCGTCGCGACCTGGGACACCCTCGGGAGCTCTCACGTCGGCGCCTTCGTGAGGACGACCGTTGTCCAATCGGCCACGATCCGGCCGAACGGATCCGTGGCGGTGGAGGCAGAGGTCCTGTTCGCGAACGGCGCGGCGACGGATCCACCCTCCGTCCTCCTCGGCAGACCCGTCGCGGATCTGCCGGTGGGGACCTTCGCGGCGGACGTGACGCTGTACCTCCCCAGGACCGCGCAACGCATCGCCGCCGAGACCAGCCGTCCCAGCCCCATCAAGGTCGACGAGGATCTCGGACTCGCGACCGTGTCCGGCTCGATCGAGGTCCGAGGCGGCGAGTCGACGTCGCTCACGGTGACCTACGTGGTCCCCGACGTCGTGCGAACGGTCGAAGGGGCGAGGGAGATCGTCCTCCGGATCGTGCCGCAGCCGACCCTGGCGGGGGTCCGCTACCAGCTCAACGTCGCATTGCCCGACGGTTCGATCTTCGTGTCCGCGTCGCCCGGACTCGAGCGAAGGGGCGACAGCGCGACGTTCTCAGGCGTCCGAGGTGGACCTGTGGATCTCGAGATCCGTTTCGCCGGAGGACAGCGCTAGCTGTAGTTCCCATCAGGGTTGTTGACAGGCGAGAGCCTCCCTGCACGGTTTGGGGCTTGTCCGAGTCCCTAGCCGGAAGGAGGCTCTCATGGCCCATCGTAGGGCGAGGCTCACGCCCTTCGGGCGGTATCTGC
>DATKDI010000050.1:0-23575 GCA_035512775.1 Actinomycetota bacterium | reverse complement strand
CTCGACGGTGGTGATCGCCGTCGCGATCACGCTCGCGATCAGCTACGTCCTGATCGGGTTCGCGCTCCGGAACTCGCCCCGCGACTCCGAGGCGATCGACGCACTGAGCCTCGCTCGGAGGGCGGCGACGGGTCGGCTGGACTCGGTGCCGCCGGGATCGATGGTGGTGATCCGCCATCCGGACGGATCGACCGAGGTTCGAGGGACCGACCTCGGCGAAGTCCCTCGGCTCCGGGTCGACGCGCCCCGGTGGGGTGTGATCGGCGCGAACGTCTTCGCCACGGTTCCCACGAGCGACGGAGGTTCGGTCACCGCGATGACACGCTCCCCGTCGCGAGGATTCCTCGGACGTCTCTCTGCGACCACCGGCTTCCTCCAGAGCGTGTGGTGGCAGTTCCTGCTCGTCGGCGTGGTCGCCGCCACGATCTCGCTCCTGGTGGCACGCTTCTTCGCGAGGGGGATGACACAGCCCCTCCGAGACATGGCGTCGGCCGCCCGGAGGATGGAGACGGGGGACTATTCGGTCCGCGTGCATACCCGCAGCCGGGACGAGGTGGGGAAGCTCGCCACCGCGTTCAATCGGATGAGTGGGGAGCTCGAGAACCTGGAGAAGAGCCGTCGCGACCTGGTGGCCAACGTCTCGCACGAGCTGAAGACACCGATCACCGCGATCAGGGCGCACCTCGAGAACCTGCTCGACGGCGTGGAGCAGCCCGAGTCGTCGACGCTCGAGGTGATGCTCGCCCAGGTCGAACGGCTGGGCCGGCTCGTTGATCAGCTCCTCGATCTCTCGAGGCTCGAGTCCGGCGAGATGCCCCTTCGTATCGAGGCTCTTCCCCTGCATCCCCTCGTCGACGACCTCATCTCCGAGATCGACGTGGCTCTTCCGGGCCGAGGGGTGCGGGTCGACAATCGCGTCCCCGACGACCTCCCCGCCCTGTCTGTCGATAGGGAGCGCGTCCATCAGGTGTTGTTCAACCTCGTCGACAACGCGGTGCGGTTCACACCCGACGGTGGTCACGTGACGGTCTCGGCTCGGCGGCGGAACGGTTCGGTCGAGGTGGCGGTCTCCGACACGGGCGCCGGCATCCCCCCGGAGCACCTCCCCAGGCTATTCGAGCGCTTCTATCGCGCCGATCCCGCGCGCGCACGGGAAGGCGGGGGAACGGGCATCGGGCTCGCGATCGCACGCTCGGTCGTCGAGGCCCATGGCGGGCAGATCAGAGCCGAGAGCGAACCCGGTCATGGCAGCGTCTTCACCTTCGACCTCCCCTCCGCCGACGGGAGCGAGCCGTGAGGTCGAGCACGACGACCATCACCGTCACGCCACCGGAGCGATATGCCTACCTGGACCTCACCGACGACCTGCGGCGGGCGATCAAGGACGCCGGCGTCACGGAGGGCGTGGCCGTCGCGTTCTGCGCGCACACGACCTGTGCGCTCTTGATCAACGAATGGGAGGACGGGGCACTCGAGGATTTCCGTCGCCATCTGATCGAGTTGGTGCCGCACGACGGCGCGTATTACCGCCACGACGACTTCGAGATCCGCACGCAGAACATGCATCCCGACGAGCGGAAGAACGGTCACGCCCATGTGAAAGCGATGCTGCTGTCCGCCACCTCGCACGCGATCCCGGTGCTCGGCGGGGAGCCATCGCTCGGCACCTGGCAACGCCTGATCTTCTTCGAGATGGACGAACCGAAGGACCGAACAGTCACCTTCCACGTGTTCGGGAGCTGACAGACTGATGGTGATGATCCAGCGCCGAGCCACGAGGCAGCTCCACGTGGGACGCGTCGCGGTGGGCGGCGACGCGCCCGTCTCGATCCAGTCGATGACCACCACCAAGACGGCCGACGTCAACGCGACGCTGCAGCAGATCGCGTCGCTCGTCGCCGCGGGCGTGGACATCGTGCGTGTCGCGGTCCCGCACTGGGAGGACGCGAAGGCCCTGGAGGCGATCGCCGCCAAGTCGACGGTGCCGGTCGTCGCGGACATCCACTTCCAGTGGAAGTACGCGATCGCGGCTCTGGAGGCGGGGATCCAGGGGCTGCGGCTCAACCCCGGGAACATCAAGTACGACGACAAGGTGCGGGTGATCGCCCGGGAGGCGAAGGCAAGGGGCGTGCCGATCCGGATCGGTGTGAACGCCGGCTCCCTGCACAAAGACCTGCTCGCGCGCTACGGCGCCCCCACCCCAGAAGCATTGGTCGAATCCGCTCTGTACGAGGCTCGGATCCTCGAGGACGAGGACTTCTTCGACATCAAGATCTCGGTGAAGCACTCGAATCCGCTCGTGATGATCGAGGCGTATCGACAGCTCGCGGAGAAGTGCGACTACCCGCTGCACCTCGGGGTCACCGAGGCAGGCCCGATGCCGATGGGCGGCGTGAAGAGCGCGGTCGGGATCGGGACGCTGCTCTCCGAAGGGATCGGCGACACGATCCGCGTCTCGCTGACGGACGATCCCGTGGAGGAGGTCAAGGTCGGCACGGCGATCCTCCGGTCGCTCGGGCTGCGGAAGCGCGGCCTGGATCTCGTGGCCTGCCCCTCGTGCGGCCGCGCGGAGGTCGACGTGCTCGGTCTCACGAAACAGGTGAACGAGGCGCTCGAGCGGGAAGGGCTGAAGGCGCCGATCCGCGTCGCGGTCATGGGGTGCGTGGTGAACGGTCCCGGCGAGGCCCGCGAGGCCGATCTGGGGATCGCGGCCGGCAAGGGCCAAGGGTTCCTCGTCGTGAAGGGCGAGGTCGTCGACAAGATCCCTGAATCGGAGTTCGTCCCTCGGCTCGTCGCCGAGGCGAAGAAGCTGGCGGCGGCCGCGGCTCCATCCGACTGACCGCGCTCAACGAGACCCTCGCCGCGGCCGATACCTCCGGAGTGAAGAAGATCCTCGCGCTGTGTGCTGCCACCCTCGCGCTGGTGTCCGGCCCGTCGGCGTTGCCCGTTGCCGCCGCGGACGTGCCCGGCACCGCCTGTGCGATCTTCCCGGAGAACAACGTTTGGAACATGGACATCCGGAAGCTCCCCGTGCACCCGAAGAGCGCGACATGGAAGCGCGCGACCCACGCGGGCACGACCCGTCTCCACCCCGACTTCGGCCCACCGTCTTACGGGATCCCGTTCGACGTCGTGCCGTCCTCGCATGCGAAGGTCTCGATCGACTTCCACTACGACGAGGAGAGCGACCCGGGCCCGTACCCGTTCGGCGGGGACGTGCAGATCGAGGGCGGCTCGGACCGGCACGCGATCATGATCGACGAGGGGACGTGCGTCCTCTACGAGCTCTTCGCCGTCCGGCGCAACGGGGGGAACCCGACCGCGGGCAGCGGCGCGATCTTCGACCTCGACTCCAACGCCCTGCGGCCGGCCGGCTGGACCAGCGCCGACGCCGCCGGACTTCCGATCTTCCCGGGCCTGGTTCGCTACGACGAGGTCTTCGGGCCGGACGCCGGGATCCATCACGCGCTCCGCTTCACCGTCGACTGCACGCGCCGGAGCTACGTGTGGCCGGCGCGACACCAGGCGGGCGTCGCGAACCCGGCGTGCCCGCCGATGGGCGCGAGGTTCCGGCTCAAGGCCGGGTACGACATGAACGGCTACTCGCTGCGGGCTCAGATCGTGCTCCGCGCGATGAAGCGCTACGGGATGATCGTGGCGGACAACGGCAGCGACTGGTACTTCCAGGGAGCCGTCGATCCTCGGTGGACGTACTCGTTCGTCGACCAGCTCAAGCGCGTGCCCGCGCGGGCGTTCGTCGCGGTCGACGCGTCCGCCTGCCGGGTGACGGCGAACTCGGGAGCGTTCGCCTACGGGCCGGATTGCCCGCGACCCTGATCAGCCGCCGATCGACAGGAAGTTCTCCACGATGCGCGGTCCCTCCGGCGTGAGGATCGACTCCGGGTGGAACTGGACGCCGAACCGAGGCAGCTCGCGGTGTTGCGTGGCCATCACGAGCCCGTCGTCGGTCCAGGCCGTCAACTCCAGCTCCTCCGGGAGGTCGTCGCGGATCACCACGAGGGAGTGATACCTCCCCGCCTCGAACGGACTGGTGACGCCGTCGAGGATCCCGCGGCCCTCGTGATGGACGAGCGACGCTTTCCCGTGGAACGGAGTGGAGCGGTCGACGGTGCCGCCGCTCGCGAGGCCGAGCGCCTGATGACCGAGACACACGCCGAGGACGGGGGTGTCTCGAGGGAGCAGGTCGAGGAGCTCCGTGAAGCACCCCGCGTCCTTCGGGTGACCCGGTCCGGGGGAGAGGACCACGGCGTCGGGCTCGCGGGCGACGAGATCGCTCGCCGGGAGCTCGTCGGACTTCACGACCTCGGTCGCTTTCCCGAACCCCTCGATCAACTGCACGAGGTTGTACGTGAAGCTGTCGTAGTGATCGATGACGAGGATCATCCGTTCGGCTCCCTCTCCACTCCGAGGGTACCCACGGCCGGCAGCAACGCGGCCGCCTTCGCCTTCGTCTCGACGAGCTCCGTCTCCGGGTCGGAGTCGGCGACCACACCGGCGCCGGTCTGCACGTGCGCCCTGTCGCCGGCAACCACCGCGGTCCGGATCGTGATGCAGAAATCGAGGTCTCCCGCGAAGGTGAGGTAACCCACCGCGCCGGCGTAGGGACCGCGCGCGGTGGGCTCGCGTTCGGCGATCAACTCCATCGCCCGGCGCTTGGGCGCGCCCGTCACCGTCCCGGCGGGGAACGTGGCCGCCAGCGCATCTAGCGGATGTCGATCCTCGCGGAGGTCGCCCTCGACCGTCGACACGATGTGCATCACCTTGGAGAACCTCTCGACCTCCATCAGCTCCGTGGGACGAACGGTGCCGGGAACGCACACCCGTCCCAGGTCGTTGCGTGCGAGGTCCACGAGCATCGCGTGCTCCGCCTGCTCCTTGGGATCCGCGAGCAACTCGTGCTCGAGCAGCCGGTCCCGGACTTCCGTTCGACCCCGGGGCCGCGTGCCGGCGATCGGACGAGCGGACACCCGTCGCCCCTCCACGCGGACGAGCGGTTCCGGCGAGGACCCGGCCAGCTCCATGTCGAGCATGCGGAGGAAGAACATGTACGGCGCGGGATTCGAGACGCGCAGGCGCCGGTAGATCGGGAACCCGCCGTCCGGCGCGTCGAACGACACCCTCCGAGACGGCACCCCTTGATAGATGTCCCCCGCCAAGATGTGGTCCTTGAACGAGGCGACGATCCGCCGGTAGTCCTCATCGGGCATGTTGGGTTCACCGGCTCCCGTCGATCCGGAGCCGTTCATCGTGGCGAGCGGCGGTGTCGCGGCCGTCGCGATCCGACCCGCCAGCTCCTCCAGGGCCGCGACGCCGCCGTCATAGCCGCCGGCAGGCACGTGCGCGACGAGGATGAGCCGCTGCCGCCAGTGGTCGAAAACCACGGCGCGATCGATCGCGAGGAGCCCGATCGGCGGGCAGGGGGCCTCCTCAGGGTGCGGCGCCGGGTGGCCGTCGAGCAACCCGGCGGCCTCGTAGGCAAGGTATCCCATCAGTCCGCCCGTGAGCGGCGGGAGATCGGGCAGGCGCGGACCGCGGATCGAGCGCGCGGCGGTGACCAGCGCTTCCCGCGCAGACCCCCGGCTCGAGATCGCGATGGGCAGGTCCCGGGCCGCATCCTGGATCCTGAGGCCGGCCCCGTCCAGGATCAACGTCGCCGCCGGGTCCCCTCCCACGAACGAGTACCGACCCCACCGCTCCGAGCGCTCGACCGATTCCAACAAGATGCCCGGCCCCTCGCCCGCGACGGTGGGGAACAGGCCCACCGGCGTGGACACGTCGGCCAGCAGTTCGGCCCACATCGGGACGAGCGCCCACTCGCGGGCGAGCGCGTCGAACCCCTCCCGGTCCGGTCGGATCGCGAGCGTGGGAGTCGCGGATCTCTCGCCGCGGTCCTTCGAAGCCATGTCCCGTCCTGTCATGAAAGGAGCCCCGGATCTCCGGGGCTCGTCGCGTTCGGTGGATGAGGGATCAGCGCGGCGGATGCCCTGGGCTCGTCGAGCCCTTCGGCCACGCCCAGTCGCGTCTCGTCATCGTCATCGTGCGTGGATGGTGGCATCCCCGTTCCCGTCGAGTCAACGGCCTGCTACGTTTGGCGGCTCATGCGGCGGGAGGGCGTCGCACCGATCCACGGAAGGTGCCTCGATGCGTCGTCGTCTCACTTGGGGGCTCACAGCTCTCGTCACCGTGCTCGCGATGCCGGTGCCTGCGCATTCTGAAACCGGGGCCGATGCTGCACCCAAGATCCATTTCGCGGGGATCGAGAGTGCTTCCGCCTCGGGGGGACCGAGATCGACCGAGGTGCCGAGGCTCGTGCGCCCCGGCAGCGACCTGCGACCGACGAACGCGGGCTCCCAAGGATCGGCCTCGGGCGAACGCGGAGGGATCCTCGCGCCGACCGTTCTGCCTCCGACGTTCGACGGTGTGCCCGACCTCCAGACGGTGTCGCCCGGAGACCCGACCGGCGCTTTGGGACTTACCTACCATCTCGCGGCCGTGAACGTCCACATGGCCTTCTACGACCGCGCGGGGCTCGAGCTCGATCCTCCTCGTCGTCTCCGCTCGCTCGATACGGCCCTTCCGAGCTTCGTGGACGACTTCGATCCCAAGGTGGTCTACGATCCGTACCGACAGCATTTCCTCCTGGTCTTCGCGTCGGCGAGCAGCACACGGAGCTTCCTCTCCCTGGTGGTGATCCCGGAGGGATCGGAGGCGGTCACGGCGGATTGGTGTGTGCTCCACATGTCCGGCGATCAGGTGAGCAACAACGGGAAGCAGTTCGCCGACTACCCGATGCTGGGGTTCACCGAGGACCGGGTGACGCTCACGACGAACCAGTTCGACTACTCCGACGCGCCGTTCGCCGGTGGTTTCCAGTATGTGCAGGTGGTCTCCATGCGAAAGGCAAAGCTCTATGACTGCTCGGTGCCGGTGGTGCCGATCAAGGTCTTCAGTCGGAACCAGACGAGGGATCCGGACGGCTCCCGAGCGTTCACGATCGTGCCCACCGTCTCGTTCGGTGGCGCCCCGACCACGCAGTTCATGGCGTCACTCGATTTCAACGGGTCGAGGGGCAAGCTGATCCTGTGGCGGCTGAAGACGGTCAACGGCGTGCTCAAGCTCACACGAGCGCACATCGCGGGCGGCCCCATGACCTACCCTCGATGGGGCAGGCAGTGCCCGGGGAACCCTTCCGGTCTCAACGACAACTGGGACACCGGCGATCTCCGATTGACCACGGCCTTCTGGGATGGCGCTCTCGGGCGTCTGTACACGGCGACGGCGCGCAACGGCAACTTCGGCGGAGGCGCCACCGAGTCGGTGATCCGTTGGTGGGAGGTCGACCCGAGGTGGACGCTCGCCAACTCCGACGTGACGAGGACCGGCCTCGTCGGGGCCGCCGGTCGCGACGTCGCCTGGCCTTCGATCGCCACGGACGGTGACGGGAAGGTCTGGGTGAACTACGCGCGCGCGGGATCGGCCGAGTGCCTGGCCGCATACGCCGGTGTGGTCCAGCCGGGTGCCAGGGTTGCCGCATCCGTCCTCATCCAGCCGGGCTTCGGACGCTACGAGTACGGCCCCGGCGTCGAGCGGTGGGGTGACTACACCGCCATCTCCAGAGATCCGCTAGATCCGACCACGATGGCGGCATACGGGGCGTACCCCATCGACGACGGGGTGGGCGGGACCGCGACCGAACTCTGGCAACAGGTGATCGCCACCCTCACGGACGTGTAGGGAACCCGGCGGGGGACGACCCCGCCGGTATCCTTGTCCGTTCCATGCGGGTATCGAAGCTGTTCGCGCGCACGCTCCGGGAGGATCCGGCGGAGGCCGAGGTCCCGTCCCATCGATTGCTGCTGCGAGCCGCCTTCATCCGGAAGGTGGCGGCGGGGATCTACACCTCGATGCCGCTCGGGCTTCGCACGATGAACAAGATCGAACGGGTCGTGCGCGAAGAGATGGATGCGTCCGGGGCCCAGGAGCTCCGCATGCCGATCGTCCTGCCCGCCGAGCCGTGGAAGCTGACGGGCCGGTGGCAGGCGTACGGGGACCAGATCTTCCGGCCGCAGGACCGCCACGGGCGCCAGTTCCTCCTGGGTCCGACACAGGAGGAGGTCGTCGCCCCGCTCGTCCAGCAGGAGTTCCCCTCCTATCGGGATCTGCCGGTCAACGTCTACCAGGTGGAATGGAAGTACCGCGACGAGTTCCGTCCCCGGTACGGACTCCTCCGTGGACGCGAGTTCCTGATGAAGGACGCGTACACGTTCGACCGCGACGAGGAAGGGATGCGCGAGTCCTACCGCGTGATGTACGAGGCGTACCAGCGTGTGTTCGACCGCCTCGGACTCGACTACGTGATCGTCGAGGCCGACCCCGGAACGATCGGCGGCGGCGTCAACCACGAGTTCATGGCGCTGGCGGATGTCGGCGAGGATCTCTTCGTCCGCTGCGAGAACGGCGACTACCTCGCGGACACCGAGGCCGCCACTCCGCACGCACCCGAGCCGGCCGCGGCCGACGACGATCCGCAGCCGCTCACTGAAGTCGAGACGCCTGGGGCGGTGACGATCGACCTGATGGTGGAGCAGATGGGTGTCCCGGCCGAGGCAACGCTGAAGTGCATCATGTTCGACGTCGAGGGCCGCCCGGTCGCGGTGCTGGTCCCGGGCGATCGCGAGGTCGCGGAGGAGAAGCTCGCGCGCCTGCATTTCCCCGAGCGGGTGCGGCGTTTCGAGGACGAGGACTTCACGCGGACGGGCTTCGCCAAAGGCTTCGTAGGCCCGCAGGGTTTCGGTCCCGAGGTGGCGATCTTCGCCGACCACTCGATCCGCGGCCGGGCGCACTGGGCCACCGGCGCGAACCGCCCGGACGTCCACGTCACCGGCGCCACGGTCGATCGCGACTTCCGAGTCGATCGCTGGGAGGACCTCGTCCAGATCCGCGAGGGCGACCGCTGTCCGGTCGATGGCGGCCGGCTGGAGATCGGACGATCGATCGTGGTGGGTCACATCTACCAGCTCGGGACGAACTATTCGGCGCCGCTCGAGGCCACGTTCCAGGACGAGGACGGATCGCAGAAGCCGTACGTCATGGGGTCCTACGGCATCGGGATCACGCGGATCTTGGCGGCGACGGTGGAGCAGCACCACGACGACGCCGGCATGATCTGGCCGAAGCTCCTGGCCCCCTATGAGGTCGCCGTGATCATGGCGAACGCGGACGCGCCGGCGGTCACCGAGGAGGCCGAGCGGATCTACCGGGAGCTCGGCGAGATGAGGATCGAGGCCGTTCTCGACGATCGTGAGGAGCGGGCGGGCGTCAAGTTCGCCGACGCCGACCTCGTCGGGTATCCCGTGCAGGTGGTGGTCGGCTCGCGAGGTCTCGAGGCGGGGACGGTCGACCTGAAGGCTCGAGCCACGGGTGCACGCACGAAAGCTCCCCTGGCGGAGGCCGCGCAGGCGATCGCGCACGTCCTGAGCAGCACGCTCTAGCGCAGGGTGTCTGCCTCGGTTCCAAGAGCCCTGTCTATACTGGCTGGTCGACGACGATCTGCACGGCCGGAAGTGGGCTCGCCGCCCACTTTCTTTTTCGAGGGGTGACATCGGCCCGAGAGCGAGAGGAGGGGAACGTGGACGCGGAACCGCTGGTCAGACCCGTGATCGAGGGCGAAGGCCTCGAGCTCGTCGACGTGACCTTCGGTCGCGAGAGCGGCCGCCGCATCCTCCGCGTCACGGTGGACAAAGAGGGCGGCGTCGACCTCGACACGATCTCGCAGATCTCCCAGAAGGTGTCCCGCCGGCTCGACCTCGAGGGGTTCGAGCCCGGTCCGTACGCCCTCGAGGTGACGACGCCCGGGATCGAACGGCCCCTGCGCCGGCCACAGGATTTCCGCCGCGCCGTCGGCCAACGCGTTCGCGTGAGGACGGGCGATGGCGTCCTCGAGGGTGAGCTCCGAGCCGCCGAAGACGACGAGATCCGGATCGCCGCCCCCGACGACGAGCATCGCGTGGCGATCCACGAGGTCGCGGCGGCGACGACCGTCGTCGACTGGGACGCGGAGCTGAAGGGACGTGAGCGATGAACGCCGAGATGATCGCCGCATTGCGAGAGCTCGAGCGGGAGAAGGGCATCGCGTTCGAAACGATCCTGGGTGGGTTGGAAGAGGCGATGGCCTCGGCCTACAAGGCCCATTGGAAGCAGGAGCATCCCGAGGGAGACGACGAGTTCGTCGGGTTCCGCGCTGTGATCGACCCCGAGACGGGCGATCTTCGCATGTGGCAGCAGGAGCTCGAAGAGGTGGACGTACCGCCGGTCGAGGGGAGTGACGAGTCCGGACTCGAGATGAAGGTGATCTCGGAGGCCGAGGTGGAGGTCACCGACGACTTCAAGGGACGGATCGGTGCCCAGACGGCGAAGCAGGTGATCTTCCAGAAGCTCCGCGACGCGGAGCGCGAGATGACCTACGAGGAGTTCGCGGGCCGCGAGGGGGACGTGGTCACCGGCATCGTGCAGCAGCAGGAACGCCGGTACACACTCCTCGACCTCGGGAAGGTGGAGGCGTTGCTCCCACAGGGCGAGCAGGTGCCGTCGGAGCCGCTCCGGCACGGCGAGCGCCTCAAGGCGTTCATCACGGAGGTCCGTCGAGGGACGAAGGGTCCCCAGATCGTGGTGTCCCGGACGCACCCCGGTCTGCTGAAGGCGTTGTTCGCCCTCGAGGTGCCGGAGATCAACGAGGGGATCGTCGAGATCATGGCCGTGGCCCGGGAGCCCGGGCACCGCTCGAAGATCGCCGTGGCATCGAACGAGCCCGCCGTGGATCCGGTCGGTGCCTGCGTCGGCCCGAAGGGCTCGCGCGTGCGCATGGTGGTGAACGAGCTGCGTGGGGAGAAGATCGACGTGGTGCCGTGGTCGGACGAGTCGGCGACGTTCGTCGCGAACGCCCTGCAGCCGGCGAAGGTCAAGGAGGTCACAGTCAACCCCGAGACGCAGACCGCGCTCGTGATCGTGCCCGACTACCAGCTCTCGCTGGCGATCGGCAGGGAGGGGCAGAACGCGCGGCTGGCGGCGAGGCTGACCGGGTGGCGGATCGACATCAAGTCCGAGAGCCAGGCGGCGGAGCCGCCGGCGCCGGTGGTGGTCGCGCCGCCGGTGGCCGCCGAGGAAACCCCGGCAGCCCCCGAAGAGGCGCCGGTCGCCCCCGCCGAAGAAGCGCAGGCAGAGACCGAGGAAGACGTGGCCACGGGGGCCGGCGGCGAGCCCACGCCCGAGGAGGTCGACCCCGTCGAGGCGGAGCCGGTCGCGGCCGAGCCCGAGGACCAACCGGTCGCCGTCGACATGCCGGCCGAGGCTGCGCCAGCGGAGGCGCCGGCGGGGGAATGACGGAACGTGGCGCGCGAGCCGGAACGTTCGTGCGTCGGGTGCCGCGAGCGCGCGGCGAAGGCTGAGCTCGTGCGGGTCGCGCGCACGCCGGCAGGCGTGCGCGTCGACGCGAACGGTGCGGCGCCGGGGAGAGGTGCGTACGTCCACCGCGACCCCGCATGTGTGGCGGCGGCGCTGCGCAAGGGCGCGTTCGCGAGCGCACTGCGAACGGGTTTGGCCGAAGAGGAACTCGCTAGGCTAAAGGAGCAGATCGAGGAGGCGTTGCAGGCGATATGAGGATCCATGAGCTCGCAAGAGAGCTCGGCGTCTCCAGCAAGGAGTTGCTGGAGACCCTCGAGAAGATGGGCGTGACGGGCAAGTCGGCCTCCTCCAGCGTGCCCGAAGACCTGGTTCCCCGGCTGCGCGCTTCGGGCGGCAAGGCGACGAAGGCCGCCAAGCCCCGTCAGGTGATGGAGCCGCCCCCGAAGCCACGGGCGAAGCCGAAGCCGAAACCGAAACGGAAGGCCGCCCCGGCGCCCGCCGCGGAGAAGGCGACATCCGAGGGGAACGGTGCCGCTGTCGCCCCGGCGTCTCCGGCTCCCGCGCCGGTGCCCGTCGCGACCGCTCCAGGCGCCCCCGCCCCCGCGCCCGCGCCCAAGGCTTCGGCCCCGACGCCTCTGGCGCCCGCACCCGCGACGGCCCCTTCACCGGCTGCGCCGTCACCGGCTGCGTCTGTAACCTCCGCGCCCGAACCGGCCGCGCCACTTGAGGGCCCGGTGCTGCAGGTGGTTCGAGGGTCCACCCCACAGCTCTTCGCCGAGAAGACCAACCGGTCCCCCGTCGACATCGTGAAGATCCTCTTCATGTCGGGAGAGATGGTCACGGCGACCACGTCGCTCTCCGACGAGGCACTGCAGACCCTCGGGTCGGAGCTCGGGTATCACGTGGAGGTCGTCGGTCTCGAGGACGAGATCCAGGCCGAGGAGCGCGAACGCGAGGACGAGGTCGACGAGTCCAAGCTCGTGCCTCGCTCCCCGGTCGTCACGGTCATGGGTCATGTGGACCACGGCAAGACGAAGCTCCTCGACGCGATCCGCGTGACCGACGTGGTCGCCGGGGAGTTCGGCGGGATCACCCAGCACATCGGCGCCTACCAGGCGCATGTCAACGGGCGTGAGATCACGTTCATCGACACGCCGGGCCATGAAGCCTTCACCGCGATGCGGGCCCGAGGCGCGCAGATCACCGATATCGCCGTGCTCGTCGTCGCGGCCGACGACGGCGTGATGCCGCAAACGGTCGAAGCGCTCGACCACGCGAGAGCGGCAGGCGTACCGGTGATCGTGGCGGTCAACAAGATCGACAAGGAGGAGGCGGACGCGAACCGCGTGCGAACCCAGATGGTGGAGCGCGGACTCGTTCCCTCGGAATGGGGCGGGGACACCGAGTTCGTCGACGTCTCCGCGAAAACGAGCGCGAACCTCGAGGGACTGCTGGAGACGGTGCTGATCGTCGCGGACCTCGCCGAGCTGAAGGGCGATCCCACCGGGCACGCCCGAGGTACCGTCCTCGAGGCCCACCTCGACAAGGGGCGCGGGCCGGTCGCAACGGTGCTGGTGCAGAAGGGGACGCTGGAGGTGGGCGACGCCCTCGTCTGTGGCACGACGTACTGCAAGGTGCGCGCGATGGTCGATGAGAACGGGCAGCCCGTCGATGTCGCCGGCCCGGCGAAGCCGGTGCAGGTGCTCGGTTGGAACGGCGTTCCCAATGTCGGCGATGAGTTCCGCGAGGTCGAGGACGAGCGCGAGGCCCGGCACGTGGCGGCGGAGCGGGAGTCGCGGGTCCGGTCTGCCGAGGTCGTGAACCAGCGTCCCGCCTCGCTCCAGGAGCTGCTCAGGCGCCAGGAGCGACAGGACATCCCGGAGCTGAACCTCGTCGTCAAGGCCGACGTACAGGGTTCGCTGGGAGCGCTGACGGACGCGTTCCTGAAGCTGCCTCAGGACGAGGTCCGCGTGAACCTCGTCCATTCCGGCGCCGGTGCGATCACCGAGCACGACGTGGATCTGGCGAAGACGGCGAGTGCGATCGTCGTCGGATTCAACGTCCGGCCCAATGCGAACGCCCGCGAGCTGGCCGAGCGGGAAGGTGTGGACATCAGGTTGTATCGGGTCATCTACGACGCGATCGACGACGTGAAGGCTGCGCTCTCCGGCATGCTCAAGCCCGAGGAGCGCGAGTCGATCCTCGGCGAGGCCGAGGTCCGCCAGGCGTTCCGAGTGCCGAAGCTCGGGGTCATCGCGGGCTGCTACATCACGAGAGGCACGATCCGCAGGAACTCACAGGTTCGGCTCATCCGTGACGGCGTCGTGGTCTACGAAGGTCGGGTGGGCTCGCTCCGCCGGTTCAAGGACGACGTGGCCGAGGTCCGTGAGGGGTTCGAGTGCGGGATCGGGCTCGAGAACTTCCAGGACGTGAAGGAGGGCGACGTGATCGAGGCCTTCGAGGTCGAGGAGTTCGCCCGCCAGATCTCGTCCTGATGCTGATGGCCGCCCTTCGGCTCGACCTCCGGATCCCGGCGTGCGGATCGTTGAAGGAGAAGCGCCACGTGATCAAGGGTCTGACGGGTGGGATCCGGTCCACGTTCGAGGTCGCCGTCGCCGAAACCGGCTACCAGGACAAGTGGCAGCGAGCCGAGCTCGGTGTCGCCGCCGTGGCGGCGGAGGGATATCACCTCAAGAAGGTGATGCACTCGGTGGAACGATTCGTGGAGCGATGGGCCGAGGTGGAGATCATCGACAGCGACCTGACGCTCCATTCGCCGGACGACTGAGCGACGCGGGGGGATGACGTGCCACAGGGTGCTCGGAAAGCGCGGGTCGCGGAGGAGTTCCGCGAGGTGCTCGCGGAGGAGATCCAGCGGCTGAAGGATCCACGGATCGGCTTCGTCACGGTCACCGGAGTGCAGGTGACCGCGGACCTGAAGCGTGCCTGGGTGTCCTACACGGTGCTCGGGGACGACAAGCAACAGCGCTCCACGGCCGCGGGGCTCCGCTCGGCCACCCCCCATCTCCGGAAGGAGCTCGGGCGCCAGGTCCGGCTGCGGAGCCTCCCCGACCTCGAGTTCCAGGTGGACCAGACGCTCGCCCAGTTCGACCGGATCGAGGAGATCATCGGCCGGCTGCATCGTGGGGAGGCCCAAGATGAGTGAGGGCAAAATGAGTGAGGGTATGAGTGAGCTCGAAGAGGCGCGACGAGCGGCCGAGATCCTGTCGGATGCCGAAGAGGTGGCGCTCGCCTGTCACATGAACCCCGACGCCGACGCGCTGGGGTCGATGCTCGGGCTCTCGAGCTTCCTTCGCTCCCGAGGAGTCCGGACCGTCTGCTCCTACGGGAACGAGCCGCTGGACGTGCCACGATGGGCCACGCTGCTGCCCGGCATCGATCACGTCGTGCCGCCGAGCGCGTTCCCCGCGGAGCCGCCAGTGATGGTGACGTGCGACTGCGCGTCACTCGACCGGTTGGGTGTGCTGGAGGAGTCGGCCACCCGGGCGCGCGAGCTCATCTGGGTCGACCACCACCGCTCGAACGATGGCTTCGGCACGGTTCGACTGGTGGACCCCGACGCCTCCTCGACGTGTGAGATGGTCTTCCGCCTGATCGAAACGATGGGCGGAGAGTTCGACCGTGACGTGGCCCTCTGCCTGTACGCGGGCTTGGTGACGGACACGGGGCGGTTCCAGTACCAGGCGACCACGCCCGAGACGCTCAGGGTCGCTGCTCGGTTGCGTGAACACGACTTCGATCACGCAGAGCTCGTCCGAGCGATGTACGAGGACAACGACCCGTCGTTCCTTCGGCTCCTCGGCACGGCGCTGGGGCGCATGACCGAGGTGCCCGAGGCGAGCGTGGTGTGGACCTACATCACGCAGGCCGACCTCGCCGAGGCGGGCGTCGGACCGGGCGACACCGACGACGTGATCGATGTGCTCCGCACCGCACGGGACGTCGACGTCGCCGCCGTGCTGAAGCAGCAGCGGGACGGTCGGTTCAAGGTGAGCGTCCGGTCTCGTGGGGCACACGATCTTTCCGCCGTCGCGTCGTCGTTCGGCGGTGGCGGGCATCGTCTCGCGGCCGGCTACACGTCCGAACACGGCCCGGAGGGGACGATCGAGCGGCTCGTCGAGGCGCTTCGCCTGGCTTCGTGAGTCAGTGACGCTCTCATGACTCTGGCGGAAGGACTGCTGCTGGTCGACAAGCCTCGCGGGGTGACGTCGCACGACGTCGTCGACGTCGTGCGCCGTGGCCTCGGGACGAGGAAGGTCGGTCACGCGGGGACGCTCGACCCGATGGCGACCGGTTTGCTCCTGATCGGGGTCGGCCGTGCGACCCGTCTCCTTCGCTTCCTCGGTGGTCTGCCCAAAACCTACGAGGGAACGTTGCGGCTGGGCGTGGAGACCGCGACCTTGGACGCCGACGGTGACGTCGTCCGCGAGGTCGACGTCCACGTCTCCGAGGCAGATGTCGCCGCGGCGATGAAAGCGCTGGTGGGGGAGTCGCTCCAGCGCCCGCCGGCGTACAGCGCGGTGAAGGTCGGCGGCCGGAAGCTGTACGAGGCCGCCCGGGAGGGCGAGCACCTCGAAGCCGAGCCGCGGTCGATCCGTGTCGACGCCTTCGACCTCGTGTCGTTCGATGTCCCGGACGTCGCGTTCCGCGTGACGTGCTCCGGCGGCACGTACGTGCGCGTGCTCGCGGCGGACGTGGGCGCCGCACTGTCGTGCGGCGCCCATCTCACCGCCCTTCGCCGGACCGCGATCGGGCCGTACGAGGTCGACGACGCCGTCGCCCCGGACGGCGCGGGCGACCCACTCCCGATGGACGCGGCCGTGAGTCACCTCCCTCGTCTCGACCTCGATGCCGAGGAGGTCGTCGCGGCCTCCCACGGGAGGCCGCTCGGTCCCGCCGGCCTGACGGGTCCTTACGGCGTCTTCGGACCGGACGGGCGCCTGATCGGCGTGTACGAGGACGACGGGCCGCGGGCCCGTCCGCAGGTCATCCTGGATCCGGGCTGACCGGTACCCTCCATCGCCTATGGACATCGTCCTGGGCTTGGAGCACCTCCCGCTTCCCGACGGCCCGTCGGTCGTCACGATCGGGTTCTTCGACGGGGTCCATCTGGGCCATCAGGAAGTCATACGCCGCACCGTCGAGGCCGCGGCGGAGCGGGACGCGCGGAGCGTCGCCGTGACGTTCGACAGGCATCCTCGCGAGATCCTCTCGCCCGGCGAGGAGCCTCGTTTGCTCACCACCGTCGAGCGGAAGGCGTCGCTGATCGAAGCGTGCGGGGTCGACGTGCTGGTCGTGCTCGAGTTCACGAAGGAGTTCTCGCAGAACTCGGCGGAGGACTTCGTCCGCGACGTGCTGGTCGGCGGGCTTCACGCGGTGCACGCTCGGGTGGGCGCCAACTTCACGTTCGGCCACCGCGCGGCGGGGAACGTGGGGACGCTCCGCGAGGTGGGCGCGCCCCTATGGATGACCGCGGACGAGGTAGGACTGTTCACGATCGACGGCCGGGTCGTCTCGTCGTCCTCGATCCGAGAGGCCTTGGCCGCGGGCGATCTCGCCTGGCCCCGGACCGGGCTCGGACGCCGGTACGCCGTCGACGGCGAGGTGGTGTCCGGGGCGGGTCGCGGCAAGGGCCTCGGCTACCCGACAGCCAACCTCCGTACCTGGCCGCGACTACTGCTTCCCGGTCAAGGGATCTATGCCGGCGTCGCGGAGCTCGAGGATTCGAACCGGTTCACCGCGGCGATCGACGTCGGCACCAACCCGACGTTCGGGACGCAACCCCTCCATGTCGAGGCGTTCCTCTTGGACTTCCCCGACGACGAGCTCCGAGGCGACACGCTCACCGTCGAGTTCTGGGAGCGGCTCCGCGACGAAGTCAAGTTCGACTCCGTGGAGGGGCTGGTCCAGGCGATCGCCGACGACGTTGAACGCACTCGGTCGCTCGTGAGGCTCGACGAGCCGGAGTGAGCGATGAGCTTCATCGTCGGGGCTGATGAGTACGACCGCTTCATGGGCAGATACTCGGCGCCCCTCGCTCCACAGTTCGCCGAGCTCGCAGGCGTGGACCCTGGTCAGCGAGCGCTCGATGTCGGCTGCGGACCCGGTTCGCTCACCGCCGAACTGGTGAGGCGGCTGGGACCGGGCGCCGTGTCGGCCGTCGATCCTTCAGAGCCCTTCGTCGCAGCAGCTCGAGAGCGTCACCCTGGGGTCAGCGTCCAACGTGCCGCGGCCGAGGATCTGCCGTTCGAAGATCGAGCGTTCGACGCCGCCTTGGCCCAATTGGTCGTTCACTTCATGGCACACCCCGTCGCAGGTCTTCGCGAGATGGCTCGCGTGACGCGCGAGAACGGTGTCGTCGCGGCGTGCGTGTGGGATCACGCCGGAGGCCGGGGACCACTCAGCGTGTTCTGGGAGGCGTCGCGCGACCTCGACCCCGCTGTCGAGGATGAGTCGCGCCTCGCGGGTGCGCGAGAGGGTCACCTCGGCCAGCTCTTCGAAGCAGCCGGTTTGCGCGAGATCGACGCGAGCGCTTTGTCCGTCAGTGTCGAGCATCCATCCTTCGAGGCGTGGTGGGAGCCGTTCACGCTCGGCATCGGCCCCGCCGGCGGGCACGCGGCCGGTCTCGACGCGGAACAGCAAGCCCGGCTGCGCGAACGCTGCCGCGAGATGCTGCCGGAACCACCGTTCACACTCACGGCCCTGGCCTGGGCGGCGCGAGGCCTCGTCTAGCTCGTCAGGACTTCGTCAACGCCGGAGGCCTGGGGCTGTCGAGTGGACCGTGTCGCGGAGCCAGATGTCCGATCTCGCTCGATGAGGAGGCGCACCGCGAGTCGGGCCATGAATGCGAGCGGGATCGTCAGGTTCGCGCGCTGAAGAAGCCCGTTGCCGGGCCGCACGACGTCGCGGAAGAACCACGCCGAGATGCCTGCGCTCGCGCCGGCGGCGCCGAGCGCGGGCCCCGCAAGGTCTCGGAACGCCGGGTCCCCCGCGAGGCGCGGCGCGAGCGCCACCAAGCCGACCGTGCCCGCGATTCCACCGACCGCCGCGGCCGCGTCGTGCACGTCGTTCTCCCAGGATTGGCCTTCGGGCTCACCGGGCGCCGGGAAGTTCGACCGTCGATCGCGTCGGAAGATCCCGGCCACGATCGTGGCGAGGCCCGCGACCCCGATCAGTGTCGGACCCGCGCCGGCCCGTGGGCCGAGCCTTCGATCCAGTGCGGACGCGAACGCCACCGTGCAGCCGCCGAGCGCGACGAAGCCGGCCGTCATCACGGATGGATCGTTCGCGTCCTTCGCCGCCAGGCCACTGATGTGCTCGTGCCTGAACTGATAATCGTCCTGACGACGCTGCGCCACGAGCCAGGCGACCGTGAACGCGACGGGCCCGAGCACCCCGCACAGCGCTCCGAAGCGCCTCCTGCGCGACATGCCGAGCATGGTAGAGGCCTCACGATGCCGCGATGAGCACGGTCCGGACCCGGACCGTGCTGGTAGCCTTGACCTGCAACCATGACGCTGACCAAAGAAGCCAAGAACGAGATCATCCAGGAGCACGCCCTCTCCAGCGGTGACACGGGATCTGCCGACGTGCAGGTCGCGGTGCTGACGCGACGCATCGCCGAGCTCACCGAGCATCTGAAGACCCATAAGCAGGACCATGCCTCCCGGCGGGGTCTGCTGAAGATGGTGGGACGGCGGAGACGGCTTTTGGAATACATCAAACGTGAGGACATCGACCGCTACCGGGCACTCATCGCGAAGCTCGGATTGCGCCGTTGACCCAGACCCCCGTGGGAGTTCGGAGCGCGGCAAAGGGAGTGATGCCAACGACCCACTGACCACCGACCATCGGAGGCGGAGGAGCCCCATCACGGTCGGTTCTCAGTCGCGGACCCCCGGACGGCGCGCAGCGCCCAGAACCCTGCGCAGCGCCCAGCACCACACGCCGGAGGCCCACCACTGACAACCGGCCCGCCGCCTCCCGCAGCCGCGGCGCCACGAAGGCGCCGCCCACAACAGGAGGTACACGGGCCTATGGCCACCAGCATGTCACGGCATATCGGCACCAAGGATCTGCTCCTCGAGTCCGGCACGTTCGCCAAGCTCGCCGACGGCGCCGCCGTCGCTCGCTACGGCGACACGATGGTGCTCGCCACCTGCGTGAGCTCCAACCCCCGCGAGGGGATCGACTTCTTCCCGCTCACGATCGACGTCGAAGAGCGGATGTACGCTCGGGGGAAGATCCCCGGCAGCTTCTTCCGTCGCGAAGGACGTCCGTCCGAGACCGCGATCCTCACGGCGCGCCTGATCGACCGCCCCCTGCGGCCCTCGTTCCGCGAGGGCTATCGGGACGAGGTCCAGGTCGTCATCACCGTCCTATCTGTCGACATGGACAACGCGTACGACATCCCCGCGATGAACGCGGCGTCGCTCGCGGTCGGGATCGCGGGTCTGCCCTTCGACGGTCCCGTCGGTGCCGTGCGCCTCGGCCTGATCGGCGGCGAGTGGACAGTGAACCCCACGTTCTCTGAGCTCGACGACGCGACCTTCGACATCGTCGTGGCCGGCTCGAAGAACGACCAGGGCGGGATCGACATCCTGATGATCGAGGGCGAGGCGCCCGACATGACCTGGCCGCTCCTGGCGGCC
Organism: Actinomycetota bacterium; assembly: GCA_035512775.1. Taxonomy (GTDB): domain Bacteria; phylum Actinomycetota; class UBA4738; order UBA4738; family HRBIN12; genus JAJNBA01. The sequence goes on along the minus strand of DATKDI010000050.1, from coordinate 3,482 downwards.
GGAGAGGGCGCCACCGCTCCCACCGAGGAGGTCGTGAGCCAGGGCATCGAGCGGGCGAAGGAAGTCATCTCAGAAGTCATCGAGTTCCAGGAAGAGTTCCTCGCGGCGGTCGGCGTGAAGCCGTCGGACTTCGAGCCGCACCCGCTGTATCAACACGATCTCTGGGAGGCGCTCGAGTCCTTCGCGAAGGACAAGGTCCTGACCGCGCTCGTGCCCGACCGGAAAGAGCGCGAGGCCAACATGTCGGCCCTCAAGGACGAGGCCAAGGCGCATCTGGCGCAGGTGCTGGGGGAGGAGACCTTCGCCCAGCGAAGCCAGGAGTTCTCACCGGCCTGGAAGTCTCTCGAGAAGAAGGTCATGCGCGGGCGCGTGATCGCGGACGGGGTCCGACTGGACGGTCGCGGGGCGAAGGACATCCGCCCGCTCTCCGCGCACGTCGGGCTCCTGCCCCGGGCTCACGGATCGTCGCTGTTCGAGCGGGGCGACACCCAGGCTCTGAACGTCACGACGCTCGGGATGCTCAGGATGAACCAGATGATCGACACGCTCGATCTCGAGGACTCGAAGCGGTACATCCACCACTACAACTTCCCGCCGTTCTCCACCGGTGAGACGGGCCGCGTCGGCTCGCCCCGCCGCCGGGAGATCGGTCACGGGGCGCTGGCCGAACGAGCGCTCGTCCCTGTGATCCCCTCGGAGGAGGAGTTCCCGTACACGTTGCGACTGGTGTCCGACGTGCTGGCCTCGAACGGCTCGACGTCGATGGCCAGCGTGTGCGCATCCACGCTCTCGCTGATGGACGCCGGTGTGCCGATCAAGGCGCCGGTGGGCGGGATCGCGATGGGCATGATCGCCGAGGACGACACCTACGTGACTCTGACGGACATCCTCGGTGCCGAGGACGCGCTGGGCGACATGGACTTCAAGGTCGCCGGCACGCGCGAGTTCGTCACCGCGATCCAGCTGGACATGAAGGTGAGCGGGATGCCGGCCGGGGTGCTCGCCGGGGCGTTGGAGCAGGCCCGCGAGGCTCGCTTCACGATCCTCGACGTGATGGAGGCGACGATCCCAGCTCCGCGCGACTCCGTGAACCCGATCGCCCCTCGGATCATCACGATCCAGATCCCGGTGGACAAGATCGGCGAGGTGATCGGACCGAAGGGCAAGCGGATCAACGAGATCATCGCGCAGACCGGCGCCGACATCGACATCCAAGATGACGGCACGGTGTTCATCGGTTCGCACGAAGGTGAGGGCGCCGACGACGCCGCCCGGATGATCGACGAGATCGCCAACCCGCGTCCCATCCTGCAGGGCGAGACGTACGACGGGACGGTCGTGAAGACGACCACGTTCGGTGCGTTCGTGAACCTCGTGCCCGGCCGGGACGGTCTCGTGCACATCTCGAAGCTGGGCAAGGGCAAGCGGCTGAACTCCGTGGAGGAGGCCGTGAGGGAAGGCGACAAGCTCACGGTGGTGGTCGAGGACGTCGACGCGCAGGGCAAGATCAGCCTGAAGCCGGTCGGTCCGGAGTGGGAGGTTCCCGAGGGCGAGCGGTCCTCCGGCGGTGAGGGTCGCGGGCCGCGCGAGCCGCGTGAGAACCGCGAGCCGCGTGAGACCCGCGAGCCGAGGAACGGGGCCGATGGCGGGCCGCGGCGACACGGTCGACGGTTCCGCGACGCCGACAAGGGGTCGTCTTAGCGAGCCGACCCTCCGGAGGCGGATCAGTGGGGATCGAGCGAACCGAGTTCTCCTCGGGCTTGCGAGTGGTCACGGAGCGGATGCCCGGCGTCCGCTCCGTGTCGCTCGGCTTCTGGGTGCTCGCCGGATCCCGCGACGAGCCGCCGGCCATCAGCGGCTCGAGCCACTTCCTCGAGCATCTGCTGTTCAAGGGAACCAAGGAGAGGACGGCCCGCGCGATCGCGGAGAACTTCGACGCGGTCGGTGGCGACGTCAACGCCTTCACGTCCAAGGAGTACACGTGCTACTACGCGCGGGTCCTCGACCGAGACATCGAGCTCGCGGTGGACCACCTCGCCGACATGTTCCAGCACTCGATGCTGCGATCGACGGACCTGGATGCCGAACGGCAGGTGATCCTCGAGGAGATCAACATGCACGAGGACTCGCCCGAGGAGGTCGTGCACGATCTCTTCACCGAGGCGCTCTGGCCGAACCACCCGCTGGGCCGGCCTGTCCTGGGGACCGCCGAGACGATCCGCGCGGCCACGCGGGACAAGGTCCATCGGTTCTACCGGCGCCATTACGTGCCGGGCCGGGTCGTGGTCGCCGCCGCCGGCAACCTCCGGCACGAGGAACTGCTCGACATGCTGCGCCGCCGCATGGACACTGGCCGCATCGTTGGCACCGGCGATCCGCAGGGGTGGAACCTCCGTGCGAGCCAGACCGCGCCCGAATCCTCCGCCAAGCCGCTGGTGAAACGGCGGAAGACCGAGCAGGCGCACATCTGTCTCGGCACGAACGGCCTGCCGCGCAGCGACCCCGACCGATTCGCCTTCCTCATCGTGAACGGCGCGCTCGGCACCGGGATGTCCTCGCGCCTGTTCCAGGAGATCCGTGAGAAGCGTGGGCTCGTGTACTCCGTCTACAGCTACCACTCGCAGTTCACGGAGGCGGGACTCTTCTCCTGCTACGCGGGCACGACGCCGGCGCAGGCGAGTGAGGTGATCGCGCTCCTCCGGCGCGAGCTCGATGACGTCGCGGGCGGCGGCCTGACGACCGAGGAGTTCGAGCGCGCGAAGGGCCACGTGAAGGGTTCGATGGTGCTCTCGCTCGAGGACCCGGGGAGCCGGATGTCGCGGATCGGGAAGTCGGAGATCGGGCACGGGGAGATCCTCACGGTGACCCAGGCGCTCAAGCGCGTGGAGGACGTCACACTGAGCGAGGCGCAGCGTGTGGCCAAGCGGGTACTGTCGCAGCCGATGACGCTCACGGTGCTCGGGCCGTTCGCGAAGCGCGATCTCGCCGACGTGATGGCGTGATCCGCGTCGGCGTGATCGGCGCCACCGGGCGTGTCGGCGCCGAGGTGTGTCGCGCCGTGCACGCCGACGAAGACATGGAGCTCGTCGCGGGGATCTCCCGCTCGAAGGCCGGCGAGAAGGCGTCCGATGCCCTCGGCCTCCAGGATTCGGACCTGGTGCTGGCGGAGAACCTGGACTCGTTCCTCGAAGCAGGTGTCGAGGTCGCCGTCGACTTCACGAACGCCGAGTTCGCTCCCGAACACGTCGAGTGGGCGATCGAGCACGGCGTGCACGTCGTCGTCGGCACCACCGGATTCGAGCTCGACGACGCCTGGCGGGAGGCGCCGGTCGGCGTCCTCGTCGCCCCAAACTTCGCGATCGGCGCGGCCCTGATGCAGCGGTTCGCCGCTCAGGCGGCGCCACACCTGCCGGCTGTGGAGATCGTCGAGCTGCATCACGACGGGAAAGCGGCTGCGCCTTCCGGGACGGCGGCCGCGGGCG
>DATKDI010000049.1:0-96218 GCA_035512775.1 Actinomycetota bacterium | reverse complement strand
GTGTCGGATCGGAGGAACCCCTCCTTGTCGGCGTCGAGGATCGCGACGAGCGAGACCTCGGGCAGGTCGAGCCCCTCGCGGAGCAGGTTGATGCCGACGAGGACGTCGAACTCCCCCAGGCGGAGATCGCGGATGATCTCGATCCTTTGGATGGTGTCGACCTCCGAGTGCAGATACCGCACGCGGATCCCCATCTCGATCAGGTAGTCCGTCAGGTCCTCCGCCATCTTCTTGGTGAGCGTGGTGACCAGCACGCGCTGCTCAACCTCGGTCCGACGACGGATCTCCTCGATCAGGTCGTCGACCTGCCCCTTCGTGGGCCTGATCTCGACCTCCGGGTCGATCAGCCCCGTGGGACGGACGATCTGCTGCACGATCCGATCCGAGACCTTCAGCTCCCAGGGGCCGGGCGTCGCGGACATGTAGACGACCTGACCGACCCGCTCCTGGAACTCCTCGAACTGCAACGGCCGATTGTCGATCGCACTCGGCAGCCGGAAGCCGAAGTCGACCAGGGTGGACTTCCGGGAGATATCTCCCTCGTACATCCCGTGGAGCTGCGGCACGGTGACATGCGACTCGTCGATCACCACGAGGTAGTCGTCCGGGAAGTAGTCCAACAGCGTGTACGGGGCGCTCCCCGGTGCCCGGCCGTCGATGTGCCGCGAGTAGTTCTCGATCCCCGAGCAGAAGCCGACCTCCCGGAGCATCTCGAGGTCGTAGGTGGTCCGCATCCGGAGACGCTCGGCTTCGAGGAGCTTGCTCTGGGACTCGAGCTCCGCCAGGCGCTCGTGCAGCTCCTCCTCGATCGTCACGAGTGCCTGCTTCATCCGCTCGTCGCCGGCGACGTAGTGCGAGGCGGGGAACGTCGTGAGATCCGAGATGGCATCGGTGAGCAGCTCTCCCGTCAGCGGGTCGAACCGGCTGATCCGCTCGATGGTCTCGCCCCACCACTCGATCCGATAGCCGGTCTGCTCGTAGCTCGGGAAGACCTCGAGGGTGTCGCCCTGGACGCGGAACGTGCCGCGCGCGCGGCTCATGTTGTTGCGCTGGTACTGGATGTCGACGAGCCGCTGCATCGCGAACTCGAGGGGGAGCTCGGTGCCACGGACCGTTCGCAGGAGCTGTCCCTCGTACTGCTCTGGGGAGCCGAGGCCGTAGATGCAGGAGACGCTGGCCACGATCAGGACATCGCGACGAGACAGCAGCGCGGCCGTCGCCGAGTGGCGGAGTCGCTCGATCTCGTCGTTCACCGACGAGTCCTTCTCGATGTAGGTGTCCGTCTGCGGGACGTAGGCCTCGGGTTGGTAGTAGTCGTAATAGCTCACGAAGTACTCGACGGCATTCTCGGGGAAGACCTCCCGGAACTCGTTGGCGAGTTGTGCGCCGAGCGACTTGTTGGGAGCGATCACCAGGGTCGGACGCTGGACGCGTTCGACCAAGTGGGCCACCGTGAAGGTCTTGCCGGTCCCGGTCGCGCCGAGGAGCGTGACCTGCTTCTCCCCCGCCTGGACGCCCTCGACCAGCTGCTCGATGGCGTCCGGCTGGTCGCCGGACGGACGGAATTCGGACGTGATCCTGAACGGGGGCATGGGCCGCCAGTGTAGGGCGGCTCGGGGACAAACCCGGCCTCACATCCGACCGGCGGCGATGATCCTGTCGAGGAACCGTCGGGTCGCTTCCTCGCGGGGTTCCGAGAACATCTGCTGCGGCGGCCCCTCCTCCAGGATCCGCCCCTCCTCCAGGAACGCGACCCGGTGCGCGACGTCCCGGGCGAAGCCCATCTCGTGGGTGGCGATGACCATCGTCATGCCGCCCGCGGCGAGCTCGCGGATCACGTCCAGCACTTCCGCCACCAGCACGGGATCGAGGGCGCTGGTCACCTCGTCGAGCAGCAGGAGGTCCGGGCCCATCGCGAGGGCCCGCACGATCGCCACCCGTTGCTGCTGACCGCCGGACAACCGGTCGGGATAGTCGTCACGCTTGTCCCCCAGCCCGAACCGCTCGAGGAGCTCCCTCGCGCGGTCCTGCGCGTCGGACTCGTCGAGCCCCAGGACCTTCAGCGGCGCCAGCGTGATGTTGCCGAGCACGCTCATGTGGGGGAAGAGGTTGAAGGACTGGAACACGATCGCGATCCGGCGACGGATGCGGTTGACGTCGGCGTCCGGTGCCGTGATCTCCACGCCCTCCACCCAGACCCGGCCATGGTCGATCGGTTCAAGGAGGTCGAGGCACCGCAGGAACGTCGACTTCCCGGAGCCGCTCGCCCCGATCAGGCCGACGACCTCATGATCGGCCACGGTCAGGTCGATGCCGCGGAGCACTTCGAGGTTTCCGAAGGACTTGTGCAGACCCTCGACCCTCACCGCCTCGGTCATCCGACACCGCCCGCTTGCCTGCGCCGCCGGTCCCTCGCGACCAACCAATCGATCAATCGCGCGAGCGGGATCGTGATGATGACGAAGTAGAACGCGGTCGCGAGGAACGGTGTGAAGTTGAAGGTCGCGGAGCTGTCGATCTGTCCCTGTCGGAACGCCTCGATCACGCCGATCAACGCGACCAGCGCGGTGTCCTTCTGCAGGCCCAGGAAGTCGTTCAGGAGCGGCGGGATGATCCGTCGCACCGCCTGGGGCAGCACGACGTAGCGCGTGGACTGCCAGCGCGTCAGTCCGAGCGACCGGGCCGCCGCGACCTGACTCTCGTGGACCGACTCGATCCCCGCTCGGTACACCTCCGCGACGTAGGCGGTGTACACGAGCACCAATGCGACCACCGCCCAGAAGAACGGCGACGTCGGGATCCCCTGGATCTGCAGGGCGGGCGCTCCCAGCCCGAGGGCGTAGATCACGAGGACGGTCGGGATGCCCCGGAACAGGTCGGTGTACACCGCCGCGAGCATCCGGATCGGGAAGAACACGGGGCCCGGAAGGTTGCGCAGGACCGCGACGCCGAGCGCGAGCACCAGGACGAGCACCTCGGCGATCAGGAAGAGCTGGATGTTCACGAGGAACGCGCGGCCGACATCGGGCAGGGAATCCAGCAGCTCCTCCATGTTCAGGAACTTGAAGCTGAACTCCTCCCACCCCGGGGAGCGCACGGCGACGACGACGATGATCGCGAAGAAGACCACCGTGCTCGTCAGCGCGATCGCGACCGCCCGGCGGCCCTCGACACGCGTGCCTCCCCCGAGGATCCGCGAGCGGCGGTCGCCGACGGGCAGCGGTTCCGGTGCGAGCGGTGCCCCGGGCGGCGTCGTGCTCACGAGCCGGGCCGCCTCGCCCTGAGCCCTACTGCAAGACGGGGTAGGTGAGGTCGGCCAGCCACTCGTCCTCGAGAGACTGCAGCGTGCCGTCTTCGTGGAGCGCTGCGATCGCGATATCGACGCACTCCACGAGGGGGTTGTCCTTCTCGAAGACCAGACCGAAGTGCTCCCCCTGTGAGGGGAACTGCCCGACGACCACGCCGTTCTCCGCCTGGCCGATCAGCACGTTCACGTACGCGGTCGGTGCATCGACGACGTACCCGTCGATCTGCTCGTTGTTGAGCGCCTGGATCACGTCGACGGAACGATCGAACACCCGCGGTTGCCGGTCGGGCTGGATCACGTCGTTCACGATGTCGAGGCTCGTCGTCCCGATCTGGACGCCAAGCTGGTAGGTCTTCAGCTCCTCGATGCTGGTCGCATCGGCGATCGGTGTGCCCTTGTTCACCACGAGCGCCTGGCTCACCTCGTAGTACCCCTCGCTGAACGTCGTCCCCGTCTCTCGCTCCGGGGTCACGGAGACCTGGTTGATGTCGAAGTCGAAGTCCTTCGGACCGGGCGCGTACGAGTTGTTGAACGGCACCACCGTCCACGTCACGTCGTCGTGCGTGAAGCCCAGTTGCTCGGCGATCGCGTAGGCGACGGCCGATTCGTAACCCTCACCGCTGTACGGATTGCCGGTGCCCTCGTCGGGAACGCCTTCCCAGGCGCCTTCCTCCCCGGTGCCCGCGACCCATGGCTGGAAAGCCGGCACGTCGGTCCCGACCGTCAGAACGCCCTCCTCGAAGAAGTCAGACGCGTGCGACTCGGCGCAGGCGGAGGCCGTCAGCTCCTCCGAGGGGGACTCCGTGGGGCTGGCGCCGTCGGCCGGTGGCGTTTCCTCAGCAGCGCACGCAGCGGCGAGCAACGTCATCGCAGCCATCGCCAGGAACCACTTCCGCATCGGAGAGACCCCCGTTCCCGTGGAAGCGCGGAGCCTAGCACAGCCCCCTAGCGGCTCGGTTCCCACCGGAAGGTGCGGGAGGCGACCGCGACGCCGACGACCGCCCAGATCGCCATCACACCGAGATCGCTCCAGGCGAAGGATTCCGTGAGGCCCAGGTAGGACTCCCGCATCGCGTCCACCAAGTGGCGGACGGGGAAGATGTCGCCCACGAGCACGACCCATCGCGGCGTGTCCTTGCCGAACGGGATGAACACGCCCGAAAGGAACAGCAGCGGCAGGATGATGGCGTTCACGATCGGAGGACCTGCGTCCGCGTTCGGGATCATGCCCGACACCGCCAAACCCAGAGCCGAGAAGCACGCGGCGCCCACGAGGAGCGTCGCGACGAACTGTCCGAGCGCCAGCCCGGTCGGAACGGAGGCGTCGTAGAACACCGCGCCGAACGCCACCGTGATCGCAACCAGGATGAGCCCGATGAGCGTGGCGTGGATCACCCGGGCACTCAGGAACACCCAGGGCGGGAGGGGCGTGCCACGGATCCGCTTCAGCACCCCTCCGTCGCGGGCGAACACGATCTGGAGGGCGACGTTCGTGAAGCAGGCGGAGATCAGGCCGAACGCGCCCTGCGCGGCGACGTAGTACGTGCTGGTCTTGATCACGGCGGTGCCGGTGTCCACTTCTTCGTTCCCGAGGAGCGTGGTGAAGATCACCAGGAACAACAGCGGGAAGACGAACGTGAAGAAGGCCGACGCCGGGTTCCGCCAGAACGTCCTGTTGGTGGAGGTCACCTGGCTGGCGAGGAGTCCGAGGTCGCTCACTCGACGCCTTCCTCTCCGCCCGTCAGCTCGAGGTAGACGTCCTCGAGTGAGGGCCTCGTGACCTCGAAGGTCTCGAACGAGAGGCCTCGCTCGAGCGCCCAACCCGTGAGCTCATGGGTCGCCCGAGTCGCATCGTCGGCGGAGAGCTCGAAAGAACCGTCGGGCAGCGACGTCTCCCCGAGGCCGGGTGGGGCCGATACACCGGCCGGCAGCCGGAACCGGATCCTCGTCTTCATCGCCGCCCTGCCGCCGAGCGAATCAGGTGGGCCCACGGCCACGATCTCGCCACGGTTGATCACCGCGACACGCTGCGCGAGGAACTGGGCCTCGTCCATGAAATGCGTCGTCAGCCACACGGTCTTCCCGAGCGAGGTCAGGTTCCGCACGAGCTGCCAGGCGTTCCGCCGAGCGCTCGGATCGAACCCGGTCGTCGGTTCATCGAGGAACAGCAGCTCCGGGTCGCCGGCCAGGGCGATCGCGACGTCCAGGCGTCGCTGCTGGCCCCCCGAGAGCTTGTTCACCCGCGTGTCGCGCTTCTCGCGCAGCCCGACGACCTCGATGATCTCCTCCGTCGGGCGAGGGTGCGGGTAGTAGGCGCCGTACTGGTCGATCGTCTCCCGCACCGTGAGGAACGGGTCGACGCCGGTCGACTGGAGGACGATGCCGATGCGCCGCTTCAGCTTCCGCTCCCTGCGTGCGGGGTCGTGCCCGAGGACCGTTACCTCGCCGCCATCCCTCGGCCGGTACCCCTCGAGGATCTCGGTCGTGGTGGTCTTGCCCGCCCCGTTCGGTCCGAGGAGCGCGAACACCTCGCCGCGCTCGACGTGGAGATCGATGCCACGAACGGCCTCGACGTCGTCGTAGGACTTGCGCAGCCCTACGATCTCGATCACGCGCTCCGCCATCCGGAAGGACCCTACCCCGTCGGTCAGAGCGGTTTCCGGCCGGAGAATCCCGTGTGTTCGTCGTGGTACCAGGCGACCTGATCCTCGCCGAGCCGCCAGCAGAGGAGCACGCGCAGCCCGTCCCGCTCGGCGGGGAAGTCGATCAACCCGGTCTCCGGATCGCGCAGCAGGATGCCTCGGTCCGCGAGCCAGAGGAGCTCAGCCTTCAGCGACTCCTGCGCCCGGAACCAATCGCTCCCCTCGACGCCTCCCCCGTCGACCTCGACGGCCGACGTGATCCGTTCGCTCGTGTCGATCAACCGCTGTCGCGCCTCGCGGAGGCGTGGCAGTCGGCCGCGGAGCTCGTCCAGCTCGGCGTTGGCCTCGGCCACGGTGAAGAGCCGCTCCTCCGTCACGCCCCCTCCAGGATCGCCGGCAGGTCGCGCAGGTCGCGGATGCGGGCTCCGGCATGGTGGGGGAAGCGGTCGCGGCGGTCGACGAGCACGGAGAACATCCCGAGTGCGGCCGGTGGGTCCACGTCGAACTCCGGGTTGTCGCCGACGTAGGCTGACTCGGCCGCATCGACACCGGCACGCTCGAGCGCGAGCCGGAAGATCCGTCGGTCCGGCTTCTCGATCCCCTCGATCCCCGAGATCACGCGGACGGGGAAGATCTCCATGAGCTCGTGGATGCCGAACCACTCTTCGAGCCATGCCTCGAAGTTCGACACGATGCCGAGCAGGAGCCCGTGAGCTCGCAACGCCGCGATCGTCGGGCGCACGTCGTCGAACAGGACATAGTTCTCCAGCCGCGTGAACTCCCGGTAGAGGGTGGCCGGGAGCCCGTCGACCTCGGGGAGCCCGAGCTCCGCGAGCATGCGGCTGTACACCGAGGTCCAGAACTCGCGGGAACGTCCGGGCGACGTCGTCCACATCGATCCGTCACGAGCGGCCTCGGAGAACCTCGCATAGATGTGCGCCGATGCCTCTCGCACCTCTCCCTCGGAACGTTCGTGGCCGGCGCCGGCGAGCACGGTGACGAACAGCTCCACGAAGGACGGATCGACGTGCACGAGCGTTTCCCCGACGTCGAAGAAGACCGCCCGGAACCGCACGTTCTGAGGATAGCCGCGCCTCATGCGCCGGCGCGCGTCCGAAGGTCCCCCCAGAGGCGATCGACCTGCGGCTCGAGGTCGGCCAGGGAGCCGTCGTTGTCGATCAGGACGTCCGCGACCTCGGCACGTTGCTCGTCGGTCGCCTGCACGGCGAGCCGGCCGCGCACCTCGTCGGGCGACAGGCCTCGATCCGACGCGACCCGCGAGACCCGCAGATGCGGGGACGCCGTGACGACGACCACCACGTCGAAGGCCGGGGCGAGTCCGAGCTCCACGAGCAGCGGGGTGACGTAGACGACGATCCGGTCCGTCGCGCGGAAGGCTTCGACCTGATCGCTGAAGCGCCGTGCGACCTCGGGGTGCACGATCGCCTCCAGGGCCGCCTTCTGCGCCGGATCGGAGAAGATCCGGTTCGCGAGGGCCGAGCGATCCAGTTCGCCGTCGGGCGAGACCACCCCTCGTCCGAACGCTTCGACCACTCGATCGAACCCGGGCGTCCCCTTCGTCACCGCCTCCCGCGCGAGCTGGTCCGCGTCGATCACGGCGGCGCCACGCCGTTCGAGCAAGCGGGCGACCGTCGACTTCCCGGAGCCGATGCCGCCGGTCAGTCCGACGAGGAGCACAACGACATCCCTACTCGGATCGGCCCTCTCGGCGCTTGAGGTCCTCGAGGATCGCCTCCAGGGAGACCTCCTCGTCGGTCGCGGGCGTCTCGGGCGTCTCGGCGGGGGCAGGCTCGGCGGGTGCCTCCTGCGCGGGAGGCCCAGCTTCGGGCGCCGGCTCCACTGTAGGGGCCGGCTCCACCGCAGGGGGCGACTCCGCCGCCGGTGTCGGCGCCGCGGCGTCGGCCGGAGCCTCGGCCTCGGTCGGAGCGGTCGCTGCCGGCGGAGCCTCGGCCGGCGCGGCCTCGGCCTGCGTCGCATCCGACTCCGCGACCGCGTCGAGCACCGCCTGCGGCACCTGGACGGTCGGAACGAGCGGCTCCGCCGGTCCGCGCTCGGGCTCGGGTTCCACCTCGATCTCGGTCTGCTTGGCCGGAGCGGGCGTCACCTGGCGCATCGACAGGCTCACGCGCCGGCGCGACACGTCCACGTCGACGACCTTCACCTGGACCTCGTCGCCGACGGACAGCACGGACTCCGGAGTGTCGATGTGCTCGTGGGAGAGCTCGGAGATGTGCACGAGTCCCTCGATGCCCTGCGACACGCGCACGAACGCCCCGAACGGCACGAGCTTGGTCACCTGACCGGGGATCACCTCGCCGGCCTTGTACCGACGCTCGAACTCCTTCCAGGGGTCCTCCTGGGTGGCCTTGAGCGAGAGCGACACGCGTTCGCGCTCGAGATCCACGTCGAGCACCTCGACCTCGACCTCCTGCCCGACGGCGACGACCTCGCTCGGGTGATCGACGTGCTTCCAGGAGAGCTCGGACACGTGCACGAGGCCATCCACGCCGCCGAGGTCGACGAACGCGCCGAAGTTCACGATCGAGGAGACCGTGCCCTTGCGACGTTCGCTCTTCTGCAGGTTCTCGAGGAACTTCTTGCGACCTTCGGACTGCGACTCCTCGAGGAACGCCCGGCGCGACAGGACGACGTTGTTCCGGTTGCGATCGAGCTCGATGATCTTGCACTCGAGCTCCGTTCCGATGTACGGCTGGAGGTCACGAACGCGGCGGAGGTCGACGAGCGAGGCGGGTAGGAAGCCGCGGAGCCCGATGTCGAGGATCAGGCCGCCCTTGACCACCTCGATGACAGGGCCTTTGATCGTCTGACCCGACGCCATCGTCTCCTCTATCCGGCCCCAGGCGCGCTCGTACTGGGCGCGCTTCTTGGACAGGATCAGGCGGCCTTCCTTGTCCTCCTTCTGCAGGACGAGCGCCTCGATGCGATCCCCGACCTTCACGACCTCGTTGGGATCGACGTCGTGGCGGATCGACAGCTCCTTGGAGGGGATCACGCCCTCGGATTTGTAGCCGATGTCGAGGAGGATCTCGTCGCGGTCGATCTTCACGACGACGCCCTCCATGATGTCGCCGTCCTTGAAGTCGCGGAGCGATGCCTCCATCGCCTGGATGAGCTCCTCGGGCGTGTAGTCCTCACCGACGGGCTCGGGCGTGGCGACGACGGGGATCGTCTCGGCGGGAGCAGGTGCTGCCGCTACCGGTTGCTCGGGTACCGCGTCGGCGGTCTCCGAGGTACTCGTCTCGGGTACCTCCGGAGTCGCTGCCTCGGTCGGCTCTTCGACGGCCTCGGTGGTCGCCGGTGTTTCCTCGGTCGTGGTCTCGATATCACTCATGCGGTGGGTCTCCTTCTGGCACGCGGGGCTCACCGCATCGCGGGTTGGGATTTGCGACGCGGGACGCGAGCGATCCGCGACCCGTAGGAAGGGTAGGTGACCAGCGCAAACGCCGTCAATCGGCCGGCGGCCCGATGCACCCAGCCTCAGTGACCCTCGGGAGCGGCCTCCGACCAATTCGCCCCGACGCCCACGTCGGCCCGGAGGTCGACATCGAGCTCGACCGCGTGCTCCATCCGGTCTCGGATCAGGTCCACGGCCTGCTCAGCCCGGTCCTTCGCCACCTCGAAGACCAGCTCGTCGTGCACCGTGAGCAGCATGTGGCAGTCGAGCTCGGGCTGCTCGCGGAGGGCCCTGTCCACCGCGATCATCCCGACCTTGAAGACGTCGGAGGCGCTCCCCTGGATCGGTGCGTTCAGCGCCTGCCGGCGACCGAGATCACGGATCCGCGGATTGGCGGCCTGCAGCTCCGGGATGTAGCGGCGCCGTCCCAGGAGGGTCTCCGTGAACCCGTCGACCGTTGCCCGATCCACCTGGTGGTGGAGGTACTCCTTGATCGCCGGGAAGCCCTCGAAGTAGGCGTCGATGAACTCCTGGGCCTCGTCGGGCGTGATGCCCAACCGGGTCGCGAGTCCCCAGGCGTTCATCCCGTACGCGAGGCCGTAGTTGACTGCCTTGGCGCGCCGGCGCATCTCGGCGTCGACGTGTTCGGGCGGCAGATCGAAGACGGTCGCGGCGGTGGCGGCATGGATGTCGAGGCCGGAATCGAACGCCTCTCGGAGCCCGGCGTCACCCGAGAGATGCGCCAAGATCCTGAGCTCGATCTGCGAGTAGTCGGCGACCAGCAGGACCTGGTCGTCCGCGCCGGGGATGAACGCGCGTCGGATCTGGCGACCGAGCTCGGAGCGGATCGGGATGTTCTGCAGGTTCGGGTTGGAGGAGGAGAGCCTCCCGGTCGCGGCCACGGTCTGGTTGAACGAGGTATGGAGCCGACCGTCCTTCGGATCAACCAACCTCGGCAGCGCCTCGAGGTACGTGGAGTTCAGCTTGTCCAACTCGCGCCACGAAAGGAGCGCGTCGACGATCGGATGGGCGTCCCGGAGCTTCTCGAGGACGCTCGCGTCCGTGGAGAGCTCGCCCTTGGGCGTCTTCTTCCCGGGTTGGAGGCCCAGCTGGTCGTAGAGGATCGCCCGGAGCTGCGGCGGCGAGTTCAGGTTGAACTCCTCCCCCGCGTGCCGGAACACCTCCGCCTTGAGGGTCGCCATCCGGTCCCGGACCGACTCCCCCATCTCCTCGAGGTAGGGCACGTCGAGCCGCACGCCGCGGGCCTCCATCCGGGCGAGCACGGAGGCGAGCGGCAGCTCCACGTCCTCGAGGAGGGGCCGCAGACCCTGTCGGTCGATCTGCTCCTCGAGGACCGGTGCGAGGAGCGCCACCGCGGCGGCCTCGGAGGCGACGCGTCGCCAGGGGTCCTCGGTGAAGAGCTGGCCTGCTGCGACCTCCTCCTCCTCGGCGCCGAAGAGGTCGGTGCCGAGGTGACGCTCCGAGAGCGAGGCGAGCGGGTAGTCCGCAGAGCCCGGGTCGAGCAGGTAGCCGGCCAGCATCGTGTCGAAAGCCACGCCTTCGAGGAGGGCGCCGGCACGCAGGGTGACCCGCTCGAGGGCCTTCGCGTCGTGCGTCCACTTGGGGGTGGCGGGATCAGCGAGCCGCTCGCCGACGGGGCCGAGCCCCTCGAGTGCGGCGTAGGCGGCCTGCGCGCCCCCCGCCGAGACCCCGAGACCGACCAGCTCGTCGGCCTCCTCCTGGATGGCGACGCCCACCGGGCCGTCACCGAGCAGGTCGGCCAGCTCCGCAGGAGTGACCTGCCGGAGATCGAGCTCGGTCACGTCGACCTTGGGCTTGACCTCTTTCGCGAGCTCCATCAGCCGGTCGAACAAGCTCCGGAACTCGAGCGAGATGAAGAGCCGACGGACCTCCTCGACGTCCCACTCCCCCATCTCGGCGTTCTGGGGCTCGACGTCGAGCGGCACGTCGGTCACGATCCGGGCGAGGTCCTTGTTCAGGATGAGCCGCTCCCCCGCCGCCTCGATGTTCTCCTTCAGCTTCCCCTTCAGCTCGTCGGTTCGTGCGAGCAGCTCCTCGACGGAGCCGAAGTCCTGGACGAGCTTGGCCGCGGTCTTGTCCCCGACGCCCGGCACGCCGGGGATGTTGTCGGATGTGTCGCCTTTCAGGGCCACGTACTCCAGGTACTTCGACGGCGGCACCCCGAACCGCTCCTCGACCGCCGCCTCGTCCATGAGTGCGATGTCCGAGATGCCACGGCGGTTGAACAACACCCGGATGCCGGGCCGGACGAGCTGGAAGAAATCCCGGTCCGCCGTCACGATCGTCGCCTCGATCCCTCGCTCGGCCGCCTGGACGGCGAGCGTGCCGATCGCGTCGTCAGCCTCGTGGTCGACCACCCGGAGCATACGGATCCGGAGCGCCTCCACCACCTCCTGGATCAAGCCCAGCTGGGGTTTGAAGTCCTCGGGGGTTTCCCTGCGGCCCGCCTTGTAGTCCGCGTCCATCGCCAGCCGGGCCACCGGCTTGCCGACGTCGAAAGCCACGGCGATCAGGTCCGGATGCTCTTCCGCGAGGAGCTTGATCAGCATCGAGGTGAAGCCGTAGACGGCGTTGGTCACCTGCCCGGTGGTGGTTGCGAGCGTGCTGGGCAGGGCGAAGAAGGCCCGGTACGCGAGGGAATGGCCGTCCAAGATGAAGAGTCGGAGGGGCGGATTGGAGGCTGCGTCGGACGGAGGGGGCGCCACGGCGCCCATGCTAACTGGGGCGACCGACGCCTCGGATGGACCGATCGTGCGCCCAAGATGATTCGCTACCGGATCAGATCGACGTGAATCCGACCTCCTCGCTAGGATTCAGGACGTCGAGCTCCTTCGAACGAGCGGGCCTGCGACCGACGGGAGGGAAGCATGGGAGCGTCTTTCGTGATCGCCCTTCGCGAGGGCATCGAGGCAGCGCTGATCGTCTCCATCATCCTGGCGTACCTGAAGCAGTTGGGGGCAACCGATCGCGCCCGTCTCGTGTGGTGGGGCACCGGGCTCGCCGTCCTCCTGAGTGTGGCAGTGGGCACCGCGATCTTCATCGCGGGCGCCGAGTTCGAGGGCACCGCCGAGCAGGTCTTCGAAGGGCTGGTCACGCTCGCCGCCGTCGGCGTGCTGACGTGGATGATCTTCTGGATGCGGCGACAGGGAGCGCGCATCAGGTCGGAGTTGCAGGAGAAGGTCGACTCGGCGCTCGTCGCCGGCGGACTCGCGCTCGCGGGCCTGGCGTTCTTCGCCGTCCTTCGCGAGGGGATCGAGACCGCCCTCTTCCTGTTCGCCGCCGCGAAGGGAACGGCGGTCGAAGGGACCGCCGTGGCCCCCGCGACGCAGGTGACCGGTGCGGTCCTGGGTCTCGTCCTCGCGGTGGTTCTGGGTGTGTTGCTCTACCGCGGCGGCATCCGGATGAACCTCCGTTCGTTCTTCCGCGTCACGGGCATGATCCTGATCGTCGTCGCGGCCGGCCTGTTCGCCTACTCGCTGCACGAGCTTCAGGAAGCGGGGTGGCTGCCGATCCTCGAAGCGCACGCGTACGACCTTTCCGCGAGCCTTCCGGACGACGCAGGCGCCGGCGCGATCCTGCGCGGGCTCGTGGGCTACAACGCCGATCCGACGTGGCTCGAGGTGGTGGGCTGGCTCGGATACCTCGTGGTCATCGGTGGGTTCTTCCTCCGCACGCCACAGGTGCCTGGGTCGAAGTCTCGACCCGAACACGAGACTTCGACCAGGACCTCTACGCATGTCGAGACCGAGGCGCCGCGATAGGTTGGTCGTCGTTCCGTTCCTGTTCGTGTCACTCTTCTTGCGATGCCGCTACCTGCAGGGATGAAGATCCGATCCTGCGCCGCAGTGTCTCTCGTCGACCCGTTCTCGGGTTGACATCCCTCAACCTCCCATTTACAGTCCGCGTCGGTTCTCAACGAGACGCGAGCCCTGGTCGGTTCCGACCGACCGAGGTGGCGGTTCGAAGAGACCGAGTGTGACGGGCCGCGTCACCGAGAAGCGACGCTCGCGTATGGGGAAGGCGCGAGCGCCTCGGATCGGAGGGCGCGGCCCGTCGCGTTCGGTTACAGGACCGCCTTCAGGAACGTACGGGTCTCCGGGAAGCGCGTGTCGTTGAAGACCTGATCGGGTGTCCCCTCCTCGAGGATCCTGCCTTCGTGGAAGAAGGCCATCCGGCTCGCGACCTCCCGGGCGAACCCCATCTCGTGCGTGACGACCATCATCGTGATGTGCATCTCCATGGCGAGCGCCTTCATGACCCCGAGCACTTCCCCGATCAGCTCCGGGTCGAGGGCCGACGTCGGCTCGTCGAACAGCATCACGTCGGGTTCCATCGCGAGCGCCCTCGCGATCGCCACGCGCTGTTGCTGTCCACCCGAAAGGCGGATCGGGTACTCCTCGACCTTGTCCGCCAGGCCGACCCTCTCGAGCACTTCGACCGCGAGCCGCCGCGCACGGTCCTCATCCAGCCCCTTGACCGTGACGGGACCCTCCATCACGTTGCCGAGGGTCGTCATGTGCGGGAAGAGATTGAACTGCTGGAACACCATGCCGCAGTGCATCCGGAGCTGGCGGATCTGGTCGCGCTTGCTGCGGATCCGGTGACCTCCTTCGATGCGCTGCCCCGCGACCTCGATCGTCCCGACGGTGGGCTCCTCGAGGAAGTTGATGCACCGCAGGAGCGTGGACTTCCCGGACCCGGACCGTCCGAAGATCACGACGACCTCGCCACGGTCCACCTCCATGTCGATCCCCTTCAGGACCTCCAGGTCACCGAAGGACTTGTGGAGGTTCTCCACCCGGACCACGGCCTCTCCCCCGGCGAGCGTCATGAGGGCTCCTCCGGCGGCTCGGGGACGGTCGGGAGTGCTGCTCCGTGCGCAGGCCCCCCCACATCGGGCGATTCGTCAGGGGCATCCACCGCATACCCCGACGCTGCTCCGTGAGCCCCGCCACCTCCGGTGCCCGTCACGATCACCTTCCCCCGTTCGCGGTCCTTCGGGCCTCCGGCGACGGTCCGGACGTAGCCCCTGCTCACCCGACGTTCCAGCCGGCTCTGGAAGAACGTGAAGACGGCTGTCAGGGCCCAGTAGAGCGCCGCCGCGGTCACGAGGGCCTCCGTCGGTCTCACGTCCGCGTTCCCCAGGAGCTGGGCCCTCCGGAAGAGCTCCATCGACTCGATCCCCTGTCCGAGGATCGAGATCAGAGCCGTGTCCTTCATCATCGCGATGAACTCGTTGCCGGTCGGCGGGATCACGACGCGGAGCGCCTGCGGGAGCACCACGCGCCGCATCTTCTGTCGGTAGGTCATGCCGATCGCATCGGCGGCCTCGCTCTGGCCGTGGCTCACCGACTGGATGCCGGCTCGGAAGATCTCCGTCATGTACGCGCCGTAGTTGAGTCCGAGCACCACGATCCCCACTTGGAACGCGCTCCACGTGAAGAAGTCATCGAAGCCCGTCGGGAGGAAGTTCGGGTACTTGTCCAGGAGGTTCTGGGCGGTCCTCGGCATGGCCAGGTAGAAGAGGAACAGCTGGACGATCAACGGGGTGCCTCGGAAGAACGACGTGTAGAAGCCGCTGACGCCGTAGGCGATCGGATTGCGGGACAGCCGCCCCAGCGCCCCGACCAGGGCGAGCGTGATCGCCAAGACGATGCCTCCGGCCGCCATGATCAGCGTGAAGGTCAGGCCTCGGGCGATGAAACCGATGTGCTCCCCGATCCATCCGTTGTCGAACGAGGAAGACCAGAAGAGGAAGCCCAGCACCCCGAGGATGGCGAACCAGACGAGCGTCACCTTCACCCTGAAGGAGACGCCCGCGCTGGCGAGGGCGAGACGATCCCTCTTGCGCTGGGAGGGAACGAGCGGGGACCGGGTCGCCCCGGTCCCCATGTCGTCCGTGGTCACGGTGGCTACGCGCTCGGCGCTACGTGACCTTCGTGACGTCGACGCCGTCGTACCACTGCAGCGAGAGTTCGCTGAGCGTCCCTTCCGAGTGCAGGTCGGCGACAATCTGGTCGACGGCATCCAGCAGCGTCGCGCCGTCCAGCTCCGAGGACTTGTCGAAGGCGATCGCGAGGGGCTCCCCGAACACCGGATCCCCCACGATCTTCACCGGGTTCTCCGCGGCGAACGCCACTGCGACCGGCGACGAGGTCATCACGGCATCGAGCCGGGTGCCGTCTCCGAGCGCGAGATCCTGGAGGGCGGTGGTGTCGGTGTCGTAGCCCTGGACGACCGTGTCGTCGATCACGAACTCGAACTCGAACCCGGAGATCTCGAGGCTCTTCTCCAAGTAGAACTGGTAGGTGCAGTCCGCGCAGACACCGACCTTCTTCCCGTCGAGGTCGGTCGTCACGTCCGAGGCGGTGGAGTCCTCGTGGACGACGATGACCGCCGGGACGAAGGAGTACGGCTCGGTGAAGTTGAGGACCTCCTGCCGCTCGTTGACGGGCGTCATCGATCCGACGCTCATGTCCCAGCGGTTGTTCCAGCTTCCGGCGGTGAGGATCTCCCAGGCCGGCGTCTCCCACGCGATGTCCACGCCGAGGCGATCGGCGATCTCGGTCGCGACGTCGATGTCGAAGCCCTCGTACTCACCCGTCTCCGGGTTCAGCTCCGACTGCGGCGGATAGGCGGGATCCGTCGAGACCCGGATCTCCCCGTTGGTGCAGATCTCCGCGAGCAGGTCGCCCGCGTTGGCGTCGTACGTGGAGCAGATGGTTTCCTCGCCGACCGGCGTGCCACCGTCGTCCGCCGGCGGGGTGTCCTCTCCACAGCCGGCCGCCACGAGGACAAGGACCCCCATCAGCAGCGTCATCCGTCGGAAGTCGAGCTTCATGTTTCCCCCTCAGGTCGAATGGACGAGCGGAGCCTGATCGAGCGCACCACCCTCGGCCGCGACTATAGGCAGGACTGCTCCAGAGGGCAATGCAATCACTCCGGAGCGCCGTCCGGCGCCGTCTCGGGGAGCCACCGAGAACCGGAGGCTCGCCAGACCCCGACCGCCGACGGGGCCGTGACCCGCGATCCATCGGGGCCGAAGGCGTACGTGCCTCCGAGTCCCCCGAACCGACCGAGATCGCCCAGCGCCTCCGCGAGCGCTCCCCTCGTTCCTTCGCCGCCTTGGAGCAGGCCGATCAACAGCCGTCCCGCGTCGTACGCCTCGACCGAGAACGGTCCCGGCGGTGCGCCGCTCTCCGCCTGGAGGTCGTGGACGAAGCGCTGGGACGTCGGCTCGGTCGACAGGGACACGTCCACGCAGGCGCAGGTCGTGTGGAGGTCGACACCCGACGACGCGACCTCCAGCCCCTCGTCGGTCTTCATCCTCGACGTCGCGACGACCGACGGTGGATCGGGGATCGAGGACAGGACGGGCGCCGCATCCGTCGCACCCCCGACCCAGGCGAGAGCGGGGCAACGAGCCCCGCGGATGCGGGCGGCGACCGCGCCGGTGGCCCCCGCTCGCTCGGTCGCGGCGATCCCGGCCATCACGACCTCCGGATCGCCGACGGCCTCGCCGAGCTCTTCTGCCGTGGCCAGCAGTGCACGGCTGGTGACGTGGTCGTCACCCGCGAGGCAGAGTGCGTCTCCGGACGCGAGCCCCGCAGCCCCCGTCAGCAGGATGATCGCCTCCCGAGCCCGCTCGGGAACGAAGGAACGCCATATCCCCTCCTCCGGAGGCCCCCAGGCCCAGGAGAACGTGATGACGGGCACGCCTGCCGCCGCGAGCAGCTCGATCGCACCCGCGGGCGGGGCGGTCCAGGGGGCGACGACCGCCGCGATCACGCCTCGGTCCTCGCCCAGCTCCCGGAGGGAGGCCATCACCTCATCGCGGTCCACGCCGACGTCCAGTAGCTCGACCTGGACGTTCGCCGATCCGCGCACCGCGAGCTCCAGACCTGCGAGCGCCGGTGACGTCACGAGCTCCGCGTCGGGAGCCGCGCCGTCCAGGAGATAGGCGATCGTGTGGATGGTCGCCTCCCGCGGCGAGACGTCGTTCGTGCACGCGGTGGCCATGACGAGCAGCAGCACGGCGCAGCCGGCTCGCGGTCCCCGGGCCGTTACCCTAGAGCCGCTCGGCCGGGATGGCGGAACTGGTAGACGCGCGGGTCTCAAAAACCCGTGAGCTTCGGCTCGTGAGGGTTCGAGCCCCTCTCCCGGCACCCGGAGGTCCGGGCGTTCGGCTCGACCGGTGGCGGTCATCGCCCCGCGTCCACGACCGCCCGCGCAACGACCAGATCCTCGAACGCCAGCCCCACGCTCTTGAAGAGCGTCACGTCCCCCGGCGAGCGTCGCACCGCGGCACCCCGAACCATCTCGGACAGGTCGGCGACGATGTGACCGGCCTGGATGACCCCTTCCTCGATCGGGATGAGCAGGTCGCCGGCCTCGGCGAGCGCGACCTCTCGCGTCTCGACGACCACCCTCGCGCCGCGAAGGGCTTCGGTATCCAGCTCGCGGGTCTCGGGCTGGTAGGAACCCACCGCGTTCACGTGCACCCCCGCCGGCAGCAACGACCCCTCGAACAACGGTGTCTCCGCGGTCGTGCACGTGCACACGAGGTCTGCCTCGCCGACCGCTTCCGGTTCACCCCGCCGCGCCGTCAACCCGCGGCCGAGCCCCTCTTCCACGAGGGCCTCGGCCGCTCCGGGCGACCGGGAGACGACGACGAGGTCCGTCACGTCGCGCACGGCGCACATCGCCTCGAGGTGCGACCTTGCCTGGACGCCCGCCCCGAAGATGACGAGGCGATGCGCGTCCTCTCGGCTGAGGAACCGGGTCGCGAGCCCGGAGACGGCGGCCGTCCGGAGAGCCGTCAGCGCCGAGCCGTCGAGCACCGCCTCCGGAGCCTGCGTGGCGGCGTGGAAGAGCACGTAGCTCGCATGGATGAACGGGAGTCCCCGGTCCGGGTTGGCCGGGGTGAGTGAGACGAGCTTCACGCCGACGCCCGCCTCGCCGAACGCCGGCATCAGCAGGAGCGTGCCGGCGGGTGTCTCGACATGCGTTCGGAGCGGCCCGCTCCCCGGGTCGAGTGTCCGGAACGCTTCCTCGAGCGCATCCACCGCCGCCTCCATGGGCAGCCGGGCGCGGAGCTCCTCCGCGTCGATCACGCGGAGCTCAGAGCTCACCCAGATAGGCCTCGCGCATCAAGGGGTTCTCCAGGAGGTTCGCCGCCGTGTCCGCGAGCACGACCTGGCCGGTCTGGATCACGTAGCCCCGGTCGGCGATCGACAGCGCCATGTTGGCGTTCTGCTCGACCACGAAGATCGTCTTCCCCAGCTCCCGGATCTTCCGGATGATCTCGAAGACCTGTTCCACCAGGATCGGGGCCAGACCCATCGAGGGCTCGTCCATCAGCAGGATCTTGGGGTCGGCCATCAACGCGCGACCCATCGCGACCATCTGCTGCTCTCCCCCCGAGAGGGTGCCCGCCTTCTGTTTGAGCCGCTCGCGGATCCGAGGGAAGGTCTCGAAGACGGTCTCTCTCGTCTGCTCGACCACGTTCCGATCCTTCCGCAGGTACGCGCCGAGCTGGAGGTTCTCGTCGACGGTCATGTCCCCGAAGAGGCGACGGTTCTCCGGGACCATCGAGACGCCGCGTTTCACGACCTCGGTCGTGGAGAGCCCGGAGACGACCTGACCGTCCAGTACCACCTCGCCCTCCGAGGGCGTGACGTAGCCGAGGATCGTCTTCAGCGTGGTCGTCTTCCCGCTCGCATTGCCGCCGAGGAGACAGACCATCTCACCCGCGTAGATCTCCATGTCGACGTCGCGAAGCACCGCCACGAGGCCGTAGTGCGTGCTGACGTTCCGAAGCTCGAGGATGGGCGCGCGGCCGTCTCCGGTCACGTCGTCGCCTTCGTCCCGAGGTACGCCTCGACAACGCGCTCGTCGTGGGCGACCTCGTCGTACGTTCCTTCGGCGATCTTCTGTCCATAGTCGCACGCGATCACGCGGTCGGACACGCCCTTGACGACCCGCATGTCGTGCTCGATCACGATCACCGTCAGCCCGAGCTCGTCGCGCATCCGGACGATGTGATCGCGGAGCTCCAAGGTCTCCCGCGGGTTCATGCCTGCCGTCGGCTCGTCGAGCAGGAGCAGCTTCGGGTCGGTCGCGAGGGCGCGGGCCATCTCGAGCCGGCGACGGTTCGCGTAGGAGAGCGAGAAGGCGGGCTGTTCCAGCCGGTAGCCGGACAACCGCTTGCCGAAGAAGCCCAACGCCTCTTTCGCTCGCTCCCTGATCCGCTCCTCCTCGGCGCGGATCCCGGGCGTGCGGATGATCGATCCGAACACCCCACCTTTGCTCCGGCAATGCTGTCCCACCATGGCGTTCTCGAGGATCGTCATGTTCGCGAACAGGCGGACGTTCTGGAACGTGCGCGCGATCCCGAGCTTCACCACCTGATGCGGCCGAAGGCCCACGATGCTCACGCTCCCGTATCGGATGTCGCCCGCGTCCGGCTCGTAGATCCCGGTGATGACGTTGAACAGGGTGCTCTTCCCGGCGCCGTTGGGACCGATCACCGAGACGATCTCGCCCGGTCGGACCTCCATGTCCAGGCCGGAGAGGGCATAGAGCCCTCCGAAGTGCTTCTCGAGGCCGCGCACCTCCAAGACCGCATCGGTGCTCCAGGCCGGCTCGCTCACGTGGTCGCTCCCGTCGCGCTGGCGATATCGGGCGGGGTCTCGCCCTCTTCGACGGCTTTCGCCCATTCGTCCTGGGCCTGCTCCTCGTCCTGCAGCTCCCGGCTCCGGCGAACGTTGGGTATCAGTCCCTGCGGGCGCAGCACCATGATCGCGACGACGGCCGCCCCGTAGGCGAGGAAGCGGTACTCCTCGAACTCACGCAGCAGTCCCGGCAGTCCCACCAGCACGAGCGCCCCCACGATCACCCCGGGGATGCTCCCCATGCCGCCGAGGATGACCAGTCCGAGCACCTGGATCGAGACGATGACCTGGAAGCTCGCCGGGGTCAGGGATCCGATCTTCACCGCGAAGAGGGCTCCGCCGAGCGAGCCGATCGCGCCACCGATCGCGAAGGCGAGCAGCTTGAAGCGCGTCGTGCTGATCCCCATCGCGTCGGCGGTCTGCTCGTCCTCCCGCATCGCGGTCCAGGCTCGACCGATCCGCGAGGCGGCGAGCCGCCACGACGTGAAGGCGGCCAGGCCGACGAATGCGAGCGCGAGGTAATAGAAGCGTTGTGGATCGCGGAAGCCGAAGCCGCCGATCGCCGCATCCGTGATGCCGCGCATCCCGCTCGGCCCGCCGACCAGCGGCACGAGCCACGGGCTTCCGACGAGCACGGTCACCATCTCGCCGAGCCCGAGCGTCACGAGCGCGAGGTAGTCCCCCCGCAGGCGGAGCACGGGGGCACCGACCAACAGCCCCGACGCGGCCGCGATCACCATCACGATCGGGATGGCGACGTAGAAGTTGAGGCTCCCGGAGATCGCGGGCTCCGGTGGGATCCCGAACGCGTTGAGCGTCGCGCCCGTGAGCAGCGCGAGCGAGTACGCGCCGAGTGCGAAGAAGAAGACATAGCCGAGGTCCAGCAGGCCCGCGTAGCCCACCACGATGTTGAGCCCGATGCCGAGCAGGGCGAACACCATCACCGTCCCCAGGACCTCGGAGATCACCGATCCAAGGAGCACCGGGGCGACGAGCAGCAGCCCGAGGGCGATCGCGCCGGCCAGGAGTCGGACCGGGCTGATCGCCGGCCCGCCGGATCCACCGATCCTCGCGACGCTTCCGCGGAGCCTTGTGCCGAATCGGGTGCTCAGGAAGCTGATCCCGGCGGCGACCGCCGCGACGACGATCGCGCCGATCCAGGTGAGCCCGTGGAACTGCGAGCTGTAGAGCCAGTCCCGCTCGAGGCTCAGCTGATCCAGTGCGATCGGGATGACGCGCTGGAGGAAGCCGAACAGCAAGGTGGCGATGACCGCCACTGTGACCGGTCGACGGATCGAGGCAGGAGCCACTCGCAGGACCCCGCCCAGCAGGCCCGCCAGGGCCGACACCGCGATGACGGCCAGCGCGCCGACCATCGTGGCCAGGCCGAAGGTAGCGAACTCCATCAGCTGCGGAGTCACGTTGAGGAAGACCGCCCGGATCCGCTCATCGCCGATCCAGTCCGCGAGCACGACGGCGAGAGCGAACGTGGCTCCGGCCGCCGCGCCGGCGATGGCGGCGGCGACCGCCGCCTCGAGGATCCGCTTCTCGAGCCGCTCGCCTCCCTCGACCCGCGGCGCGGCCGCGACGAGACCCGCGACGAACGGGGGGAGGATCATCATCAGCGCGGCGAACGAGATCTGATCGCCGATCAGGTACACGTCGGTGAAGCCGCCGATCAGGCCGACGAGCGCGAGGAAGATCGTGACGATGCCCGCGGGCACGCCGATGCGGATCCACCTTCGCGCCATCACACCTTCTCCGCCTCCCCGGTGCCGAGCAGCCCTCCGGGCCGGAAGACGAGGACGAGCACGAGGACGAGGAAGACGAACGCGTCCCGCAACGAGAAGACGCTGGGGATGCCGAACCCGGTGAGGAGCAGCGGTGGCCCGACCGCCTGCAGCAGCCCGATTACGAACCCTCCCAGCGCCGCACCGCCGATGCTCCCGATCCCGCCCAGCACCGCGGCGGTGAACGCCGCGATCCCCGGGCGGAACCCCATCGTGAACTGCACCTGCTCGAAGGTCAGGGAGAACAACACTGCGGCGATGCCGGCGAGCACCCCGCCGATCGCGAACGTGATGACGATCACTCGGTCGACGTTGATGCCCATCAGGCTGGCGATCTCCCGGTCCTGGGCGACCGCACGCATGGAGCGTCCCGTCGTGGTCGTGGAGACGAACCACTGGAGCACGGCCATGCAGATCACCGCCACGACGAGCACCAGCAACTGGACCTTCTGGACCGGGACCCCCAGGACCGTGATGCTCCCCGCAAGCACCTCGGGCTTCGGATACCCGTAGGGCTGGGGGCCGAAGAATCCTCGGAACGCGTTCTGCAAGAACAGCGAGGCCCCGATCGCCGTGATGAGAGGCACGAGCCTCGGCGCGTTCCGGAGTGGCCGGTACGCGAGCCGCTCGAGCAGGACGCCCGTGCCCACCGAGACGCCGATCGCGACCGCCGTGACGATCGCGAGGGCGATGACCGGGTTCCGGTTCAACAGGCCGCTCTTCGCGTACGCGTCGGCGAAGAAGAACGATCCGAATGCCCCGGCCATGAACACCTCGCCGTGGGCGAAGTTGATCATCCGGAGGATCCCGTACACGAGACTGTAGCCGAGCGCGATCATCGCGAAGATCGCGCCCTGCGCGGCACCCTGGACGATGAAGTCGCGCCACGCGCCGACCGAGTAGCCGCCCTCGGTTCTGTCAAGCGCGAGCGTGCGCCACGTGCCGGTCACCACGACGCCGACGACGACGATCCCCAGGATGATGAGGATGATGCGCCGCCACGGCAGCCGCTCGAAGCGGCCGAGCTGAGCGACCGCGACGTGCGGCGCCTCGGTGCCCGCCAGGGTTCCCTCCCGACTAGGGAAGGGGCCGCGGGCTGAGCCTCTCGGCTCCGCCCGCGGCCCCTCCGCCGTTCTTCCCGTTCCCTACAGCACTTCGTCCAGTGACTTGGTGTCGGTGTACACCGCGGGATCGTCCGTGCCTCCCGCGACCGGCCAGCCCGGAGCGAGGAACAGTCC
The DNA here is from genome assembly GCA_035512775.1 of Actinomycetota bacterium. Lineage (GTDB taxonomy): Bacteria > Actinomycetota > UBA4738 > UBA4738 > HRBIN12 > JAJNBA01. Next base: position 73,090 of record DATKDI010000049.1, on the reverse strand, counting down.
GATCGTGACGTCGGTCGCACAGTCACCCGTGTCGAGGCACGTGATCGTGCCCGTCACGCCCTCGTAGCCTTCCGTGGCGAAGATCGCGTCACGGAGTGCCTGGCGAGGGATCGAAAGGGATCCGTCGCCGTTGTCGATCGCGACCTCCTCGATCGCGGCGAACACGACGTTCGTGGCGTCGTAGGAGTGCGCGTGGAACACCGCGAGCGGTTCGGTCGCGAACGCCTCCTGATACGCGGGGATGAACTCGCCCGAGTAGAACTCGTTCGTCTGGAACGCCGACAGGTCCGGTGCGGACGCAAAGACACCATCCGAGGCCGCCCCCGCGTTCTTCAGGGTGTCGCTCGACAGGCATCCGTCAGCCACGATCAGGGTGGTGTCGGGCATGATGTCGGCCGCCTGCCTCATGATCAGCGTGCAGGCTGCCACGAAGATCGGGAAGTACAGGACGTCCGGATCCTGTTCGGCCAACGACGTGAGGACCGGCTTGAAGTCGGTGTCCTCGGAGTTGACCTGCTCCGATCCAGTCAGTGTGCCGCCGCCGGCTTCGAAGTTCGCCTCGAAGGCACCGACCAGTCCCTGGGTGTAAGGGCTCTCGTCGGCGATCGTGGCCGCCGTCGTGGCTCCGAGATCGTCGCCGAGAGCGAACTCGGCCCCGATCGCGCCCTGGATGCGGTCGTTGTGGGCCGTCCGCGCGTAGAACGGGTTGTGCAGCTCGGGATCCGTCAGCGCCGGGCTGGTGTTCGAGCCGGAGAAGAGCGTGATGCCCTTGTCGCCGAGGATCGTGTCCGCCACGCCGAGCGCCGAGCTCGAGCAGCTCGTGCCGATGACGGCCACGATGGACGCGTCGGCCGCGAGCGCCGTGCCGGCCGTCTGCCCGCCTTCCGCGGAGCACAGCTCGTCCTCCACGGTGAGGTTCACCGGGTGATCCAGCAGCGTGCCGTCGGTCTGATCGAAGCTGCCGTCCAGGTAGTCGAGCGCGAGCTCGATCGCGTTCACCTGGTCCTGACCGAGCGACGCATCCGCGCCGCTGATCACCTGGGCGGCCCCGAGGTTGATCGGCTCGTCCGCGCCTACCTCGACGCACCCGAACTCGACGGTGGCACAATCCACGTCGCCGCCGTTGGCGCCGTCGCCCGGATCGTCGTCGCCGGCACACGCCGACGCCACGATGGATAGCACGGCAACCAGGGCGAACGCTTTGAACCATGAACGGTGCTTCATGGAGCCCCCCTTCTCTATCCCGGTCCCCCGAGATGGTGTGTGACTATCACATCCCCCCCCGATTGGCCAATCCACTCGAGGGCATTTCCCCTGGTCATACGTGACGGGCGGGGGCGAGAGATGGCGCTGGACGCGATGCGTCAGGCGGAGATCGAGGTCCGGAAGTCCCTCGCGAGGCCGACGGCACCGTCGAGGTCCCCTCCGAGGACGCGCGCCATCAAGGCGCTTCCGACCACCACCCCGTCTGCGAAGGTACATGCTTCCGCTGCCTGCTCGGGCGCGCCGATCCCCACCCCCAACAGGAGGGGAAGGTCCGTGTGGGGCCGGAGGGCGTCCACGAGGGCTCTCGCCGCCGTGTCCAGGTGGTCGCGGGTGCCGGTCACGCCGTAGGTGGCGACGCAGTACACGAACCCGCGTGAACGGCGGCCGATCTCGGCCAGGCGTCCAGTCGTGCTCCCGGGCGCGGCAAGAAGCACCGCGTCCAGTCCGCGGGCCACCGCTGCCTCCTCGAGGTCGCCCGACTCGTCCACGGGTAGGTCGGGGACGATCAGGCCGGCGACGCCCGACGCCACGACCTCGTCCAGGAACGAGCCGATGCCGTGCCGGTAGACCGGGTTCACGTACGTCATGACGGCGACCGGGACGTGGATCGCTGCCTCCCGGATCATCGCGAGGACGTCGAATGGCCGGGTGCCCAAGCGAAGCGCCTCGGCGGAGGCCTCCTGGATCACGCCACCGTCCATCACCGGGTCGGAGAACGGGATGCCGACCTCGATGGCGTCTGCGCCGGCGGCTTCGAGCCGTCGGAGCAGACCGGTGTCCACACCCGGATACCCTCCCGTCACGTACGGCACGAACGCGCGCCCGCCGGCGTCGCGGCGGGCGCGCAGCGCCTCCTCGAGCCGCCCCACCTACGTGATCCCGAGCTTCGCCCGCACCGTCTCGAGGTCCTTGTCGCCGCGTCCCGAGAGGCAAACGAGGACCGACGTCCCCTCGGGAAGAGGTTTCCGGAGGAGCCAGCCGATCACATGGGCGGGTTCGAGTGCGGGGATGATCCCCTCGGTCTGCGCGAGCGCTTGGAAGCCCGCGAGGGCGTCGTCGTCCGAGGCGCTCACGTACTCGGCCAGACCGGCGTCGCGGAGATAGGCGTGCTCCGGTCCGACCCCCGGATAGTCGAGGCCAGCGGAGATCGAGTGGGTGTCGGCGACCTGCCCGTCATCGTCTTGCAGCAGATAGGTGAGCGCACCATGGAGGATGCCCGGCTCGCCTTGGGTGAGCGAGGCGCAATGCTCACCGAGGGTCGTCCCTCGGCCACCGGCCTCGACGCCGATCAGCCGGACGCCCGCTGCGCCCACGAACGCCGTGAACATCCCGATCGCGTTGCTGCCACCACCGACGCATGCAGCGACGACGTCGGGCTCGGCTCCGTCGTTCTCGTCCCGGAACCGGGGTCGTGCTTCGTCACCGATCACCCGCTGGAGGTCTCGCACGAGGACGGGGAACGGGTGCGGCCCCACGACCGACCCGATGATGTAGTGGGTCGTCCGGACCGACGCGGCCCAGTCGCGGAGCGCCTCGTTCACGGCTTCCTTCAAGGTCTTCGAGCCCGCCGTGACCGGGACCACCTCGGCGCCGAGCAGCTTCATCCGGGAGACGTTGGGCGCCTGCCGTCGCGTGTCCTCTTCCCCCATGTAGACGACGCAGGGCAGACCCAGGAGAGCGCACGCCGTCGCGGTCGCCACGCCGTGCATCCCCGCGCCGGTCTCGGCGATGATCCGCTCCTTGCCGAGGCGCTTCGCGAGGAGCGCTTGGCCCAGCGCGTTGTTGATCTTGTGGGCGCCGGTGTGTGCCAGGTCCTCCCGCTTGAGCCAGACGCGGTAGCCGAGCCCGGTGGAGAGCCGGGCGGCGAAGGTGAGCGGCGTCGGGCGCCCGACGAAGTCCCTCGAGAGCGACGCGAGCTCGGTCCGGAAGCCGGGATCCTCCCGCAGCCGGGACCAAGCGTCCGCCAGCTCGTCCAGCGCGGGGATCAGGACCTCCGGGACGTAGCGACCCCCGTAGGTACCGAACCGGCCGGGAGCGTCGGGGACGGTGGCGGCGATCGTCATGTGCGGAGTTCCCTCCAGAGGAGCTTCCTCACGGCGCGGGCAGGGTCGTCCGCGCGCATCAGCGCCTCGCCCACCAGGATGGCAGACGCCCCCGCCTCGAGCGCGGCGTCGACGTTCGCCCGGGTCGAGATCCCGCTCTCCAGCACCGAGATCCGGTCCTCCGGCACTCCTCCGATCCGGGCCAGCGCCGCGTCGACGTCGACCTCGAGGGTCTCGAGGTCCCGCGCGTTGACCCCGATGATGCCGGCGTCGGTCTCGAGCGCACGCCGCAGGTCCTCATCCGAATGCGTCTCCACGAGCGCGCCGAGACCGAGGTCGCGGGCGGTTTCCAGGAGCGCCCGGAGCTGTGTGTCCGTCAGGGCCGCCACGATCAACAGGACGGCATCGGCGCCCGAGGCCCTCGCCTCGATCACCTGGGACGGGTGGATCAGGAAGTCCTTCCGTAGCACCGGGATCGACACCGACGAGCGAGCCGCCTGCAGGTCCGCGAGAGACCCTTGGAAGTGCCGGGGCTCCGTGAGGACCGAGACGGCCGCGGCGCCGCCCGCCTCGTACCCCCTGGCGAGCACGCTCGGGTTCACCTGCTCCGCGATCATCCCGGCCGACGGCGAGGCGCGCTTCACCTCGGCGATCAACGCGGGCGGCTCCGCGAGCCGAAGGGCCGCTTCGAGATCTCGCACCGGCGGCATCGCGGATGCGCGCGCCATCAACGCCAGATCGTCGAGCGGGTGCTCGTGCAGGTCCCGCTCGAGCCGCTCGACGAGATCGCTGAGGAACCCCATGGGGCGGCGAGTCTAGACCGCCGGTCGATCCCGGCCTCAGGTCACCTCGGCGATCGCCGCCGCCAGATCCAGCGAGCCGTCGAGCGCCGCGCTCCCGACGACCGCGCCCGCCACGCCGGCCGCCCGGAGGTCGAGCAGGTCCGCGATGGACGCGATCCCCCCGGCCGCCAGCACGGCGCGGCCGGCGCGCCCCACCCGCTTCACCAGCTCGAGGTCCGGACCCCCGCGCGTTCCCACGCGGTCGACCGAGGTCACGAGCAGCACGGCGCCACCGGCGGCGACGACCCACCCGAGGGTCTCGAGCAACGGCAGGTCGACCGGGTCGCGGCCGCGGGAGCGGATGCGCCCCTGGTCCACCTCGATCCCGATCGCGAGGCGAGGTCCCTCCGCCGATAGGAGCGCCGTCGCCCCGTGCTCGTCCGCGAGGGCTGCCGATCCGAGGACGACCCGCGTGGCCCCCGCGTCGAAGAGGGCTCGAACCTCCTCGGCGTCGCGTACGCCACCCGCCGCCTGGACGGCGACGGGGAGCGAGGCGATCTCGGCCATGATCCCGAGGTTCCGGGCTTCACCTCGGAAGGCGAGGTCCATGTCCACGACGTGGAGCCACCGGGCGCCCGCCGTCACCGCCGCTTCCGCGGCGGCGACCGGATCCCCTCTGAACGCCTTCGCGGGCCGCGGTCCCGCCGGTGTGAGAGCGGCGAGGGCGCCGTCGCTCACGTCGATCGCGGGGATGACCTCGAACACGCCGAGCACGATAGAGGTCGAGAGCCATGGCGACCGGAGTGAACCTCAGGCGAAGCGTTCCACGCGGGCGGAGCCCGTGCCGAGCAGTCCTGTGAGCTCCCCCATCAGCGCGGCCGAGGAGTCCACGCGGAACTCGCCCATGTCGAGTGGTCGCACGCCGGCAGAGGAGTGGAATCGCACCTTCACGGGTGCAGGCCCCGGCCGGGAACGCAACAGCTCGGCCATCTTGGCCAACACCGCATCGGTGCATGCCGCCGCCGTGAGGTCGATCACCACGGACCCGGGATCCGACTGTGTCTCCACACCGACGAGGATGGGCTCGCGCACCTCGTTCGCCCGGATCTGGAGCTCCCGCCCCCGCCGGTCGATGCGACCGACGACCACCACGATCCGGTCCGCCGAGATGAGGTCGGGATCGGCCTCGTACACCGAGGGGAACGCCACCACCTCGACGCCAGCCGCCAGTCCCTCGAGGCGGAACTGGGCGTACGGCTCCCCGCGCTTCGTGTACTTCCTGGCGACCCCACCGATGATCCCGGCCGCGGTCACGAGCTCGCCGTCGTCGGCGCCGTCGAGATCGCCGATCTCGTGCGAGCTCTGCGCTCGCAGGGCATCCGCCACCTCGAGGAGCGGGTGGTCCGAGACGAACTGCCCGAGCATCTCCTTCTCGTAGCGGAGGAGCTCCGGTTTGTCGAACTCCTCGCCCTGCAGGACCGACTCGTCGATCTGTCCGACCTCCGAGTCCCCGCCGAACAGGGAGAACTGCCCTGCCGCCTCCGCCTTGCGCTCGGCGGCGATCGGACCGGACACCTTGTCCTGTGAGATCAGCAGCGCCCGCCGCCGGTACCCCAGTGAGTCGAACGCACCGGCCAGGACCAACGACTCCAGCATCCGCTTCGCGAGGACCGACGGGTCGACCTTCCGACAGAAGTCGGAGTAGGACTCGAAGCGGCCCTTCTCCGCACGCGCCTCGATGATCTGCTGCACGGCCCCGTCGCCGACGTTGCGCACCGCGGACAATCCGTACCGGATCGCCCTGCCACCACCCGCCGCCGGGGCGAAGTCGAGCGCGGAATCGTTGACGTCGGGCGGCAGCACCTCGATGTCCATCGCGCGGCACGCGTACAGGTAATACGGCTTGCGGTCCTTGTCGTCCTTGACCGAGGTGAGGATCGCCGCCATGTACGAGACGGGGTGATGCGCCATCAGGTACGCGGTCTGGTACGCGACCAGACCGTAGGCGCACGCATGGGAGGCGTTGAACCCGTAGTCGGCGAACGGGACGAACATCTCGAACATGTCCGCGGCCCCTCGCTCCGGATAGCCGCGATCGACGGCTCCCTTCACGAAGCGCTCCTTGAACGGCATCAGGTACTCGATCTTCTTCTTGCCCATCGCCTTGCGGAGTGTGTCGGCTTCGCCCATCGAGAATCCGGCCATCGCCACGGCGATCTGCATCACCTGCTCCTGGTAGACCATCACGCCGTACGTCCCCCGCAGGATCGGCTCGAGGTCGGGATGCGGGTAGGTCACGGGCTTGCGCCCGTGCTTCCGCTCGGCGTACTCGGTGTGCAGGCCGTTGTTGAGAGGCCCGGGGCGGTAGAGGGCGACGAGCGCCATCAGGTCCTCGAACCGGTCGGGCTCCAGGAGCTTGATCAGGCTGCGCATGCCGCCCGACTCCATCTGGAACACGCCGGTCGTCTCCCCTCGGCGGAGCATCGCGTAGGTCTCCGGATCGTCCAGCGCGACGTGGTCGATATCCATCTCCACCCCGTCGACGCGGAGGTGCCGGAGCGTGTCCTCGATCACGGACAGGTTGCGCAGTCCGAGGAAGTCCATCTTGAGCAGACCCAGCTTCTCCACCCCGTGCATGTCGAACTGCGTGACGATGCGCTTGGAATCGTCGCGGGAATCCTTCGACAGCTTCAGCGGGAGATACCGCACCAGCGGCGCGTCGCCGATCACGACGCCGGCGGCGTGCACCGAGTCCTCGCGGCGCAGCCCCTCGAGCGCTCGCGCCGTGTCGACGATCTCCTTCGCCTCGGGTTCGCCCTCGTAGGCGGTCGCGAGCTCCGGGGACAGCCGCAGGGCCTCCTCGATCGGGTGATCGCGACCCATGACCGGCGACGGGTACATCTTGCAGAGACGGTCCCCCACCGACGGCGGGAAGCCGAGGACGCGCGCGGCGTCGCGGATCCCCTGCTTGCCTTTGATCGTCTGGAACGTGACGATCTGGGCGACGTGGTCGGCGCCGTACTTGGTGCTGGCGTACCTGATCACCTCGTCGCGGCGACGCTCGTCGAAGTCCATGTCGATGTCCGGCATCTGGATCCGCTCCGGGTTCAGGAAGCGCTCGAAGATCAACCCGTACCGGAGCGGATCCACGTCGGTGATGCGCAGGCAATAGGACACGACCGAGCCCGCTGCCGAACCCCGCCCGGGTCCGACGCGGATGCCCTGCTCTCGGGCGAATCGGATCAGATCCCAGACGATCAGGAAGTACCCGGCGAGCCCCATCTGCAGGATCACGCTCATCTCGAAGTCGAGCCGATCTCCGATCTCCGACGGCAACGGATCCCCGTACCGCTGGGCCGCCCCGGTGAGCGTGAGCTCCCGCAGATAGGCCTCGAGCGACTGCCCGTTCGGCGCCTCGAATCGAGGCAGGTGGTAGCGCTCCTCGAGCGGAGCGGCGTCGCCGTAGATGAGCTCGAGCTCCACCGACTCCGCGATCTCGAGCGTGTGGTCGCACGCTTCGGGGAGCTCCGCGAAGAGTGCCCGCATCTGCTCCGCCGACTTCAGGTAGAACTCCTCGGAGTCGAAGCGGAGCCGTTTCGGGTCCGTCTGCAACTTCTGCTGCTGGATGCAGAGCAACACGTCGTGCGGCTTGGCGTCGTCGGCCGACGTGTAGTGCAGGTCGTTGGTCGCGACCAGACCGATGCCGAGCTCCTGCGCGAGGGACACCTGCCGCGGCGTCACCCGGCGCTGCTCCGAGAGGCCGTGGTCCTGGAGCTCGATCCAGTAGTTGCCGGCGCCGAAGATGTCCCGGTACTCGGCGGCCACCGCCCGCGCTCGAGCCTCCTGTTCCGTGAGCAGGAACTTCGACAGCTCCGACGACAGGCAACCGGACAGGCAGGTCAGCCCCTCGGCGTGCTCCGCCAGGAGCTGCTTGTCCATGCGCGGGCGGTGGTAGAAGCCCTCGAGGTGCGCCGCCGACACGAGCTTCAGCAGGTTCCGGTAGCCCGTCTCGTTGCGGGCGAGCAGCGTCAGGTGGTGGTACTTCTCCTCGTTCTCCCCGGGTTCGCGGTCGAATCGCGAACCCGGCGCGACGTAGGCTTCGACCCCCAGGATCGGCTTGATGCCGTGGGCATGCGCCGCCTCGTAGAACGGGAGGGCGCCGAACATCACCCCGTGATCGGTGACGGCGATGGCCGGCATCTCCATACGCTGCGCTTCCGAGAAGATCGTCGGGGCGGCTCGGTTGGCCGCGGGAGCCTCGATGCGGGCAGCCCCGTCCAGCAGCGAATACTCGGAGTGAACGTGCAGATGGACGAAACCTTCTCGCGCTGCCGTGGCGACCTCCGGAGAGGGGTTTTCCACACCCGTCCCGGCCGGTTGTGGAAACTTACATGACTGTGATTCGTAGGAGCCCCACGCTACGTTGCCGCTCCGGCGCCGTCAAGCGAACGCCCTCATCGGAACCGAGCGAGCGCCTCGACGAGCTCCTCGGGAAGTTCCTCCACCACCTCGACCCGGGCACCGCCGATCGGGTGGGTGAACGACAGGCGCCAGGCGTGCAGGAACGGGCGGTCGAGCCCCGCCCGGCGAGCATCGTTCCCGCCCCCGCCGTACGCGCGATCCCCCAGGATCGGATGCCCGATCGCCGCCAGGTGCACCCGGATCTGGTGCGTACGTCCGGTTCGCGGGACCGCCTCCAAGAGCGTCGCGCCGTCCAACCGCTCGCGGACCTCGAACCCCGTCTCCGCCTCCCTGCCCTCGGTCGCGTCCACGACGATCTTGGCCGCGCGCCGGCCGAGCGGCGCGTCGACGGCGAAGGAGTCGTTGGCCACCGCACCCCGCACGAGCGCGAGATACCCTCGCTCCAAAGCATGGACGCCGAACATGCTTCTCAGTGCCGCGTAGGCCTCATCGGTCTTGGCCACGACCAGCAGCCCGGAGGTGCCCACGTCCAGCCGGTGCACGATGCCGGGACGGAGCGGGCCGCCGGCCGGCGCCAGGCGGACGCCCATCCCGAGCAGTCGGTTCACGAGCGTCCCTCCGCGCCGGCCGGCGGTGGGATGCGTCACGAGGCCGGCGGGCTTCACGATCACGAGGAGGTGGTCGTCCTCGTAGCGGATCGGCACCGGAGGCCCCTCCGCGGCGACGGGCTCGTCCCGCTCGATCTCGAGCGTCACCCGCTCGCCACCGCGCAAGCGGAACGATTTCGGCCGCGGCTCGCCGTCGACCTGTACCTTCCCCGAGGTGATCGCGCGCTGGACGTCCGCTCGCGCCTCGCCGGTCATCCGCGCGATGACGGCATCGAGCCGCCCCGCCTCGGCCACGAGCGTCCGCTTCATCGTGGCGCCGCCGTCGGCTCTGGCTGCTCGTTCTCCTCCCCTGGCCCCTCCCCCGGCCGCTCTCGCGGCCGTTCCCGCGTCCCCGCCCACGCGAGCACGATCGCGCCGATCACGATCGCGGAATCGGCCAGATTGAAGATCGGCCACACGTGGAAGTCGATGAAGTCGACGACGCGTCCTCGGAAGCCCTCATCCCGGAAGGCGCGATCCGTGAGGTTGCCGAGCGCTCCACCGAGCACCAGTCCCAGACCCGCGCCGACGATCCGGCTGGTGTGCCGGAGCGAGGTGGCGAGGATGATCGCAACCACGACCGCCGACACCCCGACGAAGAACCACGGGGCGCTCTGGCCGATGCTGAATGCACCGCCGGAGTTGGTCGTGAATCGCAACGTGAGCACGCCCGGCACGACGTCGATCGGAGAGCCGGGGAGGGCCGCCTCGGCCCAGATCTTCGTGAGCCGGTCCAGGCCGTAGGAGACGACAGCCACGACGAAGAGCGTTCGGGCCGCCCGGCTCCGCCGCGCGTCCACGGGTCAGCGACGCGACTGCGCCGCCTGCGCGTCCTTGATGCAGAGCTCCGCGTACGGCAAGGCCTTGATCCGTGCCTTCTCGATCGGCTTGCCGCAACGCTCGCAGAGGCCATAGGTCCCCGCATCCATGCGCTTCAACGCGCCCTCGATCTTCCGCAGGAGGTCTCGAACGTTGTTCTCGATCGACAGGTCCTTCTCCCGCTCGAACGTGGCGGTGCCGGCGTCCGCCGATTCGTCGTCGAGCCCCACGTCCCCCGACAGATCCGACTGTGTTGCCGCGAAGGAACCCTCGACGATCGAGACGAGCTGCGCCTCGAGGTGGGTGCGCTCTTCCTGGAGCCGGGCCCGGAGGTCGTCGAGCTCCTTCGCGGTGAGCTTGGCCTGCGCCATAAGAGGCGAAGGGTAGCACGTCGGCGCATCGGCCACGCCCATCGCCGGCCGCACGCCGATCAGGGCAGAAGACGTTGCAGCGCTTCCGTTTCCGTCATCTCGGCCAGCTCGAAGACCTTCTCCCGCGAGCGTCGCCCCCTGCGGAGCGTTACGGCGGATGCTGGGAGACCCAACGCCGTCGCTAGTGCCTTCCTCGCCTCATCGGTCGCGCGGCCCCCCTCGGGCGCCGCCCGGACCCTCACGACGATCCCCTCTCCGGACCGCTCCACGCGGGTCCTCGTCGACCTGGGGATGACGCGCACGCTCAGGCTGCCCACGTGTGTAGCATGCACGCGAAGGCGACGACGGGAACACGTTGCGAGGACCGCAGAGCGAGAGCGAGCCGGGGACGGTGGAAGCCCGGCGCCGAGCGCCCCGCGGACATCCTCCCCGAGCCCCTGCCCGAACCGAGCCGGACCCCGGCTCCCAGTAGACGCAGGCGGGTCCGCCCGTCACAGCGGCAGGCCGTGATCGCGGCCGCGAGCGGCCGGACCGCCGCAAGGCATCCGGCAAGCGAGGTGGTACCGCGGGGCTCGCGCCTCGTCCTCGCGAGACGAGGACGAGGCGTTTCGCGTGTCGGGAGGCGAGCGGATGGCGAACGACGAGAGCCCAGGGTTCCGGCCGGTCGACCCCAAGGTGCGCTTCCCCGAGCTCGAGCGCTCGATCCTCGCGTTCTGGGAGGAGGCGAACGTCTTCCATCGATCCCTCGAGCAGCGCGAGCACGCCCCCGAGTGGGTCTTCTATGACGGCCCTCCCACGGCGAACGCCAAGCCGCACATCGGCCACGCGGTCACCCGCACCTTCAAGGACGTCTATCCCCGCTACCGCACGATGACCGGCCACCTCGTGCACCGCAAGGCCGGCTGGGACTGCCACGGGCTCCCTGTCGAGATCGAGGTGGAGAAAGAGATCGGAACCTCCGGCAAGCGCGACATCGAGGCGTTCGGGGTCGCCGAGTTCAACGAGCGGTGCCGGGTGTCCGTCCGACGATACGTCCGCGACTGGGAGGAGTTGACGCGCCGGATCGGCTTCTGGATCGACATGGATGACGCCTACTGGACGATGGATCCCGCGTATGTCGAGTCCGTCTGGTGGTCGCTGAAGCGTCTGCACGAACGCGGCCTGCTGATCGAGGCGGACAAGGTGACCGCGTATTGCCCCCGGTGCGGGACGGCGCTCTCCGACGCCGAGGTCGCCCTCGGCTACGAATCGGTCGAGGACCCCAGCGTCTACGTCAGGTTCCCGATCGTCGATCCGCCGGCCCCAGACCTGGTCGGCGCGTCGCTGCTCGTATGGACCACGACGCCGTGGACGCTCCCCTCCAACACGGGCGTCGCGGTGGGTGCCTCGGCCACCTACGTCGTGGCCGAGAAGGACGACGATCGACTGATCGTCGCCGAACCGCTCGCCGCGGCGGCCCTCGGCGACGGTTGGACGATCCGGAAGACCCTCAGCGGGGAGGATCTCCTCGGAGCGACGTACGAGCCGCCCTATGCGAACGTCGAGGGCGCGCACACCGTCGTCGCGGGCGCGTTCGTCCAGATGGAGGACGGCACCGGGATCGTGCACCTGGCCCCCGCGTTCGGCCCCGAGGACCTCGAGGTCGGACGCGCCCAGGGCTGGGCGGTCTTCAAGCCGGTCGGGGACGACGGCCGGTTCACTGATCTCGCCCCCGAGTTCATCCGCGATCTGTTCGTGAAGGACGCCGATCCCGTGATCGTCGAGGACCTCTTCGCCCGCGGGCGCTTGCTCCGTTCCGAGACGATCCTGCACACGTATCCGTTCTGCTGGCGGTGCAAGACCCCACTCCTCCACTACGCGCGCACCTCCTGGTACGTCCGCACGACGGCCGTCAAGGAGCGCCTCCTGGACGTCAACGACCAGGTCGACTGGCATCCCGATCACATCAAGCACGGGCGCTTCGGCAACTGGCTCGAGAACAACGTCGACTGGGCGCTCTCTCGCGAGCGGTACTGGGGTACCCCGCTGCCGATCTGGCGGTGTCCGGCCGAGCACGTGACCGCGATCGGATCGCTCGTCGAGCTCGGCACGCTGGCGGGACGCGATCTCACGGACCTCGATCCGCACCGACCCACCATCGATGAGATCACGTTCCCGTGCCCGGAGTGCGGCGAGGAGTCACGACGGGTCCCCGAGGTGATCGACGCCTGGTACGACTCCGGCGCGATGCCGTTCGCGCAGTGGGGCTACCACCCGGAGCTGGGTCGGGGCGAGGAGCCGTTCGGGCGGCGGTTCCCCGCCGACTTCATCTCCGAGGCGATCGACCAGACCCGCGGCTGGTTCTACACACTGATGGCGGAAGGGGTCCTGCACTTCGACACGACCGCCTACCGCACCGTCGTCTGCTTCGGTTTCATCGTCGACGAACAGGGCCGGAAGATGTCGAAGTCGCTCGGCAACGCCGTGGATCCGATGACAGTGATGGAGCGCTATGGAGCGGACGCGCTCCGCTGGGTGCTCCTGACGAGCGGGTCCCCCTGGTCGTCGAGACGACTCGGCGACACCGTCCTCGAGGAGGCGGTGCGACAGTTCCTGCTCACCCTGTGGCACGTCTACTCGTTCTTCGTGCTCTACGCGAACGCGGACGCGTTCGACCCCGACGCCGAGCCCGCTCCTTCTCTGTCCTCCCGACCGCTGCTGGACCGATGGATCCTGTCGCGACTCGCCGGCACCGTTCGCGAAGTCCGGGACGGGATGGACGGCTACGACGTGACGGGAGCCGGTCGGCGGATCCAGGCGTTCATCGAGGACCTATCCAATTGGTACGTGCGACGCTCGCGCCGGCGGTTCTGGAACCCAGGCGGGAGTGGCGGCGCCGACAGCGTCGCCGCGTTCCACACGCTGCACGAATGCCTGGTCACCGCGGCGACGCTCCTCGCGCCGCTCACCCCGTTCGTCTCCGAGGAGATCTGGTCGAACCTCGCCGCCGGACGTGGCGGCCGCCCCGACTCGGTGCATCTGGCGGACTATCCGCGCGTGGACGAGGCGGCGGTCGATCCGGGTCTGGACGACGCGATGGCGCTCGCGCGTCAGGTCGTGGAGCTGGGGCGGCGGATCCGCACGGAGACGAAGACCCGAACGCGGCAACCGCTCCCTGCCGCGGTGGTGCATCTCGCCGACACGCCCGGCTCGTTCGATCGATTGCGGGATACGGTCGCCGAGGAGTTGAACGTCAAGCGCGTCGAGGTCGCGGGGTCGGCAGACGTCTTCGGCCGATGGCGGGCTCGACCGGACTTCAAGGTTCTCGGCCCTCGCCTCGGCCCGCGTGTCCAGGCCGTCGCGGCCGCACTGGCCGCGGACGACGGCACGCTCGCGGGACGACTCGCCGACGGTGGGCAGATCGAGGTTGCCGCGGGCGAAGGGGCCCCCGTCCCGATCGGACCTGACGACGTCCAGCTCACCCACGACGTCCGGTCGGGGTTGGGCGTCGCCTCGGAGGGCGGCGTCACGGTCGCTCTCGAGCTCGAGATCACGCCGGAGCTCCGACGCGAAGGGCTCGCCCGCGAGCTCGTCCGGATGATCCAGGACGCCCGGAAGGAGGCCGGCCTCCAGGTGACGGACCGGATCGTGCTCGGGGTGGAGACGTCCGGCGAACCCGCAGAGGTGCTGGCCACGCACGGGGAAGAGATCGCCGCCGAGACGTTGGCCGCCGGCGTGGCGACGAGCGGCGTGGACGGATTCCGGCTGGAAGGAACGCTCGAGGCGACGCCGGTGGTCGTGAGCCTCAGGAAGGAGGGTTGACCCGGCTCATTCCTCGCCCCAGAACAGCTCCCGGAGCGAACCGTCCTCTTCATCGTCCGGACGTCCCGACCGTGCGGGTTCCGGCTCATCGAGCAGGATCGGCTCGTCGGCGACGGCGCCGGTGATGATGGGCGCCGATCCCGCGATCGTCGTGCGATCGTCGCCCTCCCCCTCGTCTTCTCTCTCGTCTTCTGGGGCATCCGGCGTGGCCTGCGCCGTGGTCCCGCTCACGTCGGAGCCTTCGGTGATCTCAGCTTGTGGCGCGTCCGGCTCTTCCCGCGCGTCCGGAGCGGCCGCGGCCTCGAGCGGCGGCGCTTCTTCCGGCGCGGACCCGGCGTCAGAAGCCCTCGCGGCCGCGGGCGGCTCCTTCGCTGCCGGTTCCTGCACAGCTATCTCGGCGACGGCCGACGCGTCCTGGCGAACCGCTCGCACCATGGACCGCAATTCCTCGGCGTGCTCCTGGACCAGCCCGCCCAGATCCTGCAGGAATCCTTTCTCGCGCCGCAGGAACGCCTCCACCGCGGCGCGGTCGGCGTCGCCGGTCGTCGCGGGGACCGATGGTCGGGTCGAGGCCGGCCCGCGATCGCTCGATCCCCGGGCCAACCGCTCGTTCTCCGCCACGAGCGCGGTCATCGCGTCGGTGACCTGATCGAGGAACTCGTCGACCTCCCGCATCCGGTAGCCCGCACCGAACCGGGCGACCTGGAACTCCTTCTGTTGGACCTCGAGGGGCGTGATCCGCCGCCCTGCCGGAGCCGAGGTCCAGTCCGATGCGCCGCCGGTCGTGTCCTTCTTCTTCATCTTGGCTTCTTCATTATTGGCTTCTTCACCGTCATTGGCTTCCTCATCTCGCCTTCTTCATCCGCTCTGGTCCGATCGGTCCCGGTCATCCCGCTCAACAGAACACTGTACGCAACACGACGAGGACCACGAACGCAACCAGCACCGAGAGGTCGAGCACACCCGCCGGCGGCACGATCCTCCGCAGCAGCCGGAGTGGCGGTTCCGTCACGTCGATCAGGACATCGAAACCCGCTCGGAGCGGTCCCGAGTGCGGCGGCCGCCAGCCCGCGAACTGGAGCCAGCCGAGGATCACCCTGATGAACAAGAGGATCATGAAGACGAAGAGCACGAGGCAGATGAGCTCGCTCACGAAGTCGTTGCCGTTGGCTGCCGTCATCGACGCGCAAGGCTAGCAGTGCGAAGGACCACGCTCGGACCGGAGCGTCGTCAGAACTGGTTGTAGAAGCCGCCGCCGGCGATGCGTTCCCGCTCCTCGGCCGACACCTCGACGTCTGCCGGTGTGAGCAGGTACACGCGGTTCGCCACGAGCTCGATCTTGCCGTCCAGTCCGTAGACGAGACCGGAGGCGAAGTCGACGAGCCGGCGAGCGGTGGAGTCCTCGGTGCCCTGCAGGTTCATGATGACGGCCGTGCCCTCTTTGAAGCGGTCGGCGACTTCGCGGGCCTCGTTGAATCGCTTGGGCTCCGACTTGTGGATCGCCGCCGACGCACCCACCTGGCGCGGCGAAGCGATCGTGCGCACCACGCCTTCCGCCTCCGACGACACCTCACGGACCGGTTGAGGCCGCATCCGTCGCACGGGCGCAGGCTCGACGTCGGGGAGCTCCTCGACGAACTCCTCGTCGTCCTCGACCAGACCGAGATAGTTCAGCGTCTTCTTCCACACGCCGCTCATGTTGGTTCCTCCCCATCTCTCGACCTGGCTGCTCGGGGGCCGAACAGAGCCGTCCCGATCCGGACCATGGTAGCGCCTTCTTCCACCGCGACCTCGTAATCCAACGACATCCCCATCGACAATGCCAGCACGTCGGGGTGCTCTTCTCGGATCTCGTCGCGGAGCCGACGCAGCCGGGCGAAGGAGGCGCGTGCGTCCTCGGCCGTCTCCCCGATCGCGGGCACGGTCATCAGACCGATCAGGTGAAGGCCTTCGAGTGAGGCGACCAGGTCGGCGAATGTGGGGAGCTCGGCCGCGGGCACGCCCGTCCGGTCTTCCGTGAGATCGACCTCGATCAACGAGTCGAGGGTGCGGCCGGAGCGGGCGGCGCGGCCTGCGAGCCGTCGCGCCGCCCGCTCTCCTGCCACGGTCTGGACGACATCGGCATGGTCGGCGACGCGGTGGGCCGTGCTCGACTGAAGCGTGCCGATGAAGTGCCACGTGCCGGCGTCGATCGCATCCCGCTTGTCGCGCAACTCCTGTACGTAATTCTCGCCGAGATCCCGGACCCCTGCCTCGACCGCCCACCGGACCTGCTCGATCTCGACCGTCTTCGTGACCGCGATCAGCGAGACGTCCTCGGGGGTCCTGCCCGAGCGGGTGGCGGCGGAGGCGATGCGCGACCGCACCTCTTCGACGTTGCGACGTACCTCCCCGCGATCCGCGGTCACCGTGTCCTCTCGTGATCGTGGCGTGACTCGGCCATCGTCATCCCTTGGCGGGCCCGGACACACGCCGAGAGATCGAAGGGGGGCGGGGAGATCCTCTTCGAGAGAAGTCGGGGGAAGGGCGCCTCCTCTCGTGGATCTCCCCGCCCCGGTTCGAGGGCCGCGCGGGGCGGGCGTCAGCTCTTGAGGAAGTCCGGGATGTCCAGGTCCTCCTCGGCGTCGAAGGTCAGCGGGGCGGATCCCTCACCGCTCGTGAAGACCCGGTCTTCGTCGTCCTCGGCCAGGATCGACGGAAGCGGCTCTTCGCTCGCGGCTCCTTCGTCGGTGGGTTCCTCCAGCAGCCGGGAGAGCCGGCTCTCGAAGCGACTGTCGGAGACGGCCGTCACCTTGTCGAAGCCCGCGGCGACGACGGTGACGCGCACCTCCTCGCCCAAGGCATCGTCGACGACCGCGCCGAAGATGATGTTGGCGTCCGGGTGGGCGACGCGCGTGATGGCATCCGCCGCCGCGTTGACCTCGTGCAGGGTCAAGTCGGTCGGACCGGCGATCGAGAGCAAGACGCCCTTCGCGCCGTCGATCGAGGACTCCAGCAACGGGGAGCTGATCGCTGCCTTGGCGGCCTCCGTGGCGCGGTCCTGTCCGGACCCGAGGCCGATCCCCATCAGTGCGGACCCGGCGCCTGCCATGATCGACTTCACGTCGGCGAAGTCGAGGTTGATCAATCCGGGGGTGGTGATGAGCGAGGTGATGCCGTCGACACCTTGATAGAGGACCTGGTCCGCCATCCGGAACGCGTCGAGCATCGGCATGCTCACGTCGGCCACCTGCAGGAGCCGGTCGTTCGGCACCACGATCAGCGTGTCGACGGCCTTCTTGAGCTCCGTGATCCCGAGGTCCGCCTGGGTCGCGCGCTTCCGGCCTTCGAAGCCGAAGGGGCGTGTCACGACGCCGATCGTGAGCGCCCCGAGGTTCCTCGCGACCTCCGCCACGATCGGGGCACCGCCGGTTCCCGTGCCCCCGCCCTCGCCGGCGGTGATGAACACCATGTCGGCGCCCTTGAGGATCTCCTCGATCTCGTCGGCATGCTCCTCCGCTGCGTGCCGGCCGACGTCCGGATCCGAGCCGGCGCCCAGACCGCGCGTCGTTTCCCGGCCGATGTCGAGCTTCACCTCGGCGTCGGACATCAGCAAGGTCTGTGCGTCCGTGTTGACGGCGGTGAACTCGACACCCCGGAGGCCTGCCTCGATCATCCGGTTCACCGCGTTCACGCCGCCCCCGCCGATGCCCACGACCTTGATCACGGCGAGGTAGTTCTGAGGAGCGTCCATCATCATCCGCTTTCCCTCCCGGGCCCCGGCCCGCGTACCTGGAGGTCCCGCCTCCGACTGCAACCTGTGGTCGACCGTTGATGCGAACTCACTGCTGTTCCCTGCTCAACTACGGGTCGAACTGTAAGGCTCCACTTGAACGTTATTACCATATCTAGCTCATGTGGAGGTAGCGACCCTACTTCGTAATCGCAGGTCCGTCAAGAAGTTGTGGCACGCCTCCCGGGCGCTCGCTTGCGCTTACTCGTGACAATCAGAACGCGCGGCGCATCGCGTGGCGGATCAGGGGATCGGCACCGCGGTGGAGCCCTGTTCGAGCTTCGCGGTGGGGCTCCCCGGCACGCTCAGATCGGCCGACACCACACGGACATCCCGCTCCTGCACCCACGCCAGCAGAGCGGCAAGCGACGCGGCCTTCGCGGTGAGCTCGGACGCATCTCCGAGGGAAGCGGAGAACCCGGCCGCGAGCCGGACCTCCACTCCGCCGTCCGGCGCCACGACCACGGCGTCCACGGCGCGGCGCAACGCCGGCTCGAGGGCGCCCGCCGCGGCCGCCGCGGTCGCGAGGCTCCCCGCTCCGACGGGACCGCCGTCCGGAGCGAGCAGCGCCGGGAGGTCGACGGTGTTCCCCGCGGGTCCGATCAGGACGCCGTCGGCGCCGACGAGGTCCATCGGTGTCCCCACGCCTCCGGTGCCCACCACGCCGACGGGGGTCCGAGCGACGATCTCGATCCTGAGCGCGTCCGGGAGCGACCTGATGACTCGCGCCTCGAGGATCCGCGGGTCGCGTTCCAGGCGCCGCTCGACCGCGCGGGTGTCGAGATGGAACACGTTCGAGTCCTCGTCCACGCGAGCCAGGGCGAGAAGATCGGCACTCGAGATCCCGCCTGATCCCTGGATCTCGATGTCGCTCGCCGCGAACAACGGGGTGTACGTCGCCGCGACCGCCAGCGTGGCCACCAGGATCGTCGCGAAGGCAGCCACCGTCCAGCGCCGGATGACCCGCCGCTCCTTGTCAGCGCTGCGCATCGCCGATGGCTCCCATCAACTCGACCTCGGTCTCCAGTCGGATCCCGCCGTGAGACTCCACGAGCGCTCGCACTTGTTCGATCAGCGCCCACACGTCGGAGGACGAGGCGCCCGGACCCGCGACGATGAAGTTCGAGTGCTTCTCGGAGACCTGGGCCCCTCCGAGCCGAAGTCCCTTCGCGCCGGCCGCCTCGATCAGCCTCGCGGCATGGTCGCCGTCGGGGTTCTTGAAGACCGATCCGCAGTTCGGCTCGGCGAGCGGCTGCGTGCGCCGCCGCCAGTCGCGCGCCTCCTCCATCCGAGCCCGGATCTCTGGCTCATCGCCGGACTCGAGCCGTGCCACAGCGGCGACCACGACGTCACCGGGAGGCAGATCCGACCGGCGATAGCCGAATCCGGCCTCGTCGACCGAGAGGGAACCTCGGGCGCGGCGAGCGAGCGAGTAGACGTCCACCCGCTCGATCACTTCGGACATCGATCGCCCGTGCGCACCGGCGTTCATCTTCACCGCTCCACCTAGGCTGGCCGGGATCGCGACCCCGAACTCGAGTCCGGCGAGGCGATGTCGCATCGCGATCCCGGCGAGCGCCGGGAGCGGCATCGCACCCCCCGCGGTGAGCAGGTCCCCGTCGCGGCCCGCCCACCGATACCCGCGACCCAGGCGCACCACGATGCCGGCGAACCCTTCGTCCGACACCAACACGTTGGATCCCTTGCCGATCACCACCACCGGCACACCCGTCTGCTCCACCGCGAGTCCGACCGCTTCGAGTGCAGCGTCGTCTTCCGGCTCGACGAACAGCGCGGCAGGTCCGCCGATCCGGAAGCTCGTCAACGGCGCGAGCGGGAACCCCACGCGCAGCCGCGAGCCCAGCCGTTCGCGGAGGAGGCGCTCCGCATCCGCGAGATCAGGAGCCACCGTCGGCCTCCCGGATGCGCGAGAGCGCCGCATCCCCGAGCATCCACACGTCGCCACACCCGAGCGTGATGACGAGATCGCCCTCGCCCACCTCTCGAGCGAGGAAGGAGACCGCATCCTCGCCGTGGGGCGCGTAGACCACCGTGCGCTCGGGGGCCGCGCGACGCACGCCGTTGACCACGAGCTCGCCCGTGACCCCCGGGATCGGTCGTTGGTTCGCGCCGTAGACGTCGGTCACGACGATCAGGTCGGCCTCCGCGAGGCTCGCCCCCAGCTCGCGCCAGAGGGCCTGGGTCCGGGAGTACCGGTGCGGCTGGAACACGGCGACCAGCCGAAGCGGCGCTCGCGCCCGCGCCACCTCGAGGGTGACGGCGAGCTCCGTCGGGACGTGCGCGTAGTCGTCGTAGAACTCCGCCCCTCGGACGCTCCCCCGGTGTTCGAAGCGACGGCGTATCCCGCCGAAGGTGGACAGGGCGTGCGCGGCCTCCTCGGCGAGGACACCGACGACGCGTCCCACCGCGATCGCGGCAGCTGCGTCCAGCAGGTTGTGAGCACCATCGACGCGCAGCGTCAGCGGCACGACGGCACCGTCGACGTCGATCGTGCCGTGGGCGCCACCCGGGCCCGGCGTCTCGATCGTGAGCCGAACGTGCGCATCCGCGGCGACCCCGTAGCCGATCGGCTCGACCCCCGCGATGCGCAGGGCCTCGCGAGCCCCTTCGTCGTCGATACAGGCGACGACCCGGCCCGAGCGCGCGCAGAACTCCGCGAAGGCCAGCCGCAGCTCGTCCGCCCCGCCCGGATAGAAGTCCACGTGGTCCACCTCGACGTTGGTCATCACGCCGATCGAAGGATCGGAAAGGAGGAAGGAGCCGTCACTCTCGTCGGCTTCGAAGAGGAAGAGGTCGCTCTCCCCGGCCCGCGCGCCGCTGCCGCTCTCGTTCAGGTCGCCGCCGATCAGGTACGTCGGGTCGAGTCCGACCTGTTCGAGGATGGTCGCGATCATCGACGTGGTCGTGGTCTTCCCGGTCGTGCCCGCCACGGCGATGGAACGGTGGTCCGCCGCGAAGGCGGCGATCGCTTGCTGACGCGCCCACACGGCGAGGCCCCGGGCACGAGCGGCGGCGAGCTCCGGGTTCTCCTCGGCGATCGCGCTCGAGATCACCACGGCGTCGGGGTCGCCCAGCGCATCGGCGTCGTGACCCACGCGCATGCGGGCGCCCCCGGCTTCGAGATCTCGCAGCCCCTCGGAGTCCTTGAGGTCCGAGCCCGTGACCGCGATGCCGCGGGCCAGGAAGAGCCGAGCGAGGTTCCGCATGCCGGCACCTCCGGCGCCGATCAGGTGCACGGTTCGCACGGCGTGCAGGGAGGGTACGCCGAGCGTCGGGATCGTGCCCGGCCGCGGCCGATAGAGCGGCGTCCTGTTCATCGCCTCGCTACCTCCCGCACGAGCTCCGCCACGCGTTCGTCGGCATCGGGCTTGGCCCACGCCTCCCCCGCCTTGGCCATCACGGTCCGCCGTTCCGCGTCCCCGGTGAGCGACAGGATCCGGCGCGCCAGTCCCTCCGGCGTCAGCGCGCGATCCGGGTACACCTCGGCCGCTCCGGCGCGCTCCAGCTCCCTCGCGTTCGCCGCCTGATGATCGTCGGTCGCGTGCGGGTAGGGCACCAGGATCGAGGGGATCCCGCAGGCCGCGAGCTCGTGGATCGTGTTCGCTCCCGCCCGGGCGACCGCGAGATCCGCCACGGCGAGCGCGAGCTCCATCCGTTCGAGGAACGCCACGGTCCGCAGGATCAGCTCCATCTCCTGGCTCGCGGCCGAGGCGACCACCGGCTCGTGCGCCGGGCCGGTGAGCACCACGAGTTGGAGGTCGGATCGCCCGGCCAGGAGCGGGATGGCGTCCGCGATCGTCCGGTTCACGTGCAGCGCACCTTGACTCCCGCCCGTCACGAGGAGCGTCGTCCGCCCGGGCTCGAGACCCCACTCGCGTCGCGCCTCCTCGACGAGCTCGTCCCGTCGCACAGCCACCTCACGGATCTCCCGGCGGAGGGGGAGCCCCGTCACCTCCGTGCGGAGGGACCGAGGGAGCCGACCGCGCGAGTCTTCGAACGTGAGCGCCATCGCCGTCGCGAGTCTCGCGAGGAGACGGTTGGCGAGTCCCGGGATCGCGTTCTGCTCGTGCAGGACCACGGGGACCCTGAGCGAGCGCGCTGCGAGGACCGGCGCGATGCTCGCGTGTCCGCCCATCCCCAGCACCGCGTCCACCTCACGCACGATCGGCCGCGAGGTGACCACGGAGCGCATCGCCACGAACGGTGCCGCTGCCGACCGGAGGGAGAGCTCGCGGCGGAACGGCGCCGCGGCCACGGGATGGAAGCGGTAGCCGGCGGCCGGCACGATCGAGGCCTCCTGTCCTGCCGGGGAGCCGATGAATCCGACCGTCGCTCCGCCCTCACGGAGACGGTCGGCCACCGCGATCGAGGGGAAGATGTGCCCGGCCGTGCCGCCGCCGGCGATCACGATCCTCACCGCCGACTCCCCTCGCCGCCCTGGCGGCGCCGATCGCGGATGTGCCTCCTCTCCGCGGATCGCACGCCCTCGAGGGCGACGCTCGCCATGACACCCACCCCGGCGAGCGTGACCACGAGGGCGGTCCCCCCGAACGACAGGAACGGAAGCGGGACGCCCGTGATCGGCAGGAGTCCGGTGACGGCCCCGAGGTTCACGAGGGTCTGCAGCCCGATCCAGCCGGTGATCCCCGCGGCGAGCAGCCGGCCGAACGTGTCCGGTGCGTTCACCGCGATGCGGATACCGGCGAAGAGCAGCATGCCGAATAGCGTCAGGACCGCCAGCGCGCCGATCAGGCCGAGCTCCTCCCCGAGGACGGCGAAGACGAAGTCGCTGTGGGCGTTGGGCAGGTAGTCCCACTTCTGACGGCTGTTGCCGAGGCCGATCCCGAGCCAGCCGCCGGACCCGAGCGCGATCAGGCCCTGACGCAGTTGCCATCCCGCACCGCTGGGATCCAGCTCCCAGTTGAGCCACGCCTCCAGGAATCGGGTGCGCCGATAGGCCGTCCCGAAGATGAAGAACGACATCACCGCCGCGCCCGCGAGTCCGGTCCACGCGAGGTGGCGCAGGCGGAGACCGGCGGCGAAGAGCAACAGGAAGACGCTTCCGCAGATGATGAGGGTCGTGCCGAGGTCCTTCTGCAGCATCACGATGCCGGCGACCACGGCCACGAGAGGGCCGAGTGGCAGGAAGGCGTCCCGAGGACGGTCGAGATGCTTCCACGGCCGGGACAAGATCGCGGCGGCCGCGCTGACCGTGAGGAACTTCGCGAACTCCGCCGGCTGGAGGGTGATGGGGCCGAGATCGATCCAGCGGGCGGCGCCGTACAGGGAAGACCCGAAGGCGGGGTGGAGCGTCAGCAGCATCACCGGGAGCACCGCCAGGAGCATCGGGATCGCGGCTCGCCGCCAGAAGGCGTACGGCACGCGTGCCGTCACCACGAGCCCGACGACGCCCACGACCGCGTACAGCGTCTGCCGGTTGAAGTACCAGAAGCTGGTGCCGTAGCCCTCGACCGCGGAGATCGAGCCGGCCGAGAGGATCATCACGAGGCCGATCACCGTGAGGAGCGCGGTCGACACGAGGAGGAGCGAGAGGTTCCGGCGCGTGACGGCCGCGGGCGTGGGCGCCGCGCGCATGAGATCCTCGGTGCGGACGAGACGCAGGTGGGATCCGCCGGCGACGACCGCCTTGGGACGGCGACGAGTGACCGTGCGATCAGCCATGGGCGCCGGCCTCCGCCCGCAACGACCGTGCCGCGGCCGCGAACCGATCCCCGCGCTCCGCGTAGCTCGTGAACTGATCCCAGCTCGCGCACGCCGGAGCCAGCAGCACCGCTTCTCCGGGTGAAGCCGCGGCGAACGCCTCCCGGACGGCCTCCTCGATGGATCCGGCGAGATGTGTCGGGACCGATCCCTCGAACACGTCCACGACGTCGGGAGCCGATTCGCCGATCGCGACCACCGCTCGGAGACGGCCCGCGTGCGCCCTCAGAGGCGACAGATCCACGCCCTTGGCGCGGCCGCCCGCGATCAAAACGGCGTCGCCGGCGCCGTCGATCGCCGCCGCCGCCGCGTGCACGTTGGTGGCCTTGGAGTTGTCGACGAAGCGCACGCCGTCGACGATCGCGACGACCTCACCGCGGTGGCGTGCGGGACGGAACCCGGCCAGCGCGGCCGCCACGGCGGCCGGGTCCACGCCGTAGGCGAGCGCGGCGGCCGCCGCGGCGGCCGCATCCTCCCGGTATCCGGCGCGCTCGCCGTCGATCACGCCGAGCCGGTGGGTGCCGTCGACCCGGGCGACGATCTCCTCCCCCACGTACCCGACCTCGCCCTCGTCCGGAGGGCCCTGGCGGAACCACCGAAGCTCGCACGTCGCCTTCGAGGAGATCTCCACCGCCGCCGGATCGTCGCGGTTGCCGATGTGGACGTCAGGCCCGGTCTGCAGGGCATGGATCCTTCCCTTCGCCTCCGCGTAGGCCTCGAGGGAACCGTGCCAGTCGAGGTGATCGGGCGCGACATTCAGCAGGACCGAGATCGTGGGATGGAACGATGTCTGGACGGCGAGTTGGAAGCTCGACACCTCCACGACGAGCACGTCGCGCTCCTGACGGGCCGCCTCGGGGAAGGGTAGGCCGATGTTGCCGCACGCCAGGGCGTCGTGCCCGCCCGCTCGCAGACACGCTTCGATCATCGCCGTGACGGTCGTCTTGCCGTTCGTGCCGGTGACCGCCAGATACGGCGCGCGGACCAGCCGGGCGCCGAGCTCCATCTCACCCCAGACGGGGAGTCCGAGCTCGTGGGCCCAGCGGACGACGTCGGTGTCCGGTGAGACACCAGGGCCTACCACGACCAGCGTGGCGCCATCCAGATGGCTGCGGTCGTGTCCACCGGTGCGGACCTCGACGCCGATCCCGCGCAGCTCGGCGGCGACCGGCACATCGATCTCCGGACGGGACTCCGTCACGAGGACGCGAGCGCCCTCAGCCGACAGGGCGCGCGCTGAGCCGGCGCCGGCGACCCCCGCGCCCACGACGACCGCCCGCTCCGCCGCGAACCGCCCGCTCAATCGAGTCCTCCTCGGGCGATGAAGTCCGCGTAGAACACGCCGAGCCCGACCGCGACACAGAGCCCGGCGATGATCCAGAACCGCACGATCACAGTGAACTCGGGCCAACCGGCGAGCTCGAAGTGATGATGGATCGGCGACATCCGGAAGATCCGTCGCCCGAACCCCCGGAACGAGATCACCTGGATGATCACCGACATCGTCTCGATGACGTAGAGGCCGCCGAGGATGATCAGCAGCATCTGCGTGTTCGTCGTGATCGCCATGGCGCCGAACAGACCCCCCAGCGCCAGCGCGCCCGTGTCACCCATGAAGATGCGCGCGGGGGCGGCGTTCCACCACAGGAAGCCCATCGCGGCGCCCATCATCGCCGCCGCGATGATCGCGGTGTCCTGCATCGCGAGGAGGTCGACGCCCTCGTAACACGCCTTCAACGCCGCGGCGGTGAGGCCATCGGCGCAGGTGTGGCGGAACTGCCAGAAGGCGATGAACACGTACCCCGCGAGGACGAGGATCGAGGAACCGGCCGCGAGCCCGTCGAGTCCGTCGGTCAGGTTCACCGCGTGCGAGGAGGACGTCAGCACCACGAACACCCACACGTAGAAGAACACCCCGAGATCCAGCGCCGTCGGCCGGACGAACGAGAGGCTCGTCGACGTGCCGGTATCTCCGGAGAACGCGACAACGACGAGCGCGAAGAGCATCGACACGAGGGCGGTTCCCAAGAACTTCTGCGTCTTCGACAGACCGAGGGATCGCTTCCGTCGGACCTTCAGGAAGTCGTCGACGAAGCCCACGAGCCCGAACCCCACCGCGGCGAGGATCAGCGCGAGTCCTGCGGGGCTGAACGTGATCCCTGCGGCGATCGTGGGCCGTGTCGCGAGGTACGCGACGACGAGCGCCACGAGCATCACGATCCCGCCCATCGTGGGCGTGCCGACCTTCTCGAAGTGGGTATGTGGACCGTCCTCGCGGATCCGCTGACCCCACCCCCAGACACGGAAGACCCGGATTGCGACCGGGGTCCCGAGGAGCGTCACCGCCAGACCGACCGCGCCCGCCACGAGGATCGGGATCACCGCAGGGCCTCCGCCAGGGTCTCCAGCCCGGCCACCCGTGACCCCTTGAAGAGGACCAGGTCACCGGGAACCGCGGAGCGCCGAACGTCGTCGAGCGCCGCGGAGGGGTTGTCGTAGCTCGCGACGTCGTTCGGCTCCATGCCTTCCCGGATGGCCGCGCGCGCGATCGTGCGCGCGGTCTCCCCCACCGTGAGCAGTCGGTCGACCCGGATCCGGGCCGCCAGTTCCCCCACCCGGTCGTGCTCTTCTTCCGAGATGGCGCCGAGCTCCGCCATCTCGCCGAGCACCGCGATGAGGCGACCCTCGCCTGCCATCCACCGCGCGGTCCGGATCGCCGCGGCGGTGGACTCTGGGTTCGCGTTGTACGCATCGTTCAGGACCCGGATCTCGTCCGCCGTCGAGAACGTCTCCATCCGCCAGCGGGACACGCCCGCCTGCGCGAGCGCAGGGCCGACTTCCAAGAGGGGGATGCCCAACTCGAGGCCGACGGCCACGGCCGCAAGTGCGTTCGAGACCATGTGCTCGCCCGGCACCGCCAACGTCACCTCGGTCTCCGCGCCATCGGAGACGAGCCGGAACGACGCCCGCCCGTCGGGACCCAGCGCGACGTCGTGGGCTCGCACGTCGGCGTCGGGGCGGGTGCCGAAGGTCACCACCCGGCCCGGGCACCGATCCCCGTACGCGATGACGACGGGATCGTCCGCGTTCAAGATCGCCAGCCCGTCGGGACCGAGCGCATCGATCGGCTCGGCGGACGCCTCGACGATCGACCCCCACGATCCGAAGACCTCCATGTGGGCGACGCCCACGTTCGTCACCACGACGATGTCGGGTCGGGCGACCCCCGACAGGAGCTTCACGTCGCCGAGACGTCGCGCGCCCATCTCCACGACGAGCACCTCGGCGTCGGGAGGTGCGCCGAGCAGGGTCATCGGCAGCCCGATCTCGTTGTTGAACGAGCCCGGGCTGGCGTGCACTCGGAACCGGGTCTGCGCGACCGCGACCGCGAGATCCTTCGTGGAGGTCTTGCCGTTCGCGCCCGTGACGCCGACGACGGTCGCCGTCATCGAGTTGCGCTCGTCGGCGGCCAAGCGCAGCAACGCCTCGGCCGTCGAACCCACCCGCACCACGGGTCTGTCCGGGTCGTCGGCGTCGTTCGCCACGCTCCCCGACCCATCGATCATCGCCGCCACCGCGCCACCGGCGAACGCCTGGTCCACGAAACGATGACCGTCCGTGTGCTCCCCCGACAGTGCGACGAACAGTGCGCCGGCAACCACGTCGCGCGAGTCCGTCGTCACCGACCGCACCTCGACGTCGTCGCCCTCGACCGACCCCTCCACGGCGATCGCCACCTCAGCCAGCCGCCGTGGCCTCACTCGGACCCCCCCAAGGCCTCGAGCTCCTCACGGACGACGACGCGGTCGTCGAACGGGACGGATCGGCCGGCCAGCTCCTGCTCCGACTCGTGGCCCTTCCCGGCGACGACGACGACGTCTCCGGGACGCGCGTCGCCCAGGGCGAGCCGGATCGCCGAACGACGATCGGGTTCGACGACGTAGCGTCCGCCGCTTGCTGCGGCCCCCCGCTCGACATCGGCGATGATGTCGGTGGGGTCCTCGGAGCGTGGATTGTCGGTGGTGATGACCGTGAGATCAGCTCCCTCCGTTGCCGCAGCTCCCATCGGGAACCGCTTCGCGCGGTCACGGTCACCACCGCAACCGAAGACGACGATCACCCGGCCCGTCGCCAACGGGCGTGCCGCGGCAAGCACTGTTCGGATGCTATCCGGCGTGTGCGCGTAATCCACCACCACCAGGAAATCCTGCCCAGGGCCCACGGGCTCCATCCGTCCCGCCACCTGCCCGGCGCTCGCCACGCCCCGGATCGCGTCCTCCGTGTCCACGCCGATCACCCCGGAGGACGCGATCGCGGCGAGGCAGTTCGACACGTTGAACGCGCCCCGGAGCAAACTCGTGACCTCGCGGTCGCCCACCCGGAACGTCAGGCCGTCCACCGTCGCCCGAACGTCCTCCGCGCGGACGTCGGCTCCCGGATCGAGCCCGTACGTGGTGATCGGCACCGCGACGTCGAGGAGTCGCCTTCCCCACGGATCGTCGAGGTTCACCAGCGCGTGCTCGGTTCGCCCGGGCGCGAACAAGGACGCCTTCGCCTCGAAATAAGACTCCATCGAGCCGTGATGGTCGAGGTGATCCTGCGAGAGGTTGGTGAACACGGCCGCGTCGAAGACCACCCCGCCGACCCGACCCTGATCGAGCGCATGCGACGACACCTCCATGGCCACGGTCGTGACGCCGTCATCCCGCATCCGGGCGAGCAGGCGCTGGAGGTCGGGCGCTTCGGGAGTCGTCCGCGCGACCGGGATCGGGTCTCCCGCCACGTGCGCGCCGACCGTGCCGATCGCCCCGGTGCGCTGCCCGGCGGCCCGGAGCACCGCGTCGAGCAGGTGGACCACCGTCGTCTTGCCGTTGGTGCCGGTCACCCCCACGATCGTGAGCGAGTGCGCCGGCTCGCCGAACACCACCGCCGACATCGGCCCCATCGTCCCCCGAGCGGACGGGACCACGACCTGCGCAAGGTCGAGGTCGAGCCACCGCTCCACCACCAGCGCTGCTGCCCCCGAACGAGCCGCGTCGCCGGCGAAGTCGTGTCCGTCGGCCCGGGCGCCCGGTACGCAGAAGAAGAGGGCACCCGAAACGACCTGACGAGAGTCGAACGTGGCCTCGCCGACCTGGATGCTTGCGTCACCGCGGATCTCGGCGCCGGGCACGGCGGCCGCGACCGCGGACAGCGGCACGTGGGGAAGACGTCTCACCGCCGTCCAGCGTACCGGGGCTCGGTCGCGGGACCGGCAGCCTCAGAGATCGGAGGCGAACGGGGGGAGACGCACGGGGGGTGCGGCCGGGATCGCGAGCCGCTGGATCACGTGGCGCGCGATCTCGGAGAACACCGGGGCCGCCGCGACCCCGCCGTAGACGGTGCGAGGCTCGTCGATCGATACCACGATGACCACACGGGGATCCGAGGCCGGCAGGAACCCCACGAATGAGGCCATGTACCGTCGGATGTACCGGCCGTCGACCAGCTTCCGGGCCGTGCCCGTCTTCCCGGCCACCTGGTACCCGGGGATCTGCGCCGCGCCCCCGGTCCCCGTCTCCACGACCGACGCGAGCATCCGCGTGAGCATCCTCGCGGTGTCCTCGGACAGGACGCGGTGCGGCTCGGAGCGGGGTGCGACGTCCAGTTGCCCGTCGGGCTCCGAGGTCCCACGAACGAGGCGAGGTTGCACCCACACCCCACCGTTCGCCACCGTCGCGTACACGGCGGCCATCTGTAGCGGGGTCATCGAGATGCCTTGGCCGTACGCCACGGTGGCGCGGGTGATGTCCGTCCAGTTCAGGAGGTCGGGCACGACACCGCCCGCCTCCCCTGGGAACCCGACGCCCGTCGGACTCCCGTAGCCGAAGCGCGCGAGGACCGAGGCGAGCTCGGCGCTGCCGACACGCTCGGCCACCATCGCGGATCCGATGTTGCTGGAATGGGCCACGATGTCGCCCAGCGTCATCGGCTGGACCTGATGAGGGTGCGAGTCGTTCACGGTGTATCCCCCCACCCGCATCCACCACGGCACCTGGAAGATCTCGCGCACGCCCACGGACCCGCTCTCGAGCGCAGCGGCCGCCGTCACGACCTTGTTCACGGATCCTGGCTCGAACATGTCGGTCACCGCTCGGTTCCGTACCGCTTCGCGGTCGGCGCGCTCGAAGTCGTTCGGATCGAACCACGGGTAGCTGGCCATCGCGGAGATGTCCCCGGTGCGGGCGTCCATCACGACGATCGTTCCACCCTTGGCGTGGTTCTGCCTCACGGCCCTGCGGAGCGCCTCCTGTGCCAAGTACTGCACCTCCCGATCGAGCGTGGTAACGAGCGTCCTGCCGGCGATCGCCGGCTCCAAGATCTCGATCCCGCTCGCGATCGGCAGTCCGTCGGCCGACAACTCGACGGTGCGCGTCCCAGGTGTGCCCGCGAGGATGTCCTCGTACGCGAACTCGAGGCCTGCCAGCCCGGTCGCATCGACGCCGACGAACCCGAGGACCTGGGGCGCGAGCTCGCCGGCCGGGTAGTAGCGCTTCGGCACCTCGAGGAACCCGATCCCCGGCAGTCCGAGGGCTTCGAGTCGATCCGCGACCCGCACGTCCACCTGTCGATCGAGGTAGACGAACGTGGCGTCGGGCGTCCGCAGCCGGCGCTCGACGTCTCGGGCCCGCAGGTCCAGGATCCGCGCGACCTTCGCGGCCTCACCGACCGGGTCGGTCACGTAGCGAGGATCCGCGTAGATGTCGCGCGCCTCCAGGGTGATCGCGAGCGGCACGCCGGTCCGATCGACGATCGCGCCGCGCTCCGCCGGAAGAACCGTGGGATGGACACGCTGACGAAGCCCCTGGGCCGCGAGCGCTCGATGATCGCCCACCTGCAGGAGCACCAAGCGAGCGACGACACCCACCAGCGCCAGCACCATGGCACCCAGCAGGGCCACGAGGCGGCCCGCGGGCGGACGCTTCACTCCCCGACCTCGTCCTTCGAGGAAGACGAGGCGGCGGTCCCGGGCACCTGCAGGATCACCACGTCGCCCGATGCCGGATGCACGAGGCCCTCCCGGCGCGCCCACGTGCCGATCCGAGAAGGCGAGGAGAGTCGCGCGACATCGTTGACGAGGGTTCGACGCTCGTCGGTCAGCAGCCGGACGCGCTCGGACACCGACCGGGTCCGGTACGCCGCGTCGATCCTCATGGCGTTCAAAGACACGAGCCCCACCACCATGGCGGAGACGACCACCGCGGTGAGGATCCAGAACGCGGAGTGATGCTCGCGGCGCGCCCGCCGATGGGGATGGGGAGGCTTGAGGGTCGGCGGGCGCGCCGCGGGCGCGCGTGCGGGGGTGACCGCACGACGTCGGACGGGCTGCGGGGTGGGCGGCGTCCACCCCTCCGCCTCACGCGCGGGGAGGCTCATGCCGCCTCCTCGACGCGCTCGGCCGCACGCAGCTTGGCGCTGCGTGCCCGTGGGTTGCGGGCCATTTCCTCCGCGGAAGGAGTCAGCGGCTTCTTGGTCAGCACACGGAGTCGGTCATCGTCACGGAACGCCCGCTTCACGATGCCGTCCTCCAACGAGTGGTACGAGAGGACCACCACGCGGCCACCGGGGCCGAGGAGCCCGACCGCCCGAGGCAGGGAGGCGGCGAGCTCCTCGAGCTCCCGGTTGACCGCGATACGGAGCGCTTGGAACGCACGACGCGCGGGGTGGGGGCCCCCCGGACGTCGTCCCACAGCGCCCGCGACCACTCCGGCCAGCTGGTCGGTGGTCTCGATGCGAGCTCGGTCCCGGGCCCGGACGATCGCTCGCGCGATGCGGCGCGACCGGTGCTCCTGCCCGAACTCGAAAAGCAGATCGGCCAACTCGTGCTCCGGAAGATCGTTCACGAGGTCCGCCGCGGTCACGTCGCTCGGACCCATCCGCATGTCGAGTGGCCCGTCGACGCGATACCCGAATCCACGAGCGGGCTCGTCCAACTGCATCGACGACACTCCCAGGTCGAAGAGGACCCCTTGCAGCGGCCCCGTGGTTTCGGCCTCTCCGACCTGGGAGAAGCGTCGATGCACCGCGGTGAAGCGGTCGCCGTAGCCGGCCAAGCGCTGATGGGCGGTCCGCACGGCGTCCGCATCGCGATCGAACCCGATCACCCTGCCCACGCCGGCCTCGAGGAGCGCCTCGGCATGGCCGCCGGCGCCCACCGTCATATCGGCGACCCTTCCCCCGGTCCCCGACCGCCCGGCGACCAGGAAGTCGACGACCTCGGCCACCATGACCGGCTCGTGCCGTGCATCGTCGTTCGCCACGTCACCCGATCTGTCCCGCCAGCACCCCGAGACCGATCGACGCGAGCAGCGTCAACGCCGTCATCGCGAGGAGCGAGAGGCTCTGTCGCACCTCCGTCGAGAGCTTCGTCTGCATGTTCCCTCCTAGGGTTCGTCCGTGGGGTCCGACTCGCCCGGGCGCTCGTGCCCAGATACGGGCTCCCGACTACGTGCCGCGACCTGCGGGCGCCCGGGGCTCCAGGTCTCCGTTCTCGTACGCGACCGCGTGGGCATCGCGGTACCGCTCGAACTCCCCGCGGTCCCAGATCTCCATGCGCTCGCGCACGCCGAGGACCACGACCTCCTTCTTGATGCCGACCGCTTCCCGGAGCCGCTGCGGGATCGTCACGCGTCCCTGCCCGTCGAGCCTCACCTCATCCGCCGAAGAGAAGAACAGCCGGGAGAAGGCCCGACCGTCCTTGTCGGAGAGGGCGAAGGCGTCGACCTCGCTGCTCCGCCGCTCCCATTCGACCCTGGGGAAGCAATACAGGCACCGGTCCTGGCCCATGGTGAGCCAGAGGCCTTCGTCGAATGCCTCGCGGAACTTCGCGGGCAACGACACCCTGCCTTTCGGGTCGAGTGAGTAGCTATGCGTGCCGAGGAGCTCGGCCACGCCTTCCTCCCCTCTCCTCCACTGAGCCCCACGTTTATGCCACTAACACTCCACTACGTCAATACATCGATGGAGGAAATAGAGCCGTGTGGTCGAAAAGGGGGAGAACCCCCCGGGAGAAGGCGCCGCCCGATGGCCGTCCGTGGGCGGGCGGCTAGGAAGCCAGGTAGAGCTCCCAACCGGGTTCGATCCGGCCGAGCGTCAGATGGAACCCGTCCCGCGGAGCGTAAGGCTGGCGGAGCAAGGAGAAGCCCGCTTCGTGCGGCGTCCGATCTTCCTTCCGCGCGTTGCACTTCCTGCACGAGGCCACGACGTTCTCCCATGAATGGAGCCCGCCCCGGGAACGAGGGATCACGTGATCGAGGTTCTCCGCGGCGGCGCCGCAGTACTGGCACGTGCTGAGGTCTCGGGCGAAGACCGCCCGTCGCGTGAGGGGGGCATGCGGCCGGTACGGCACGTGCACGTAACGGCGCAGGCGGACGACGGATGGCGCCTCGATCGTCAGGTGGGCCGAGTGGAAGACCAACCCGTTGCTGATCACGACGTCGGCCTTCTCCTTGAGCACCATGACCACCGCTCGCCTGGCTGCCACCACCGCGAGCGGCGACTCCGACGCGTTCAGCACGAGGGCGCGGCCCATGCGCGCAGTGTAGCGACCTCGCAGGAGCTGCGAGGGTATCGCGGAGATACGGACGTGCGAATCACAAGGGTGTAATCTTCCGGATCGAGGCGGGCCGGCCCGCGCGCGATGCCTGCATCCTGCGAATAGGGGCCGCTCGGGGCGTCCGTTCGCGGGCCGGCCCGCCGTTCCTCTCCCCTCGACGCGGCTCTTGTCGGGAACTTGCCTCCGCCCAGGTCCGTCTCGTTCCTCGGGGCAACCTGCCCTCCCTCACAGACGTACTATTGGACACCTGCTCTCAGTCCCGAACTCGGGGGTCGATCTGATGGAGGTACGAGAGAAGCTCCCGGATCCACAGGCGTTCGCGGCTCGGTTCCGCGAGATCGAGGAGAACGTCGAACGCGTGGTCCGGGGCAAGCACCGGGAGATCCGGCTGGCGCTCGTCGCGCTCATCGCGGAGGGGCACCTCCTGATCGAGGACGTCCCGGGTGTCGGCAAGACCATGCTCGCGAAGTCCATCGCCCGTTCGATCGACTGCTCGTTCCGACGGATCCAGTTCACCCCCGACCTCCTGCCGACGGATGTGACCGGCGTCAACGTGTTCAGCCAGGAGACCGGTGACTTCGAGTTCAAGCCGGGCGCCATCTTCGCCAACATCGTGCTCGGCGACGAGATCAACCGAGCCTCGCCGAAGACCCAGTCCGCCCTGCTGGAGTGCATGGAGGAACGACAGGTCACGGTCGACACCGAAACCCACACACTCGGCACCCCGTTCATCGTCATCGCCACGCAGAACCCGATCGAGCACGAGGGGACGTATCCTCTGCCCGAGGCGCAGCTGGACCGGTTCATGCTGCGTCTCGCGATCGGCTACCCGTCTTCTGAGGTCGAGGCGGAGATCCTCGCGAGCCACGCGTCCGGCGCTCCTCTGGACGACATCCGGCCCGTGAGCGACGCACGCGGCGTGCGCGACATGATCGAAGAGGCTCGGCAGATCCACGCGGCTCCTGCGATCCGGAAGTACATCGTCGAGCTCGTCGAGGCGACCCGACGCCACTCCGACGTCTATCTCGGGGCGAGCCCGCGGGCGTCGATCATGATCCTGCGAGCGGCGCGCGCGCTCGCGGCCGCGGAGGAACGGGACTACGTGATCCCGGACGATGTGAAGGCGCTCGCACCCTCCGCCCTGTCTCACCGCATCATCGTGACCGCGGACGCGATCATGAGCGGGCGCTCGGCCGACGTTCTGGTGAGGGAGATCGTCGACGAGGTCCACGTTCCCGTGGCGGAGAACCCCTGATGCCTCTGAGCCCCCGATGCTTGTGGGCCCGAAGCTTGTGGGCCCGAAGCTTGTGAGCCCCGAAGCTTGTGAGCCCATGATGCTCTCGGGCACCTGATGCTCGCGGGGCGTGGCGTCACCGTCTTCGTGACCGGCCTCGCGATGTGGCTAGCCTCGCGTCTCCTCGGCTCACCCGGCCTCGAGGTGATCGCGATCGGCATCGCCGCGCTCCCCTTGCTGGCGGCCTTGGCCGCCAAGCGGGGAGCGCGTCGGATCCTGGTGCGGCGGCGCCTGTCCGACGTTCGCGTCAAGCCGGGTTCACGGGTCATGGTGACGCTCGACGTGGAGAACCGGTCGCCGATCGCGACCTCGTTCCTCCTCCTCGAAGACCGCCTCCCCACGCCACTGGGACGGGCGGCGAGGCTCGTGATCGGTGGGATCCGCCCCGGATTTCACGAGCGAGCGACCTACACGCTGGTGCCCCAGTCGCGCGGGCGGTACCTCCTCGGACCCCTCGTCGTCGACGTGTCGGACCCGTTCGCGCTGACGCGGCTGCGCCTGGAGTTCCCCGAACGAGATGAGCTCCTCGTGGCCCCCGAGATCGAGGACCTCGGCGCGGCGCCGGATCCCGCATCCGGTCCGTCCTTCGGAGCCTCGCGGGCTCGGCAGCTGTTCCGAACGGGGCAGGAGTACTACACGATGCGTGCGTACCAGGAGGGCGACGACCTCCGCCGGATCCACTGGCCCTCCGTCGCGCGGACCGGCGAGCTGATGATCCGCCAGGACGAGTCGACGCGTCGTGCGAGCGGGCTGCTGTTCCTCGACACGCGGTCGGCCGCGCTCGGTCGGACCCACACGCCCGCGTTCGAACGCGGCGTCTCCGCGGCGGCCTCGATCGGCGTCTTGCTGGCGCGTCGTGGCTTCGTGCTCCGACTGGCGACGACGGAGCTCCCGGCGGCCGCCCTGTCCGAGGATCGATTCATGGACGCGCTGACAGGGATCTCCCACGCGGAGGTTCGGTCGATGGGACCGGCGCTCGCGCACCTGCGGGCCGGTTCCTCTCCCGACACGTCGCTGGTGTTGGTGTCCGCGCCCCCGGTTCCCGCCGAGGTCGGCCCGCTCATCCGTGCCGGCGCCGGCTTCGGGCAGAAGCTCGCCGTCCTGATCTACCCCACCGACCCCCTCCGGCTGCCCCCGGAACGTCAGGCCCAGCTCGAAGGGCGGGCCAGCCAGGCCCGTCTGTCCCTCGCCCGCGCGGGGTGGGACGTCATCGTCCTTCCCCCTTCGATGAGATTGCAGGAGCGATGGCACACGCCGCTGGAACGTCCGCTCGCACGCACCGTTTGATCGGGCTCCTCGCCGCGCTCCTGCTGGCGGCGACGACGGCCCTCGCCTTCGGACGGGTCTTCCTCGGGGCGGCCAGCAGCCTGCAGCATGTGGGGGCCGCGGTCGCGGCCGCCGGCCTGGCGGTCGCGTTCGAACGGCGCAGCCTGTTGCTTTCAACCCTCGCGAGCGCGGCCGGGCTCGCCGTCGCGATCGGCCTGATCGTCTTCCCGGAGACCACGTGGTACGCCATCCCGACCGCCGACACGCTCCGTGCGGCGCTCGATGCCGCCGCCGTGATCGGCGAGCAGGCGAGGATCCAGGCGGCACCGGCGGAGCCGATCGCGCCGCTCCTGCTCGCCGCGGTGGTCTCGCTCTGGGCCGCGGTGTTCTCGGCCCATGCGCTCGCCTTCCGCGCCGGAAGTCCGCTCCTCGGGCTCATCCCGCCGGTGGCCCTGGTGGCGTTCGCCGACACCGTGTTGGAGGAGTTCGTGAAACCGCTCTACGGGGTGGCGTTCCTGGCGGCCGCGCTGCTGGTGGTGTTCGCCGACGGCCTGGCGCGGGTGCAGGGATGGGGGCCGATCTGGTCCTCGGCCCGGCGCGGGGTCGCTCGCTCCGCGAGCCGAGGGGCACGGCGCCTCGCGCTCACCGCGTTGGGTGCGGCCGTCCTCGCCCCGATCTTCGTCCCGGGCTTCGGGTCCAAGGCCATCGTCGACTTCGGCACGCCCGCGGCGGATCGCGTCGCGATCGATCCACTCGTCTCCGTGCAGAACTACCTGCAGCAGCAGACACCGGTCGAGGTGCTTCGCGTCACCGCCTCGCGACCGACGTATATCCGGCTGATCGCGAGCCCGGATTTCGACGGTGTGATCTGGAGGCCGGGCGCCGAGCAGGGAGCGATCCTCGAGGCGGGCGATCCGGTGCCGGCGCCCGATCGACCCGACAGCCCGACGGATCGGGTGACCATCGACATGACGGCCGGTCTGGCACAGCACTGGGTGCCCACGCCTCATCCCATGACGTCGATCGAGGTGCCCGGCCGGACCGTTCGGTACGTGGCGGCGACGGGGACGACGCTCGTGGACGCCCCGTTGGAGGAGGGCGACAGCTACACCGTCGAAGCATCGCTCGCCCAGCCCACCGCCGAGGATCTCAGGGCGGAGAGCTTCTCGGCCCCGCTCGAGAACGGCAGGTATCTCGCCCTCCCGGACTATCCGGAGGAGATCCGAGAGATCGCGCTCCGATGGACGGCCGAGGCTGACTCCAACTTCGACAAGGCGTTCGCGATCCAGGAGCGCTTCCAGGACACGTCGGAGTTCAGGTACACGCTGGACACGCAGCTCCGTTGGGGAACCCGTTCGATCCTCGAGTTCCTGACGAAGTCGAGGGCCGGGTTCTGCCAGCAATTCGCGAGCTCGATGGCGGTGATGCTGCGCTCGATCGGCATCCAGTCCCGGGTGGTCGTCGGCTTCGCGACCGGGAACCTCACGCGCACGACCGGTCAGTACTCGGTGATGACGGACCGTGCCCACGCCTGGGTGGAGGTTTACTTCCCGAGCTGGGGGTGGATGCCGTTCGAGCCGACCCCGAGGCGTGTGAACCCGACCGTCGTGGGCTACAACCCCCCCGTCGACACGGGCACGGAGACGGGCGGAGAGACGGGCGGCGAGACGGCATCGCCGGCCGGGGGGCCCGGCGGGAGCCAGCGAGAGCGCCTCGAGGGCGACCCCAGGCTGGGGAGCGCCCCACTTCCGCCCCCCACCGACTTCCCCGGCGCCGCCCCGATCGGGAACGATCCGCCGATCGGGGCGCGCACCGCGCTGCTGATCGCCGCGGTCGTGGGAGCGGTCATCCTTGTCGTCGTCCCGCCGGCTCGTGCCCTCCGGCGCGCGGTGCGACGCCGCGGGGCCGCGGCCGAGCCCCGGCGATTGATCCTCGTGACGTATGAGCAGTTCACCGAGCGTGCGGCGGGGCTGGGGCTCGGCCGCGGCCCGGGAGAGACGTTGGAGGAGTACCGGCGCAAGGTGGTGGAGACCGGCTATCTCTCGAACGGCGATCTCGACCGGCTGACGGGGCTGGTGACGGCGGCCGCCTATTCTCCGCACGATCCCGACGGTGAGCAAGCGAGGGACGCCGGCGACGCCGCGGAGACCGCGATCCGGGAGATCAGGCGAGCCGTCGGGCCGGCCAGATGGCTGGTCGGGCTGTATCGACGCCCCTGAGCCTCAGCGGGACGCGGCGTGGGTCTGCGACGTTGCCGTATGGGCGGCCGCGGCCCGCAGCGCGCGGACGAACCTCTCCCGGTCCTCCTCGAACTGGCGAACCCGGGTCTCGACCCCCGTCGCGATGTCGTCGATCGCAACGAAGAACGCCATCTGCCCGTCGCGAAGGGCGTCCATCACCTCGCCGTCACGGCGACAGATCTTGAAGATGGACTGCCCGTCGGTCACGAGCTTCACCTCGGAGAGATGCTTCGTGAGTCCGGCCTTCTTCGTGAGGAACTCCCACGATCGGCGAACCCGCTGAAGCGACATGCCGCCGTCCAGCAGCGACTTCACGACGCGGAGGGCGACCAGATCTCGGAACGAATACAGCCGCGGCACGCCCGGACGCCCGCCGGTGCCCTGGACCGACGGCTCGACGAGCCCGATCTCATCCCAGTAGCGGAGCTGACGTGCCGAGCACCCTGTGAACTTGCACGCTTGATGCGCGGTGAAACCCTCCATCCGGACGCGCGCCCTTTCGATCCACACCTCACGGCTCGAACCATCCGGCGCGGTCGTCACGGGCTCTCCTGGGAGACCCGCCCTCCGGCGACAACTCGCACCCAGGGGAAGGAGCACGTTGTACACCCATCGGTGAAGTCGTGGCAAGCGCAGTGGTCAGACGGTGTGATCGACACGACGTTCGCGTCGGCGGAACACGCGAGCGACGGTGCGAACGTCGATCACTCGTCGGAGGGACGACCCGGAGCCGGCGGACGGAGACGTCCGGCGACGCGAGCGGCGATCCTTCCGAAGGTGCCCGGAGCCATGCGGTCGTCCCCGAGACGGCCGGCGTAGCGATACGCGAGCAACGCCGACAGCGTCATCACGACGAAACCACCGGCAGCGATCCAGACGGACATGCCAACCAACAGGAGCAGCAGGAGACCGAAGACGAATCCGGCGATCGCCATCTTCATCCGACGCCAAGCGTGCGTGTGGAGGTCGGTGCGGTTGACGTGCTCGACGAGCCTCGGGTCCTCCTCGGAGAGGCGCCGCTCGATCTCCTCGAGGATCTTCTGCTCGTTCTCGTTGAGGGGCATCGCGACCTCCGACCGCGGAACGACCCGTTCCTCCCTCGATTATAGAGAGGGGTTCCGTCTGAGCGGAACCTACCGTCGAGGAGTCCGGCGGAGCAGGCTCGCGGGACCCGCCGCACCGGGACCGAAACGGCGCTCGATGCGGTCGACGGTGCGCTCCACCTCGTCCCAGCGTTCGGTGTGCAGAAGCGCCAATTGCTGGGCACCGGCCGAGACCAGCCCGCCCGCCTGGACACCCAGGAGCCGAACCCGGCGCGTGGCTCCCGGCAGACCTCGGTACAGCTCCGAAACGATCCGATGGAGATCGGCGCCCAGATCGGTGGGAGCGGCCTGCGTCCGCGAACGGGTCAGCGTCGTGAAGTTCGCGAGCCGGACCTTCAGCGTGACCGTCCTCGATCGGTACCCGTCCTCCCGCAGACGAGCCGCCACCCGACCGGACAGCGCGAGCAGCTCGCGCAGGATCTCGTCCTCGTCGTCCAGATCCCGATCGAACGTCTCCTCGTGGCCGATGGACTTGGGCCGTTCGTACGCGATTACCGGCCGATCGTCGATCCCGCTCGCCAGCTCGGTGAGATGCCTCGCCGCCGCCTCTCCGAGGAGCCGCTCGAGGATCGTCACGGGCGTCCTGCCCAGGTCGCCCACCGTCCGGATCGCCAAGCGCCCCAACACCTCTGCGGTCTTCTCCCCCACACCCCAGAGTCGCCCCACGGCCAGAGGCTCGAGGAAGTTCGCGACCTCCCCCGCATGCACGTGGAGCAGCCCGTCGGGCTTGCAGCCGTCCGAGGCGAGCTTCGCCACGAACTTGGTCGGGGCGACGCCGACCGAGCAGGTGATCCCGACCTCCCCGGCGACCTCACGGCGGATCCTCTTCGCGATGGTCTCCGGCGAGCCGAACAGGATGACGGCGCCGCCGACGTCGAGGAACGCCTCGTCCATGGAGATCGGCTCCACGAGCGGGGTGTGCGCGAGCAGGACCTCCCGGAAACGGTTCGAGTGGACGCGATAGGCGTCGAAGTCCGGCGGGAGGAAGATCCCGTCCGGGCACAACCGGCGCGCGCGGACCGACGGCATCGCGCTGTGGACCCCGTACCGCCTGGCCTCGTACGAAG
Organism: Actinomycetota bacterium; assembly: GCA_035512775.1. GTDB lineage: Bacteria > Actinomycetota > UBA4738 > UBA4738 > HRBIN12 > JAJNBA01. The sequence goes on along the minus strand of DATKDI010000049.1, from coordinate 32,861 downwards.
CGCTGGTGACGACCCCGCGCGCACCGGTCCCCCCGACGATCACCGGCTTCCCCTTCAAGGACGGATCTTTCAGGATCGCGACCGATGCATAGAACGCGTCGAGGTCGACGTGGAGGATCGGCTCGGACGGCCTACGGGTCATGGATGCTCGTGGATCCTCACGGTCGGCTCACGAGGACATCATCCCGCGGAGCCCATCATCCCGCGGAGCCCATCACCCTGCAGAGTCGGGACTCGCGTGCCAGAGTCGCCGATCCGGGCTCCGCGGCTGCGCGGGTCCGGCCATCGTCTCGCGGAGCGAGCCGTCGGCGCGTGCCCGGTGCAACGCCGTCAGGTCCCAGATGTCTTCCGCCACGACGCTCACCCCTTTCAGCCCTGTCCTGCGCACCTGTCCCCACACCGCCATCGCGAACGCATGGAACACGGTCTTGGCGACCTTCGGTTGCACCGACTCGAAGACCGTGATCTCGAGCGGACCGGTGCCGTCGTCGAGCGTGAGGAAGATGATCCGCTGACCGCTTCGGATCGCCGGGGTCTGTGAGGAGACCTTCACCCCGGCCACCATCACCCACTCGTCGGCCCGACACCGCCAGACGTCCTCGGCCAGTGTGACTCCGAGGTCCCGGAAGAGCGGCCGGTAGAAGCTCATGAGGTGGCGGGTGGCGTCCAGTCCGAGCACCTCGAGCTCCGCCCGTACGACCTCGGCGTCGGTGTAGTCCCGGAAGGCGAATCGAGCCGAGCGATGGTCGGTCACGCTGGACACGGATGATAGCCGCAGCTGATCTCCTTCGCGTTCGGGCTGGGTCGTCATCGCCGTATAGAGATGGCCGCGACGATTGGTTCGCTCCGGAAGCGCGTCGAACGCGCCGGCGTGCGCGAGCGCCTCCACCACCGGCTTGGCCACCGAGGTCCTGGCGAGGAAGTCCTCCACGCTCGCGAAGGGCCTCTCCGCGCGCGCCATGAGGATCGAACGGACCTCCGCGTCCGAGATCCCGTGTACGTCCTGGAGCCCGAGTCTGATCCCGTATGCACCGCTTTCCTGGGGGGCTACGCTCGCGGGCGCTCGCTTCTTGAGCCCCCCAGACCCCCCCACCTCCTCGGCGGTGTATTCCGGCTCGCTCATGTTCGCGTCCAGCGGCAGGATCGGGATGCCATGACGGCGGGCGTCGTCAAGGAGCGCCCGCCGGGGATACATCCCGGGGTCGTGCGTGAGGATCCCGGCCATGAAGTGCGCCGGGTAGTGCGCTTTCAACCAGGCGCTCCGATACGTCGGCACCGCGAACGCCGCCGCGTGCGCCTTGCAGAAGCCGAACGAGGCGAACTGCGCGACGGCGTCCCAGGTCTTCTCGGCAGCCATGGCATCCACGTTCCGTTCCGCCGCGCGCCGGAGGAACTCCTCGCGGAACCCGGGCACGAGCTCCTCGTGATCGAGATGACGGCGGACGTGATCGGCGTAGGTGAGGTCCCAGCCGGCGACCGCGGCGAGCGTCCGCATCACCTGCTCGTGGTACACGATCACCCCGAACGTCTCCCGCAGCGCGGGTCGCACGTCGGGATGGATGTAGGCCGGTCGCTCCAAAGCGGCGCGCCGCCGGAGGTACGGGGTGATCATGTCGGACTTCACCGGACCGGGCCGGAACAGCGAGATGTCGACGATCAGGTCCTCCCACCGGTTCGGCTGGAGCTTCTGCAACAGCTCGCGCTGGCCCGGCGACTCGATCTGGAAGCATCCGAGGGTGTCGGAGTCACGGATCATCTCGAAGGTGAGCTCGTCGTCGAGCGGGATCCGCTCGAGGTCGACCTTCTCCCCCGTCGTGCGCGCGATCTCGTCCATCGCATGACGCATCGACGAGAGCATCCGCACGCCGAGCACGTCGAGCTTCAGGTAGCCGAGCAGCTCGACGTCGTCCTTGTCGGCCTGGATCATCCGATGCCCGTTGGCGGAGCGCTCCAACGGCACCCTGTCGACGAGGTCGTGGGAAGACAGGACGATCCCGCACGGATGCAGGGCGATGTGGCGAGGGAAGCCGTCCAGTCGCTCGGCCACGCGGAACAGGAGCTCCAGCTGTGCCATCGGGAGGTTGATCCCGTCGAGCTCCGGGAGGCGCGTGAGCGACTCCCGGAGGTTCCTCGCCGAGATGTGCGGGAACGACTTCGCCACCATCCCGACCTCGACCTCCGGCAGGCCGAGCGCCTTGCCCACCTCGCGCACGGCGGCGCGTGCCCGGTACGTGTCGATCATCGCGACGCAGCCGGTCCGCTCGTCGCCGTGACGTGAGAGCACCATGTCGTAGACGTCCTCACGCCGGGCGGACTCGACGTCGACGTCGATGTCCGGGAGCTCGTCGCGCATCGGGTTCAGGAAGCGTTCGAACGAGAGGTCGTGACGGAGCGCGTCGACGTCGGAGATCCCGAGCAGATAGCACACGAGCGAGCCGGCGGCGGAGCCACGACACGCGACGTGGATCCCCATCGCCCGGATGTCGGCCGTGATGTCGGCGACCGTGAGGAAGAACGCCGCGTAGCCCATCCGGCGGATCATCGAGAGCTCGAGGTGGATCCGATCGCGGAGGCGTTCGTCCTCGGTCATCCCTCGGTCGTAGACGCCGGCCCAGCAACGCTCCGCCAAGATCGCGTCGGCGCTGCGTCCGGCCGGCGTCGGGAAGTCCGGGAAATGGACCTGCTTCAGCCCGAGGTCGAACCGGCATGAGTCGGCGATCTCCAAGGTCGTGTCGCAGAGGTCGGGCCGTTCGGCGAACAGCAGGCGCATCGCCTCGGCGGGCTTCAGCCATCCTTCGGCGTTGGTACGCGAGACGTGGTTCGCCGCGATCGGCACGATCAGGCGCATGCACTCGAGCGCGTCGGCCAGGAACGCGTCCTCGGGCACGAGGTACCGAACGGGGTTGGTGGCGACGGCGCGGACGTCGACCCGCTCGGCGAGGCGGAGCATCGAACGGATCTCCGTGTTCGAGCCCCGTTCCATCCGGTGCTCGGCCGCGACGAAGAGCCGTTCGCGGCCGAACGCTTCACGGAACGGATGGATGACCTCGGCGGCGGTATCGGTGAGGCCACGGGTGGCGAGCCGGCCCGCGTGCGAACGCGGGCCGGCGAGCGCGACGAGACCGGTGGCGTGGGCGCAGATCTGGGTCGCGGTGATCGAGGGATCCCCGCGCTCCCCCAACATGTGCGCGTCGGTGACCAGGCGGCAGAGGTTGGCGTAGCCCCGCCCGTCCTGCGCGAGCAGGACGAGGGGGGCGTCGTGTCCACCTTCCCGGACCGTGAGCGAGGCGCCGAGGATCGGACGGATCCCTCCCCGCTCGCAAGCGGCGACGAACCGGGCGGCGCCGTAGAGCCCGTCCCGGTCGGTGAGGGCCACGGCCGGCATCCCCATCTCGCTCGCCAGCGCCGCGAGATGCTCGGGGACGAACGCCCCCTCCTTCAACGAGAACGCGGACCGGACGTCGAGATGGGCGAACCCTCCAGAGCGACTCGCAATATCGAACACATGTTCGATACTAGGTGGCTCCTATCGAGGCTGTCTAGGGCTCATGTGGATGTTCCACCGTCTGCGACACTCGTCAGGAGGCGTTGAGAGGAGCTCTTCGATGGATGACCAGCAGGTGATCGGCCGGATCAACGAGATCGCGCACCAGGAGCACGAGCTCTGGGAGCGCGAAGGCCGCGGAGAGGCCACCGACGCCGAGCGGGAACGGCTCCGTGAGCTCGGCGTCACCCTCGACCAGTGCTGGGACCTGCTCCATCAGCGCCGGGCGAGGCGGGCGGCGGGCCAGGACCCCGACGACACGAGCGTCCGCGATCCCCGGACGGTCGAGGGCTACACCGGCTGACGCAGCGTCCCCCCGCCTCCTCAGCCGAGAGATGCCGCGAGGGTTGTCCGGTCAGGATACGGTCGCCTCATGGAGGATCCCCACCGGGGGAAGCCCGACCTGAACGCCTATCCGATCGTGGGCCTCGTGCGGGACGCGATCGTCGATGCAACCGGGTCTTCGCTCATGGGTCTGTACGTCTACGGTTCTCTCGCGACGGATGATTTCGAGCCGGACGTCAGTGACATCGATCTGATCGCCGTCCTTCGCGATCGGCCGGATGAGACGCTGGTCCGCCAGCTCGGCAAGATGCATGAAAGTTTCGCCCGAGCCCAGCCCGCATGGAGGGACCGGATCGAAGTCGACTACGTGTTGGCACGAGGACTCGCAGATTGCCGAACCCACGCGACCACGATCGTCAGGATCAGCCCTGGCGAGCCTCTCCGCCTGATCGAGGCCGGCCGGGATTTCCTCCTCGACTGGTACCCGGCGAGACAGGACGGTGTCGGTCTGGAAGGGCCTCGTCTCGGCTCGCTCATCCCACCGATCCCGGAGGCGGAGTACCTCGCGGAGGTGAGGAAGTACTTGGTCGGTTTCCGGAACCGTTTCGACGAAGATGCGTCGCCCGGTTCGCAGGCGTACGCGATCCTGACGATGTGCCGAGGGCTAGCTGCACTGAGGGCCGGTGACCGGCTTTCGAAACGGGAAGCCGCGGTGAGGATCCAGCAGGAGTTCCCACGCTGGGCCGACCTGATCGACCGGGCACTCGCTTGGCGTGACCAGCAATGGGCCGCAGATCAGCCAGATGGTTCCGCGACGACTGCGGAGACTCGTACTTTCATCGCCGAGATGGAGGGCGTGCTCGAACTGTCCTGACCGGAGGCGAAAGCGATCGCCCCTGCTCCCCGACGTTGGCACGACCCATGGGCTCGGCCGGCGACTTCCTGCGGAGCGAACCAAGCTCGCCGTGCTCCAGGCTGACGAACGGTTGCGCAAGTCCCAGACTTGCTCGGCGACCCCGTAGCGTCAGGGCTCGTTCACAACCTCGGGCGACGATGCCACCCGCCGCCTGGGCCGGATTTCGGACGACGGCGGAGCCTTCTCGTCCGGCGTCTCGATCCCCACGGGTTCATCGGAACTCCTCATGCATGCCTCGTCCTCGAGGACGCCGGGACCGAGAAAGCATCCGACGTGGCTCGACGGTCGGCGTTCGATGCGTAGGATGCGGCCCATGAAGACCGAGGGCGGGCTCCTGACGGCCGAGCTGATCGCGCTGGCCGAGCAGCACACGCCGCACAACTACCATCCGCTTCCCGTCGTCGTGTCCGAGGCCGAGGGCGCATGGGTCACCGACGTCGATGGCAAGCGATACCTCGACATGCTGTCCGCGTACTCCGCATTGAACTTCGGCCATCGCCATCCCGATCTGATCCGCGCGGCCAAGGCGCAGCTCGACCTCGTCACGCTCACGTCCCGCGCGTTCCACCACGATCGGTTCGGTCCGTTCTGCGAGCAGCTCGCTGAGCTCTGCGCCATGGACATGGTGCTGCCGATGAACTCGGGCGCGGAGGCGGTCGAGACCGCCCTCAAGACCGCACGCCGGTGGGGTTACGACGTGAAGGGCGTGCCGGAGGGACGGGCGAAGGTCGTCGTGTGCGACGGGAACTTCCACGGCAGGACGATCACGATCGTGGGCTTCTCCTCCGATCCGTCGGCGACGAAGGGATTCGGCCCCTTCACGCCGGGGTTCGTGTCGGTTCCCTTCGGCGACGGCGAAGCGTTGGCGGCGGCACTCGAGGATCCCGACGTCGTCGCGTTCCTCGTCGAGCCGATCCAAGGCGAGGCAGGCGTCCGGATCCCACCCGAGGGATACCTGCGCGAAGCGCGGCGGCTCTGCACCGAACGCAACGTTCTCCTGCTCGCCGACGAGATCCAGACGGGGCTCGGACGAACCGGTGCGACGTTCGCGTGCGACCACGAAGGCGTGAAGCCGGACGTGTACATCCTGGGGAAGGCGCTCGGCGGCGGGATCCTACCGGTGTCGGCGGTCGTGTCGCGGGCCGAGGTGCTGGGGGTCTTCAAGCCGGGTGAGCACGGGAGCACGTTCGGAGGCAATCCCATCGCGTGCGCGGTCGGCTTGGAGGTCCTCGCGCTCCTTCGGACCGGCGAGTACCAGCGGCGCTCGAAGGACCTCGGGGCGTGGTTCCTCCAGCAGCTGCGCGATGAGGCGCCCACGTCGGTGAGCGAGGTGCGCGGGCGCGGCCTGTGGTTCGGCATCGAGCTCACCCCCGGGGCCGCGCCCGCGCGCGCGGTGTGTGAGCGCCTGCTCGAGCTCGGGGTGCTCGCGAAGGACACCCAGGAGACGACCGTCCGGCTGGCACCGCCGCTGATGGTGTCCCGCGGCGATCTGGAATGGGCCCTGGAGCGGATCGTGAGCGCGCTGGCCGAACGCGCCTGATCGAACCCCTCTAGTCCCAGAGCCGCTCCACGTGCCAGCGATCGCGCTGACGGTCGTGGTACAGGTCCCAGACGGCACCGCCACGGGCTTCGACCCGCCAGTACTCGCGATCGCGGCCGTCCTCCCACCACCTGCCCTCGATCCGCCACCGTCCGATCACGTCGACGACCCGATAGCGGCGCCCTCGCCATTCGAACCCCGAGGGCATCCCTCCGTCCCGCTCGACCCGCACCTCCTCGTCGAACCGTTTCGTCATGGGTGCTCCACTGGCCGTGGGTTGGTCGAACGTGTGTTCGAGTGGGCAACCATATGCCCGACCGTCGAACCGCGTCAAGGGCGATCGGGTGAACCGTACGCTTGCCCCGTGGACCGGAGGTTCCAGCCCGGCGACGCGATCACCCTGCGCGAACTGTGGCGCGGACGGGTGTTCGAGGCGCGGCCGATGATCGTCGTTCAGGACGATCCAGACCAGACCACGCTCTTCTTGCCCCGCGGCGCCCGGTGCGGTGTCCCGGTCGGCGAGGACGGGTCCTCGCTCAGGTTGCCCGACCGGCCCTGGCGTCTGGAGGTTCGCCCTCGCGGTGACCAACCGATCCTGTCGTTCGCGTGGCCCGACATGCCCTACTCGGTCCTGCTGTGGACCGCGGAGGACCGGCGGCGCGTCTGGTACGTCAACCTCGAGGATCCGATCGAACGCACCCCGATCGGCTTCGACACGGTCGACCACGCGCTCGACGTGGTGATCCAGCTCGATCGCTCCTCATGGCGGTGGAAGGACGAGGAGGAGCTGGCGGAGGCGGTTCGCGACGGGTTGTTCTCCGAGGCGGAAGCGGCCGACTTCTACGTCTGGGGCGAGCGGGCTGTCGACCGCGTGCTCGCGGGCGGGCCTCCGCTTGACCGGGACTGGGAGGACTGGCAGCCCGATCCCGGCTGGCCCGTGCCCGAGTTGGGAGACGGGTGGGACGCGGATCCGGGGTGAGCGACCCGACGCCCTCGGTTGCCGCCGGACGGCGCGTGCGGGAGCCTGTGCCCGTGATCGACCTCCGGAGCGTCCGTGCCAGGTTCCCCGCGCTCGCTCGCATCGGCGAGGACGGCCGGCCCCTCGTGCTCGTGGATGCGCCCGGCGGCTCACAGGTGCCCGACGTCGTGATCGAGGCGGTGGCGGGCCACTACCGGCGAGGGATGAGCAACACGCACGGTTCGTTCGCGACGAGCCAGGAGACGGACGTCGTCATCTCGGAGGCGCGCCGAGCGGCCGCCGACCTCACGGGCGCGGACCCGGGCGAGATCGTCTTCGGTCCGAACGCGACGACCCTCCTCTTCCACCTGTCCAGGTCGTTCTCCAAGATGCTTGGATCCGGCGACGAGGTCATCGTGACGAAGTTGGATCACGACGCCAACGTGCGCCCGTGGGTGCTGGCGGCCGCCGACGCCGGCGCGACCGTGCGCTGGGTGGACGTGCGTGATGATGACGTCACGATCGACGTCGACTCGTTCCAAGCGGCCCTGTCCCCGCGGACGAAGCTCGTCGCGTTCACGCTCGCGTCCAACGCGGTGGGCACGATCCCACCGGCGTCCGGCCTCGTGGCGCGCGCCAAGGAGGTCGGCGCCGTCGTCGCGGTCGATGCCGTGCATCTGGCGCAGCATCGTCTCCTCGATCTGCACGGACTCGGCGCCGACCTCCTCGTTTGTTCTCCCTACAAGTTCTTCGGACCACATCTCGGCATCCTCGCCGCGCGCCGTGTTCTGCTCGAGACGTGGACGCCGTACAAGCTCGTCCCGGCTCCCGACGAAGCGCCGGAGCGCTGGGAGACGGGCACGCAGAACCACGAGGGCTTGGCGGGACTGGTGGCGGCCGTCGAGTACCTCGCGGGCGTCGCCGGCGCCGCGGGCACGGCTCGCCGGGCACGTCTGGCGGCCTCCTACGAAGCGATCGCCGACCACGAGCACGCGCTCGCCGATCGATTCCTCGACGGGATCGCCTCGCTCCCCGACGTCCGGCTCTGGGGCATCACCGATCGAGCTCGTGTGGATGAACGAACACCCACGTTCGCGATCCGCGTCGGTCACCAGCATCCGGCGGAAACGGCGAAGCGCCTCGCCGAACGCGGCATCTTCGTGTGGGATGGCGATTACTACGCGCGAGAGATCATGATCCGACTCGACCTGCTGGAGTCGGGGGGCGCCGTCCGGATCGGCTTCTGCCACTATCACACGCCGGACGAGGTCGATCGCGTGCTTGACGCGCTCGCCGAGCTCTCGTAGGGCAGCATCTCGGACCGGGGCGAGCGCGTCCGGCGCCAGGCGAGGATCCATCCGGTCGAACCCGCCAGTGCCATCGCCCCCAGTCCGGCGGACCCTCCGGCGTCGCCACCGAGGAGCGCGATCGCGGTCCCGACGAGCACCACGAGACACAGCCCGAACGCCGGCGCGAGGCCGGCCACCTCGATGACGGAACCACGGCGTGGCCATGTCGCCGCGCTCCAGCCGCCGCCGAGGAGGCCGAGGAGCAGCAGGCCGCGGAGATCCGCATCGCCGCCTGGGATCGGGACACGGCGAGCTTCTGTGGCAAGGGCACGTCACCCTGTGGCACCGGCCCACGGATCACGGCGACATCGGGGGCATCCGGAACCACCCGATCGGCCACCCGTCTCCAGGTCGGCGCTCGCACCCACTGGCGGACGGCAAGCACGATCGGGTCGTCGTCGAGCACCACCCGAACGTCCGGCCACGTCCTCGCCGATGCGGCGTTGAAGGTGGCCGCGTCGACCCCGCTCCGGCGGGTCGGCCGTCCGGCGAGGAGCGCTCGTTCGTCGCCGAGGTACGTCACGATCCGGAGGAAGGTCGACTCGGGCGCGAGTGCGCGCACGGTGTTCTGTCGGGCCTTGAGGAACTTGATCGCGACGGCGACGAGCACGGGCGACGGTGGCCGCTTGCCGCGGGCCACCGCGATGGTGAGGAACAGGACGAACAGGGCGAGGCTGAGAATGTTGGCCAGATATCCTGATGCGAGTCGGGATGTTCCGCCCCAGGTCGCCACGATCACCGCCACGACACCCGAACTCCAGACGGGAGTCCGTAGGCGTTGCGAACGGCCACCCCCGCGGCGAGTCCCAGGCACACGGCGATCGCGACGGATAGAAGGATCGGAGCGATGCCCGGCGGTGTGATGCCGCCGCCCGCGAAGACCGAGCCGGCGACGCCCACACCCGGACGTGTCCCCTGAAGATCGAGAACGCCCGCACGAGCGGCTCTGATCTGCACGACGTACCCGTTCGCGTCGGCGCCGACGTTGCGAACACCGTCAGGTGGGAATGCCGAGACGTAGAGCGCGAACACCGCGGCCGCGGCCACGACCGTCCAGAGCACGCCCAGGAGGACCGCGCGACCCTCAGGGCGGGTTCCCCACCAGCTCATGCGGCGACGATAGCTCAGGCCGGAGCCGGGACCTCCTCAGCGTTCACCCAGGTAGAGGGCGCAACGAGCCGTCGTTCGATCCGAGCAGTTGCGCTTCGCACGCAAGCGCTCCGGGTAGAATCGCTCGAACCCCAGACCCTCCGACGGATCCTCCGAAAGGAACTCACGTTATGCGCATCTTGATCCTGGGCGGCGACGGGTACCTCGGGTGGCCGACCGCGATGCGCTTCTCCGATCGTGGCCACGAAGTCCATGTCGTCGACAACTACCTGCGGCGCCGCGCGCACGAGGAGGTCGGCAGCGACACGCTCGTGCCGATCCTGCCCTCGCTTCTGGAGCGCGCGGCCGCCTGGAAGGACGTCGCCGGCAAGGAGATCGGGGTCACCGAGGGCGACCTCGTGGATTGGGAGTTGACCACCGATATCTTCCGTACCTTCCGCCCGGAGGCGGTCGTGCACTACGGCGAGATGCCATCCGCCCCGTACTCGATGCGGGACCGGGACCACGCGGTCTTCACCCAGCAGAACAACGTCGTGAACACCTTGAACGTGATCTATGCGATCCGCGACATCACCCCGGACGCGCACCTGGTGAAGCTCGGCACGATGGGCGAGTACGGCACGCCCAACATCGACATCGAGGAGGGATTCATCGAGATCCGCCACAAGGGTCGCGAGGACTACCTCCCATTCCCGAAGCTCCCGGGCTCGATGTACCACCTGTCCAAGGTCCATGACTCGCACAACATCCACTTCGCCTGCCGCGTCTGGGGGATGCGAGCCACCGATCTGAACCAAGGCGTCGTGTACGGCATCCACACGGATCAGACGCGGCTCGACGATCGCCTGATGACGCGGTTCGACTACGACGACGTCTTCGGCACGGCCCTGAACCGCTTCTGCCTGCAGGCCGTGATCGGGCATCCACTGACCGTCTACGGGAAGGGTGGGCAGACCCGCGGCTACCTGAACATCGTGGACACGATGCGTTGCGTCGAGCTCGCGGTGACGAATCCTGCGGACCCCGGGGAGATGCGGGTGTTCAACCAGTTCACGGAGCAGTTCTCGGTCCTGGAGCTCGCGCAGCACGTCCAGAGGGCCGGGGCGGAAGTGGGCATCGATGTCAGGGTCGAAGCGATCGACAACCCGCGCTTCGAGTTGGAGGAGCACTACTACAACGCGGCGCACACGAAGCTCCTTGATCTCGGCCTCAAGCCGCACCTGCTCTCGGAGACACTGATCGAGTCGATGTTCGCCGAGCTCGAGCGATTCAAGCATCGCGCGATCGCGGACCACATCCTGCCGCGGGATCGGTGGCGGCCGGCGGTCGAGGCGCCCTCGAGCTAGCGCATGCCTGCGATCAGGATCCTGGCCGGGCTCGCGGCGGTCGGCCTCTTGGTGCTCGCCGTGCGGGGATACGACCGGCGGCAGATCAGCAGGCTGAACCTGATCATCCTGTTCGTCCTGTGCGCGTCCGTGACCGCGCTGGCCGTCTACCCGCCGCTGTTCGACCCACTCCTGCGCACGTTCGACTTCGAGCGAGGCACCGACGGCGTGATCTTCGCCCTCCTCGTGGCGGTGGGGGTCCTGTTCTTCCTCTACCTGCGGGCCCAGACCACGGCGGACACTACGGAGCGGAGCATCCGACTGCTCGTGGAGGCGCTCGGACAGGAACGCTTCGACTGGGAACGCGCGAGCCGCCTCCCCGACGGTCCCCGGCTCGTCACGATCTCTCCCGCGTTCAACGAAGCGGAGAACGTGGCGGCCGTGATCAAGCAGATCCCCGCGATGGTCGAGGGCCACCACGTGGTGCCGGTCGTCGTGAGCGACGGATCGACCGACCGCACGGCCGCCGTGGCACGCGAGGCGGGCGCGTACGTCGCGGAGCTGCCGATCCGGCGCGGCGGCGGGCTGGCGCTGCGGGTGGGATACGAGATCGCGCTGCGACTGGGCGCCCAGGTGGTCGTCACCCTCGACTCCGACGGGCAACACCTCCCCGAGGAGATCCCGATCGTGATCGCGCCGATCCTGGCCGGAGAGGCGGACTACGTGAACGGCTCGCGGTTGCTCGGCACCTTCGAGCGGGAGAGCCTGGTCCGGCATCTCGGTGTCCACGTCTTCTCCCGCATCATCACGGTCCTCACGGGGCAGCGGATCACCGACCCCGCCTCCGGGTACCGCGCCGCGCGCGCCGACCTCCTGGAGCGCGTCGTGCTGAAACAGGATCAGTTCTGGTCCACCGAGATCCTGATCGAGGCGCTCCGCAACAAGGCCCGCGTCGTCGAGGTACCGGTCACGTTCCTCGCGCGCGCGGGTGGGGAGTCGAAGAAGCCCAAGTCGTTCCGCTACGGCTGGAACTTCCTCAAAGTGATCATCCAGACCTGGTTGCGGTGATGTCCCAGCCGTACGGGCGACACGCGGCGCGGACGCCCCCGGCACGAGCCGAGAAGATCGCGAGGATCGGCTGGGCGACGTTCCTCGCCCTGTCGCTGGCCGTGGTGATCGGCGCGATCTACCTCCAACCGTTCCTCGCGGAACCGGATCGATTCCCCCACGGCATCGACACCTCCGTGTACATCTTCCGGTCCCGACTCGTCCACGACGTCGGCTTGAACGAGCTGGCTCCGTTCGGAGAACGGCCTGCCCAACCGATCGTCACCAGCGTGCTCCGCGATATCGGGGGCGGCACTCTCCTCGATCTCGCACGGATCTGGCCCGCATTGTTCGCGATCGCGATCGGTTCCGCAGGTGCGGCTCTTGCCGCGGGGGTCGCGGGTGAACGGCGATGGGTAGCCGTCGCGGTGGGCGTGGGACTGGCGGCCTCACCTTTCGTCGCGCTCACCGCGATCGGGTACGCCTCGAACCTCCTCCTCGACGTGTTCGCCGTCGCCGCGATCGCACTCGCTGTACGTGTGGGCACGGGCCGGAAGGGAGCGGCGGCGCTCGTCCTGTTGATCGGTGCGGCGGCGATCGCCCATTGGCTCTTCGCGATCGGCCTCGCCGCGTTGCTGTTGGCGTATGCCGCCGGCGTCTTCGTGTTCGAGCGGATCCGCCGCCGACCGGAGGGTGCCCGGACGCAGCACCCCGCACGTCTCCTCGTCATCGTTGGGTTCGGCGTGCTGCTGGGCGCCCTGGCACTGTTCGCATCCCCCGACCTCCCTCACAAGGTCCCGACGGCGAAACAAGACGCGACCGCCAAGATCGCGGCGCGCCTTCCCGAGATGAAGTTGGCGATCACGATCCCGCTCGCGGCCGCCGGGGCGGCGATCATGCTGCTCTTCGGGACGCCGGCGACGAGGCGCACCGCGGTGCCGCTGGCGATGTGGGCGCTCGCCGCTCCCGCCGGGCTGCTCGCGTGGAAGGTCCTGGACATGACGATCCCGCATATCGTTCCGTTCGCGCTGGGTGTCCCTTCGCTCATCGTGCTCGGGGCAGCGGCGACCCGCCTGTGGACCGTCGCGAGGTCGTCACGTCTGGGAGGAGCCCCCTGGGGGATCGCGGGTGCCGTGACCAGCGCCGTCCTTGTGCTCGCGTCCGCCGCGTGGCTCTCGAGAGCCGGAGCCGATACGTGGTCGGACCAGCAAGCCGGATTCACCCGGGCGCAGATCGAGCAGGCCTCGACCCTCGCGGCCTACCTCGAGACGATCCCTCCGGAGACACCGGTCGTCGTTCCGGTGCGGCCTGGCGTGTGGCGTCCCCTCCAGGCCCTGCAGGTCACCCTGCCGGTCAAACGCTTCCTGTCCGTGAAGACCTGGCGGGTAGATTTCTTCGGGGACACCCGCGAGTTCCGGCGGAGGCTCGCCTCCCGGCATCCCTCGGGCACGGTGGCCGTCTCTCTCGCCGGGTACAGCGATCAAGCGCCCCTGCAGGGGACGAGCCTCGGACCCGGGGTGACGGTGCTCGCGGGCCCGGAACCTCCGAGCCGCTTGTCAGTGGCACCCATCGAACCCGCTGATGGCGGCGAGTTGATCCGCTTGACCGCCGTCTCGGTGGCGACGGTGCTGCTCGTCGGCCTCGGGTGGACCCTCCTCATGACCGGGCTCCCCGCGTTCGCGGCCGTGTGTCTCTCACCGGCGATCGGGATCGCGGTGCTGTCGATCGGCGGCCTCATCGCGGGCCGGTTGGGATTCCCGCTGGGCCGTGGCGGTGGGGTGATCGCGGCGCTCGCGATCGGAACCCTGGGGTGGCTCGCTTTCGCGGTCGGCTCATTGAGGAGAGCCCCCGACGACGGACCAGCCGACGGGCCAGCCGACGGGCCAGATCACGAGGACGATCTCGAACCTCCCTCACCAACGACGACCGGACCAGCCGATACCGGTGGCGACGGACGCCACGTCGCCGGCGAGCCCAGCGTTCGCAGCCAATAGCGCGAGGTTCGCCTCCATCGAGCGTCCCTCCGTCAGCTCGGCGATGGCGGCGAGCAGGTAGGGCGTGCGCGCCCTCCCCCGGATGCCCTCGGTCGCGGCTCGCTCCTCCGCGCGGCGTGTCACGTTCGCGACCTCGGCGGGATCCATCGCCACCGCGGGGGAGATCGGGTTGCACAACAGGATGGTCGAGCGCGTGTCCAGATCGATCGCCGCGGCGAGGATCGCGGCGGCCTCGTCGGGAGTGTCCACGCGATGCTCCAGGTCGATCGGTGCCTCCCGTGTCAAGAAGAAGGGCAGCCGGCTCACCCCGTAGCCGACCATGGTCACGCCGAGCTCCTCGAGACGCTCCGACGTGGCCCTCGGGTCGATGATCGACTTGGGGCCGCTGCACACCAACAACCCGGGCGTGCGCGAGAGCTCGACGAGGTCGGCGCTCACGTCGAGGTGTTCACCCGGATGCACACCTCCGATGCCACCGGTCGCGCTCACCACGATCCCCGCGCGCGCGGCGGCCCAGATCGACGCGGAAACGGTGGTCGCGCCGAGGGCGCCGCGCGCGCACGCCGCCGGGAGGTCGCGCCGCGCCACCTTGTCCGCTCGCCCCGGCTCGGTGTACGGGCGGAGCTCCTCGTCGGTGAGCCCCACCACCACCTCTCCCGCGAGCACGCCGACCCACGCGGGGACCGCTCCCGCGCTGCGGATCGCGTCCACCATCCGTTCGATGCACTCGACGTTGCGGGGAAAGGGCAGACCTTGACCGATCACGCTCGTCTCCAGGCCGACCACCGCGCGTTGATCCGCGAGCGCGGACACAACCTCATCGCCGACACGGAGGAGCGCGCTCACCGCGCCACCGCCGGCCACACCGATGCGCTGGCCGCGACGCGCGCTCCGGCTCGGCACGCGAGGTCGAGCGCTTCCTCTGGCTCGATCCCACGAGCCAGCGAGCCGAGCAGGACACCGTCGAAGGCGTCTCCCGCCCCGGTGGGATCGCGCTCCTCGACCACCTCCGACGTCGCTTCGAAGATCCGTCCGTCCACGACCATCACGGCGCCGGCGGCCCCTCGCTTGACGCAGGCCGCCCGGTAGCGCTCGCCGAGCGCGCGCGCGGCGGGGACCGGCCCCATGGATGTCAGCGCCTCCGCCTCGTGCTCGTTCGCGAGGATCACCGTCGCACCTCTGGCGAGCTCATCGAAGCCTTCCCGTCCGACGGCTTCGACCAGAGGCCACGACGCCGCCTCCACCCCGATCCACTGCGCTCGTGACCGACGGATCGCCTCGAGTCCCGCCTCGCGGGCGCCGCTCTGGAGGAGCAGGTAGCCCGAGACGAGCACGGCACCCGCCTCGAGCTCGGGCGGCAGGTCCGAGGGCGCCAGCCGAGCGTTCGCTCCCCGATCGGCCACCATCGAGCGCTCACCCGCTTCGAACACGACGAGCATCGTGCCGGATGGGGCGTCGGCGTCGTCGACAAGTGCGGCATCGACGCCGCGAACCTCGAGCTCGGTGCGAAGGAGCCTCCCGACGACGTCGGCGCCCACGCGGCCGTGCACGCGTGTCTCCGCGCCCGACTCGGCGGCCCACACCGCCGCATTCGCCGATGTCCCGCCCGGCTGGAGCGCGACCCGCCCGTGTACATCGCCTCCCCGGGCGAGCTCGCCCGCGTCCACCCGCACATCGAGCATCACGTCGCCGACGCAGATCAGGTCCATCGGCGCCAGAGCGTAGCGGGCGACTCAGGGACCGGCGCCAGCGTCGACGGCCGCATCCGCCGCCCACGCTCCGAAGGCACCCCAGAACGGATCGAGCCCAGGATGGGTGAGCGGTTCCTCACGACCTCCGGTCACGATGGTTCGGTCCTCCCTCTTCGGCAGGATCTCGCCGACCACGGCCGCATCGATCCCGGCGCCGGCGAGCACCGCGACGTAGGCATCGGCGCGATCGCGGACCACGGTGGCGATGAGGGTGCCTTCGCTGATGGCCGTGTACGGATCGATCCCGACGTGGTCGCAGACCGCGGCCACCTCCGGCCGGATGGGGATCGCGTCACGGTCCACCCGGATCCCCCTGTTCGAGGCGACGGCGACCTCGAGCAA
The DNA here is from genome assembly GCA_035512775.1 of Actinomycetota bacterium. Classification (GTDB taxonomy): domain Bacteria; phylum Actinomycetota; class UBA4738; order UBA4738; family HRBIN12; genus JAJNBA01. The sequence goes on along the minus strand of DATKDI010000049.1, from coordinate 16,700 downwards.
CCCGCCGATCACACCGCCCTCCGTCGCGTCGTGCATCGATGTGACGCCCGCGTCGCGCAGTCCGAACTCGCGGGCGAGGATCGCCTCGGGGACCACGGTCATCGACTCGAACAAAGCATCTGCCGCCCTCACGGTCCCTTCACCGACCCCGGCGGTCAGACGGTCCGGGAAGGTGGCCGCGAACAGTGCGGTCGTCTCGATCGCGGCACCCTTGGTGACGACGACCGCGTCGCCGGGACGAGCCATCGTCGGTGTCACGTACGCGTCCGACGGTCCCAGCGCCATGCAGGTCGCCCCACCCACCATGGGCCACGCGCATCCGTCGTAACGCCCCGTGTGTCCGGTCACGATCGCGATGCCGAGATCCGCGCAGGTCGCGTGGAACCCTTCCCACAGAGCCGTGAGCTCCTCATCCGAGATCGCCGGCGGAAGGTTGAGGTCGACCGACATCCAACGCAGGGGCAGTCCGCTCGTCGAGGCGTCGGAGGCCAGGATGTGCACGGCGAACCAGGCCGCCCGCTCCCACCCGTAGGCGGGCACGATGAAGACCGGATCGGCGGTGAGCGCCATGGCGACTCCCCGGGCCACCCGGACGACGCCGACGTCGACCCCGTGCTGGGGACCCACCAGGACGTGGTCGTCCTTCCCACCCAATCGACGGAGGATGACCTGCTCGAAGAGTTCCGCGGTCACCTTCCCCGTCCGCTGCTCGGTGTGCTCGTCGCTCATCCGGATCGCTTCTCCTGGAAGGCGTCCACCAACGCCCGCAGTTCGCGGACCGCCTCGACCGGATCCTCGGCGGCCGCGACGGCACCGATCACGGCGATGCCCGTCGCTCCCGCCGCCAGCACCTCGCGGGCGTTGCCCACGTGGATCCCCCCGATCCCGACGACGGGGAGCGCCGTCGCGGCCGTGATGTCGCGGAGCCCTTCCAACCCGATGGGGACGGCGTCCGGCTTGGTCCCGGTGGCCCACACGGTCACGCCGATGTAATCCGCGCCCGCCATCTCGGCGACCCAGACATCTTCCGCGTTCCCCACGCTCACCCCGAGTATCCGTTCGGGCCCGAGGCGTCCTCGAGCGGTCGCGGGGTCGTCGCTCTGGCCGACGTGCGCGCCGGCGGCCCCTGCGCCCATCGCGACCTCCACCCGGTCGTTCACGAGGAGCGGGATGCCCGCCTCGGCGCATTCCTGAGTCGACGACATCGCGAGCGGCAGGAGCTCGTCGTCGGCGAGCTCCGGCGCACGGAGCTGCACCGCCGTCGCACGGCCCTCGACGGCGGCGGACACGATCGCTCGGTGATTGCGACCCGTCACGGAGGCCCCGGAGGTCACCACATAGACGCCGAGGGTCCTCGGATCCAGTCTGGCCATGCTCCCTCCGCCGGCATTGTCCGGTTCAGGTCCTGCGGGTCGCGGGATCGTCCCGCCTCTCAGCCCGGCCATCTCCGAGCTCCCCGGTGCACGTGGAGGGTATCCGATTGGCGGCTCAAGGCGGCAAGCAGGCGAGCGGCTCAGCCGGTCGCGCGTCGCCGGACAGTGGCGACGGCGAGCTCTCTCTTCACCTTCTTCCAGTCGCTCGCCTTCGTGCTGAGAACGACGTCGGTCACGATCTGGAAGATGCCGAGACCCAGGAGGATCCCGACCGCCCAGCCCGGCGCACGGGCGGCCGGCGCGAGCGCGAGAGCAACGAACGGGGCCAGCTTCGTCGCGAGGGCGCCGGCGGCATGCATCCACGCCCTGGCGACCGGCGACGCTCGGAGGTAGGTCGCGTAGTCCGTCTTGAGACCCGGGAGCGGCGGCGGTGGGAACGCGACGAAGAGGTCCGTGAATCGGATCCCGACGGCCCGACCGACGAGGTAGTGGGCAAGCGAGTGCAGGCCGGCCGCCCACGCTGCGGCGCCGATCACGAGGCCGACACCGGCCGTGACCTGGTCGGGTTCCGAGTTGGCGCCGGCTCGCAACGCGAGGGCGACCGCGACGATCCCCACGCCCACGGCGATCAGCATCAGCGCGATGCCAACCCATAGCGGCATGCGGAATCGCACACCGGCGCGGAACCCCTTCGCATCGATCCGGCCCACCTGGTCCGCGTACCGCTCGATCAGCTCATCGTCGCGCTTGATCAGGGCGACCACCCGCCAGAAGCCGAGCGTGCGGAGGTCGGTGTCTCCTGCGTCGACGGCTGCCTCGATGCGATCGAGCTCCGCTCCGAGCCCTCCGGACGGAGTTTCCCCAGCTTCCACGGTTGGATCCCCCTCCGGCGTTACGATGCGCCGGACGCGCTCCGACCTGCCCCTTGAGCGCTTCCCTAGGGAGGAGAGCACCATCGCAAGGAGTATCACGCAACCGGCGCCCTCGCACGGTGGGGGGCAGGCATTCGTCACCCTCGACGGCCGTTATCACATGGTGGAACGCATCGCCGCGGGGGGCATGGGCGAGGTCTTCCGCGCTCATGACGCCGTGCTGGCGCGCGAGGTCGCGATCAAGGTGCTCCATCGCTCCCTCGCAGGCGATCCCGCGTTCGTCGACCGGTTCCGGCGCGAGGCCCGCGCCGCCGCGGGCCTCGCCCACCCGAACATCGTCAACGTCTACGACTGGGGCGCCGTGGACGGCGTGTACTACATGGTCATGGAGTACGTGCGCGGACCGAGCGTGCGGCACCTCCTGAACGAGCAGGGACGGATGGAGCCGGCGCAGGCAGCCGAGATCCTCCGCCAGACGCTCCTCGCGCTGGGTCATGCCCATCACGAGGGGTTCGTCCATCGAGACATGAAGCCCGAGAACCTGCTGGTGACGCAGGAAGGGGTGGTGAAGGTCGCCGACTTCGGGCTCGCGCGGGCCTACGCGGACGGCCGAGTGACGCAGGCCGGCGCCGTGACCGGCACCGTCCAGTACCTCGCTCCCGAGCAGATCCGCGGCGAGCCCGCCGACCCGCGGAGTGACCTGTACTCGCTGGGGATCGTGGCTTACGAGCTGCTCACGGGGCAGCTTCCGTTCACGGGCGAGACGGCGATGGCGGTCGCGTACAAGCACCTGTCCGATCGCGTGCCCGCCCCCTCATCGCTCCTGCCGGACCTGCCGGAAGAGCTCGACGGCTTCGTGGCCGCGGCGACGGACCGTGACCGCGAGCTTCGGCCGGAGTCCGCCGACGTGATGCGTATGGATCTCGACGCGATCGCCCACCAACTCCCCGCGGCGCGGAAACTCTCCTCGCTGGTCCGGGAACTCCCCTCGATCACCGTCGAGGGAGGCGAGACCACCGAGGTCGGGCTGCGAGTGACGACAGGGTCGATCCCCCGGATGGAGCGCCATAGGAGACGGCGTCGCCTCCTCAAGCGTTTCGTCGGCGCGATCCTGGTCCTCGGGCTGGTCGCGGGAGCCGCCTGGGGGACATGGACCTACGCGATCCCGCACACCGCTGTCATCCCCAAGCTCGTGGGCGAGACGGTCGAGTCGGCTCGAAACCGCCTGACGACCCTCGGCTTCCAGGTCGTTCTCGCGAGGGGCAGGTACGACATGGAGGTCCCTGAAGGCCAGGTCTGGGCGGTGCGGCCGGCGGCCGGAGCCACCCGCGACCAGGGGACGCCGGTGACGATCATCCCGTCGAAAGGACCCCCGCCGGTCGCCGTTCCGGCCATGAGGGGCAAGCCGCTGAAGAAAGCCGAGCAGGCGATCAGGGACGCCGGCCTGCGCGTCGGCGAGGTGAGGCGCCGGTACGACGATCGCGTTCCGCTCGGTCATGTGATCTCTCAGCAGCCGGCCGGCGGTCGGATCCCCAAGGGCTCGACCGTCTCGTTCCTCGTGAGTGACGGACCCAAACCCGTCCCGATCCCGGACGTGCGCGGGATGGGTCAGGACAAGGCGGTGAAGGCGCTGGGCGCCAGGGGCTTCGAGGTCGTGATCGAAGAGGACTTCTCGAAGCAGGTCGCTCGGGGAGACGTCGTCGCGACGGATCCCGGGCCCGGGACGGAGCTCCAGCCGGGCAGCACGATCGTGCTCACCGTGTCCATCGGACCGGAGTATTTCGACTGCCCCAACTTCTTCGGGATGAGCGTGGAAGAGGCGAAGGCGCTCGCGGAGCAGCACGGTCTCGAGCTCACCGCCCTGCCGGTCCCGGGGAGCGGTGGCAACAACGTCGTCAGCCAGATCCCAGGTGCGGACACCCGGATCCGGTACGGCTCCACGGTTACCGTCTACTACGCGTGATCCTCGGTGCCCACGTCCGGCGCGGGCAGACTGGCATCGCGGGGGCGATCGAGGAAGCCAGGCTCCGCGACGCCGACTGCTTCCAGATCTTCGTCTCGAACCCGCGCGCGTGGGCAGGCCCACGTTACGGCGAGGCCGAGATCGAACGGTTCCGCGCAGAGCTCGCGACCAGCGGGCTGCGCCCCTGTGTCGCGCACCTCTCCTACATCGGCAACGTGGCCGCCTGGAACCCGGTCGTCCTTCGCCGGACGCGCGGACTCCTGCTGGAAACCGTCCACGCGTGCGACCTGCTCGGCGTCGACCTGCTGGTCGTCCACACCGGAGCCGGCGGCCCGCAGGGCCGTGACGCGGCGCTGCAGGCCGCCGCCAGCTACCGGATGGCGGTGGAGGGAGCGGAGCGGGTGCGTGTGGTGGCCGAGCTGATGGCCGGCACCTCAGGGGCGGTGGCATCGCTCCCGGCGGAGGCGGAGGAGCTCATCACGGCGGTCGCGGACGACCGCCTGGGGCTGGTCCTCGATACCGCGCATCTCTTCGCCGCCGGCGTGCCGATCGACGAGGCGGACGGCGTGGGCGCCCTCTCCGACGAGCTTCGTGCACGAGGGCTCGCCTCGAGGCTCGCCCTCGTCCACGCGAACGACTCGGTCTTCGAGCGCGGCGCTCACCGGGACCGCCACACCGACATCGGCGACGGGATGATCGGCGCGGAGGGGTGGCAGGCGTTGGTCAACGATCCGCTGATCGGCTCGGTCCCGTGGATGCTCGAGACGCCCGGCGATGTCGACCGCCAGCGAGCCGACATCAACTTCCTGCGGAGTCTCGGCCCTCACGAGTAGACTCGATCCATCGGAGAGAAGGAGCCCGTCGCTCAGCAGGCAACTCCGGATGAAGATTCCCCCTCATCCGACGCCGCGTCGTTCGGGCCGACTCACATCTCTCCGGGAACGGTTCGGCGAGGCTGGCTCGACGCCCTGCTCGCGGTCGTCGCACCCGCGGGCCTCATCGCGGCTATCTACCTTGCGCCGTTCACGTCCGACCCGACGACGATGCCGTTCGGCGTGGACACATACGGGTACATCTGGCGCACGAACGTCGTCCACGACCTGGGGATCGCTTCGCTCACGCCTGAAACGACGAACGCCCCGAAGCCACTCGGCGATCGGCCCGGCTACCCGATCGTCCTGAGCCTGCTTCGATCGGTGACCGGACTTTCCTCACTGTCACTGATGTGGCTGACACCGGCGCTATTCGCATCCGCGCTCGGCCTCGCCGCTGCATCCCTCGCATCCGACGGAGCACTGGAGCGACGACGTCGTTCCGGTGCCGTCGCCCTCGCCGTGGGGGGCTCGGCGTTCGTCGCATGGACGGCCGTGGGGTATGCCGCCAACCTCGCCCTCGACGTCGTCGTGATGGGGGCCGCCGTGATGGCGCTGATGGTGGCGCGCGGGCGCCGGGGGATGTGGGCGGGTGCCATCCTTTTGGCCGGGGCGGTGCTCCTCCATTGGATGTTCGCCGCCCTGTTCATCGCCCTCCTTGGAGCCGCTGCCGTCGTGCAGCTGGTACGCCCGCGCACCGAGACGGCCGATCCGAGACGACTGGCCTTCAAGCGACTGACGATGATGCTGGGCCTCGGGGTGGTGCTCGGCGCCGCCGGCTTGCTGCTTGCCCCCCAGCTCCCTCAGCGGCTGCCGGAGGTCGACCCGGGTCGGCCGCGTCTCACTCACCGGGTCGAGCTCCGCCTTCCGGCATTGGCTCTCCCTCTATCCCTTCCGCTTGCCCTTCTGGGCACGACGCTGCTCGCGCTCGACCGGCGGCGAGGTCGGCGCCACGCAGCCGTTCTCCTGGGCGTGTGGTCATCGATCGCGCTCGTGTCCCTGGTGGCATGGTTCGTCTTCGATCTACCGCTCCCCCCGTATCGCTGGGCGGGGTTCGCCCTCGCGATCCCCGCGGCGACCGTGCTGGGTGCCTACGCGGCGGGCGATCGTGTCGAGCGTTCGGATCGACACGGCGTTGCGCTCCTCCCGGCCTCGCTCGCTGTCGTCGCGGCCGTCGCGCTCGCGAGTGCCGGAGCTGCCGTCTGGTGGAGTCGCGACCCCACCCTGGTGGCGCACGAGTTCGCGCAACTTCGCACCCTGACGTCGTACCTCGAGCCGCTGCCCGTCCAGACCCGGGTCGTGATCCTCATGGAGGCGTATCGCAAGCGAGCGCCGTTCAACCGTGCGTGGACAACGTTGCCGCCCGATCGGTTCCCGCATATCACGATGGTGGCCGCGCGGGTCAGGCCGGATGCCCCGGACCTCGGGCTCCCACCCGCGGCGCAGGACCGGCCCGGCACCGTCGTGGTCGCGCTGGACGCCTTCCGGAGGCCGGCCGGCATCGGCACTCCCCTCGGACCTGGAGTGCACCTCATCTCCGGACCGGCACCGCGCAGCGTCGAATCGGGCGTGCCACCTCGAGCCCCCGCCCCGATCGCGATGGCGTTCACGGTGGTCATCCTCCTCTCCGTGCTCGTCTTCACGGGGGGAGGCTGGGCCGGCGCGCTGTCCGACCTGCCCGCTCTCGGGGTCGCGTCGGTGGCCCCTGCCTTCGGCGTGGCGATCCTGGGCGCCCTCGGGTTGGTGGGGAGCAGGGTCGGGATACCCCTGCGCGGTCTCGGGGGGATGGGCCTGGTCGGCCTCATCGCCATCTCGGGGTGGGTGGCGGCGCTGCTGGTCCGCCGACGAGATCGAGGGACACCGTCCTTCGAGCCGGCGAGATCTGACCCCGGTCGTCCCTACGGTTCCAGCTCTGCCCTCGGGCCCTCCTGATAGGAGTAGCGCTCCTCCCCGAACGGCTCCGCGTGCGTGTGGTAGCCGCGGACCTCCCAGAATCCGCGCTTGTTCTTGTCCACGAACTCCAGGCCGGTGAGCCACTTCGCGCTCTTCCACGCGTATCGCTTCGGTACCACGAGCCGGAGGGGCCAGCCGTGCTCCGGTTCGAGGTCCTGTCCCCCGTTCGCCCACGCGACGAGGACGTCATCGTCGTCCATCGCCTCGAGCGAGAGGTTCGACGTGTAGCCGTACTCGCAGTGGGTGATCACCCACTTCGCGTCGGTGGTCGGCTTCGCGAGCGCCATCAGGGTCCGGAACGACACCCCGTGCCACGTGTTGTCCAGCGTCGTCCAGCCGGTCACGCAGTGCATGTCCGCGGGTACGTCCACGTTCGGCAGCCCCCGGAGCTCTTGATACGAGAGCGTGACCGGGTTCTCGACCAACCCGCTGAGATCGAGGTCCCAGTTCTGCCCGTCGAACGTCGGGATCGGTCCGTAGTGCAGGACCGGCCATGTCTTCACGAGCCGCTGGCCCGGTGGGATGCGCGCGGCGATCTCAGGCGGATAGTTCTTCGAGAACAGCGCCATCAGGCCCCGCGTCCTTCCTCGTTCTTGGCCCCGGCCGTCTGTGCGGCGAGCTCGCGCCAAGCCTCCAGCGCCACCTCGATACCTGCGTCGTCGACGTCGAGGTGGGTGACCATCCGGATCATGCCGCCGGAATGGGTGACGCCGACCCCAAGGGCCGCCAGCCGGTCGATCGTGTCGAGCATCGGCAGCCCCACGGCTTCGGTGTCGACGAAGACCATGTTCGTTTCCACCTGCTCGAGATCCACCGCCCCCGGAAAGGCCTCCGAAACCCCTTCGGCGAGGTCGCGAGCCCTCTCGTGATCCTCGTGGAGGCGCCTCGGCCCTTCCTCCAACGCGATCAGGCCGGCCGCCGCGACGATCCCCGCCTGCCGCCACGCCCCGCCATACAGGATCTTCAGGCGGCGGGCCTCGCGCGCCATGTCTGCGGGGCCGCACAGCACGGAGCCGATCGGGGCTCCGAGACCTTTGGAGAGGCAGAACATGACGGTATCGACCTCCGCGGCGATCTCAGACGCGTCGATATCGGCCGCGGCCGACGCGTTGAAGATCCGGGCGCCGTCGAGGTGGATCGGGACGCCAGCATCGTTCGCCACCTTCCGGACGGCGCGGAGCTCCTCGAGCGGCATCACGCGCCCGCCCACACCACCGACCGTGTTCTCCACGCTCAGGAGGTCGATCACCTCGACGTCGTAGAAATCGTCCGGCTCGAGGAGCTGGGCGGCTTGTTCGGCGTCGATCCATCCGCGGGAGCCGGCGTCGACCGTGCGGTAGGCGATCCCGGCCAGAGCAGCGGCTGTCATCACCTCGACGCTGGTCACGTGCAGACCGGCCGCCGCCGCCACCAGGTGGCCCGGCCCGGAGAAGTGCAGCCGCAGCCCGATCTGGTTCGCCATCGTGCCGGTGGGGACGAACGCCCCCGCCTCCTTGCCGACCGCCTCCGCACAGCGTTCTTGCAGCAGATTCACGGTTGGATCGTCGTCGTACCAGTCGTCGCCGACCTCGGCCTCCGCCATCGCGCGGCGCATCGCCTCGGAGGGCTTCGTAACGGTGTCGGAGCGCAGGTCAACGCGGAAGCGCTTCATCCCGCGCGAGTGTATCGGGAGCCGGACCGACGACCGGTGCTCAGGCCGTCGACCGCTCGGCGCGACGAGCCCGCCCCCGTCCTAAGTAGGTCGCCGCGTCGTTCAGGATCGCTCGCTGCGGTTCGGTCGCTCCGCCCTGCAGGGACGCAAGCTGCGCGGCCCGGCCCAGCAACACGTCCGCCGCCCGGGCGTCCAGCTGCTCGGCCAGCAGGATCAGATCCCCGCGTAGCCGACTCCCGAGATCCGGGGCAGCGAGATCCTCCTGGAGCCGACCGCGGGAGTACGGGAGCGAGCTGAACGTTCGAACGGCCTCCACGGCCGGCTCGTGGAGGCTCTCGCCCACGGGACCGGCGGACACGATGCTCGCCATCAGGCTCCGCACCCCGGAGAACAACCGCGTGCTGAACGCGGTGGCCGTGACGGAGTCGACCACATTGCAGGGATGGATCTGGCTGCCGCAGCCCGTGCACGTGATGTGATCGCCGTCGTCGGCACGGTCGTCTGGCCATGCGCGCCACGGCCCCCGACGCAGGGTGCCGACGCGGTCGGCGAAGCATGCCGGGCAATGGAAGACGACGTTTTCCTTCGAACGACGCGACCGGCGGATCGACATCCGCTCTCTCCTCCCCCGGCTTGGGTGAACTGCGCTTGCGCCCCGAAGCATGCCTTCCACTGCCAGAGCCGGTCAAGAGCGGCCGGGCGGTCAGTACAGGAACATGGGTTTGCCGTCGACGTGGCGGATCTTCGGTCGGTACTCGTCCACGTCGTAGAGGGCGTCCACGTCGGCTCGCTTCACGCCCTGCCGGACGACCTCGAGCGGCACGTTGACGTAGCTCCCGTTCCGTAACGCGACCAGTCGTCCGTGCGTGCCCTCGAGGAGCAGGTCCGCTGCCATCACCGCGTAGTTGATCGCCACCATCAGATCGAGCGAATCGGGCTGGCCCGAGCGCATCAGGTAGCCGATCTGCTGATAGATGATCCCCTCGCCCGTGATCTCCTTCAGCGCCTCGCCGGTCTGCGCCCCGATCCCGCCGAGCTTGCGGTGCCCGTAGGCGTCGGCGTTCCCTCCCATCACCATCTCGCCGCCGACGAAGTGCGCTCCCTCGGAGATCGTGGTCATCGCGTAGCGGGAGGGGTTCTTCCGCTTGTCGTCCATCAGGAACGTGGCGAGCTTCTCGACGTCGAACGGGACCTCGCTGATGATCGCGCGATCCATCCCCGAGAGGTACGCGGACACGAGTGACGTCTCCCCGCTGTACCGGCCGAAGACCTCGACGACCGCGAGGCGCTCGTGCGAGCCGGCGCTCGTCCGCAGCTGGTGGATGAAGATCACCGTTCGCGTGACCGCGGTCGAGAACCCGATGCAGTAATCCGTGCCGTGGACGTCGTTGTCCATCGTCTTCGGGACCGCGACCACCGGGACGCCCTCGTCGTGCAATCGAAGCGCGAACGAGAGCGTGTCGTCGCCACCGATCGGGATCAGCGCGTCGATCCCGAGGTGATCCAGCACCTTCATCACGTGCAGGGTGTGATCCCGCGCTTCGTCGTCCACACGGCCGGCTTTCAGGAAGTCGGGTTCGTCGGACGCACGCACCTTCGCCGGGTTCGTCCGCGAGGTGTGGAGGATCGTGCCACCGGTCCGGTCGATCGTCCGAACGACGTCGGGATCCAGCGCGACTGTGTGGGTTCGGACCGTCTCGGGGTCGCCGGGGTCGAGCTCCAGGAGTCCCGCCCAGCCCCGACGGATCCCGACCACTTTGTGCCCGTCGCCGACGGCACGGTTGGTCGCGGCCTTGATGGAGGCGTTCAGCCCTGGGACGTCGCCGCCGCCCGTGAGGATGCCGATGCGCATGTGTCGACCCTACAACCGGTCCTCGGCTCTCTACCCGAAGAACACCTCGGCTTCGCGGTACAGCTCCGGTGTGAGCAGGTTCCGCTGGGCGACGGCCTCCGCGAGCGTCACATCTCCGATGTCCTGGGCCTTCCTGGCGACCATCCTGCCCCAGCCGCCCGCCGCAGCCAGATCCGCGGCGGCGATCCCGAAACGGGTTCCGAGGACTCGGTCGAACGCCACGGGCGAACCGCCGCGCTGCACGTGCCCGAGGATCGTGACGCGTGTCTGGAACCCGGTCCGCTTCTCGATCTCGGGCGCGAGGTGGTAGGCAACGCCACCCAGCCGAGGGAACCCGTTCTCATCCACGGGAGGCTCGGGCAGCTCCAGGGTCCCTTCCTTGGGGACGGCGCCCTCCGCCACGACGACGATCGAGAACGAGCTCCGGCTCGCGTGCCGATGCCGGAGATGGTCGCAGCCCGTGTCGAGGTCGAAGGGCTGCTCGGGGATCATGATCGCGTCGGCGCCGCCCGCCATACCGGCGTACACGGCGATCCAGCCCGCGTTCCGACCCATCACCTCGACGAGCATCACCCGGTCGTGGCTCTCCGCGGTCGAATGCAGGCGGTCGATCGCATCGGTCGCCACCTGCACGGCGGTGTGGAAGCCCACCGTCACGTCGGTACCGCCCAGGTCGTTGTCGATCGTCTTCGGGACACCGACCACCTTGAGCCCTTCCTCGGCCAGCCGCGCCGCCGCGCCGAGCGTACCCTCGCCGCCGATCGCGACGAGCCCGTCCAGGCCGTGCCGTTCGAGCGTCGCGACGACCTTCGCCGGCCCGTCCTCGAACCGGTAGGGGTTCGCACCGGACGATCCGAGGATCGTGCCCCCGCGAGGGAGGATGCCGGTCGTCTCGGCGATGCCGAGAGGCTGGGTCGCGTCATCGAGGAGACCGCGCCACCCGTCCTGGATGCCGACGAACTCCATCCCGTGGGCGCGGATGCCGCGGCGGACGACCGCGCGGATCACCGCGTTCAGTCCAGGGCAGTCTCCGCCGCCAGTCAGGACGCCGAGACGCATGACGCCACCCTACCGAACGGCCGGCGCGCACCCGCTCGGTAGGATGTGGGCGATGCTGGCGATCAACGGATTCCTCGAGTGGTTCTTCATCGGGCTGCTGTCGCTACTGGTGGGCGCCGTGACCATCTTCGGCCTCTTCATGGCGATCCAGTTCTTCCGGAACCCCGTGCGAGCACGGCGTTCCCGCTAGTCCTCGCTGATCCGAAGGTCGGCGACCACCATGAGGTGGTCGGAGACCCTGCCGCCGACGGTCCAGGCGCGGAGCGGCTGGACAGCCGGACCCGCGAAGAGGTAGTCGATCCGGGCAGTTGCGTCGGACGAGGGGTACGTCGATCCTCCTCCCTCGCCGACACCCGTCCACACGTCCGGATAGCTCGCCGCGATCCTCGCCGGCGAGCCGTCTTCCGGACGCGCGTTCAGGTCTCCGCCTACCACCACGGGTTGCTCGACGTCGCGAACGATCTCGAGGAGCTGGGGAACGTGGCGCGCTCGTTCCGCACTCTCCAGCCCGAAGTGCACGGAGATGGCCGTCACGTCGTCGAGCCGGGCGATCAGCGCTCCCCTCGGGTGGATGAGCGACCCCCCGTCGAACCGGACGAGTCGATGCGACCGGACCTGTCTCGGCGGTCGCACCAACAACGCGTTCTGGATACGTCGACGAGGGAACGCGGGAGGGTCGAGGCAGACGACCATCCCGAGGGTCGCGCCGAGCGCGCGAAGGCGACCGCGCGGCCCGGACTCCTGGAGCATCAGGATGTCCACCCTCTCACCACGAACGACACGCGCCACGGCCTCGACCCCGGTTCGGAGGCCGTGAACGTTCCAGGTGGCGACCCGGATCTGCGTGCTCACGACGGCACGATCGCGGTGCCCGCCTCGCCACGCAGGATCGTCGTGGCGTCCTCGAGCTCTCCGATCATCACGCGACGGCCACCCGCTTCGAGGAAGTCGATCGCCGCCTGGATCTTCGGTCCCATCGAGCCGGCGCCGAACTCCCCCCGATCGAGTAGCCCGGCAGCCTCGTCGGTGGTCATCCGGTCGATCTCCTCGGGATAGAGCGTGCCGAACCCTCGTTGCACCTTCTTCACGTCGGTGAGGATCAACAGGGTGCTCGCCTCCACCTCGGCGGCCAGGATCGCCGCCGCGAGGTCCTTGTCCACGACGCCTTCCTTGCCGATCAGCCGCGGGCCCTTCTCGATCACCGGCACGCCCCCGCCACCGCCGGCGATCACGATCACGCCGTCGGCGACCAGCTTCGTGAGCACCGGTGTCTCGACGATCGAGTACGGTCGGGGCGAAGGCACGACTCGGCGCCAGCCTCCGTGCGGATCCTCCTTCATCACCCAGCCTCGCTGCTCCTCGAGCTTCCGGGCCTGGGCCGCCGTGTAGAAGGGACCGATGAACTTCGTGGGCTTGCGGAAGGCGGGGTCGTTCGGACGCACCCTGGTCAACGTGAGCACCGTGGCTACCGGACGCTCCATCCCACGCTCGAAGAACACGTCTCCGATGGTGACCTGCAGCAGGTAGCCGATCAGTCCCTGGCTCTCGGCGCCGCAGACGTCGAGCGGCATCGGCGAGACCGTCTTGGCAGCCGCCTCCTGCTGGAGCAGGATCCGGCCGACCTGCGGACCGTTGCCGTGGGTGACCACGACCTCCCAGCCCTCTGCTGCGATGTCGGCGATCCGCTCCGCGGCGGCGCGGGCCGCGCGGCACATCTCCTCGAACGTGTCGTCCGCCCCGCGACGGAGCAGCGCGTTGCCGCCGAGCGCGACCACGACGCGTTCCATGTTCCGCGGCTCCCTTCACCGGACCGTTCGGGCTACGACCGCTGCGAGAGCACAGGCTCCAGCACGTCGAGCAGTTGCGGAGAATCCGGAAGCACCTCGAGCTCGTAGCGCACCCGGACCGCGGGCTTGCTGATGTCGATCACGTGCCGCAGATCGATCGGGGTCCCGATCACGACGAGGTCGACGTCGGCCGCGTCGATGATCTTCGCCATCTCGTCGAGCTGACCCTGGCTGTACCCCATGGCGGGCAGGACCGCGCCGACGTCGTACTTCTCGAACGTCTCGGCGATCGTGCCCACCGCCCAAGGCCGCGGGTCCACGATCTCGGCCGCGCCGAGCCGTTGCGCGGCGACCACACCGGCGCCGATCTTCATCTCGCCGTGCGTGAGCGTCGGGCCGTCTTCGATCACGAGCACCCGCTTGCCGGCGATCGCATCGGGGTCGTCCACCGACACCTTGGAGTTCGCCCTGACGACCGTCGCCATCGGGTTCGTGTCGGCGATCGTCGCCTCGAGCTGAGCGACCTGCTCGGGTGTCGACGAATCGATCTTGTTGATCAGGACGACGTCGGCGCGACGGAGGTTGGCCTCTCCGGGGTGGTACCGCGTCTCGTGGCCGACCCGAAGCGGGTCGACGAGCGCGATGTGGACATCCGGGAGATAGAAGGGAAGGTCGTTGTTGCCCCCGTCCCACAGAAGCACGTCGGCCTCGGCCTGCGCTTGCTCGAGGATCTCGGCATAGTCGACACCGGCGTAGATCACGGTCCCGCTCGCGATGTGCGGCTCGTACTCCTCACGCTCTTCGATCGTGCAGTGATGCCGGTCGAGGTCCTCGAGCTCCGCGAACCGCTGCACGCGCTGAGCGGTCAGGTCGCCGTAGGGCATCGGGTGCCGCACCGCCACGACCTTCTTCCCCGCTTCTTTCAACGTCGCGGCGACCGCACGTGTGGTCTGTGACTTCCCGACGCCGGTCCGCACGGCCGTCACGGCCACGGTGGGGATGGCCGGCTTCAGCATCGTGGCGCCGGGCCCGAGCAGAAGGAAGTTCGCGCCGGCCGCGAGCGCCTCGCTCGCCTTGTGCATCACGTGCTCATGCGAGACGTCGGAATAGGCGAACACCACGTCATCGACATCCAGCTGACGGATCAGACGCGGCAGCTCGTCCTCCTCGTAGATCCGGATGCCCTCGGGGTAGCGATCCCCGGCGAGCGCCGCCGGGTACATGCGGTCGTCGATGTATGGGATCTGCGTCGCGGTGAACGCGACGACCTCGATCGCGGGGTCGTTGCGGTAGACGACGTTGAAGTTGTGGAAGTCGCGACCCGCGGCTCCCATGATCAGGACACGACGCGGCATGGCCGGGGTCCTTTCAGGAGAGGGTGGTGTGATGCGCGGGCAGGTGCGCGAAGCGCCCGCTCTTCAGAGGCGACTGTAGCCCAACACGGGCAACGCTGACCTAGACTCCTGCCCTCGTGGCGGAGGAAGGACCGAGGAGCGGATCGGCGGTCAAGAGGGTGCTCGCCGACGTGCGGACATCGCTCACGGCGCTCGGGAGCTCATTCCGATCACCTGACATCGCGAAAGCACTGGCTGCCTACGTCGCGTTCACGATCACCGAATGGGCCGCGTTCATCGCGTTGATCGTCTACGCCTATGAGGACGGCGGCAGCGTGATGGTCGGCCTCGTGAGCCTCCTGCAGCTGATCCCCGCCGCGATCCTCGCGCCGATCGGGTCCGTCCTGGGGGATCGACATCGCCGCGAGCGGGTGCTGCGCTTCGCGTACGCCTCGCTCACCGCGACGACGGCGCTGGCCGCCGTCGCGCTCCTCACCGACGCGCCGTCGCCACTCGTCTACGGGTCGGCCACCACGGCCGGATGGGTGATGACGCTCGTCCGTCCGACGCACGCCTCTCTTCTCCCTCGCCTGGCACGCACACCGGAGGAACTTTCGAGTGCGTATGCCGCATCGGGACTGCTGGAGAGCTCAAGCATCCTCCTGGGACCACTGCTGGCCGGAGCACTGATGGGTCTCGCGCCCGGATCCATCTCAGGACCCGGCGTCGTGGATGCGACGCTCGCCGTGTTGCTCCTCCTGGGCACCGTGAGCGTCGCCTCGATCCGGGTCCGAACCGATCCCGCGCACGGCGGGGGGAGCTCCGGCGTCCGGGTCGTCGCCTCGGAGGCGGTACTCGGGATCCGAGCTGTCGCGCGCGACCGCCGATCGCTGCTCCTGGTCGCGGCGATGGGGCTCGCGATGGTCCAGCTGGGATTCGTCGACGTGCTGATCGTGATCCTGGCCTTCGAAGTTATCGGCACCGGCGACGCCGGTGTCGGCTTCCTGACCGCCTCGATCGGGATCGGCGCCGTGGTGGGGGCGGCGCTCGCGATCGGCGTCGCGGCGCGGTGGCGTTCGTCCCGCTCGTTCCGATGGGGCGTCTCGTGGAGCGGGCTCTCGATCGCCGGGATCGCCGCCCAGCCCGCCCTCGCGGGAGTCTTCCTTGCCATGAGCGGGGCGGGTGGCGCGCTCGCCGACGTGAATGGGCGGGTGATGCTGCAGCGGCTGATACCCGACAAGCAGCTCTCGAGGGCCTTCGGGGTGCTGGAGTCGTTGTACATGGCCGGCGAAGGCGTGGGGGCCTTCCTCGCCTCGCTCCTCGTGGTGGCGCTCGGTCCCCGGTGGACCCTTCTGATCGCCGGCGTGCTCCTGCCGTCCGCGGCCCTGCTGGGTCGCCGAGCCCTCGTCGCGCTCGATGTCGGGGTCCGCATCCCCTCGGAGGAGATGGCGCTCCTGCGCTCGACGCGGCTCTTCGCCCCGCTCCCGACGCCGATGCTGGAGCGTCTCGCGAGGAACCTCATCCCGATCTCGGTCCCGGACGGATCCGTCGTGATCACGCAGGGTGAAGGCGGCGATCGCTTCTACGCGATCGTCGAGGGCGCCGTGGAGGTCATCGAGGGTGGGCGCCGAGTCACGACGCTCGGCCCGGGTGGATCGTTCGGCGAGATCGCGTTGATCCGCGACGTGCCGAGAACGGCGACCGTCATCGCGACGACCGACAGCAGGCTTCTCGCGCTCGACCGCGACGAGTTCCTTCGCGCCATCACCGGCCACGAGGCCGCGGCCGACGCTGCCCACGGGGTGGCCACTGAGCGGCTGGACGAGCTCGAAGCCCGCAGGGACGGCTAGCTGTAGTTCCCACCTACGTTGTCTGCACCCGCGAGATCGGCGGGAGCCCACCCAGCGCGGTGTGAGGTCTGCGCCGATTGTAGGTGTCGATCCAGGACGACAGGGTGGCGAGCCTGGCTCCGTTGGAGCGGTAG